>NZ_JBITSQ010000002.1:0-773256 GCF_044541035.1 Streptomyces sp. NPDC085866
CGGGGGTGTCGCGGTCGATGTCCGGGTCAAGGACGGCAGTGCGCACAACGAGCTGACCCGGCACCGCTACGAGGTGGTGCTGCACAAGCCGGGCATCACGAAACCGGTGTCCCTGGACGCTGTTCCCACCGTGGTGTGGGACGGCGACCTCGACCGCCTCGCCGACCAGGTGGGCAGCCGTGACGAAGCAGTCGTACGGATCACCGGCGTCCCGAACGCGCGCCTGACCGAGGAGGTCGCGGCGGCACGTGAACTGGCCCTGGGGGAACCCCGCACGACGACGGCGCCGCCGCTCGACCCGTCCGCGATCCCCGCATGGGCCGAGCGACATGGGTGGGACGCGGTCGTCACGCTGTCGGCGGACGCGGTCGACCAGGTCGATGTGCTCGTCTTCCGGGACGGCCAGGTGGCGAGCCGGATCCTGACCGGGGCGTATCTGCCCGGGCGCGAGGACCGGGTGCCGGTCAACGACCCCGTGGCCGCCGGCGCCATCACCGCGCTGCTGCCCGCCCTGCGCGCGTACCTGCGGGAGACGCTGCCCGAGTACATGGTGCCGGCGGCGATCGTGCCGATCGGCAGCGTGCCGCTGACCGACAACGGCAAGCCGGACCGGCGCGCGCTGCCCGTGCCCGACTACTCGGCCGGCAGCAGCGGCCGGGCCCCTTCGACGCCGGAGGAGGAGTCGCTGTGCGCGCTCTTCGCCGCGGTGCTCGGACTCGACCGGGTCGGCGTGGACGACAACTTCTTCTCCGTGGGCGGGCATTCGCTGCTGGCCACCCGACTGGTCAGCCGTATTCGCGCCGTGCACGGCGTTGAGATCCCGATCCGGGTCGTCTTCCAGGCACCCACGGTCGCCGAGCTGGCGGCACACCTGACGACCGCGGGTACCGGCCGACCGCCACTGGTCCCCCAGGCCAGGCCGGAGCGGCTGCCGGTCTCCTTCGCGCAGCAGCGGCTGTGGTTCATCCACCGGTTCGAGGGGCCGTCGGCGACGTACAACGTGTCGCTGGCGCTGCGGATGCGCGGTGACCTCGACGGGGTTGCCCTCCGTGGGGCCCTGCGCGATGTCGTGGTGCGGCACGAGTCGTTGCGTACCGTCTTCGGTGAGGACGCCGGGCAGCCGTACCAGCAGGTCCTCCCGCCGACCGCGATCCAGGTGCCCTGGGAGGAACGCGAGGTCACGGAGGCCGAACTCCCCGACGCCCTGCGGGAGGCGGCGCGCCTGCCCTTCGACCTGGCGACCGAGATCCCGATCCGTGCGTGGTTGTTCCGGATCAGCGAGCTGGAGTCGGTGTTCCTGATCGGCGCGCACCACATCGCCGCGGACGGCTGGTCGGCCCGCCCGTTGGCGAAGGACCTCATCACCGCCTACGAGTCCCGTCGTGACGGCCGGACGCCGGAGTGGGAGCCGCTTCCGGTGCAGTACGCGGACTACACCCTGTGGCAGCGGAACCTGCTGGGGGACAGTGACACCCCGGAGAGCCTCTACCGGCGTCAGCTGGACTACTGGACGAACCACCTGGCCGGCCTGCCGGAGGCTATCGAGCTGCCTGCCGACCGGTCACGGCCCGCGGTGGCGTCCTTCGAGGGTGACCTGGTTCCGATCGAACTCGACGAGGAGCTGACCGAGGGCATCCGGAGGGTGGCCCGGGATACCGGCGCCACCGTGTCGATGGTGCTGCAGGCGGGGCTCGCTGCGCTGTTCACCCGGCTGGGCGTGGGCACGGACGTGCCCATCGGCTCGCCGATCGCGGGCCGTACCGACGAGGCGCTCAACGGACTGGTCGGCTTCTTCGTCAACACCTGGGTGCTCCGGGCGGACACCTCCGGCGACCCCGGCTTCAGCGAACTCGTCCGCCGGGTGCGGGAGCGGAGCCTGGCCGCGTACGACCACCAGGACATTCCGTTCGAGCATCTGGTCGAGGTGCTGAACCCGGTGCGCTCGACCGCGCACCACTCGCTCTTCCAGGTGCTCCTGGTGCTGCAGAACAACGCGGCAGCGGAGTTCACCCTGCCGGGCCTGAGCGTGACCGAGGAGCTGTTCAGCCCGGGTGTCGCGCACTTCGACCTGTCCATCAACCTCGGCGAACAGGACGACGACGGAGCGCGGGCCCGGATCGAGGGCTTCGCCGAGTACGCGACCGAGCTGTTCGACGCCGGCACGATCACCACGATGCTCGACCGCTGGGTCCGCTTCCTGCGGCAGGTGGTGGCAGCTCCGGACACGCCCATCGGGTCGGTGGACATCCTCGCGGGCAGTGAGCGGGCGACGCTGGACCGGTGGGGTGGTCAGGGCCGGGACGCCGGGTTCGAGGCCGGCACCGTCCACGAGCGGTTCGCCGCCACGGCCGCCGCGACGCCGGACGCGATCGCGCTGGTCTCCGCGGACGGCACGCACAGCTGGACCTACGCCGAACTGGACCGCTGGTCCAACCGCATCGCCCACCACCTCCGCGCGAGCGCCGCCCAGCCGCACAGCCGCGTGGCGCTGGTGCTCGACCGCTCACCGCTCCTGGTCGCGGCGATCCTCGGGGTGCTGAAGACGGGAGCCGCGTATGTGCCGGTCGACCCCACCTATCCGCCCGAGCGCATCGAGTTCATGCTCGGCGACCTCACTCCCACCGTCACCGTGGACGAAGGCCTCGCCGACGAGGACCTCGACGGGTGCCCGGACTCCCCGCTCGAAATCGGCGTCGGGGAGCACAGCACCGCGTACGTGATGTACACCTCCGGCTCCACCGGCCAGCCCAAGGGCGTCGAGGTGACCCACCGGAACGTGGTCGACCTCGCGCTCGACGACTGCTGGGCGGACGGGACGTACCGCCGTGTCCTGATCCACTCGGCCCACACGTTCGACGCGGCTACCTATGAGCTGTGGGTGCCGCTGCTCAACGGTGGCACCGCTGTGGTGGCGGCCGCCGGCCGGCTGGACACCGCGGTGCTTGCCGCCGTGATCGCGGAGCGCGGAATCACCGACGTGTGCCTGACCACGGGCCTGTTCGCCGTGATGGTGGAACAGCACCCGGAGTGCTTCGCGGGCGTGTCCGAGGTGTGGGCGGGCGGTGAGGTCATGCCGCCCTCCGCGGTCCGCCAGGTTCTCGACGCCTGCCCCGCCCTCACCGTGGTGAACGGGTACGGCCCGACGGAGACCACGGCCTTCGCCGCCCGGTACCGGCTGGCCTCGGTCGACGACTGCACCGACCCGGTGCCGATCGGTGGCCCCATGCAGGGCACCGTGCTGCATGTCCTGGACGAGCGCCTCCAGCCCGTGCCGCCCGGCGTGGTCGGGGAGCTGTACATCGCGGGCGCCGGTGTGGCTCGCGGGTACGCGGGCCGGCCGGGCCTGACCGGCGGCCGGTTCGTCGCCGACCCGTTCGGGTCGTCCGGGGCGCGCATGTACCGCACGGGTGACCTGGTGCGCTGGAGCTCCGCCGGGCACCTGGAATACGTCGGCCGGGTGGACGACCAGATCAAGATCCAGGGTTTCCGCGTGGAGCCGGGCGAGGTCGAGGCGGCACTGCGCAGGCGCGAGGGCGTGGCCCAGGCGGTCGTGGTCAGCCGCGAGGACCGGCTCGGCGAACGGCACCTCGTCGCCTACGTGGTGCCCGACGCGTCGGGGTCGTCCGACGGCGAGGCCGACCAGCAGGTCGGGGAGTGGCGCGAGATCTACGACTCCGTCTACGGCGACACCGAGGTGGACCTGGGCGGAGTCGGCGACGACTTCACCGGGTGGAACAGCTCCTACACCGGACAGGCCATCCCGCTGCCCGAAATGCGGGCCTGGCGCGATGCCATGGTGGGGCGGGTGCGCGCCCTGCGGCCGCAGCGAGTACTGGAGATCGGCGTCGGCTCGGGCCTGCTGCTGGGACCGCTCGCACCGGAGGTGACGGAGTACTGGGGCGTCGACTTCTCCGCCCCCGTCATCGAGCGGCTGCGCGCCCAGGTCCGCGCCGACCGGCGGCTGGCGGACAAGGTGACCCTGCGCTGCCGGCCCGCCGACGAGGCGGGCGACCTTCCGGCGGCTCACTTCGACACGGTGATCCTCAACTCGATCGTGTCGTACTTCCCGGACGCCGACTACCTCACCCGGGTGCTCGACATCGCCCTGGCCAGGCTGGCCCCGGGCGGGCGGATCGTCGTCGGTGACGTTCGCAACTACCGCACCCAGAAGGGGTTCACCGCGGCCGTCCACCGCTCGCGGCACCCGGACGACCGGGCCGCCGCCGTGCAGGCAGCGGTGTCCCGCGCGCTCGTGGACGAGAAGGAACTGGTCATCGATCCGGAGTACTTCACGCAGTGGGCCGATGCGCATCCGGACGTGGTCGCCACCGACATCCGCCTCAAACAGGGCAGCCACCACAACGAGCTGACCCGCCACCGCTACGAGATCGTGCTGCACAAGGGACCGAACCGGGCCCTGGACCTCGCGGACCTGCCGGTGGCGGCCTGGGGAAGCGACGTCCACCAGCTGTCCGACGTGGCCACCGCACTCGCGCGGCACGGCCGGGTCCGCCTGACCCGTGTGCCGAACGCCAGGCTGGCCACCGAGGCCGGCGAGTGGGGCGGCCCGATCGACGACCGGGGCACACTCGACCCGGCCGAGCTGGAGGCCTGGGGCACCGCACAGGGCCTCGCGGTGTACTGCACCTGGTCGCCTGAGTCGGCGGAGCACTTCGAGGCGGTCCTGCTGCCCGACGTCGACGCTCCCGTCTGCGACGGCGTGTACCGGCCCGCGCCGACGCCGTCCGGGCGGCTCGTCAACACGCCCGCGGTCTCCGGCCGTGCGTCCCGGCTGCCGTCGCAGCTGCGCGACGAACTGACCCGCGAGCTGCCCGCGTTCATGGTGCCGAGCGAGATCATGCTCCTCGACCGGCTGCCGCTCACCCAGAACGGGAAGGTGGACCGGGCAGCGCTGCCCGACCCCGACCCGACCGGCGGTGAGTACCGCGCCCCGCGCACACCGCGCGAGGAGGCACTGGCCGGACTCTTCGCCGAGGTGCTCGGCCTGGACCGGATCGGCATCGACGACGACTTCTTCGCCTGCGGTGGCCACTCGCTGCGACTGACCCGCCTGGTCTGGCAGATCCACGAGAAGCTGGGCATGGAGGTCCCGATCCGGACGGTGTTCCAGTACCCCACGGTGGCCGAACTGGCGGAACAGCTGTCCGCGGACACGGAGGTGACCTTCGAGGACCCGTTCGCAGCCCTCCTGCCGATCCGTACCGAGGGGGAGAAGCCGCCGCTGTGGTGGCTGCACCCCGGTGGCGGCCTGAGCTGGCCCTACCTGAGCTTCGGCCGGCACATCGACCGGTCCTGGCCGCTCTACGGGATCCAGGCGCGCGGCTTCGACGGGGTCACGCCCCGGGCGACGTCCATCGAGGACATGGTCGACGACTACGTGAACCAGGTGCAGGACGTCCAGCCGAGCGGTCCGTACTACCTGCTCGGCTGGTCCTTCGGCGGCACCCTGGCCCACGCGATGGCCGCGGAACTGCAGCGCCGCGGGCAGGAGGTGGCGCTGCTCGCGCTGCTGGACTCGGCACCCGCCAGCCACTTCGCCGACCTCGAACTCCTGGATGAGGACATGGTGCGCATGTTCCTCGTCAACTACATGGGCCACCTCAAGGGAATGGAGGAGTACGAGTTCCTGGTCAGCACCGCTTCGGAGATCTTCATCGAGCACCTGGAGCAGATGCGGCGCTACACCTCGCCCCGGTACTGCGGCGACGTCGTCTTCTTCAACGCCCTCCTCGACCCGGAGACCCACGACAAGCGCCATCTGGACGCGGAGATGGACGTGTTGTGGCACGAGTACGTCGACGGTCACGTGCAGCGCTACGACGTGGCCTGCGCCCACAACGAGATGTACTGGCCGCGCAACGCGGCCGAGATCAGCCGTGTCATCAACCGCGTGCTCCGGGAGGCCATGAACGGATAGCCCGAGCGGGACGAAATTCCGACAGTGATCCGGCAATTACTGAAAGGAACACAGTAGATGACTGCGAACCAGAACCCGGCCCGCGAGACGGCAGCGGACGCGGCGGGAGCGGCAGCGCTGTTGGAGATCGGCGACCGGATCGGGGTACTGCCCCACATCGACAAGGGCCAGCGGGTCGACGTCGAGCAGCTGGCGTCGGCCACCGGGCTGCCGAGGCAGGGCGTGGCGAACTACCTGGAGGCCCTGACCTCGGCGGCACTGGTCGTCGAGTCGGACGGGACGTACCAGGTGGCGGCGGACTTCGACCAGATCCTGTACGAGTCCGGCTACCTGTCCTGGGCGCTCAACGCGAACCGGCCGTTCGTGGAGAACGCGGTGGAGTTCCTCACCGACAACGTGGCCGCCGGCAAGCGGCACAGCCGCGACGGCCGGCAGGTCGCCGTCAGCTCGCAGTGGATGGGTTCGTTCGGCTTCTATCCCGTGGCACTGCAGACCATCCTCGACGCCCGTCCCTCGCACGTGGTCGACCTCGGCGCGGGCACCGCCCGGCTGCTCATCGAGATCATGCTGACCCTGAAGGACACCACGGCCGTGGCGCTCGACCTGGACGCCGAGGCGTGCCGGGAGGCGCAACTGGCGGCCGAGCGAGCGGGTGTGGCCGACCGGATCACCGTGTACGAGCGGTCGATCCAGTCGGTGGCCACCGACCCGACGCCGGTGAAGGACGCCGACGTGGTGCACGCCGGGTTCGTCTTCCACGACATGATGCCCGAGGAGGAGGACATCGCCGACCAGACCCTGGCCAGCTGCCGGGACGCGCTGCGGCCGGGCGGCATGATGGCGCTCACGGAGGCCGTGCCGTACGTGCCCGACCCGAGGGAGCGCCGGTTCAGCGCGATCGTGACGTACTACCACCAGCAGTTCATGCGTCGGCGGCTGCTCAACGAGCAGGAGTGGACCGACAAGCTGCTGGCGGCGGGCTTCTCGGACGTCCGGTGCCTGCCGCACCGGTTCCCCACGGGTCGGCTGTTCATCGCGAAGAAGCACTGACCCCACACCTGGCGGGCCGCGCCGCGCCGGTGGAAACCGGTGCGGCACGTCGACAAAGATCCAAGCAAGTCATGCATGGCCGACCGCTACGCCGCTCGCCGACCTGCCCTCGGCTTGGAGCTCGAACCAAGTGATCTTGCCGGTGGCCGTCCGGACGCTGCCCCAGGCGTCCGCGAGCAGTTCGAGCAGTTCGATGCCGCGACCACCCTCCGCGTCCGGATCGGCGACGTTGCGTACGGGGCCGGCGGACTCGGTGTCCTCGACCTCGCACAGCAGGCGGGAGTCGCGCAGCCGCAGGTTGAGCCTGAGCGGGCCCCGTGTGTGCCGCAGGGCGTTGGTGACCAGTTCGCTGACCAGGAGTTTCGCGGTGTCGGCCAGGCTGTCCACAGCCCAGTCGCCCAGCTGTGCGGTCACCAGCCGGCGGGCCTCGCGCACTGAGGTCAGTTCCCGCCGCAGGGGCCAGGAGGCGTCCCATGCGGTGGCGCGGCCGCGGGGCGCGTCCAGCGGCCGCAGCGGTGTGAGGCTGCGCGACCAGAGGGCCTGCTGCCTGGCGGCCCACGAGGGTGCACCGGTACGAGAGGGCCGACCTTCCCGGCGGTGGGCGAGGAGACGGCCAATGGCCCTGAGCATGGGGTCGGTCCCTTCTTGGCTGGTGGCGGACGGGTTCGGCGGTGACGTGCCGGCGTGCGCCAGGCTCGTACATGTAGCACCCGCTACACTTAAATATACACGTAACGGACGCTACGGTAAAGATGCCCCCAAAAGGGATTAAAACGGGCGCCTGGAGTCGCCTGGGTCGGTCCCTGCACGACCAGGGCCGCGTGACATGCGTTTTCGGCGCAGGGTGCGAGGGTGTCAAAGTATTCAGGGGGATAGTTCCGAGTCAGTCATTCGTCCACCAAGATGAGTGTTCAGTGACGACAGAGCATCAGACGCCCGAGTTGCCTGGCGCGCTTGGAGCAGAGCAGGCCGCGGACCTGCCGTACCAGCAGTCCGTCCTGGACGCTGCTTGCGCTGTGGCTCAGGGCGCCGCCCTGGCGGCAGCTGTGCTGGGCACAGCGGGTCTCTCCGGCTGGATCCTCGGCGTCGACGTCCTCAGGCGCATGCCCGGCGCCGACGAGACCATGAATGCGAACACCGCCGTGGCTCTGCTGGCACTCGGTGTCTCCGTGTTTCTGGTGGCTCGCGGACATGTCACCCCGTGGGTGATCACCGCGGCCCGTGCAGCCGCAGTCCTGGCCGCTTTGATCGGCGGGCTCACCGTGGTGGAGTACCTGACCGGGGCGGGCCTGGGCATCGATGAACTCCTCTTCAAGGACGACACGGCGCGGATGGCGACGGAAGTGCCCGGACGGATGGCACCGAACACGGCTGCGGCACTGATGGCCGGCGGTGTGGCGGCCCTCTGTGCGAGCACGCCCCGGCTTCCCGCCTGGACGAGTCAGGTCCCGGGCCTGGCCGTCCTCACACTGGGAATGCTGCGCCTGTACGGGTTCGCGTACGCCGTGCCCGAACTGGAACGGTTCGGCGCCTACAAGGGCATGGCCCTGTACACGGGGATGGCTCTCGTGCTGCTGGGCATCGCCGCCTTCCTCGTCCGGCCGGACCGGGGTCTGGCCGGACTGCTGATGAACGCGGGCACCACGGGCGCGCTGGGGCGCAGGCTGTTCGCCACCGTCCTCGTCGTACCACCTCTGCTGGGCTGGCTCGTCCTGGCCGGTGAGGATGCAAGGCTGTTCGGAGCGCGTCTGGGTACGGCGCTGCTGGTGTGCGGGCACGTGGCCGTGTTCACCACGGTCGTCTTCGCGACGTTGGCGGTGGGGCGCCGCATCGAGCTGGCGCACGCCCGTGCCGAATGGCAGGTGCGGCAGAACGCACTGCTGCAGGCGTTCATGGACCACACGCCCGCGGTGATGTTCGTCAAGGACCTGGACGGCCGCTTCCTGGCGGTCAACACGAGGTTCGAGCAGAGTACGGGCCTGTCCCGCGAGCAGGTACTGGGCCGCCGTGACCGGGATGTCATGCCGCCCGACCTCGCACGTCAGGCCCGCGCCGCCGACCTCGCCATGCTGGCACGGGGGACCCCTGTTCAGCGGGAGGAGATGCTCCCCCTGCCCGGAGGTCCACGGGACTTCCTCACCAGTCTGTTCCCGCTGAACACGCCGTCCGGCAGGCCCTACGCCGTATGTGGTGTGGTCACCGACATCACCGACCGGGTCGTGGCGCAGCGCGAGGTCCGGCGGGCCAACCAGCGCTTCCTCGCACTGCTGGACTCCGCGCCCGACGCCACCCTGATCACGGACGGCCGCGGCACCATCGTCATGGCCAACGCACAGGTGCAGCGCTTGTTCGGTCATGGTCCGGACGACCTCGTCGGCACCCAGGTCGTCGATCTGGTGCCCGTCCTTCGGCGCCGTCGGCACAGCGCACTCCTCCGCTCCTACCTGCGGCAGACGGACCCGAAGCCGATCGTGCTGGACCAGGGCTTGTACGGGCTGCACAGCCACCACGGTGAGTTCCCCGTCGAGGTGAGCGTCAGCAGCCTGCAGGCCGCGGAGGAGACGCTGGTGTTCCTTACCGTGCGGGACATCACCGAACGCAGACAGGTCGAGGCCGAACGCGCCGAGCGCTACGAGGAGCACCGGCGCATCGCCTACACCCTGCAGCACAGCCTCATGGGCGAGCCGCCCCGTCTGCCGTACCTGCCCAGCGCCCACCGGTACCTGGCATCCGTCCAGGATCCCGGGGTCGGCGGCGACTGGTTCGACATCATTCCCCTGGACCGAAACCGCACCGGCATCGTCGTCGGCGACGTGATGGGCCGCGGCCTGGAGGCGGCGGCCGTGATGGGCCAGCTGCGTGCGGCCTCGCACGCGCTGGCCCGCACGAACATACCGCCCAGTCGGCTCATGACCGGGCTGGACGCGTTCGTCGGCGACCTGGCGGACCAGCTCGTCACCTGCGTCTACCTGGTGATCGACCAGAGTTCCCACGACGTCACCCTGTGCTCGGCAGGGCACCTGCCCGTCATCGCCCTGCCGCCCGACGGTCCGGCCCGCCGACTTCAGGCACCGGTCGGCGTACCGCTGGGTGTCAACGATTCGTACGGCGGCGGGGTGGCGTTCCGGCAGACGACCCAGCAGCTGCCGCCGGGCAGCACTCTCGCTCTCTACACCGACGGACTGGTCGAAAGGCCCGGCACCGACATCGAGGACCAGATCGACATCCTCGCCCACACTCTCGATGTCGCGATGAAGGGCGCTCCCACGAATCCCGAGAGCCTCGATCAGGCCGCGGATCGGCTGCTCAGAACCCTCATCCCGGACATGGCCGCGCACGACGACGACGTGACCCTGCTCCTGGTCGGGCTGCCCGAGCCCCGGGGGAAAGGCAGCCGTGCCTGATCGGCACGGCGGGCGCCGACACGTTGCTGCTGTCGACCGACGGTGACCGAAATCTGTACATTTGCATGGAAGGACCAGGCTGTCAGGCGTGCGGCAGTCGCACCCGTGCTCGGGGACCTCGCAGGCGAGGGCAATATGTTCGAGTTGAGTGCGCCGATCATGGCCACATTCTTCGTGTACGTGGCCGTCATGGTCGGAACAGGAGTCTGGGCCTACAGCCGCACTCACACTTTCGCCGACTTCGCCCTGGGGGGCCGCAGGCTCAGCGCGTTCGTCGCCGCCCTGTCCGCAGGGGCCAGCGACATGTCCGGCTGGCTGTTCCTCGCGTTTCCCGGAGCGGTGTATGCGGCCGGCGTCGGCGCCAGCTGGATCGCGGTCGGTCTGGTGCTCGGCACCTACTTCAACTGGCTGTTCGTCGCGCCGAGGCTGCGCACCTACACCGAGCGAGCCGGGAACGCGGTAAGCCTGTCCGCCTATCTGGAGGAGCGGTTCGAGGACCGCACGCGGACGCTCCGGATGGTCTCGGCGGCGGTCACTCTTGTGTTCTTCACCGTCTACGTCGCCAGCGGGCTGGTCGCCGGCGGCCTGCTGTTCGAGCACATCTTCGACGTCGGGTTCGGGCTCGGAGTGACCGTGACCGCCCTCGTGATCGTCATCTACTCGTGCCTGGGCGGCTTCCTCGCCGTGAGCCTGACACACGTGATGCAGGCCACGCTGATGTTCCTCGCCCTGCTCGTGCTTCCCCTCGTCGGCATCGGGGCGCTGGGCGGCTTCGGGGCGCTGCGCGACACCCTCAACGACAAGACACCCAGCCTGCTGGACATGGGTGCCAAGGCCGACTTCACGGACGGACGGTGGTCGGCAGGCGGGTCGCTCGGCGCCGTCGCCATCATCTCGCTGCTGGCCTGGGGCCTCGGCTATTTCGGCCAGCCGCACATCCTGGCCCGCTTCATGGGCATCCGCAGCACCGGCGCCATCCCCAGCGCCCGCCGTATCGAAACCGGATGGGTCGTCGTCGTGCTCGCCGGCGCCACGCTCGTCGGCCTGGTGGGAATCGCGCAGACCGGCGCGCCGCTCCACGACCCGCAGACCGTGTACATCAGTCTCAGCCGGACACTGCTCGATCCCTGGGGCGCCGGGGTGATGCTGATCGCCGTACTGGCCGCGATCGTCTCGACCGCGGACAGTCAGCTGCTCGTGTCGTCCGTCGCTCTCACGGAGGACTTCTACCGCGCGTTCCTCAACCGGCGCGCCTCGGACAGAGCACTGGTGTGGGTCGGTCGTACCGCCGTCGTCGCGGTGACCCTGGTGGCCTTCGTGATCGCGCTCAGGGGCGGAGGGCTGCTGGGCATCGTCGCCTACGCCTGGGCGGGCTTCGGAGCCGCCTTCGGCCCGGTCGTCCTGCTCTCGCTGTACTGGCCGCGCATGACCTGGGCGGGGGCCATGGCCGGGATCGTGTCGGGCGCGGCCACGGTGCTGCTGTGGAAGAAGATCAATCCGCTGCTCGGCCCCTTCGAGTCGAGCATCTACGAAATGGTCCCCGGAGTCATTGTCGCCTCGGCCGCCGCGCTGGTCTTCGGCAGGTTCGTCGGCCGGCCCCCGAAACGGGCCTTCTGGCGGATGCCGGGCGGCGGGGTGAGCCAGCTGATGCTGACTCCGTTCCTCACCCACGCGCCCGTGGGCATCGCCGTCCTCGACATGGATCTGCGATACGTCTGGGTGAACGAACCCCTGGCCCGCCAGATCCCCCTCGAACGACGACTGGGCCGCCGGATGGCGGAAGTGCTGCCGAAGCCGGAGGCCGAGGCCTTCGAGGAGAAGATGCGCGCTGTCCTGCAGACCGGCACTCCGGTGATGGACTACGAGTACCGCGGGCCCAGCAACAACGATCCTGACGCCGACCGTGCGATCTCCGCATCCTTCTTCGCCATGAAGGACCGCCACGGTCGCAACGTGGGTGTCTGGTACATGGTCATCGATGTCACCGAGCGCTGGCGGGCACAAGGACGCCTGGCCCTGCTCAACGACGCCGCCGGTCGCATCGGCAGCACCCTGGACGTGACGCGAACCGCGCAGGAACTGGCCGACGACGCCGTGCCGTCCGTCGCCGACTTCGTCGCCGTCGACCTGCTGGACTCGGTCATGAGGGGCGAGGAACCGGCACCCGGGCCGGTCGGGATGTCACCCGTCATCCGGCGCGCAGGGCAGCGGTCGGTGCGGGAGGGCTCTCCCGAGTCGTCACTGGCCGTGGGGGAGACGGTCCGGCGCGCCCCTTCGTCGCCCGTGACCCGCTGCCTGCTGGAGAGCAGGACCCTCGTGGAAAGGGTCCTGGACCACACCGCCAGCCCGTGGGTGACCGAGGACGAGTCACTGGGTGCCTCCCTGCGCGATTACGACGTCCGCTCGATGATGGTGGTGCCGGTGCGGGCGCGTGGCGTCACCCTGGGCGCGGCGACGTTCGCCCGATCCCGGCGGCTCGGCCCCTTCGAGGAGGACGACGTACGTCTCGCCGAGGAACTCGTCTCGCGAGCGGCGGTGTGCATCGACAACGCGCGCCGTTTCACCCGCGAGCGCACTGCGGCCCGCTCCATGCAGCGCTACCTGCTGCCGCAGGAACTGACGGGAGGCTCCGCCCTGGAGGTGGCGTCGTGGTACCTCCCGGCGGACGCCCCCACCGGTGTGGGCGGCGACTGGTTCGACGTGATTCCGCTCTCCGGAACACGGGTCGCACTGGTCGTCGGGGACGTGGCCGGGCACGGCATCACCGCTGCGGCGACCATGGGACGCCTGCGCACCGCCGTGCGCACGCTGGCCAACCTCGAACTCTCCCCGGACGAAGTGCTGGCCCACCTGGACGACCTGGTCATCGGCCTCATGGGCGTGCACGACAGCGACGCTTCTCAGGCGCCCGAGGGTGAAGCCGCGGGCACCGCGTTCATGGGAGCCACCTGCCTGTACGCCGTGTACGACCCGGTCAGCAGGCGGTGCACGCTGGCCCGGGCCGGGCACCTTCCACCCGTGGTCGTCGGCCCCGACGGCGGCGCCGAGATCCTGGCCCTGCCCGCCGGACCGCCACTCGGCCTCGGGTATCTCCCCTTCGAGTCCGTCGAAGTGGAGCTGGCCGAGGGCAGCCTCATCGCGCTCTACACCGACGGCCTCATCGAGTCCTTCGACCGGGACATCGACGTCGGACTTGCCCGGCTGGAGGATGTCCTCGCGGTTCCCCGGCCGGCACTGGAGGAGACCGGCCGCAAGGTGATCGACAATCTGCTGGCCGGCCCGCCTGCCGACGATGCGGCCCTGCTCCTCGCCCGGACCCGTGTCCTGGCCCGGGACCGGGTCATCTCCTGGAACCTGCCCAGCGATCCGGCCGCCGTCGCACAGGCCCGCACCCTCGCCGCCCGGCAACTGACGGAGTGGGGCGTCACCGATCTGACGTTCACCACGGAACTCATCGTCAGCGAACTGGTCACCAACGCCATCCGCCATGCGAGCGGGCCGATCAGTCTCCGCCTGATCCTGGACCGTGGCCTGATCTGCGAGGTCTCCGACGCCAGCAGCACCTCACCACGCATGCGCCATGCCCGGACCACCGACGAGGGAGGACGGGGTCTGCTGATCGTGGCCCAACTCGCCCGCCGATGGGGCACCCGCTACACGGCCACCGGCAAGATCATCTGGACGGAGCAGGCTGTTCCGGACGACACCGCCGCCTAGCCGCCTCGGCGGCTAGGCGACGCGGCAGTCATCGGCTCCCCTACGCAGCGCTCGTACGGACTGCCCCGGCCGTTCTCCCGGAGTGGGCCGTCAGGTCAGAACGGGCCGTGGAGAGTGCCGAGTCGGTCGGTCAGACGCAGGTTCTCGGAGTAGTCGACGGGACAGGCGATCACGGAGACCGTGTCGTCGTCGAGGGCGCGGCGCAGCACGGGCAGGAGTTGGTCGGCGGCTTCGATCGTGTAGCCGCGGGCGCCGAAGCTTTCGGCGTAGGCGACCAGGTCCGGGTTGGTGAACCGGGTGTGGCTGTGGCGGCCGATCTCGAGTTCCATCTTCCAGGTGATCAGGCCGTATTCCTCGTCGACCAGGACCAGGACGACCAGCGGGATGTGTTCGCGGACGGCGGTCTCCAGTTCCTGGGAGTTCATCAGGAACGAGCCGTCGCCCATCATCGCCAGCACGCGCCGGTCCGGCCGTGCCAGCTTCGCGGCGATCGCGCCCGGCAGGGCGAACCCCATGGTCGACAGGCCGTTGGAGACCAGGCACGTGTCCGGCTCGTAGGTGGGGTAGAGGCGGGACATCCACATCTTCCCGGCGCCGGTGTCGGCGAGGACGATGTCGCGGCGGTCCAGCGCGGTACGCACGTCGGCCACGACACGCTGCGGCACCAGCGGGAACGTCTCGTTGTCGCGCCCGTACTGAAGCTCTTCGTCGAGCAGTGTCCGGATCTTCTCGTTGCTCCCGAAGTCGTAGGTGAGCCCGTCGGGCAGTGCTGCCGCGAGTGCGTCCAGCGCTTGTGAGGGGTCACCCTCGACGCCCACCGTGACCGGATAGTGGGCGTCCACCTCGGCGGGGAAGCGGTGCACGTGGACGATCCGCTTGTCGCCGTTCGGGTTGATCTTGACCGGGTCGAACTCCTGGATCTCGTAGCCCACGCAGATCAGCACGTCGGCCGCATCGAAGCCGAAGTTGCTGTAGTCGTGCCGCATGAATCCGACCGCGCCGAGGGCGTTCGGGTGGTCGTCGGGGAAGACGCCCTTGCCGTGAAAGGTGGTCGCGACCGGGATGTTCAGCCGCTCGGCGAACCGCACGAGGGCGGCTGTGGCTCCGGCTCTGGCAGCGCCGTGGCCTGCCAGCACGACCGGGTGCCGGGCAGCGGTGAGCACCTCCACCGCACGTGCGACCTGGGAGGGCGAGGGTGCATCGGTGTGCACCGCGTCGATCTGCAGGGGTGCCAGCGGCTCGGCGGGACGCTCCGCTTCGATGTCTTCCGGCACCGCCAGGAACACGGCACCGGGCCGCTCGCTCTGCGCGGTCTTGAACGCCTTGCGGGTCATCTCCGGCACCGCGTCGGGACACTCGATGCGGGCCGACCACTGGGTGACCGGAGCGAACATCGACACCAGGTCGATGACCTGGTGCGACTCCTTGTGGATACGGCGCAGCGACCCCTGCGCCGCCAGGGCCACCATCGGGGAGCTGTTGGTCATCGCGTCCGCGGTGCCGAGCAGCAGATTGATCGCACCGGGTCCCAGCGTCGCCGAGCACACCCCGGCGCGGCCGGTCAGCCGCCCGTAGATCTCCGCCATGAACGAGGCGGCCTGCTCGTGACGGACCAGGATGTACCGGATCCCGGAGTCGTTCAGCGCGTCGACGAACCGGATGTTCTCCTCGCCCGGAATCCCGAAGACGTACTCCACGCCCTCGGCCCGCAGACAACGCACCAAGAGGTGTGCGACGTCCTCCACTGCTGCCGTGTCCCGCGACTCGCTCGCGTCTTCGGTACCCATGAGACGAACGTAGGCACGCTCGCCGACCCCGGCCATTCATCGGCCGCCGACCGAGGCGGCCGTGCGGACACCGATGCCTCGAGCATGCCGAGGCCGTTCGGCGGCGCTGTGGTGGCGGCTGCCGCGGTCGTCCCGCAGGCTGGAGCCGGATGTGGACGCGCGCCGCCGAGCATCGTGCTGCGCAGAGGGTTCTGGGAGGACCGTGTGACCGCTTCGTCGCCCGCCACCGACACGCCGCCGGCCCGCTACGACGACCTGCGGGCGATGGTGATCAACTGCACCCTCAAGCGTTCGCCGGAGGTCAGCAACACCCAGGGGTTGATCGACCGGAGCACCGCCATCATGGCAGCGCAGGGCGTGCAGGTGGACGTCGTCCGGGCGGTGGATCATGACATCGCCACCGGCGTGTGGCCCGACATGACGGAGCACGGCTGGGAGAGGGATGCCTGGCCCGACCTCTACCAGCAGGTCCTGGCCGCCGACATCCTCGTCCTGGCGGGCCCGATCTGGCTGGGCGACAACAGCTCGGTGACCAAGCAGGTGATCGAACGCCTCTACGCCTGCTCCAGCCTGCTCAACGACTCCGGCCAGTACGCCTACTACGGCCGTGTCGGCGGCTGTCTGATCACCGGGAACGAGGACGGCGTCAAGCACTGTGCCATGAACGTGCTCTACAGCCTCCAGCACCTGGGCTACACCATCCCGCCGCAGGCGGACGCGGGTTGGATCGGTGAGGCCGGCCCCGGCCCCTCGTACCTCGATCCGGGCTCGGGTGGTCCGGAGAACGACTTCACCAACCGCAACACCACCTTCATGACCTGGAACCTGCTCCACCTGGCCCGAGCGCTGAAGGACCTCGGCGGCATCCCGGCCTACGGCAACCAGCGCACCGCCTGGGACGCCGGCTGCCGTCGCGACTACGAGAACCCCGAACACCGGTAGGGACACCAGGTTCTCAGCGAAGGCGTGGCCCTCGGCGATCCGACCACGACCCAACCGCGCATCGGGCGACCGGTCATGCCGGAGATCCTCGCGCCCGGGCCGGGTCGGAACCTGCTCGGTGGCCACGGGGCCGACCCGACCACGAGGTCGTCGCCGGTCACACCGACGGCCACGTCGCCGCGGCGGAGGAAAGCGATGCCACGCTCGGCCAGCCCCTTCGGCCTACGCCACGCCGAACCCGTCGCCTTCCGCCGGCCGGGTCAGCTCAGCCGTACGAGCTCACGCAGCCAGGCGCGCGGGTGGCGATCGAAGGAGCCGGCCGTGACTCCCGCGAAGCCCTACCGCCTCGACTCACTCGCCGCCCTGTTCGTCAGCTGTAGGCCCCTCGGTCGTCGGGAGGGTGACGCGACCCTGAGGCACGGGGGCCTGGGAGATCACCGGGACAGTGGTTCCGCCGTTCGGCCGACGACGGACACCCGCTTGCACCTCAGGCGCGGACAGCCCATCTGACCTGTGCCAGCTTGTAAGTGTCCTGTTTGTCCGGCATGGGTCGTGGCATTGCGACCGTCCTTTTGCGAGCGCAGCTCGAGGACTGGAGGAGACGGCCGATGGCAAGTGGCGGACGGCCGTCGGGCTCGGCCCCAACCGGTGGGCCGCGACGCCGCAGGCCGCAAGAGAAGCCGACGCCGAAGCGATTGAAGCGCCTGCACGGCACTGCGGTTGCTGCCGCTGCCGCGGGACGTGCCCGGACTCGTGCAGCCGCACGGCGCATCGGGCAGCTTCCCCCGCCCCCGGGGCCGTTCCGTCCCGGATTCTGGCGCAGCCCGATCCGCGGGCCGTGGCTGACATCCGTGTTCGGACTGGTCCTCCTGATCGGCATTCCGCTGCTGTTCATCACCGGACTGCTCTCCTACGCCTCCTACAACCCCGACCTGAGCCCCCTCAACGACGAGACCCCCGACAAGGGCGTGCTGGGCTTCTACCTCTTCAGCTGGCCCACGCATCCCTACTGGTTGTACCGGCTGCTGCAGGGCGTGCACGTGACGCTGGGCGTGGTGCTGGTGCCGGTGCTGCTGGCCAAGCTGTGGTCGGTGATCCCGAAGCTGTTCGAATGGCTGCCGGTACGCTCCATCGCCCACGGCCTGGAGAGACTGTCCCTGCTGATGCTGGTCGGCGGCGTCATCTTCGAATTCGTCACCGGCATCTTCAACATCCAGCTCTACTACGTCTTCCCGGGCTCGTTCTACCGCCTGCACTTCTATGGCGCCTGGGTGTTCATCGCCGCGTTCGTCGTCCACGTGTGCCTCAGACGCGGCCGGATGACACGGGCCCTGCGCTCGCGCGGCCTGGGCGCCGAGCTGCGCACCGATCTCGCCCACACCGTGCCCGAACCACCCGACCCCGACGGCCTGGTGGCGGCCGCGCCCGCCCCGCCGACGATGAGCCGCCGCGGCGCTCTCGGCATGGTGGGAGCGGGATCGCTGCTCCTCCTCATGGTGACCGCCGGGCAGAGCATCGGCGGGTGGCTGCGCGGCACAGCGCTGCTCGCACCGCACAATCGCGACCCGGGCAGCGGCCCGAACAGCTTCCAGATCAACAAGACGGCGGCGAAGGTCGGCGTCACCCCCGCGCTCGTCGGACCCAGCTGGCGGCTGGAGGTCCACGGACGCGGAGCGCCACGGGTCTTCACCCGCGAGCAGCTCCTGGCGATGCCCCAGCACGCCGCCGCCCTGCCGATCGCCTGTGTGGAGGGATGGTCCACCGAGGACCAGCACTGGAGCGGCCTACGGCTGGCCGACCTCGCCGCGCTCGCCGGACTGCCCGACGCAGGAAGTGTTCTGGTCCAGTCCATCCAGCCCCCGGGCCCCTTCACCAGGGTGGTTCTGCGGGGGAACCAGATCCGCGACCCCCGAGCGCTGCTGGCACTCCGCGTCAACGGCGTGGACCTCTCACTCGACCACGGCTACCCGGCCCGCATCATCGTCCCGGCCAACCCCGGTGTGAACAACACCAAGTGGGTCCACCGGCTCACCTTCAGGGCGTGACCATGGCACGATTCGTCCGCTGGTACGGCTCCGGACCTCTGCACCTGCTCGTCCTGATCGCCTCGTTCGCCCTGACCGGCTACGCCATGGTGCGCCTGTTCGCCGTCCAGCCCTGGGAGGTGGCGATCTGGTTCGTCGGTGCGGCGATCCTCCACGATCTCATCCTCCTGCCCCTGTACTCGCTGGCCGACTTGTCGGCCCTCTCCGTACTGCGGCACCGAGCCGCCGACGGACCGACGGTGCGGTGGATCAACTACCTGCGCGTCCCCGCCTTCCTCTCGGGTCTGCTCCTGCTGGTCTGGTTTCCCCTCATCCTCCGTCTGGCGGTCCCCTACCCCGGTGACACCGGGCTGTCCGACAGCGTCTACCTCGGCCGATGGCTGGCGATCACCGGCGTGCTCTTCGCGGCCTCCGCGGTGGCCTTCGCGATGAGACTGCGCCGCGTGCGGCGGGCCGGCCGCGTCGAGGAGAACCGACCCGCCGCAGGGCATGGCGCAGCACCGTGACAACGGACGAGAACGAGCTGTACGACGCCGAAGAGGATCCCTACGCGCTCGCCCTGCGACCCGGCCGTGGGCCGGTGTACCTACGGCTGGCCGACGGGCGCCGCATCCGGATGCCGGTCCACCGGTGGCACGAGCAGCCCACGGTGGACGACAAGTCCGTGCTGGAACGCTGCGCCGGTCCAGTCCTCGATGTCGGTTGCGGCCCGGGCCGCATGTGCAGGGCACTCCTGAGCCGGGGAGTCTTCGCCCTCGGGGTCGACGTGACACCTCGCGCGGTCGCCCTGACCTGTGCCCTGGGCGGGCTCGCACTGCGCCGATCGGTCTTCGACCGGCTGCCGGCCGAGAGAGGCTGGCAGACGGTACTGCTCGTCGACGGCAACATCGGGATCGGAGGCGACCCGCACGGCCTGCTGCGCCGGTGCGGCGAGCTCGTCGCCCCCACTGGGCGCCTCGTCGTCGAGGTCGACCCCCATGACGTCGAAGAGCTGTGCACCGCCCGGTTCGAGAACCTCGCGGGCCAGGGCGGTCCGTTCTTTCCCTGGGCGCGGCTCGGACGACCAGCGCTTCACAGGATCGCCGCCGACCTTGCCCTCGGCGTCATCGACCACTGGACGAGCGGGCACCGGTGCTTTGCCACCCTCGCGCATCAGGGGCCGTCCTCGCACCGCCCCGACGCGGGACGACGATGACGGCCGGGTGGGGATCGCGTGGCCCGAAAGCCTGTTCCCATCGAATGGGAAGGGTACGACAGGGCGGCCACTCGCCTTCCGAGGCGCTCCCGGTGTTGTCGATCACCAGGAGAACCCCGCGGCCGGAGAGCCCCGGTACCGGGGCGGTGGGCTCGAAGAGGATCACCGCTGCGGTGGTCGGTGCCCGGACCGTCCCGGCGAACACCGCACAGGGTGCGCGGGGTCCGTGGAAGCCGTGGTCTGGTGACAACGTTGAGAGCGGCCGGGTGGGCGTAGGGGAAGGAGGCCGGGTTCGAGCCGGCGGACGGGGCACCCGCGTCCGGGTGGACGTCGGCTATCACCGGGGTGGCCGCGCTGGTTCCGCCGCAGACACCCCAGCCGTTCTTCTGGTAGCTGCCGTACGCCGCGACACCGCGACACCGCGGGCGGGGTCGGCCACGGCGGCCACGTCGGCGGTCATGCGCCTGGCGCAGCCCGTGTCCTTCTGCCAGGCGGGCTTGGGCTCGTACGCCGAGCAGCCGGAGCCGGTGCCCTCGTCGGACTCGGTGTTCCAGACGGGTTCGTCCCAGCCGCGCGCACCGGACGACCTGACCAAGGAGGTGCCGCCGACCGAGGTCACGTAGGGCGAGCTGGAAACGCGACTTCGTGATCCAGATCCGCTCCACCCCGAGGCCGTGCCCGCCCGCTGCTCGGTCCACCACCGCCGACGGCTCGGCGCGGAACCCGAGATGAGCCGCCGCATCCCCGTCGGCGCCTTCCGGCAGACCCACGCCGTCCTGAGCAACGCCGCGCCCGGGGTCCACGTCATCTCCTGGACCTGGCCGCCCGGCTTCCCGGCCCCCTGATCCCGCGGCCGGGACCGGCCCGTGGTCTCCTGTGGCTCAGATCCACCCGTTGCGGACGGCGTAGAGCGCGAGCTGGAACCGGGTGCTGGTGCCCGCCCGGTGGTTGAGGTGCTCCAGGTTGCGGGACAGGGTGCGACGGCTGATACCGAGAAGCTGCGCGATCGCGTCGTCGGTGACACCGGTTCCGAGCAGCTCCAGGATCCGGACGTGCAGCGGGCGCAGCGCGGGAGGCACCCGGTCGCTCAGGTGCATGGGGAACGCCGAGCGCCAGGCGGACTCGAAGAGCCCGGTGAGAGCCGACAGCAGGCTGGAGGGGCGCACCACGAGCAGGGAGTCGTTGACCTCGGCCTCGACGAAGGACATCGAGACGATGGCGATCCGGCGGTCGAAGACCGTGAGCTTGACCGGGACGGTGGGCAGCACCCGGGCATGCTCGCCAGAGGCGATGCAGGGCTGGATGTTGGTGGTGTAGTAGACGCGGTTCTCCACCGCGGACCTGGAGTAGACGACCCGGTACTCCACACCGCGCTCCAGATTGCGCAGTTCGGTCGGGTTGGCGCCGGCCGGTATGTGGTACGGCGGAGAGTCGAAGCGCAGGACATCGGATTCCGCTGCCCTCTCCACCTGCAGAATCCGGTCGGCGATGCCGCCTCCGGTGACCACCTCGACGAGGTCCTCGGTGGCCTGCGGATGCACCGAACGCCGGTAGTCGCGATAGGCGTTGAGCGCCGAGCAGTGAGCCTGCCGCAGCTCCGCCACCCGGGTGTGGGAGAGGTGATCGAGGGCGATGGCGGGGTCCACCGGAGCGGCCTCGGTGCCGTCGGTCCCGAATTGCGCGGCCAGGCCGATGCCGATTAGGCGGCCGAGGCACCGCTCCGCCTCCTCGGGCCGCCAGTCGAGCTGTGCCGCCAGGCCGGACGCGCTGGTCCGGCCGGTGCGGAGCATGGTCAGGTAGATCGCTGCCTCTTGGGGTGACAGGCCGAGACGGCGCAGCTGCGCCGGCAGATCATCGTTCATGGGGGGTCCTTCACGTCGGCGCGGACGTGTTCGGGCGAGGGCAGGAGCGGGTGGGGAACCCGCTTTCGCACCTGGCTGGTTCAGGCCGGGATGGTGGCATGTCCGGGACGCCGTTGCAAAGGCCCCTGCGCCACGGAGCGACCATCAAGTGCCGCCCAGCGCATGGGACTTGGACTCGTGTGGCGGGTCCTGGCTACTGGCGACGGATGGCCACTCGACGGAGTGACAGGGGTGTAGACAGTCGTACCCGGACCTCCGGACCGCACCCCTCCCCTTCCTGGAGCAGACGTGATTCCCCTTGCCCGCATACCGGTTCTGGCCGCCCTGACGGCTGCCGGGCTCGTCGGTCTCTCCGTGCAGCCGTCCCGTGCGGCGGCAGACTCTCCGGCCGGCGCGATCCGCACCGTGGCAGGTGCGCTCGCCGGCCGCTACATCGTGGTCCTCAAGCACGATGCGACCGCGCCCGCCGCCTCCGTCCGCGACGAGGCCGCCCGGATCGCCCACGCCCACGGCGCGACGATCCGCCGTACCTACAGCACGGTGCTGCACGGATACGCGGCCGAGATGACCGCGGAGGAGGCACGCCGGACGGCGGCCGACCCGGGCGTGGCCTACGTGGAACAGGACGCCGAGCACCACGGCTCCGCCACCCGGACGGATCCGCCGTCCTGGGGCCTGGACCGCATCGACCAGCGGTATCTTCCCCTCGACCACGGCTACACCTACGCCACCACGGCGAGCAACGTGACGGCGTACCTGGTCGACAGCGGCCTGCGGAGCACGCACACCCAGTTCCAGGGCCGGGCGAGCATCGGTGTGGACGAGGTGGGCGACGGCCGGGCCGGACAGGACTGTCTCGGGCACGGCACCCATGTGGCAGGCACCGTCGGCGGCAGGGACTACGGGGTGGCCAAGGGCGTCGGACTCGTCGCCGTCCGCGTGCTCGACTGTCATGACTCGGCGAGCACTTCCTCGATCATCTCCGCCGCCGACTGGATCACGGCGCACGCCGTCAAGCCCGCCGTCGTCAACATGAGCATCAACGGAGGTGTGAGCAGCAGCGAGGACGCGGCGATCAAGAAGTCCATCGACTCCGGCATCACCTGGGTCGTCTCCTCCGGCAATGCCGGCAAGGACGCCTGCGACAACTCCCCGGGCGACATCTCCGCGGCGATCGTCGTCAACAACGCGGACTCCAGCGACACCCGGCGATCCGACTCCAACTACGGCCCCTGCACGGATCTGTTCGCCCCCGGCACCTCCATCACCTCGGCCTGGAACACCAGTGACACAGCCGCCAAGTCGATCAGCGGTACCTCCATGGCGGCACCGCACGTCACGGGCGCCGCCGCCCTGTACCTCTCCGCACATCCCGACGCCGGCCCGGCCGCCGTGCAGGCCGCCCTGGTCCGCAGTGCCACACCGGGCAAGATCAGGAGCGCGGGCGCCGACACACCCAACCGCCTGCTCTACACCGGCGACCCTGCCTCGGACGGTGCGAGCACGGCGTTCTCGGACGGCCACCCGGAGGCCGTCGAGGCCGGCACAGCCGGACTCCTCGCGGCCCAGGCCGGCGGTCTCACCCGCACCGAGGGGTGACCCGCCACCCTCTGTCCCCGCCGCCGCCCGCCCCCGGCGGTCCGGAGGCGGTGTGCACCGCTCCGCTCGTTCCCCGATCCCTTCATGTGGAGGTCAGCACCATGCGGCGCTCCCGCACAGCAACCCTGGCCGGGGCCTCGGCTCTCGCCCTCCTGACCGTCCTGGGCGCGCTCCCGTCGCATTCGGCGAGGACCGCCTCCAACAGGCCGGCCGAGGCACCCGTCGCCTCGTCCGTCCCACAGTTCGACCACGTGGTCGTCGCGATGTTCGAGAACAAGAACTACTCGACCATCAAGGGCGGTTCCAACGCCCCCTACCTCAACTCCCTAGCTTCACAGGGCACGTTGTTCACCAACGCCTTCGGCATCACCCACCCGAGTCAGCCGAACTACATCTCGCTGTTCTCCGGGTCCCAGCAGGGAGTCACCAACGACGACTGCCCCAAGTCGTTCAGCACGGGCAATCTCGGACAGCAACTCCTGAACGCGGGCCGCACCTTCAAGGGGTACTCCGAGGGCCTGCCCAGCGCCGGGTACACCGGCTGCAACAGCGGCAACTACCGGCGCAAGCACGCTCCCTGGGTGGACTTCCCCACCGTGAGCGGCTCCGCGTACAACGTGCCGTACTCCACGTTCCCCAGCGACTACGGCAAGCTGCCCACGGTCTCGTTCGTCATCCCCGACATGTGCGACGACATGCACGACTGCGCCGTGGGCACTGGTGACAGCTGGCTCAAGAAGAACCTCGACGGGTACGTCCAGTGGGCCAAGTCCCACAACAGCCTCCTGATCGCCACCTTCGACGAGGACAACTTCACCTCCGTCAACCAGATCTACACCGTCGTCGCCGGCGCCCACGTCAAGGCCGGCTACGAGTCCGGCACCCAGATCAACCACTACAACGTCCTGCGCACCATCGAGGACATGTACGGCCTGCCCGCCCTCGGCAACGCGGCGTACAAGACACCCATCACCGACGCCTGGACGACCTCCACCTCGGCCCTGACCGTCACCGACCCCGGCAGCCGCAGCGGCACGGCCGGCCGGCCCGACTCACTGGACCTGTCCGCGTCCGGCGGCACCGGCCCCTGCTCCTGGTCGGCCACCGGGCTGCCCGCCGGGCTGTCCGTCGACTCCGCGACCGGGCGGATCTCGGGCACCCCGACCACCGCGGGCACCTCCACGGTCACCGTGACCGCCACGGACGCCGCCGGCGCCACCGCGTCCACCACCTTCACCTGGACCGTGACCGCCTCGGGCGGTGGGAGCACGGTGTTCTCGGACGACTTCGAGTCGGACAAGGGATGGACGGTGAACGCGGCGGGCACGGACTCGGCGACGTCGGGGGTGTTCGAGCGCGGAGTGCCGCAGCAGACGACGTCCACCTACAGCAACCAGGTCAAGCAGCTGGCGGCGGCCTCGGGGTCGTACGCCCTGACCACGGGTGCGGCGGCCCGGAAGACGTACGGGGACAACGACCTGGACGGCGGAAGGACGACCGTGCTCTCCCCGCGGATCACACTGCCCGCGAGCGGCCCGCTGACGCTGCGCTTCTCCTACAACGTGGCCAACGGCGACAACTCCGGCTCGGACGACGGGCTGCGGATCGGGGTGGTGGACGGTTCCACGTCCACCACGGTGTTCGAGCAGACCGGGTCGGCGAGTGAGACGGCCGGGCAGTGGCGGACCGGAACCGCCGACCTGTCCGCGTTCGCGGGCAAGACCGTGCGGATCCAAGGGGAGGCCGCCGACGCGGGCGCTGCCAGTCTCTTCGAGGCCCAGATCGACGACCTCACCCTCACGCAGGGCTGACCCGCCACCGTCCCACCGGCCGGGAGGCCGGAGCACCCCACTCGTTCCGGCCTCCCTCCCACCCACCCTGCCCGATCTCAGCCCGAGGAGGCGAAACACGGCCGTGTACCTGTCCACCATCGACCGACCCCGAGGGAACCACCCGCACCGGGGCATGCGCGGCACCGTCGCCGCGGTCGGTGTCAATGTCCTGGCACTCGGGGTCGTGAGCCTGCTCACCGACGTCTCGGCCGAGATGGTCACCGCCGTCCTGCCGCTCTACTTCGTGCTCACCCTGCATCTGAGCCCGGCCGCCTACGGCCTGATGGACGGCCTCTACACCGGGGCGACCGCCCTGCTGCGGCTGGTCGGAGGCTATGCCGCCGACCGTCTCCACCGGCGCAAGGCGGTCGCCGGGATCGGCTACGGCATCTCCGCCGCGGCCAAACTGGGTCTCCTCGCCGCCGGTTCCTCCGTGCCGGCGCTCGGCGCGGTCATCGTCGCCGACCGCGCCGGCAAGGGGCTGCGCACCGCGCCACGGGATGCGCTCATCACCCTGTCGGTCCCCGAGCCGCTGCTCGGACGCGCCTTCGGCATCCACCGGGCGATGGACAGCATGGGCGCCTTCGCGGGCCCCCTGGCCGCGCTCGGCGTGCTCGCGGCCGTCGGCACGACCACCCAGGCCGCATTCGGAGCGCTGTTCCTCACCAGTTTCTGCGTCGCCGCCACTGGTCTGCTCGCCCTGGCCCTCCTCGCCCGCGACCGCCACGACGGGCGCTGCGCCGCCGCATCCGCCGCCGTCGATCTCCGCCGCGCGGGGGCACTGCTGCGGTCCGCCGCCGTCCGCAGACTGCTGTACGCGGCCGGGCTGCTGGGGCTCATCACCATCGGAGACGGCTTCGTCTACCTGCTGTTGATGCGGCGTCAGTCCATGCCGACCGGCTGGTTCCCCCTCATGGCGGTGGGCACCAACCTCGTCTACCTCCTCCTCGCCGCCCCCTTGGGCGCAGTCGCCGACCGGTACGGCCGCCGCACCGTGCTGCTGGCCGGCTACGGCGCTCTCCTCGCCGTCTACCTGCTGCTGTGCAGCCCGCTGTCCGGTGCCGTGCCGACCATGGCCGCGCTGGGCTGCTACGGCGCCTTCTATGCCGCCACCGACGGAGTCCTGATGGCCCTGGCCGGCCCCCTGCTGCCCCCGGGGCTGCGCACCACCGCTCTGGCCTGCGTGCAGACCGTCCAGGCGCTCGCCTACTTCGCCTCCTCCCTCGCCTTCGGGTTCGTCTGGTCCGGCTGGGGAAGCGCCGTGGCCACCGGGGCCGCGGCGGGCGGCGTGGTGCTGGCCACCGCCGCAACGGCCGTACTCCTCCCCGTCCGCACGGACCATGGAGCCGACGCATGATCCGGCCCGGCACCCGTGTGATCGGCGCGCTGGTCGCGGTCGTCGCGCTGACCGTCCTGGCGGCCCTGTCCATCGCGAACGCCCGCGAGAGCGCGACCCCCGCGCGAGCGGCGACGGACGGCACCGTCTCGCTCGCCCCGGGACCGCGTCTGGTGGCACGCAGTACCGCCCCGGGCAGTGCGGGCCACCTGGTCTCCGTCCCGGCCGGTGCACCGGCCGGGAAGCGCATCGTCTCGTCCTTGTCGTGCGCCCGGGTGTACGCGTCCGGCGGCAACGGGCTGTGCCTGCGCCTCGACGGCGGGCTGACGACCTACCAGCTCGTCGTCCTCGACACGCACCTGCACACGATCCGTGAGATCCCCCTGGTCGGCGTACCCGACCGGGCGCGCCTCTCACCCAGTGGCCGGATGGCCGCCTGGACCGTCTTCGTCACCGGTGACTCCTACAACGGGGGACGCTTCTCCACCCGGGCGGGCATCCTCGACACCCGCACCCAGGAACTGGTCCCCACCCTGGAGGACTGGACGGTCACCGTGGCGGGCAAGCCCTACCGGGCCTCGGACCGCAACTTCTGGGGCGTCACCTTCGCCTCGGACGACCGCCACTTCTACGCCACCATGTCCACGACGGGCCACCGCTACCTCGTTCTCGGTGACATGGCCACGCACCGCCTGCGGACCCTGACGGACCACGTGGAGTGCCCCTCGCTCTCGCCCGACGGCACCCGCATCGCCTTCAAGTCGGCCCACGGCGGCGACCCCGCCCGCGGCTGGCGCCTGTCCGTCCTGGACCTCGCCACCCACCGGGTGACCCCGCTCGCCGAGACCCGCAGTGTGGACGACCAGGCCGCCTGGACCGACCTGCACACCGTCGCCTATGCCCTGCCCCGGGGACGCGACCACTCCGATGTGTGGGCGGTCTCCGCCGACGGCACCGGCACCCCCCACGTCCTCATCCCCGACGCGGAGTCCCCGGCCGCCCTCGGCACCACCACCCCGGAGGCCCAGTGATCAGCGCGTTCGACCTCTTCACCGTGGGCATCGGCCCCTCCAGTTCGCACACCGTGGGCCCCATGCGCGCCGCACGTCTCTTCGCCCGGGCACTGGCCGACACCGCGCTGCTGGAGCGCGTGTCGTTCGTACGGATCGACCTGTACGGTTCGCTCGGCGCGACCGGGCCCGGCCACGGCACCGACAAGGCGGTCCTCCTCGGTCTGACGGGTGAGGAGCCCGCCACCGTGGACACGGAGACCGCGGACGAACGGGTAGGCCGGTTCAGAGCGGAAGGACAAGTCCCCCTCCTGGGCCGGCACATGGCCGACTACGACCTGGCACTCCACCGCCGGACCCTGCCCGGCCACCCCAACGGCATGAGCTTCACCGCCTGCGACCCCACCGGCTGCGCCCTCCTGTCGCGGACCTCCTACTCGGTCGGAGGAGGCTTCCTGCTCGGCGAGCGGTCAGCCTGTCCGGACAGCCCAGCGGTGCCCCACCCCTTCACCTCCGGCGAGGAACTCCTCGCGCGGGCGGGAGACAGGCGCATCAGCGACCTCGTGCTCGCCAACGAGAACACCTGGCGTCCGGAGAAGGACGTGCGAGCCGGACTGCTGGCGATCTGGGACGTCATGCGGGACTGCGTACGGCGGGGTTGTACGACCGAGGGGATCCTGCCCGGCGGCCTGAACGTCGCACGCCGCGCACCTGGTCTCCGGCGAGCGCTCGAAGCGAGCGCGGCCGGCGACGATCCGCTGCGGGCCATGGATCGCGTGGCGCTGCACGCCCTGGCCGTCAACGAGGAGAACGCGGCAGGCGGACGGGTCGTCACCGCCCCCACCAACGGAGCCGCCGGCATCATCCCGGCGGTCCTGTGCCATTACCAGGACTGCGTTCCCGAAGCCGACGACGAGGGCGTCGTCCGTTTCCTCCTCACCGCTGCGGCCATCGGCGGCCTCATCAAGGAGAACGCCTCCATCTCCGGTGCCGAGGTCGGCTGCCAGGGCGAGGTCGGCTCGGCCGCGTCCATGGCCGCCGCGGGCCTGGCGGAAGTGATGGGAGGAACAGCCGGACAGGCGGAGAACGCCGCGGAGATCGCCCTCGAACACCACCTCGGGCTGACCTGTGACCCGGTGGGCGGACTGGTCCAGATTCCGTGCATCGAACGCAACGCCGTCGCAGCCGTGAAGGCGATCACCGCGGCCCGGATGGCCGTCAGCGGAAACGGACAGCACGTCGTCCCGCTCGACACGGCGATCAGAACCATGCGCGAAACCGGCGCCGACATGAACTCCAAGTACAAGGAGACCGCCCGCGGCGGTCCGGCCGTCCACGTGATCCAGTGCTGATCTCCCGGGCGGCCGGCGCCGCCGGCCGCCCCTCACTTCCAGGAGCTGTCCTTCCATGCGCCGCACCGAGACCCGTATCACCTGCGCAGCGACACCCGCGGAGGTCAGTGCCACGCGGCACCGACTCTCGGCGACGGTGCGGGGCTGGGGTGTTCTCGACGAGGAACAGTGCGCGGATCTCGACGTGGTCGCATCCGAACTGCTCACCAACGCGGCGATGCACGGGGCCGGTCCGCTGACCGTCACGACGGCCCTGGACCACGGCCTCCTCCTGGTGGAGGTCCTCGACCACGCCGACACGGTGCCGCACCCGCGGCAGGCGGGCCCCTGCGACGAGAACGGCCGCGGCCTCACCCTCGTCGGCGCCCTAAGCCTCCTGCACGGGAGCACCCCGGCCCCCACCGGGAAACGCTGCTGGGCGGTCCTCCCTCTGCACCGGTTCGATGCGCACCCCGTCGACGGGTGCCCTGAGGACGCCGCCCTCCGCGACGCAGCACGCCGTGCTGCGCTACGGCGAGGTGGGCAGGTGCGGGGAGCGGAGCACGAGCAGGGTGATCTCGCTGGGGGCGAAGACGCGGAACGGCGGGCCCCAGAAGCCGGTGCCGCGGCTGGTGTAGAGGAGGGTGCGGGTGCCGTGGTGGCTGAGGCCGGCGAGGACGGGCTGGTCGATGCGGACCAGATGGTGGAAGGGCCAGATCTGGCCGCCGTGGGTGTGGCCGGAGAGTTGGAGGTCGATGCCGTCGGCTGCCGCCTGGTCGACGAACTTGGGCTGGTGTGCCAAGAGCAGGACGGGCAGGTCGGGGTCGGCGCCGTTCAAAGCTCCGGCGAGATGGGCGCGGTGGCCTGCCAGGCCGGAGGACTCGGCGGTGACGTCATCCACGCCGGCGACCACGAGGGTGTCGCCTCCGCGTTCGAGCAGCAGATGGCGGTTGCGGAGCGGCTCCCAGCCCAGCTCGTCCATCAGGTCGACCCAGCCCTGGGCCTCGCTGTAGTACTCGTGGTTGCCGGTGACGTATACACGGGCCCGGGTGGCCCGCACAGTACTGAGCGGGACGGCCTGGGCACGGCGGCGTTCGGCCGTGCCGTCCGCGATGTCGCCGGTGTGGCAGACCAGGTCGGCTTCCAGAGCGTTCACCGTCTCGCATACCCGTGCCGACCAGCGAGCGCGATCGAGTGGGCCGTAGTGGGTGTCGGTGATGAGGACGACGCGGATACCGTCCAACCCGGCACCCAGTCGCGGGAGTTGCACGTCGAGTCGGCGCACGCGTGGCACACGGCGGGCCTCGGCGTACCCCCAGGCGAGCAGTACGGCGGTGACGCCGAGGACGGCCCAAGTGACGATTCGTGCCCGGTCCTGGCTCTCGCCGACGCCGGCCACGGTCAGGGCGAGCCGCAGGAGGGCCCCGAGCAGAACGGACCAGGTGAACAGAACCCAGCTGGTGCCCAGCAGGGTGTCACCGATGATCGCCGCCGGGTCCTGCTGGCGCCGGCCGTGGCCGCGCACCATCGCGAGCGGCATACCGATGAGGCCGAGAACGAAAAGGGCGGTGCCGACCAGCGTGACGGGCAGCGGCCAGTGCTGGCCGCTGTGCAGGAGCACCCAGCAGGGCACGGCCCACAGCAGGACGGGGGCGATCAGGGGGATGTAGCGCATCAGGCGGAGCAGTCGGCTCTGCCGCTGCGCTTGCGCTTCACCCTCGGCGGGCCGGGTGTTGCTGGTGTCGGTCACGCTTCCCCTCCCTGACCAGGCTGCCGTCCCGCGCACTGTATCCGGTCGCCCTCGGGCCGGCGGGACCGGCGTTCATGGGGTCGATGATGGCCCGCACCAGGGCGTGACAGGCGTAGGCGTGACCTTCGAGATCGCGCGAGGTACCGCGGAGGACGTCGAGCGGGCGCTGGACGCCGCGCACGAGGCCGCGCCCGCGTGCGGCCGTACGTCGGTGCTGGTCAGAGGTGGGAGACAGGTGAGAGAAATCGGGAGTAAGGCCGAATTTCGCTTCGCGCGCCAGGGCGAGGAAGGGCCTGAGGTCGTCGGCCCGTGGCTCGGGGATGTCGGGCAGTCGGGGTGGTGTGTGTAATGGGTCGAGGCGCTCGACGGTGGATGCTGCCCAGCTGATCCATACTTCGGCTTCGGTTCTGGTCTGCCCCGGGGTCATGGCCTCGACTCGCGTGCGTACGGCGCTCAAGTACTCCGTCAGTCCGGTGGCGTGGCGCCATGCCGCTTCCTGCGCTTCAAAGTGTCTGAAGCGGTACGCCTCGGCGTACTGGATGCGGGCGTCTTCCATGGCGGATTCCCAGCGGATGCGCTTCTGGCGTGCGGCTTCGATCTCGTCGAGACGTCTGCATTCGGCGGCTTCGCCGCGGAGGGTGACCTCCTGTGCGATCTCGGCGAGCTGGTCTTCGAGGGGGTGGCCGGGGGCGTCGGACCATTCGCTTGCCCGGTGCGGTTGGCCGCCGCTGAGGACGAAGCGGAGGCGTTCGGATGGGGTGTAGTCGAAGCGGGGGATCCTGATCCAGGAGTTCTTCTTGGCGTCGACGAGTTCCTTCTCGGTGGCGACGTGCTCGGTCCGGTCCTGTTCCTGGAGGACGAGGAACCCCACGGTCTGGCCCTGTGCGGAGATGGTGAAGTGGGGAGACGCTCTGCGGCGGCGGTGAGACGGGGGCGCGAAGCCGGTCGCTCCCGCCGAACAGGAGTGTCCTTCGGCCTCGGCAGCGGTGATCAGCGCCTGGATGAGCCGGAGAGCACGTCCCTGGACAGGCCTGGACAGGCCCAGCGGCTGTTGTTCGTTCTGCATGGCCCGGACCACGGTGTGCGGGCGGATGAGCCGGGCGGGCACGGGGACGGGTTCGAGGACGGCAAGGCGCCAGGCGGGGATGTCGACGAGCTTGATCTCGTACCCGCCACGGGACCAACCGCCGTACAGCTCCTTCGTCTCCGGAATCCTTCCGGATCTGCGCGCCGCGGCGATCCGGGACGGCCACTTCTCCGAGTCTGGACTGCTGCCGGGCTTGACGATCTGGCCGCCTGCCTCCGCGAGCTCTTGCAGCAGTTGCTCCGTGAATGTCACGCGACGCTGTGGAGGAGGGCTTGGCTTTCACGTGGAGGCCGGAGTTTCCTGCGCTCGGGGGGACGGGGGTTGCGGAGCGGCGGCCTGGGTCTTCCGCGGGCGCGATCCACGGGGAGGGTATGCGCCGTGCGCCAGGTAGTGCTGGCCGGCGCTTGTCAAGGCGACGTTCCACTGCCCACCCTTCCGGGAGACCAGGACCAGGCCGCGGTTCTGCAGTGCCTGACAGGTGGTCTTGTAGGAGCTGGTCTCCCAATTGCCGGCAGGGCACCCGTCTTCCACCCACTTCAGCACCGAGAGTTGCCGCTCATTGGCCTGCCGTTCCAATGGCTCGCCTTCGACTCGAGGTTGACGTACGACGGCGGCATGGTGTCAGTTCCGTTTGTCAGCGGCGGGTGGTTCGAAACAATTCGCTCGAACGAGCGAAGGCTGACGTGGGCCGTGAGCCCCTTCCAACCTGGCTGTGAGATCGAGGGGTTGCGGTGACGGGACAACGAAGCCTCAGGTAGATGGGTTGTCGGCTAACACAACCTTCCCCGCCTAGAGCCCCGAGTCATTGCCCACCCATCCGGGCTGCATCTGTCCACTTCCGAGTCGCGGCTGCTGCGGCGGGGGTTGGCCGCTCGCCGACGACAGATCGGCACCCGGCGGCGGCTGACCTGCAGCCGCCAGGCGCTGACGACCCTGGCCCACCTGCGCTGCAACCACCACCTTTGCCGAGCTCGCAGCCAGATTCCGCGTGGGCCCGCCCCCAGTCGTGTCGCCGTGCGAAGTCAAAAACCAAGCTGCGGAGGAACGTCTGATCGCACGAGGTGGACTTGCGCGGCTGGTATGCGGCCGGGCAGGTAGACGAATCCGTTGCCGTTGTCGAGGAGCAACCCCTCATCGATGCCGTCCACGGACCAGAGATCAACCGGCCCACCGGTGTTGTTGATCTGAAGGAAGAACTCTGCTGTCTCCTCGCCCAGACAGACGAAGATCCCCTCCACCTCAGGGCGGCGGCTGCCGGCGATTCCCGGTGCGGCGCCCATCCGGGTCCAATCCAGGCCATGCTGTGCGATCGACTGCCGATTGAGCACGGACGAAACGTGGAAGAGGTTCGACGTATCAAACACGCCAGGAGTATAGGAGGCAGTGAGGCTTCCTCCTCAGGTTGAGGCGGTCAGCTCCAGGGTGGGGACGGCCTTGACGAGGTCGGTGATGCGGGTGGTGCCGCAGCGGAGCTTCCGCAGCAGGCGCCAGGACTTGAGGGTGGCCATGGCCTGTTCGCCGAGCGCGCGGATCTTCGGGTAGGCGCGGTCGACGGCCTTTCTTCCCGGCGCAGAGCTTGTTCCAGCGGCCGCGGAAGGGGACGCGGACGGCGGGGCCGAAGCCCTGGTACGCCTTGTCGGCCCGGCACCGGATGCCGCCGGTGTTGAGGGCGTCGAGCAGACCGTGGGAGCGGGCTGCCCCGACGACCATGCCCTCTGCCCTGCCCACCCACTTCGGCGTCCAGCTCCCCGCCTGGGTGACCTCCGAACTCCCCGACGTTCCCGACACCCTGCCCACCGACGAAGACCGCATTCGCCTCATCAACCGCCTCGCCGCAGGCAACCACCAGGAAGGCACCGGCGGCCCGTTCGCCGCTCTCGTCGTCGAGACCGAGACCGGCCGCATCCGATCAGCGGGCGTCAACCTGGGCATGGCCTCCGGCCTCTCCTCCACCCACGCCGCAGTCGTCGCCCTGTCGCTCGCCCAGGCCGGCTTCGGCAGCTGGGACCTGGGCGCCCGCGGAGGACCCGCCCTGGAACTCGTCGTCAACCGGCGGACCTGCGTCATGTGTTAGTGCGCCGCGATGTGGTCAGGCGTGCGCCGCCTGCTCATCGCCGGCCACGGACCCGAGGTCGAGGACCTGACCGGCTTCGTGGGTCGATTTGACGGCCGACAGTCCTGTGCCGACGGCTCCTGGGGCATTCACCTGCTCTCCTGCCCGTGCCCGGGTGGGGTACGTCCTGCTCGGCAGCCATGCAGTGGCGACGGTGAGGGCGAGCGGCGGTCAGTGGAGTGTTGTGGAGGTCGAGGTGCGCCGGGCGGCCGCGGAACTGAACGCGGTGGGGATGGATCGGCAAGACCTCGTCCGCATCGGTCCGTTTCGTGGGGCGCCGAAGCAGGACTGCAACGAGGAAACGCCGCTGCGTTGGCGCCGGCGCATCACGGGGGAACTGCAGGAGCTGGGCGGCCGGGGAGCGGGCAGCACGACGTGAAGTCGGCCGGCCGTACCCCCTGGCGGGGATCGACTGGCGACAGATAGTCGTGGAGCAGACCCGCGACGGGACGCAGCGCACGTGGTGGCTGCCGCGCTCTGTGGTCAGGCTGCTGGACGCGGCCTCTCGGGTGGGGTCGTCACGTCTGGCAAGGAGTGGACCGAGGACGGTGAGGTGCACGAGGTGCACTCGCTCAAGCGTCGCGCGGCAAGCGCGACGCGGCCTGTTCCCATCCCGCCGCAGTTCGTACGCATGCTGCGTGCCCATGTGAATCGGTTCGACGTGGCACCTGACGGTCGACTTTTCCGGAACCAGGCTGGCAACTACGTGGACGCTGCTGCCTACGGCATCACATGGGCGCGGGCCCGGGAATACGCCCTGACCCGTACTGAGCGCACTTCTCGCCTGGCCAAGCGGCCTTACGATCTCCGGCACGCCGGGATCTCGTTCTGGCTCTACTCCGGAGTGGACCCGGCCGAGTGCGCCCGCCGCGCCGGCCAGAGCATCGAGGTTCTCTTTCGTCACTACGCCAAGTTCCTTGACGGCCTTCGAGAGCAGGCGAACCGTCTCATCGAGCAGTCCATGGACGAGTGGCAGCGCGTCAGTCAAGGTGACGTACCCGAGGGCTGAACCGAGGGTTTGGTCCGTGACTGGTCCGGAAGCACTGGTCAGGAGGGGTGCAGTCGTGGGAGGAATTGGGAGTTAGCGCGCAAGCCGGGCCCGGTCGAGAGCGGGTTGCGCGAAGGGCGCCTGACGGGTGAAAACCCAGGTCAGGCGCCTTTTCGCATGTGTCTAGAAGAAGCCCAGCCTCTTCGGCGAGTACGACACCAGAAGATTCTTGGTCTGCTGGTAGTGCTCCAGCATCATCTTGTGCGTCTCGCGGCCGATACCGGACTGCTTGTAACCGCCGAACGCCGCATGCGCGGGGTAGGCGTGGTAGCAGTTCGTCCAGACCCGGCCCGCCTGGATCGCGCGGCCCGCACGGTACGCGGTGTTGATGTCCCGCGTCCACACGCCCGCGCCGAGGCCGTACAGCGTGTCGTTCGCGATCTTGATGGCGTCGCCGAAGTCGTCGAACGAGGCCACCGAGACGACCGGACCGAAGATCTCCTCCTGGAAGATCCGCATGCGGTTGTTGCCCTCGAAGATGGTCGGCTGGACGTAGTAACCGCCCTTCAACTCGCCGTCGTACTCCACGCGTTCGCCGCCGGTGAGGACCTTGGCGCCTTCCTGCCGGCCGATGTCCAGGTAGGAGAGGATCTTCTCCAGCTGGTCGTTCGAGGCCTGGGCACCGATCATCGTGTCGGTGTCGAGAGGGTGCCCCGGCTTGATCTGACGGGTGCGGGCCACGGCGGCCTCGAGGAACTCCGCGTAGTTGCCGCGCTGGACGAGTGCCCGCGAGGGGCAGGTGCACACCTCGCCCTGGTTGAGCGCGAACATGGTGAAGCCTTCGAGCGCCTTGTCCCGGAAGTCGTCGTCCTGGGCCCACACGTCGTCGAAGAAGATGTTCGGGGACTTGCCGCCGAGCTCCAGGGTGACCGGCTTGATGTTCTCCGAGGCGTACTGCATGATCAGCCGCCCGGTCGTGGTCTCCCCGGTGAACGCCACCTTCGCCACCCGAGGGCTGGACGCCAGCGGCTTGCCCGCCTCCACGCCGAAGCCGTTGACGATGTTGACCACGCCCGGCGGCAGCAGGTCGGCGATCAGGCTCATCCAGTAGTGGATGGACGCCGGGGTCTGCTCCGCGGGCTTGAGGACGACCGCGTTGCCCGCGGCCAGCGCCGGCGCGAGCTTCCAGGTCGCCATCAGGATCGGGAAGTTCCACGGGATGATCTGCGCGACCACACCGAGCGGTTCGTGGAAGTGGTACGCCACCGTGTCGTCGTCGATTTCGCCCAGCGAGCCCTCCTGCGCCCGGATGACGCCCGCGAAGTAGCGGAAGTGGTCGATGGCGAGCGGGATGTCGGCCGCCAGCGTCTCGCGCACCGGCTTGCCGTTCTCCCAGCTCTCGGCCACTGCGAGGGGTTCGAGGTAGGCCTCCATGCGGTCGGCGATCTTCAGCAGTATGTCGGCGCGCTCCGCCACCGACGTACGGCCCCACGCGGGCGCGGCCTCGTGCGCCGCGTCCAGCGCCCGCTCGACGTCCTCCGCGGTACCGCGCGCGATCTCGGTGAACGGCTGCCCGTTGACCGGCGACGGATTCTCGAAGTACTGCCCGCGCAACGGCGGCACGTACTCTCCGCCGATGAAGTGGTCGTAGCGCGCCTGGTAGGAGACGATCGCGCCCTCGGTGCCGGGCGCCGCGTAACGGGTCATGCTGGTCTGCCTCCCGGTGAAGCGCTGCCCGCCGTTGGGCAGCTCGCGGCGCGAGGCTAGGCGGGCGGATGTTGCAAGTACGTTGCGCCGCCGGCCGGCACCCGTGTCCGGTGAGCCGGTAGGGTCAGCTCGGCCTCCAGCGCTGCCAGCCGGGCCCGCACCGGCGCCGACGGCCGCACCGCCGCGAGGGCCCGCCACACCTCCAGGTCGTCCTCACCCCACGGCGCATGCGCCCAGTCCGCGAGCAGATCGGGGTCGCTGTGGGTGATCAGGGCTGCCCGCAGACCGTCGGCCAGGCGGCGCCGCAGCCGCACCACCGCCGGGGCCTGCGAACCCGGCAGCAGCGGGCCGGTGTACGCCTCCACCGCGGACGTCAACGCACCCGTCTCCAGCCGCCGCTCCACCACGCCGGCGTCGGACTCGAGCGCCGCCGTCAGCCGGTACGGCCGTGAGGCGAGCAGGCCGGGTCCCAACAGGCGCCTCAGCCGGGCCAGTTCGGCACGCAGCGTCACCGGGGTCACCGACTCGTCCGCGTACAGGGCGCACAGCAGTTCGTCGCCGGTCATCCCTTCCGGACGGCGGCCGAGGAGGACCAGGATCTCGCTGTGCCGACGGCTGAGCCTGATGCGGTGGCCGTCCAGCCGGAGCTCGGCCTCGTCGCGGCCCAGCGCGCTCAGCATCGCGGTGTCCTCGGCACGCCGGGGCGGGGCGAGCAACGCGAGCTGGGACTCGGCGGCCCGCGCCACCGCCTGCACGAAGCCCAGACTGTGCGGATGCGCCAGCCCGTCGCCACCGGTGATGTCGACGGCCCCGAGGACCCGGCCCGTGTGCGGATCGTGCACCGGCGCCGCCGCGCACGTCCACGGCTGGACCCGCCGTATGAAGTGCTCCGCAGCGAAGACCTGCACCGGCCGGTCCAAGGCGACCGCGGTACCCGGCGCGTTGGTGCCGACAGCCGTCTCCGACCAGCGTGCCCCGGGCACGAAGTTCATCCGGTCCGCCAGGCGCCGGGTCCCCGGATGTCCCTCGACCCACAACAGCCTTCCGTGTACGTCGCACACCGCCAGCAGATGCTCGCCGTCGGCGGCGAAGGTGCCCATCAGCTCCCTGAACAGTGGCATCACCCGGGCCAGTGGGTGCTCGGCCCGATAGGCACCGAGGTCGCCGTCGGTCAGCTCCACGCTCGCCGTGCCGTCCGGCCCCACACCGGCTCGCGCGCTGCGTCGCCACGACTCGGCCACCACATTGCGCACCGGGCGCGGCACCGTGCCGGCCGTGGTGAACGTCTCGTGCGCCCGGCGCAGCACCCGGACTCGCTCGGCGGGGTCGGCCCCCGGCTCCAGGGCCACCCACGGATCGGTCAACTCGCCCTCCCCGGACGGTGAAACGGCTGGGACCATCGTCACGCGCCGTGTTGGTGCGGACAACCGGTTCGACGTCCACCTAGGCGAAATTGACCAGTCTGATGTAGCGGACCCAGTCCCAGTACGGTCCCGGATCGGTGTGATCGGTGCCCGGAACCTGGTAGTGGCCGATGATGTGCTCCCTGTCCCTGGGGATGCCGTACCTGGCGCAGATGGCTGCCGTCAGCTGCGCGGACTGCTCGTAGAGGGCGTCGGTGAAGAGGGCGGGCTGGTTCACCCAGCCCTCGTGCTCGATGCCGATGCTGCGGGTGTTGTAGTCCCAGTTGCCCGCGTGCCAGGCGATATCGGCCTCGTGCACGCACTGGGCGACGTGCCCGTCGGCCGAGCGGACCACATAGTGCGCGGACACCTTCTTCTGCGGGTTCTGGAAGATGGCCAGCGTGTCCGTGTACGTCTCCTGCGTGACATGGATGATCACGCGGTCGACGGTGTAGTCCTCGGGGCGGTCGGACGAGGTGTAGTTGGCGGTGGTCGCCGGCTGCCACTCGGCCGGAGGGTAGTCGACGGCTCCCTGCGCACCGGCGCGGGCGTCGGGGAGCAGCGAGTAGGGGACGGCGGCGAGAGCCGCGCCCTTCAGGATCCGTCGCCTGCTGAGCTGCGGTCCGGGCCGGTTCGTGTCCATCGTCGGCTGCCTTTCAGGAACGGGTGTGGGTGGCGTCGCATGCCTGTGCGACTGATGTGGTGTCAGCGGCCGAGCGTCCGCGCCGTCTCCCGCAGCCGCGCGTGCATGCCGCGGTAGGTCTCCCGCGCGGGCAACCACTCCTTGCGGAGCTTGGCCACGCACGTGTAGTTGGTGTCGCACACGTTGGCCAACGGCGATTCGACCGCCTGGGTTGCGAACTGATACGCGTCCAGCTCACTGAATCCGTAGTCGCGCACCAGCCACTGCACCAGGTCGAGCTGCGATATCCGGAACGCGTCCTCCAGCGGGCGCGCCGATCCGGTCGAGATGAGGTGCGTGTCCGATTCCAGCCGGGGCCAGGGCGTGGCGACGTCCTTGAGGAGGTCGACGATCACCACGGTGTTCATCGCGCATTCCACGGCGACCCCGCAGGTCTCGCCCTCGCCCTGCCGCGCGTGCCCGTCACCGAGACTGAGCAGGGCGCCCTCGACATTGACCCCCAGATAGCAGGTGACGCCGGCCCGCATCTCGGGCGTGTCCATGTTCCCGCCGTGCGCGTCCGGGACCAGGGCCGAGCGCACCTCCAGGTTGGCGGGGGCCACGCCCACCGTGCCGTGCATCGGGTCGAGGGGCAGCTCCAGCTCGAGATCACTGTCCTGGGCGCGGAAGAGAGCGGTGCGCCGGGTGCGGTCGAGCTGCCAGATCCAGACCCGCTCCGGCAACGGCGGCTGCAGCGTGGCCGTGGCGTGCGTCGAGGTGAGCGCACCGAAGAGGGGGACCGTGGTCGAAGCGGCCCAGTCCCGGGCCGGCTCGACGGACACGAAGTGCACGGCCACGGTGTCGCCGGGCTCGGCGCCCTCGACATGGAAGGGGCCGGTCTGCGGATTCAGGAAGGGAAACTCGCAGACCTCGGAGACGAGGTCCTTCTCCGACCGCACCCGGCCGGCGAAGCAGTCCTCGGTGTAGAGGTCGAGAACCGTTCCGGGCTCGATCCGGGCCATCGGGGGAGCACCGCCGAACGTCCAGGCGTACTCGTCCGGTTCCGGGCGCACGGTCAGGATGCGGGGGTCGGTCATCGCGGAGTCGTTCCTTTCGGTGCGGCGGTCATGAAGTGAGAATCGGTCCCCGTCGGCCTTCCGGTGGGGCGGCTCGCCGGTACGGTCAGCGAGGCACTGCTCCGTCCTGCCGGTGGCCGGCCGTGTCGGGTTCCTCGACGTGCACCCGTGCGGTCTCGGCTATTCGCTCGGGGTGACGCCGCATCAGCACCAGCAGCACCAGCACGCCGGTCGCCATCCAGACGCCGACCACCGGGCCCGCGTACGAGACCGGCGCGGAGAGTGCCGTCACGAAGTCGAACACCGGGATCCCGGCGGCCGTCAGCAGTGCCGGGACGAACGCGGCGATGCCCAGCAACGGGAAGAGCAGATGCCTGACCGGCTTGAACGCCTCCCGGCCGCCCCGCAGGAAGTAACCCGCACAGGCGAGGTTAACGACGATGTAGACGCCGACGACGACCGTGACGATCACTGTGGCGAGGAGCAGGAACGCGGTCACCGGGTCGTAGGCGAGGCCGAGCCCCAGTACGGTGCCGACCGCGACGACGGTCTGCACCGTGATGCCCACCACGGGGGAGCGATGTCGGGGATGCAGGGTGGCGAGGAGGCGGGGCAGGACCCGGATGCGGGCCAGGGCGAAGGCCGTACGGGTGGAGACGCTGGCGCACGCGTTGGCGTTGGCGATCGCCGAGTTGACCACCGCCAGGAACACCAGCACCCAGAAGAGGCCGAACGAGGCCCGGGCCACGCCCTCCCAGGAGGCGGCTCCCGACGCGCCGAACCTCGCGAGGCGGTCCGGGCCGAAGTAGACGGTCATCGCGTAGGTCGTGACCACGTAGAACAGTCCGATGCCCAGAGCCGCTCCGAGGACCGCGCGGTGCATGGTCCGGCGCGGGTCGCGCGTCTCCTCGGCGAGCGGCGCCGCGGCCTCGAACCCGGCGAACGCGAGGACCGTGTACACGGACCCGGCGAAGACCCCGCTGATCCCGGCGTACCCGTCCGCGGTGTGTGACGTGCCGAAGACCGAGAGGGTGTTGGCGTCGCCCGCCCTGGCGACGAGCCAGACCGCGAACACCAGGAAGACGAGGATCTCGAAGCTCCCGAGGACGGTGCCGAAGCGGGCCGACGCGCGGACGCCCAGGTAACCGGCGACGGCGATCACGGCGGCGCCCGCCAGCGACCACGGCCACCACAGGTCCGCCGGATACGAGGACCACTCCTCGTGCAGTGTGCCCGCCGTGGTGAAGCCGAGCTGCAGGAGGAGCAGCGGAGGGACCAGCGTCTCCACGAACACGTAACCCCAGCCGACGAGGAAGCCGACGGCCGGGTGCAGCCCGCGCGCCGCGTAGGTGGCCACCGAGCCGGCCGCGGGCAGCTCCCGTGCCAGCTCGGCCACGCAGGACGCGGTGAACAGGCAGGCCACCAGGGCGATCAGCACGGCCAGCGGCAGGCTGCCGCCGGCGAAGGCGGCTCCCGCGGGGATCGATGCGGCCACGGCGGCGGCCGGCGCCATCGCCGTGATGCTCTGGAACAGGACCTCGCGCAGACCGATGGCGTTTCGCCGCAGCGCCCCGGTCGTCTCCGCGTGCATGTCTCCCCCCGATCCGTGTCAGCCGACTGTCACCCGACGTGAGTGCATCCCCTTGTCCCGCGAGCGCTTCGCCGGACAGGCAGGGCGACTGCGCCTCGCGTGAATCACGGTACGGCGCGGGGGAGTTGGGCAGAAGGGTGCGCCGCAGTTCCGTGGACAACCGGCGGACTGTGGACAACTACGCCACCCGATCGAGTGAGACCAGGCCGTCACCGGGCCGTTGGAGTCCACCCGGCAGCGAGCCGTCAGGGCCGCTCGGCCACCGCCGCCGGATCGTCGAGGACGGCCCGGACGACCGAGTGGGCAGCGCCCAGGAGCGGGCCCTCGGGCCCCAGTCCGGACACCGAAACCGGGCAGGCCGGTCCCGTCGTACGGCCCGTCAACTCGGCCTCCAGCGACGGCAGCAGCCAGGGGGAGAGGCCGGCGAGGGCCCCGCCGAGGACGACCGTCTCGGGGTCGAGCAGATTGACCGCCCCGGTCAGGGCGATGCCGAGTGCCGTGCCGGCGTCCCGCAGAGCCCGTCGTACGGCCTCGTCGCCCTCCTCGGCCCGTCCAGCGAGCAGGCCGACCAGGTCTTCCCTCGGCTCCAGCCCGGCCGCGCGCAGCACCGCCTCCTCACCGGCGTACTGCTCCAGGCACCCACGCCCGCCGCACGGGCAGGCGGGTCCGTCCGGGCGGACGGGCACATGACCCAGCTCGCCCGCGAACCCCCGCGTGCCGCGCAGCAGTTGCCCGTCCACGACGACTGCGGCGCCGATGCCGATCTCGGCCGACACGTGCAGGAAGTCGCGAGGGGTGCCGGCGGCGAGCCACAACTCGGCCAGAGCACCGAAGTTGGCCTCGTTGTCCACGGTCACGGGCAGACCGCCGGGCAGCAGGGGGCCGAGGTCCGTGTCGTTCCAGTCGAGGTTCGGGGCGCGCACGACCGTGCGGCCGTCCCGCGCCACCAGTCCCGGTACGGCGACCGCGAGACCGGCGGGCCACAGCCCATCCCGCTCCGCCTCGGCCACGACCCGGCGGACCAGCGCCGTCAGCTCCTCGATCACCGGTCCCGGGGCGCGGCCCCGGTTCGCGCCGTGCCGCACGGCCCGGGCGCGGACCGCGCCGCGCAGGTCGACCGCGCACACCGCGAGGTGGTCGACGCCGATCTCGGCCCCGATGCCGGCGGGACCGTGCCCGCTCACCGCGAGCGCGGATCCGGGGCGGCCCACCCGGCCCGGCCGTTCCGGGCCCAGTTCCTCCAGCAGCCCCCAGCGGATCAGCTCGTCCACGAGTGTCGACACCGCCGCCCGCGTCAGGCCGATGTGCGAGGCGACCGCGGCCCGCGACAGCGGGCCCTGCGCGCTGACGGCGTGCATCACCCGGGCGAGGTTGCGCCGGCGCATGCCCTGCTGGGTGTCCGGCAGAGAGCGTCCGGTACCGGGCGGGCGGCCCTCGTGCGGCGATGCGGTCATGCCCTGGTCAATCCTCGGTGTCTGCGGCCGGGCTCAGCTCGGGTGCGGCGGCTGGGCTCAGCGGGATTCCGGCCTCCGCTCCAGCAGCGGGGCCGCGTCGGAGAGTACCCCGGTGATCCGGGCGAGCGTCGCCTCGTCCCGCTCCACCGCGTCCAGCACCGGGCCGGCGGCCGTGTTCCAGCGACGGGCCACCGCGCCCGGGTCCTCGCCGGTCAGCAGGCCCGCGGCCTGTGCCGCGGCCCCTAGGGCGACCAGTTCCCCGGCCTCCGGGACCTGGACCGGCCGCCCCGACAGCCGCCGTACCGTCTGCTGCCAGGCCGTGCCCCGGGCTCCGCCGCCGATCAGCAGCAGTGGGGTGGTGCGGTCCGCGTCCTGGTCGAGGACCAGGTCGAGCGCGCCGAGCAGTGCGTGCACCGCGCCGTCGTAGGCCGCCTGCAGCAGCTGGCCGGCGGTGGTGTCGTGCCGCAGCCCGTGCAGCAGGCCGGAGGCGTTCGGCAGGTTCGGAGTGCGCTCGCCGTCCAGGTACGGCAGCAGGGTGACGGAGGTACCGGGCTCGACGGCCTCTCGGTCCAGGCCCAGCAGCGCCGCGACGCGGTCCACGGCGAGGGTGCAGTTCAGGGTGCAGGCCAGCGGCAGCCAGTCGCCGTGCGCGTCCGCGAAGCCCGCCACCGTGCCCGTCGGATCGGCGGGGCGGTGCTTGGAGACGGCGTACACGGTTCCTGACGTCCCGAGGCTCAGCACCGGCGTGCCCGGCCGCAGGCCGAGACCCAGCGCCGCGGCCGCGTTGTCACCGGTGCCCGGCGCCACCAGGGTGCCCTTGGAGAACGGCAGGTCGTGGTGCTCGCGCACGGTGCCCGCCACCTCGCCGGGCCGCACCACCCGGGGCAGCAGCGCCGGGTCGAGGCCCACGTGCGCCAGCGTCTCCTCGTCGTACGCCTCCGTCCCGGACGCCCACCAGCCGGTGCCGGAGGCATCGCCGCGGTCCGTCGTGCCCTGTCCGGTCATGCGCTCGGTGAGGTAGTCGTGGGGGAGCCGCACCGCCCTGGTGGCACGGACCGCCTCCGGCTCGTGCTCGGCCAGCCACGCCCACTTCGTGACCGTGAACGACGCTCCGGGCACGCTGCCGGTGCGCTCCGCCCAGCCCTTCGGGCCGCCCAGCTGCTCGACGAGCCTGCGGGCCTGCGGTGCCGAGCGGACGTCGTTCCAGAGCAGCGCCGGACGTACCGGCTCGCCCCGCTCGTCCAGGGTGACCAGGCCGTGCTGCTGCCCGCCGACCGACACCGCGGCCGCCTCGTGCGCGGGCTCACCGCACTGGCGCAGCGCCTCGCACAGGGCGTCCCACCACTGGCGCGGATCACTCTCCCGGCCCGCACCGGAGGAAACGGTGTGTGGCGCCTGGCCGCTCGCCACGACCTCCCCGGTGGCCGCGTCGACGACCAGCGCCTTCGTGGACTGGGTGGATGTGTCCACGCCGACGACGAGCGGACCCTCGGCTGCTGACATCGGGTTCTCCTCCTCCGCGGCTGCGCGGGATGTGCTGTGAGCTGGCAAGACTTCTGTCAACGGCATCGGTCGACGACACAGGTCAAGGACATCCGCCGAAGACTCCTTGTCGCCGAAGACACACCTTGTCTCTTCCCAGAGGTGCGTCCGCATACTAATTTGTAAACGGCCATGACGAAATAGTCGTACGAAGCAAGGAGTCGCGGCATGAGCTACCAGCCCACCCCCGAGGACAGGTTCACCTTCGGCCTGTGGACCGTCGGCTGGCAGGGAAGGGACCCGTTCGGCGACGCCACCCGCCGCGCCCTCGACCCGGTCGAGACGGTGCAGCGGCTGGCCGAGCTCGGCGCTCACGGGGTGACCTTCCACGACGACGACCTGATCCCCTTCGGCGCCACGGACACCGAGCGCGAGTCGCACATCAAGCGCTTCCGTCAGGCCCTGGACGCGACCGGCATGACCGTCCCGATGGCCACCACGAACCTCTTCACGCACCCCGTCTTCAAGGACGGCGCCTTCACCGCCAACGACCGCGACGTCCGCCGCTACGCACTGCGCAAGACGATCCGGAACATCGATCTCGCCGTCGAGCTGGGCGCCAGGACGTACGTCGCCTGGGGCGGCCGTGAGGGCGCCGAGTCCGGCGCCGCCAAGGACGTGCGCGCGGCCCTCGACCGGATGAAGGAGGCGTTCGACCTCCTGGGCGAGTACGTCACCTCCCAGGGCTACGACGTCCGCTTTGCCATCGAGCCCAAGCCGAACGAGCCGCGCGGCGACATCCTGCTGCCCACGGTCGGTCACGCGCTGGCCTTCATCGAGCGTCTGGAGCGCCCCGAGCTGTACGGCGTCAATCCCGAGGTGGGCCACGAGCAGATGGCCGGGCTCAACTTCCCGCACGGCATCGCGCAGGCCCTGTGGGCCGGGAAGCTCTTCCACATCGACCTCAACGGGCAGTCCGGCATCAAGTACGACCAGGACCTGCGGTTCGGCGCCGGCGACCTGCGTGCCGCCTTCTGGCTCGTGGACCTCCTGGAGAGCGCCGGTTACGAAGGGCCCCGCCACTTCGACTTCAAGCCGCCACGGACCGAGGACCTCGACGGTGTGTGGGCGTCGGCGGCCGGCTGCATGCGCAACTACCTCATCCTGAAGGAGCGTGCGGCCGCCTTCCGTGCCGACCAGGAGGTCCAGGAGGCGCTGCGTGCCTCCCGGCTGGACCAGCTGGCCCGGCCGACCGCCGCGGACGGCCTGCAGGCCCTGCTCGCCGACCGCACGGCCTTCGAGGACTTCGACGTGGAGGCGGCCGCCGCGCGCGGTATGGCCTTCGAACGGCTGGACCAGCTGGCGATGGACCACCTGCTGGGCGCACGGGGCTGAGTGCGCACGCGCGCGTGCGAGGGCCGTTTCCGAGCGGCCCGCACGCGCGTGCTCGTCGAATTCGGCGGCGCCGGTTGGGGCTGACCGCCCGCCGCGCGGGATGCGGCGGAATCGTGCGGTGCATGACATGAGCCGGTATCAGCTTCCGTGCGCGGGTGGCCTCATGGCCGGGCGGTGGCGACTCTGGACGGTATGTCTCTGCCGCCTGTACCTCCCGTCCCGCCCGGACCGCCGGGCGGCACCCCGCCTCCGCCCGGCGGTTTCGGCCCGCCGCAGGGCGGCTTCGGCCCGCCCCCTCCGGGCGAGCCGGACCGGTCGTGGCCTCCGGTGCCTTCGCGGCGGAGCCGGGGCCCGTTGTTCGCCGTCCTGGCCCTCCTCGTGGCCGCCGCGACCGTCCTCACCGTGGTGCTGATGGCCTCCGGGAAGCACAGCTCGGGGGACGAGAAGGCGCCGAAGGAGAGCGGCACGAGCGCAAGCCGCTCTCCCCGGCCCTCCTTCGACCTTCCCACCGAGCTGCCCAGCCGGCTGCCTTCGCGGCTGCCGACCGAGCTGCCCTCGGGCTTCCCGAGCACGCTGCCGAGCGACCTGGAGTCGATCCTGCCCTCGCTCTCCGACGAGCTGCCCTGAAAGCGCCTCTCACAGGCCTTCGGGCAGCCGGACGTACGTCAGGGTCGTCTTGATCCCGCTGTCGACGAGGCGGCCCTGGGCGTCGAACGCGCCCGCTCCGTCGGTCATCCCGAAGTCGTTGGCATTGAGGAGTGCGAGCGTGTCGCGGTCCACGCGCGCGATGCCCTCGATCTTCCCCGGCACACCACTCACCTTGCCCAGGTCGACGACGAGCCGCTTGTTCAGCACCGGCACGCCTGCCGCTGCCGGGTCGTCCAGCTGCTCCAGAGACGGAGAGGTCGTGTCGTCGTCCCAGGGGCCGCCGAGGATGTCGGCCTTCTGCCCCAGCCTGACCAGCTGCAGCCGGGCCGCCTTGTCGGTGCGCTCCTCCACCAGCAGACGGTCACCGCCGACGGCCACCACCGAGGAGATCTTCAGCTCGGAGGTGTCGTCCTCGCCGGGGTCGACGACGTTCACCGGGTCGAAGCGGTAGGCGTACTCCGCGGTGACGGCCTGCTTCCGCGGTGAGAAGCGCAGCAGACGGGTCGTGCGCGAGGCCTCCCCGGCGGCCGTGTCGGGCAGCGAGAGCGGGCTCTGCAGGGCTATCACCAGGTCGCCGCAGGGAAGCTGCGCCAGCCCCTCGAAGCCGCGGTTGATCTTCCGGTGCAGCAGGACGGACGGCAGCGCCTCCACCACCGGGTAGTCGGCGCCGGTGAGGGTCAGCCCCTTGGGCACGTAACGAGTGAGCACCTGCCCACGCGCGGAGACGTGGATGAGCGAGGGGCCGTACTCGTCCACGAGCCAGAAGGTCCCGTCCCCGGCCCGCACGATGCCCTCGGTGTCCAGACCGTTCGGGTCGTACGACAGCGGGGTCGTGGCGTCGTAGGTGTACGGCGCCTCGTCGCGGCTCTTCTGGTTGGGCAGCCCGGTGACGGCCTTCCCCGAGGACGTGGTGATCGGGATCGCGTCGATCACCTCGATCTCGTCCCCGGAGACCCGGATCTTCGCGATCGAGGGGTCGAATCCCGGCATCGGGAAGGTCCGGCGCTTCTTGCCGTCCACCTTGACCTGACCGTTGGGGCCGCGGTCGGTCACGGTCCAGTACTCGCCCTTGCGGCCGGCCGGGTAGATGTCGCTGCCGATGCCCCCGAGGTCCACTCCGTGGTCGTCGTCCACGCTGCCGGGCAGCAGCGCGTTGCTGAACGCGCCGAGCGGGATCTCCCCGAGGGTCGCCGTGCGGATGACACGGGCGTCCCCGGACGGCGCCGCTGTGGCCGTCCCCGCGGCCACGAGGGCGGCGGCCAGGGCCAGGGGCAGGCCCGTGGCGACGGATCGGTGGACACGGCGCCGGCCGGTGGCGTGCGGGGACATCTGGCCTCCTGGGGGCAAGTTCGCTGACTGCGGCCAGATTTGGACCCCAGGAGGAACATCGCGCGACCCCGGGGTGAACAAGCGGCGTCCACCACTCGTCGGGTCGCACTCGCCATGGACTGACAGTCCGTCAAGTTCCCGCGTGCGACTGGTCCTCCGGCACGAGCCGCGCCGCGGCCAGTGCCGTCGCCGGATCCCGGTCCGCGCCGCCCGCCGGAACCCAGCGCCCGTCCTCCTCGCGGTAAGGCCACCAGCGGCCCTCCTGGCCGAGGCGTAGCTGAACCCCTTCGGCCGGGACGGTCCAGCGGTTGCCGACCGGCCGGAACAACGGCCGCTCGTCCTCCTCCCAGGCCGCCTCCAGGGCCGCACGCGCGCGTGCGAGCGCCGCGCCCTCCACCTGCCACTCCTCGTCGAGCACGGCCAGGGCCGCCGCACCTCCGGCACGCCAGGCACGAACGGCCGTCGCCAGCCCGTCGCCGCCCCGCCCCGTACCTTCGGCGAGCCGGTCGGCGACAGCACCGGGAGCGGCGCCTTCGGCGAGCCGTACGGCGTCCTGCGCGGCCGTCAGCCCGATGTCCGGCTCCCCGTCGGTGCCGAGGCTCTGCCCGAGCAATCGGTGGGCCTCGACGGCCGTTCGCCCGGCCAGGTACTCCAGCGCCACGGGGTCGATCCCGGGCGACGCCTGAGCCGTCTCGGGCTCGAAGGACAGCGGTTCGCCGGGGGTCTCCGGGAGGCGGGGCAGAGCAGGCAGCGGAGGCAGGATGTCGGCGGCCGCCCAAGCCTCCGCCGCGTCCACGCCCTCCGCCCCGGCGGACTCGTCCGGAGAGGCGGCGCTCCGCAGATGCAGCTCCTCCAGGAACGCGCTCCGCGCCCGGCCCCGCATGAGCAGGAGCACGAACGGATCCTCGTCCAGCAGACGCGCCACCTGATGGCACAGGGCGGCGGTGTGCCCGCAGTGGTCCCATGCGTCACAGTCGCACTTGGGCTCCAGATCGCCCAGACCCGGAAGGAGTTCGATGCCCCTGACCGCCGCGTCCTCGATCAGATGCGAGGGCAGTTCCCCGTCGAGGAGCGCGGCCAGGTGTCCCGCCTGCTCCACGGCCAGGTCCAGAAAACCGGCCCACTGCTCTGCGGAGAGCTCGGGCACCAGGACGTCGGCCCGGTGCGCCGCCGCGCCCTTCGGATCACGGACGACTGCGGTGACCCGGCCCGGCCGTACCGTCACCGCGCCGACGCCGCCCCCGCGCGCGAGTCGGCGCCCCGCTTTCACAGCGGCGGAGTCCAGCGCCGCCTCCTCCAGCGCCCCAAGCCAGGCGCGGCCCCACCAGGTCTGCGCGAACCCGCGCCCGCGCGCGGGCGGCAGCGCGGCGAACGTGCGCTCCAGGCCACGGTCGTGCTCATCGGCGTAGTGATTCATCGTGCCTCCCCGCGCAGTTCCACCAGTTCGGCCAGTTCCGCGTCCGTCAGCTCCGTCAGTGCCGCCTCGCCCGCGCCGAGCACGGCGTCCGCCAGTTCCCGCTTGCGCCCCAGCATTTCGGCGATGCGGTCCTCGACGGTCCCCTCGGCGATGAGCCGGTGCACCTGCACCGGGCGGGTCTGCCCGATGCGGTACGCGCGGTCGGTGGCCTGCGCCTCGACCGCCGGGTTCCACCAGCGGTCGTAGTGCACGACATGCTCGGCCCGCGTGAGGTTCAGGCCCGTTCCCGCCGCCTTCAGCGAGAGCAGGAACACCGGCACCTCGCCCGCCTGGAAGCGGTGCACCAGCGCCTCGCGCCCGGCGACCGGGGTGCCGCCGTGCAGGAGCTGCGAGGGCACCCCACGGGCCGTCAGGTGCCGTTCGAGCAGGCGTGCCATCCGCACGTACTGCGTGAAGACCAGGACACCCGAGCCCTCCGCGAGGATGGTGTCCAGCAGTTCGTCCAGCAGCTCCAGCTTCCCCGAGCGTCCCGTGAGCCTCGGGTCGTCCTCCTTGAGGAACTGCGCCGGGTGGTTGCAGATCTGCTTCAGCCCGGTCAGCAGCTTCACGATCAGACCACGACGGGCCATGTCGTCGGCGTCCGCGATCCGCTCGAGGGTCTCGCGGACCAACGCCTCGTACAGGCCCGCCTGTTCCTGCGTCAGTGCCACCGGGTGATCGGTCTCGGTCTTCGGCGGCAGTTCCGGGGCGATACCGGGGTCGGACTTCCGGCGCCGCAGCAGGAACGGTCGCACGAGCCGCGCCAGATGCTCCGCGGCGGCGGGATCCCGGCCGCCCTCGACCGGCAGGGCGTACCGTGCGCGGAAGGCGCCGAGGCGGCCGAGCAGACCCGGTGTGGTCCAGTCGAGGATCGCCCACAGTTCCGTGAGGTTGTTCTCCACCGGCGTGCCCGTGAGCGCCACACGCGCGCGGGCTCCGATGGACCGCAGCGCACGCGCGGTCGCCGCATACGGATTCTTCACATGCTGTGCCTCGTCGGCGACGACCATGCCCCAGCGCACCTCGGCGAGCCGCTCGGCGTCCAGGCGCATGGTGCCGTACGTCGTGAGGACGAACTCCCCGTCCGCCAGGGAGCCGAGACCGCGCCCGGGGCCGTGGAACCGGCGCACCGGGACACCGGGCGCGAACCTCTCGATCTCGCGTTGCCAGTTGCCGAGCAGGGACGCCGGGCAGACCACCAGCGTGGGGCCGGCCGACGAGGCGTCCGCCTGCCGGTGAAGGTGCAGTGCGATCAGCGTGACCGTCTTGCCGAGCCCCATGTCGTCGGCCAGACAGCAGCCCAGCCCGAGCGCCGTCGTCCGGGCCAGCCAGCCGAGGCCGCGCAGCTGGTAGTCCCGCAGAGTGGCGGCAAGGGCCGGGGGCGGGACGACGGGCTGTCCCGCCTCCGGATCCGCGAGCCGCTCCCGCAGCTGCGCCAGCCATCCCGTGGGCCGTACGTCGACCCGGTGGCCGTCGACCTCGGCCGAGCCCGTCAGAGCGGCGGCCAGCGCCTCGACCGGGGCGATGGAGCGGTCCTGCCGGTCACGGGCGCGGTCCGCCTCCCGCGGGTCGACCAGCACCCATCGGTCGCGCAGCCGCACGAGGGGGCGCTTGGCCTCGGCGAGCCGGTCCAGTTCCTCGCGCGACAGCTCGCGTCCGCCCAGCGCGAACCACCAGCGGAACGTGAGCAGGGCGTCGGCCGAGAGGAACGACGGCAGCACCGAACCCTTCCCGTCCGGCGGGCCGACGGCCGCGTGTGCGGTCAGCTCGCGGGACAGCTCTTTCGGCCAGTGCACGTCGACTCCCGCGGCGGCCAGTGACCGGGCGCCTTCGCCCAGAAGTTCGGCGATCTCGTCGTCGACTAGGTCCACGACGTCGGGCACGGAGGCGGAGAGCAGTGGCGTCAGCGGCGGCCACGCCCGGGCCGCCCGGCGCAGTGCCAGCAGCGTGTCTGCCCGCGCGCGGGGCCCGAACGCGTCGCGCGCGGGTCCCGAGCCGGCCCACAGGTCGGCTGCGTCCGCGACGTCCGCTGCCCCGCTCACGCCGTGCACTTGGAGCACCGCACGGAACCGCACGGGGGAGTCGTCCTCGTGGACGGCGTCCTGCAGACCTGGCGCCTCCACGCGCAGCGACAGGCGGACGCCCGCGTCGTGCCCGGCGGCGATGTCGTCGGCCCACGCGCGCAGGCCGGGCAGATGCTGCGGCTCCGGTGCCGCGAACGCCGCACCACCCGTCACGAGCGGTGCGGCCGGAGAGCGGGGGAGCGTGTCGGCGACCGCGTCCAGGAAGCTGTGCAGCAGCCGCTCGGGATCGGGGAGCCGAGGGTGCTCGCCGACGGTGAGCGGCACGGCGTGTGCCTCCGGAGGCATGGCCGTGGCGAGTTCGCGGACCAGCTCCGCATCGCCCGCGGACAGCGGCCCCACCCGCCAGACGTCGTGATCGCCGGAGGAGAGACCCGGCAGGAGCAGGCCGCGCGCCAGGAAGTGCAGGGCCAGCAGGCCGGCCGTGCCCCAGAATGCGGTGGCCCGATGGATGCCCGCCTCTGCACGCGCGCGTCAGCACCGGCAGGGCGGCGCGCACCGGCAGCAGCAGGGCGGGCACCCGTACCCGCTCGACGGCCCGGTCCGGCGCGGGCACCACCAGGTCCAGCTCCGAGGCGGACCCCTGGGCGAGGTCGGGAAGAGTCTCGCCGTCCGGTCGCCAGAAGGCCATCAGGCCGGCGCGGGCGGGGTCGGACGGTACGAACACCGCGCAGCAGCGGGCCAGTTCGGACAGGTCGGAGGATACTTCCGTGGGAGTCCTCTGCACAGTTCCGCTGCACTCCTCAAATTTGACTACTTGCTTGGAGTGGCCGAGGTTACAGCACGTGGCGAGTCCGCCTCGAAGGCTTACGCTGTGACCTGGACCACTAGGGGGCGCGTCTCAGGGATGTCTCAGGGGCGAGCTCCGGAACCGTCGGGAGCGCGGGGCCGTTTTCAGAGCAGAGAGCGGCAGTGGCCGCGAAGGAGGCGACGCTCATGTCCAAGAACGCGAAGATCGCCGTAGGGGGTGTGGCGGTCGGTCTCATCCTGCTGATATGGCTGCCCTGGTGGGTGGCGTTCCTCATCGTGGTGGGGGTTCCGGCCGCCGCGTACCTGGCGCTGGACCCCTCGCAGCGGCGCAGGCTCCGCCGAGTCGGACGCAAGGAGCTCGGCCGCTGAGAGACCGGCGAACGGACCTGGTCCGTTCGCCGGGGCGGCCGCGGGCCCGCCCCGGGCCGTCGGGGACCGCGCCTCCGCGGAGGGGGCGGCCCCCACTGGGTCAGCTGGGCCGTACGGCCATCTTGTCGAGCGCCTCCAGGAGACCGGGCAGTTCGGGACCCCGGCCCACCGGCAGGACCTCACCGGGCTCCTCGTCGAGCAGGACGAACGCGATGTCGTCGGTGCGCGCCACCATCGACCATCCGGGGCCGTCGGCGCGCAGTGTCCGGGCGTCGCCCGGGGCGAACGACGAGCGCACCCGGCCCAGCGGCGGCGGAGCGTCGACGTAGGCGCGCGCCTCCGCGAGCACCCGTCGGATGCCTTGGTGGCCGCTTTTCGGTGCGTTCTCCTCGTCGTCCGCCGCGGCCTCCGGCGTCTCCGTCCGCTCACCGGACGAGGGGAGATAGTCGTCGCCGATCTGCTCCCGCCAGACCGCCCACTGCAGCGCGATCTCGTCGGCGCCCAAACGCCGCTGGGCCGGACCCCAGGAACTGGTGTCCGGCGGGGTCAGGGCCGGCCCCTCCGCGACCTCGGGGCCGGGGTCGTGCGGCGCCGGCACGCCGGGGGCGGCGACGGCGACCGCCAGCGGCCAGCCCGGCAGGGCCGCCACGACCGTGCGCTCGTCCGGCGACAGCTCGTACTCCATGCCGCAGTCCCAGGATGCGATCGCCACGGCGACCAGCGAGACGTCGTCGATCACGACCGTCCAGCGGGCGCCCTCGCCGTCCTGCCCGAGCACCAGGCCGTACCCGTCGGCGCGCGGCGCGAGGTCCAGCGCCGCGCAGGCCTCCAGGTAGTCGTCGCCCAGCACGCTCGGAAACTGCGCCGGCGTCAGCAGCACCGCCGTGAGCACGTACAGCGCGTCGTCCGCGGCGGCGACGGCCTCATCGTCCGTCCCGGCCATCCCTGCCTCCCCAGTGGTTCGTCCATCGGCGCGCACCCTAGTGCGAGCGGAAGCCGCTTGTCACGACTCCGCACACCACGCGGAGCTGCAGGTTTCCACCTGGACGGGGGCGAAATGGCCACCGGCGGGGTTCGCCTTTCAGGCCGTCGGCAGCCCGAGGAGGTCGCGAGCCACCGCCCCGGGCGACTCGTCGCGCTCCCGGGCGAGCGCGATGACGGCCCGGCACGCCAGCTCGCTCACCCCGAACGACAGCGCCTCGGGAGACACCCAAGCCGCCGCCTCGTCGATCCGGTCCTGATCGTCCTCCGCGCAGGCCGCCACATAGGCGGCCGCCGCTTCGAACAAGTTGTGTGCACGCCGGTCCCTAGTGTCCACCGTCTCCGCGTGCGAGGAGGTGCGGAATCTGGCGGCGTACTTGCGCATCACGTCGAACACGTGCCCCACCTTACCCCTGAACGGTCGTCGCTGATCGCTCACTTGCTCCTGTTCAACGTAGAGTTGGAGCTTCGGCAACAGAAGGGGGGCGGCGCGGTGAAGCGCTTCGAGCGGCTTGAGCAGATCCGCCGGATGGATCCGGTGGCGGACGCTCTTGAGATCTACCGGCTCAGCGTGGCGTTCGAATTCCCCTGGGACTACACGCGTGCCTTGGAGCTGGCTCTGTACCGCACCTACGCCGTGCCCAGCATCGGACGGCTGCTGGCGCAGACCGCTGAGCTGACCGAGCGCACACAGAAGCGTTACGACGACACCGTGCTGCTCCTCGACGCCGTCGTGGAACACGGGTTCACCGCTGACGCGGGCCGCGCCGCGATCCGCCGCATCAACCAGATGCACCGCAGCTACGACATCGGCGACGACGACATGCGCTACGTGCTGTCCACCTTCGTGGTGGTGCCCAGGCGCTGGATCGACGCATACGGCTGGCGTCGCCTGTCCCGGCACGAGGTCGTCGCCACCACCGAGTACTACCGCACCCTCGGCCGGCACATGGGCATTCCCGGCATCCCCGAGACCTACGAGGAGTTCGAAGCGCTCCTCGACGCCTACGAAGAGGCGCACTTCGACTGGGACGCCCAGGGCCGGCGGGTCTCCGACGCCACACTCGACCTGATGGCGTCCTGGTACCCGCGCCCGCTGGCACCGCTGCTGCGCACGGCCACCCTCGCTCTCCTCGACGAGCCGCTGCTGAGCGCCTTCCACTACGAGCCGCCGAGCCCGGCCATGTCCTCGCTCGTGCGCCGCGCGGTGCGCACCCGTGGCCGGTTGGTCCGGCTGCTGCCGCCGCGCCGCACACCGCACTTCGCACGGCAGAACCGGGAGATCAAGGGCTATCCGAACGGCTACCGGCCGGCCGACCTGGGCACCCGTCCGGTCCCGGGGATGGGCGGCTGCCCGGTACGGCACCTGGACACCTCAGCGGCCGACGGCCTCGAGTGAGGCGAGGGTCTCGCGCAGCCAGGTGAGTTCGGCGCGGCTCGTGGCACGCGCGATCTTGAGCACCCCGCGCCGGAACGGGTCGTCCAGTTCCTCGGCGGCCAGCGGCCGGTCGCCGTCGTAGAAGAAGCTCGCCGGTTCCTCCAGGAAGGCCAGTCGGCGCCGTAGCACGGCCGCCTGGGCCGCCGGGTCGTCCAGGTGGCGCAGGAACGCGAGCAGCGTGAACCAGTGGTTCTCGTCGGTGATCTCGCGCTGCCCGGGGTCGGCGAGGCGGCGCCGCAACTCCTGCCTGCCCTCCTCGGTGAGCGTCAGCACGTGACGCGGCGCGGCCACGGCACCGGGCTCGGTGGCCCGCGCCAGCAGGCCCGCCTTCTCCAGCCGTTTGATCGCCGGGTACAGCGTGCTCTCGGCGACGGGCCGCACGTGCCCGGTGAGCGCGGCGATGTGCCTGCGCAGGACGTAGCCGTGCAGCGGGGCGTCGTACAGGAAACCGAGGATGGCGAGTTCCAGCATGCCCGCATTCTCTCGTATGTCCGCTGTACAACGGGACCTCAATATTCTGTTTCCGCTATACATCGGTGTCGATGTATCTTGGCTGCACGTCATCGCAGGCATCAGGGAGGGGCACCGTGAAGCAGGCCGAATTCGACGGCAAGGGGAGCCGGATCCGGTGGACGGAGGTGCCCGGTGAGGGGCCCGCGCGCGTGTACCTGCACGGACTCGGATCGGTCTCCTCCGTGTACCACGCGCACATCGCGGCCCGCCCCGAACTCGCGGGCAGGCGCAGCCTGTTCGTGGATCTTCCCGGGCACGGCATCAGCGACCGGCCCGAGCACTTCGGCTACACACTGGAGGAGAACGCCGACGCCGTGGCGGCCGCACTGGACCAGGCCGGCGTCACCGGTGCCGAGTTGATCGCGCACAGCATGGGCGGCGCCGTCGCGATCGTGCTCGCCCACCGGCGGCTCGACCTCGCCTCCCGGCTGGTCCTCACGGAGGCCAATCTGGACGCCTTCCCGCCGCAGACGGCGGCGAGCAGCGGCATCGCCGCCTACGGTGAGGACGAGTTCGTCGAGGAGCAGTACGCGCGCGTGCTGGAGGCCGTGGGCCCGCTGTGGGCGGCCACGATGCGGCTGGCCGATCCGCGTGCGCTGCACCGCAGCGCGGTCGGTCTGCGGCGTGGCTCTGACCCCGTGATGCGCACCCTTCTGGAAGACCTGGCGATCGACCGCGTCTACCTTCAGGGCGAGCACAGCGGCGAACTCCCGGGCAGGGAGGACCTGGAAGCCGCCGGGGTCCGCGTGGTGACGGTGCCCGGCGCCGGGCACAACGTCATGTTCGACAACCCCGACGCCTTCGTGGCCGCCGTGGCGGGGCGGAACTGATCCGCACCTGCCGTCAGGCCTCGCGCACCGCCAGGGCGAGGAAACGGGCGTCCTCGTCGACGTACGACGTCATGCGCCATCCCGAGCGGGCCAGGAGAGGGCCGAGGTTGGCCTCGGCCCGCAGGTCGTCGGGGGTGATCTGCCGCCCCTGACGCGCCGCCAGGGCCGCCCGGCCGATGGGATGGAACAGCGCGAGCACGCCGCCCGGCCGCACCACGCGGACCAGCTCCCGCAGATTCTCGGAGGGCTTGGGCAGGTGCGCGATCAGGCCCGCCGCGAACACGGCGTCCATCGAACCCGACCGCAGCGGCAGGGCGGCGACGTCCGCGAGCAGCAGCCGCCCCGCCTGGTGCCGCCCGGCCCGCACGGCGGCCTGAAGCATCGCCGGGGTCAGATCGACCCCGGCCACCACTCCGGACGGCCCCACGGCGGCACGCAAGGGCGCAAGGGCGCGTCCGGTGCCGCAGCCGGCGTCGAGCACGCGGTCACCCTGGCGCAGGTCGAGGTTCGCGACGGCGGCCGTGTAGGCGGGACCGTCATCGGGGAACCTGCTGTCCCAGTCGGCGGCGCGGGCGGTGAAGAACTCCTGGACATGCGTGTGGTCGTCGCTCATGCCCCGCATGATCCCTCACCGGCACGGGGGACGTGCCTGCGCGCATGTTCGAGCTGGACGCGATCGTTCCATCGCCTCTCTGTGTCATATTCCAACACCTTTCGAAATGCGCCCCCTTCGTGCGCCCCTGCCCCGACTAGCGTCCTTGGGCCATGGGACACCTGGACCACGCCGCCTTCGGCTGGCTGACCCCCGCGCTGTCGTACGTGATGGCCTGCATAGGCGCCGCACTGGGACTGCGCTGCACCGTGCGCGCGCTCGCCACGACCGGCCGGTCGCGTCGCAACTGGCTCGTCACCGCCGCCTCCGCGATCGGGACGGGCATCTGGACCATGCACTTCGTGGCCATGCTCGGCTTCCGCGTCAGCGGCACCGACATCCGGTACGACGTGCCGCTGACCGTCCTGAGTCTCGTCGTCGCCATGGTCGTCGTCTGCGCCGGCGTCTTCGCCGTCGGATACAGCAAGGACCGCAACCGGGCGCTCCTCCTGGGAGGTCTCACCACCGGGCTGGGCGTCGCGAGCATGCACTACCTGGGCATGGCCGCGGTACGGCTGCACGGTCAAGTGCACTACGACCCCGTCCTCGTCGGGCTCTCGGTCCTGATCGCCGTCGTGGCGGCGACCGCGGCCCTGTGGGCGGGGCTCAACATCAAGTCACCCCTCGCGGTCTCTCTCGCCTCCCTCGTCATGGGGGCGGCCGTCAGCAGCATGCACTACACCGGGATGTTCGCGGTGAGTGCGCGCGTCACCCCCTCGGGCGAGGTTCTGCCCGGGGCCACGGCGATGCAGTTCATCTTCCCCCTCGCCGTCGGCCTCGGGTCCTATCTGTTCCTCACCTCGGCCTTCGTCGCCCTCTCGCCCACGGCCGACGAACGCGAGGCGTCCGCCTCGGCCCAGCGGCCCGTCCGGAGTGTCGCCCGCTAGCGGGAGCCCGGCCCCGGAGCCCCGACCCACGTCCCGAGCGAGGAGGCCATGCGCCCACCCCGTAGCACCCCCAGAGCCGGCACCCCGGCGCAGTCCCCGCCCCCGCCCCGCGGCCGTCGCGCACACGCCGGACCACCGGCCGACGAGGAGGCGGGCGGGCCCCTCGACACGCTGCCGGACAACGCGCCCCCGCGCGCGGGCCGTTGGCGCATGCGTGCCCGCACGGTGCGTGCCAAGGTGGTCTGCCTGCTGATGGTGCCCGTCGTCTCCCTGCTCGCCCTGTGGGCGTACGCCACCGTCAGCACCGTCCAGGACGTGGCCCGGCTGCGGCAGTCCCAGCGGGTCGAAGCCGAGCTGCGCGCCCCGGTGGCCGCAGCTGTCGCCGCACTGCAGACCGAGCGGGCCGCGGCCGTGCGCCATGCCGCAGACCCGGGCGCGGGAGGCGGTGACGACCTCGAAGGCCTCGCCGCCCGTACCGACCGTGCAGTGGCCAAGCTGCGGCTCGGCCACGGCAACACAGTCGCCGACAGCCAGGAACTGCCCGCCGGAGTCGGCGGACGCCTGGAGGACTTCGTCACCGGCGCCGAGCACCTGCGCGCGCTGCGGACCGCCGTACGCGACCACAAGGCCGGCTGGAGTCAGGTGTACGCGCAGTACACGAACACCATCGGTACGGCCTTCACGGTGGACGGCGCCCTCACCGGCGTCCAGCAGGCCGACGTCGGCTCCGACGCGCGCGTGCTGCTCGAATTCTCCCGCGCCGCCGAGGCGCTGGCCCAGGAGGACGCGATTCTCGGCAGCGCGCGCCCGGCCGCCGGCCTGCAGGGCGAACGGCTGCGGCTGTTCGGCGCGGCCGTCGCCACGCGCCGCAACTTCTCCGAGGCGGCGGTGGCCGACCTGCCCGGCACTCAGCGAGCCGCCTGGCGTGACCTGGCCGGCAGCAGCGCCTATGCCGGCCTCACCGCCGCGGAGGACAAGATCATCACCGCCGGCACCGGTGCCAAGGCGGTGGACACCGCACCGGCGAGCGCCTGGAACATCACCTACGCGCGCGTGCAGGACGGGATGCGGACCATCGCGACGGACACCGGCCGTGCCGTCGCGGGCCGCGCCGACCCGTTCACACGCGGCTTCCTCAGCCCCGCCGGCGCCGCGGTGCTCTTCGGCCTCGCCGCCGTCGCCGCCTCGCTCGTCATCTCCGTCCGCATCGGACGGGCCCTAGTGGTCGAACTGGTCAGCCTGCGCAACGACGCTCTGGAGATCGCCCGGCGCAAACTCCCCGAGGCGATGCGGAGACTGCGCACCGGCGAGGAGATCGACATCCAGGCCGAGGCGCCCGCCGGACCACCCGCCGAGGACGAGACCGGCCAGGTCGCCGAGGCCCTGACCACCGTGCACCGTGCCGCCCTGCACGCAGCGGTCGAGCGCGCCGAACTCGCCAGCGGCATCTCCGGAGTCTTCGTCAACCTGGCCCGCCGCAGCCAGGTGCTCGTCCACCGCCAGCTCAGCCTCCTCGACAGCATGGAGCGGCGCTCCGACGACCCCGACGAGCTGAGCGACCTCTTCCGCCTCGACCACCTCACCACCCGGATGCGGCGCCACGCCGAGAGTCTGATCATTCTCTCCGGAGCCGCACCCGGCCGGGCCTGGCGCATGCCGGTGTCCCTCACGAACGTCGTACGCGCCGCCGTCTCCGAGATCGAGGACTACGCGCGCGTGGAGGTTCGCCAGCTCCCCGAGGCGTCCGTCATCGGCGCGGCGGTCGCCGACGTCACCCACCTGCTCGCCGAACTCGTCGAGAACGCCGCCCAGTTCTCGCCGCCCCACACGCGCGTGCGGGTCACCGGAGAACCCGTCGGCAACGGCTACGCCCTCGAAGTCGAGGACCGTGGCCTCGGCATGGGCGCCGACACCCTCGCGGAGGCCAACCGGAGGATCGAACAGTCAGAGGCCCTGGACCTGTTCGACAGCGACCGCCTCGGACTGTTCGTGGTCAGCAGGCTGGCCGCCCGGCACGGCATCAAGGTGCACCTGCGCACCTCCCCCTACGGAGGCACCACCGCGGTCGTCCTGGTGCCCACCGCCCTGTTGCACACCCGCGCCGCCGAACGCCCCTCCCAGGAGGAGGCACCGGCACGGCCGGAACGGTCGCGCGAGTACGCGCCCGTGCCCGACGCGCCCCCGCCGCCCTCCGAGGTCACCGCGCAGACCGGTCGGCCCGCCCTCGGGGCCGGTGTCCCGGCCCCCTCGACCCCCGCGCACGAACCCCCGCCCCCCGGAGTCACCACCTTGAGGCTGCACCGCCCTCCGAACGACTCCGAATCCGTCGACGACCTTCCACGTCGCGTGCGCCAGGCGAGCCTCGCGCCCCAACTCCGCCATCAGCGCCCCGAAGGGACGGCGCCGGAACCCGGCCCGCGCGGCGACGACCGGCGCACCCCCGAACTCGTACGGGACCGCATGGCGGCCTACCGCGCGGGCTGGGCCCGCGGCGGCGGCAGGCAACCCGGCCGCGGTGCCGCCCCGGAACCCGAAACGGGCAGTGACAGCACTGAAGGAGACCCGGCATGATCCAGGACCCGAGCATGAGTGCCGCCCAGCGATCCGGTGAACTCGACTGGCTGCTGGACGACCTGGTGATGCGGGTGAGCGAGGTACGGCACGCCGTCGTGCTGTCCAATGACGGCCTGGCCGTCGGCGCCTCCACCGCCCTCGCGCGGGAGGACGCGGAGCACCTCGCGGCCGTGGCCTCCGGCTTCAACAGCCTCGCCAAGGGCGCGGGACGGCATTTCGGGGCGGGAGGAGTGCGCCAGACCATGGTGGAGATGGACGACGCCTTCCTTTTCGTGGCCGCGGCCGGTGAAGGCTCCTGCCTCGCGGTGCTCACCGCCGTCACCGCCGACATCGGGCTGGTCGCCTACGAGATGGCACGTCTGGTCAAACGCGTGGGCGAGCACCTCTACACAGCGCCCCGCGTCGCCGCCCAGCCGCCTGCCGCGGGCTGAGCCGGAAGGGCGGCACCCACCCATGACCGAGAACCCGAGCGGCGCCCGGCGCGAGCAGGGCAGCCAGTGGTACGACGGCGAGGCCGGGCCCCTGGTTCGCCCCTACGCCATGACCGGCGGACGCACCCAGCCCGGCCCCACCGGAGTGCGCTTCGACCTGATCGCCCTCGTCACCCTCGACCCCGCCGCACCCGCGGTGGACGACGACACCCTGCTCGGCCCCGAACACCGCGCCCTGGTCGACCTGTGCCGCATCGAGACACAGTCCGTCGCCGAACTCGCGGCCGACGCGGACCTCCCGGTGGGCGTGGTCAGGGTGCTCCTCGGTGACCTCCTGGAACTGGGCTGCGTCGCCGTCAGCCGCCCGGTACCCCCGGCCCACCTGCCGGACGAACGCATTCTCCGTGAGGTCATCGAGGGGCTGCGGGCACTGTAGATGAACGTTCAGAATCCGACGGATGTCTCACGGCATCCCGTTCCGTGCGCGTTCCGGAACCGACCGGGCGCGATTCGGTCACATCAGGCGTCTTCCGGTCCAATCCCGCAGGGGAATAGCGGAGTTGTCATGATGCTGACTTCCTGCCCCGAGCAGTCCGACACCGACCGAAGCCGGCCCTCCCGAGAGAAGTGATCATGGTCTCCGAGCACTCAGACGCCGCCGTCGACATCTCCGCCCTGGCGCTGAAGATACTGGTCGCCGGCGGCTTCGGTGTCGGAAAGACGACACTCGTCGGGGCCGTCAGCGAGATCCGCCCGCTGCGCACCGAGGAACTCCTCAGTGAAGCCGGCCAGCTCGTTGACGACACCGACGGCGTGGACCAGAAGGTCACCACGACCGTCGCCATGGACTTCGGGCGCATCACCATCCGCTCCGGCCTCTCCCTGTACCTCTTCGGCACACCCGGACAGGACCGCTTCTGGTTCCTGTGGGACGAACTGGCACAAGGAGCCCTCGGCGCCGTGGTCCTCGCCGACACCCGCCGCCTGGAGGACTGCTTCCCGGCCGTCGACTACTTCGAGCACCGGCGCATCCCGTTCGTCGTGGCCGTCAACTGTTTCGCCGGAGCGCGCAGCTACGGCGCCCACGACGTCTCCCGGGCCCTGGACCTGGACCGCGGAACACCCGTGGTCCTGTGCGACGCGCGCGACCGGGACTCCGGCAAGGAGGTGCTGATCCGCCTCGTCGAGTACGCCGGGCGGATGCACACCGCCCGACTCCTCGACTCGGTGGGCTGAGCCTCAGCCGGTCAGATCCTTCAGCGCCACCACCTTCTCCACGGCGACCCGGACCAGCAGCTCGCCGGGCACGCCGTTGCGGGCGCCGAACTCGTCCGCCCGCTCCTCGCCCATGTACCGGGCGGCGATGCGGGTGGCCCAAAGACGCACCTCGTCCAGCTCCTCCGACAGTCGGGCGCGCCCCTGCAGCACCACGAAGTGGAACGGTGGCCGGTCGTCGTCCACGCACAGGGCGATCCGTCCGTCACGGGCGAGATTGCGCCCTTTCACGGTTTCCTTACCGGTGTTGAAGACCACGTCGTCCCCGTCCAGCAGGAACCAGATCGGGGCCACATGCGGGCTCCCATCGGCGCTTACGGTGGACAGCTTGCCGGTTCGGGTGCCGTACGAGACGAACGCCCGCCATTCCTCATCGGTCATCTTCTGTGCCATACGCCCATCCTGCTTGCCCGTAGGCCGGTCGTGGGGAAGGCTGGCGGACAGTTCCTCCAGCCAGGGGGAGACGTCACACGGGGAGACGGAACATGGCGCAGAACCAGGGACTCGGCTGGCTCCTGGACGATCTGACCGGGCGGGTGGACCATGTGCGGCACGCGCTGATCCTGTCCAACGACGGCTTGGTCACGGGAGCGAGCACCGGCCTTCGCCGCGAGGACGCCGAGCATCTGGCCGCAGTCGCGTCCGGGCTGCACAGCCTCGCGAAGGGATCGGGGCGCCACTTCGGCGCGGGCAGGGTGCGTCAGACGATGATCGAGTACGACGACGCCGTGCTGTTCGTGACCGCCGCCGGCACCGGCAGTTGCCTGTGCGTGCTCAGCGGTGCGGAGGCCGACATCGGCCAGATCGCCTATGAGATGACCCTGCTTGTCAACCGGGTCGGCGAGCACCTCGGCGTGGATGCCCGGCAGCCCGATCGCGCCCCGCTGTCAGATCTCTGACCTGCGTCTTTGTCTCGCGCCGTGGAGTTATCCACAGGCTGGCCACGATGTGCGTCGAACCGGCTACGGTGTGTGCACGGCGAACGCACAGGGCGTGAGCCATCGACTCCACGGGGGAGTACGACCATGTCGGGAAGCACCTTCGTCCCCGCCCGCACCGTCACCTGCACGCCGGGCCGAGCGGCTCGTGAACTGGGGATCCGGCGCCGCGAGTTCGACCTCGCCGTCCATCTCGGCCGCATCCGGACCGTGCCCGACGAGGGCGGAGGCGGGGGACGCCGGGTCGAACGGGCCGAGATCGACCGGCTGCGCACCCAGGACGGCTTTCCCGACACGCTCCGTGAGCGCCTGCGCGTCGTGGGCGCGGCAGAGGGTGCCGCGCTCATGGAGATCCCCGCGGGCAGGTTCACTCGGCTCGCCCGACTGGGTCTGCTGGTGCCGGTGCGTTTTTATCTGAACCGCTACCGAGCTGTGGTCTGGCTCTATCTGGCAGAGGAGGTACGGCAGTTCACGGCCGGTACGGAGAACGCACACCTGCTCAGGGGGCGTACGCCCGAGAGCCTCAGGGGTCAACTGGCGGCCGGGGTCGACCTTCGGGCCCGCAACTGGCGGGGTCGGCAACTCGGTTTTCTGACAAGGCAGTCCGAGGGCCCCTGGGCACGTGCCGGGGTCGTGGCCGCCTTCCTCCCGCCCGTCGACGTCGCGGACGTGGTCAAGGACCCCTATGAGCGCGCCCAGTTGAACCGCTTCCGGCCCGCTCCGCTCGACCACGGAGCGCCGGGTTCACCGTCCGCGCATCTTGCCGAGCAGCTGATGACGGCGCAGGACCCGGACGAGATCGGCTGGCTGCGGAGCGACCTGGCGCACGCGGTGGGGCAGGCCCGCAACCACGCACCAGCCCCGCGCCCGGCTGCACGGCCTACCACCGTGCCCACGCCCCGATCGGCCCCGCCGACCACACCCGGGGACCACGACTCCCGGCCGGAGGCACCGCGACCGCCCCGCGGACTGCGGGCCTGGCTCCGCCGCAGAAACCCCCGGCCCGCCGAGGTCTGAGCCCCGCGCTACAGGGCCCGGAACAGACCCTCCTGGACGACCGACACGAGCAGCCGCCCCTGCAGGTCGTAGATGCGCCCGCGGGCCAGACCGCGCCCGCCGGTCGCGATCGGGGACTCCTGGTCGTACAGGAACCACTCGTCCGCGCGGAACGGCCGATGGAACCACATGGCGTGGTCCAACGAGGCCATGTCGAAGTTCCGCGCGGCCCACAGGGGTTCGACCGGGATGCGGACCGCGTCCAGCAGGGTCATGTCGCTGGCGTAGGTCAGCGCGCACGTGTGCACCAGCGGGTCGTCACCGAGCGGACCGACCGCGCGCATCCACACGGCGCTGCGCGGCTCGCCGCCCTCGATCTCCTCTGCGTGCCAGCGCAGCCGGTCGACGTAACGGATGTCGAAGGGCTGGCGGCGCGCCATCCGCTCCAGCTGCTCCGGCAGTGCGCCCAGATGCTTGCGGATCTCCTCTGTCACCGTCGGCAGGGACTCCGGGTCCGGCACCTCACGGGCCGGCGGCAGCTGGTGCTCGAACGGTCCTTCCTCAGGCTTGTGAAAGGAGGCGGTCAGATTGAAGATCGTGCGGCCCTGCTGCACGGCCGTGACCCGGCGCGTCGTGAACGACCGGCCGTCGCGGACCCGTTCCACCTGGTACACGATGGGCACGCCCGGCCGGCCCGGGCGCAGGAAGTACGCGTGCAGCGAGTGCACCGGGCGTTCGCCGTCCGTGGTGCGGCCGGCGGCGACCAGTGCCTGGCCCGCCACCTGGCCACCGAAGACCCGCTGCAGGGACTCCTGCGGGCTTCGGCCGCGGAAGATGTTGACCTCGATCTGCTCCAGGTCGAGCAGGTCGACCAGTCTCTCGGCCGGGTTCGTCATCGGTGGGAATCTCCTGTGGTCAGAGCTGGCCGACATCGGTGACGCGCACGACGGCACGTCCCTCGGCGTCGGAGGCCACCAGGTCGATCTCCGCGCTGATGCCCCAGTCGTGGTCGCCGTTCGGGTCGTCGAAGATCTGGCGGACGCGCCAGAGGCCGTTCTCCGGCTCCTCCTTGATGACCAGCAGCTTGGGGCCGCGGGCGTCGGGGCCGGTGCCGAGGTCCTCGTACTCGTCCCAGTACTTGTCCATCGCCTCGCCCCACGCCTCCGCGTCCCAGCCGGCCTCGGTGTCCATCTCGCCCAGGTCCTCGACCTGGTCGAGGGCGGCCAGCTCCACACGGCGGAACATGGCGTTGCGGACCAGGACCCGGAAGGCGCGGGCATTGGCCGTGACCGGCTTGACCTCGTCGGCCTTCTCCTGGGCCTCCTCGGCCGTCATCTCCTCCGGGTTGGCCAGCTGCTCCCACTCGTCGAGCAGGCTGGAGTCCACCTGGCGCACCATCTCGCCGAGCCACTCGATCAGGTCCTGGAGATCCTCGGACTTCAGGTCGTCCGGGATGGTGTGGTCGAGGGTCTTGTACGCGCTGGCGAGATAGCGCAGCACGATGCCCTCGGTGCGGGCCAGCTCGTAGAAGGACACCAGCTCGGTGAAGGACATCGCCCGTTCGTACATGTCCCGGATGACGGACTTGGGCGACAGCGGGTGGTCGCCGACCCACGGGTGGCTCTTGCGGTAGGTGTTGTACGCGTGGAAGAGCAGCTCTTCCAGCGGCTTCGGGTACGAGATGTCCTGGAGGCGCTCCATGCGCTCCTCGTACTCGACACCGTCGGCCTTCATCGCGGCCACGGCCTCACCACGCGCCTTGTTCTGCTGGGCGGCGAGGATCTGTCGCGGGTCGTCCAGTGTGGACTCGACCACGGACACCATGTCGAGGGCGTAGGACGGCGAGTCGGGGTCGAGCAGTTCGAAAGCGGCGAGCGCGAACGTGGACAGCGGCTGGTTGAGGGCGAAGTCCTGCTGGAGGTCGACGGTGAGCCGCACGATGCGGCCCTCGGCGTCCGGCTTGTCGAGCTTCTCCACGATCCCGCCGTCCAGCAGCGAGCGGTAGATCGCGATCGCCCGCCGGATGTGGCGCAGTTGCTGCCTGCGCGGCTCGTGGTTGTCCTCCAGGAGGTGGCGCATCGCCTCGAAGGCGTTGCCGGGACGGGCGATCACCGACAGCAGCATCGTGTGGGTCACCCGGAACCGCGAGGTGAGCGGCTCGGGATCGGACGCGATCAGCTTCTCGAAGGTGTTCTCCGTCCAGCCGACGAAGCCCTCCGGCGCCTTCTTGCGCACCACCTTGCGGCGCTTCTTCGGATCGTCGCCGGCCTTGGCGAGCGCCTTCTCGTTCTCGATGACGTGCTCGGGCGCCTGCGCCACGACCAGTCCCGCCGTGTCGAAACCGGCCCGGCCGGCCCGCCCCGCGATCTGGTGGAACTCGCGGGCCCGCAGCGTGCGCACCCGGCTGCCGTCGTACTTGGTCAGCGCGGTGAACAGCACCGTCCGGATGGGCACGTTGACACCCACGCCGAGCGTGTCCGTGCCGCAGATGACCTTGAGCAGACCGGCCTGGGCGAGCTTCTCCACCAGGCGTCGGTACTTGGGCAGCATGCCGGCGTGATGGACGCCGATGCCGTGCCGGACGTAACGGGAGAGGTTGCGGCCGAACTTGGTGGTGAAGCGGAAGTTGCCGATCAGCTCGGCGATCTGGTCCTTCTCCTCGCGCGAGCACATGTTGATGCTCATCAGGGCCTGTGCCCGCTCCACGGCCTGAGCCTGGGTGAAGTGGACGATGTACACAGGGGCCTGCTTGCTCTCCAGCAGATCGGTGAGCGTCTCGGTGAGCGGGGTGAGCTGGTACTCGTAGGAGAGGGGCACCGGGCGGGTGGCCGAGCGGACCACCGCGGTGGGGCGGCCGGTGCGGCGGGCGAGGTCCTTCTCGAAGAACGTCACATCGCCCAAAGTGGCCGACATCAGGATGAACTGTGCCTGCGGCAGTTCCAGCAGCGGGATCTGCCAGGCCCAGCCCCGGTCGCCCTCCGCGTAGAAGTGGAACTCGTCCATCACGACCTGGCCGACGTCCGCGTTCTTGCCGTCGCGCAGTGCGATCGACGCCAGCACCTCGGCGGTGCAGCAGATCACGGGCGCGTCGGCGTTCACGGAGGCGTCGCCGGTGAGCATGCCGACGTTCTCGGTGCCGAAGAGCTTGCACAGCTCGAAGAACTTCTCCGACACCAGCGCCTTGATCGGAGCCGTGTAGAAGGTGACCTCGTCCCGGGCCAGCGCGGCGAAGTGCGCGCCCGCCGCGATCATGCTCTTGCCCGAGCCGGTGGGCGTCGAGACGATCACGTTCGCCCCGGAGACAGCCTCGATCAGCGCCTCCTCCTGGTGGGGGTAGAGCGTGAGACCGCGCTCCTGCGCCCACGACTCGAAGGCTTCGTACAGGGCGTCGGGGTCGGCGGTCGGCGGCAGCTGATCGATGAGGGTCACGCACCCATCTTGCCTGGCCTTCTCCCCGAGAGGGGAATCGGCTGTGAGTGCGAAGATCACGGCAGCTACGCTGTGTCGCCGACGGCGCGTCAGTGCACCGGGTCAACTGGACAGCGGCACATGAGGAATGGGGCGGGAAGCGGCCATGATGGGACCAGCACACTCACTGTCGGGGGCCGCGGCCTGGCTCGGCGTAGGAGCGGCGGCCGCCGCGGCCGGGCACCCGATGCCCTGGCCGGTCCTGCTCGTCGGTGCGCTGATCTGCGCCGGTGCGGCGCTCGCCCCGGACCTCGACCACAAGGCGGCCACCATCTCGCGGGCCTTCGGGCCGGTCTCGCGATGGCTCTGCGAGATCGTGGACAAGCTGTCGTACGCCGTCTACAAGTCGACCAGGAAGAAGGGCGACGCGCGGCGCTCGGGCGGCCACCGCACGCTCACACACACCTGGCTGTGGGCGGTCCTCATCGGCGCCGGCAGCTCCGCGGTGGCGCTCGCCGGTGGCCGGTGGGCGGTGCTGGCCATCCTCTTCGTGCACATGGTCCTGGCGATCGAAGGGCTCCTGTGGCGGGCGGCCCGGGGCTCCAGCAGCGATGTCCTGGTCTGGCTGCTCGCGGCGACGAGCGCCTGGATCCTCGCGGGGATCCTGGACAAGCCGGGCAACGGCTCCGACTGGCTGTTCACCGCGCCGGGGCAGGAGTACCTGTGGCTGGGGCTGCCGATCGTGCTGGGCGCGCTGGTGCACGACATCGGGGACGCGCTGACGGTGTCCGGCTGCCCGATCCTGTGGCCGATTCCGGTGGGCCGCAAGCGCTGGTACCCGATGGGGCCGCCCAAGGCGATGCGGTTCCGGGCCGGCAGCTGGGTCGAGCTGAAGGTGCTGATGCCGGTGTTCATGCTGCTCGGGGGAGTGGGCTGCGCGGCGGCCCTCAACGTGATCTGACGCTCCCGGCCGCGTCAGCCCGGCTCGCCCGGCTCCGCCCCGCCGTACCGGCGCTCGAACCGGGCGATGCGGCCCTCGGTGTCCACCGTGCGGGCCTTGCCCGTGTAGAAGGGGTGGCTCTCGGAGGAGATCTCCACGTCGATCACCGGGTAGGTCTCGCCGTCGTCCCACTCGATGGTCTGCTCGCTGCTGGCCGTGGACCGGGTGAGGAAGGCGTAGCCGGCGGCGCGGTCGCGGAAGACCACGGCGTGGTACTCGGGGTGCTTGTCCTGCTGCATCGCGGCTCCTCGCGCGGGGCGGTCGGGCAGGGGGCGTCCTGGTCAGCCGGAGAGGGAGTCCTCGTCGACGATGTGCATAGCGGCCTCCTCTGCGGAGGCGGCGGCTCCGTCGATGCCGACGTCGGTGGCGATGAGGGCGCTCTCCTCGTCCTCGTGGGCGCCTTCGTCGGGGGCGACCAGGCGGCCGGAGCGGCGCGCACCGACTTCGTTGTCGAGGAGTTCGCCGTCGGCCTCGCAGTCGCCGATGCCGTCGCTGTCGGGTGCGACCGTGTCCGGCAGTTCCTCGGCGAGCCGCTGGTCCAGCGTCTCCCCGGACAGGCGTTCGCTCGCCGTCACCCCGTTGTGCTCCACCGCCCACGGCCGCTCCGGAGGGGACCAGCCGCGGTCCAGCGGGTCATCGACGCCGTCGAAGTCCAGTGTGTCCTCGACGTCGAGCACGCCCGAGTCCTCCCGGACCTCCGAGGCATCGGGCTGGTAGACGTCGTCCCCCCATCCGTCGGCGCTGTCCACGGGTACCTCCAGGTGGTGAGGACGGCCTCGTGCCCCGGCGAGGGGCAGGGCGCCGCCGGCACGCTCGGCACGGGTTTCACGCGGCCGGAACCAAAGGCGTCCCAGCCGTTCCCCGAGTCGGTGCCGCTATCCAGCCTTCCACCCCTGTTCGGCACTGCGCAACGGCACGGGCGGTGGCTCGTGGCCGCGCACCCTCGCCAGGCCCCGCCTCTCCGCTCCTTCCCGGGGTCACCCACCCGCCCCCGTCCGGCCCATGCGGTCACTGTCCGTGACGCCGCGTGCGTGGTCGCCGTCAGTGTCGCCACGAATGCGGCGACACGATCCTCAGCCCCTGCCCGCGAGTACTCAGCCGTGCCACGACCGCCACAGCGCCGCGTACGCCCCGTCCGCCGCGACCAGCTCCTCGTGGCTGCCCAGCTCGCTGATGCGGCCGTTCTCCACGACGGCGATCACGTCGGCGTCGTGGGCGGTGTGCAGGCGGTGGGCGATGGCGACCACCGTGCGGCCGTCGAGGACGCCGGCCAGGGAGCGTTCCAGGTGGCGGGCCGCGCGGGGATCGAGCAGCGAGGTCGCCTCGTCCAGGACCAGGGTGTGCGGGTCGGCCAGCACCAGCCGGGCCAGTGCGATCTGCTGGGCCTGCGCCGGGGTGAGCGCCAGTCCGCCGGAGCCGACCTCTGTGTCGAGCCCGTCGTCCAGCGCCCGCGCCCAGCCGTCCGCGTCGACCGCGCCCAGCGCCGCCCACAGCTCGGCGTCGTGGCTGCCGATGGGGGTCCCCCCGCTCGAACGAAGCCGAGAGTGGGGGAGGGCCAGCAGGAGGTTGTCGCGCAGGGAGCCGACGAAGACGTGGTGCTCCTGGTTGACCAGGGCGACGTGCGAGCGGACGCGTTCGGCCGGCATCCGGGACAGTTCCGCGCCACCGAGGGTGATGCGGCCGTCCCGGGGCGCGTAGATGCCGGCGAGCAGCCTGCCCAGCGTGGACTTGCCCGCACCCGAGGGTCCGACCAGGGCCAGCCGGGTGCCCGGGGCGACCTGCAGCGAGACCTTGCGCAGTACGTCGACGCCCTCGCGGTAGCCGAAGTGCACCCGGTCGGCGTGCACGTCCCGTCCACCGGGGGCCAGCGAGGCGTCCCCGGTGTCCGGCTCGATGTCCCGGACACCGACCAGCCGGGCGAGCGACACCTGGGCCACCTGCACCTCGTCGTACCAGCGCAGGATCAGGTTCACCGGGTCGACGAGCATCTGAGCGACGAGCGCGCCCGTCGTCAGCTGACCCACCCCGATCCAGCCCTGCAGCACGAACGCACCGCCGACCATGAGGACCGAGCCGAGCACGATGACGTGGACGGCGTTGATCACTGGGAAGAGCACGGACCGCAGCCAGAGGGTGTACCGCTCCCAGGCGGTCCACTCCTTGATCCGCCGCTCCGACAGGGCGATGCGCCGGGCGCCCAGGCGGTGCGCCTCGATGGTGTGGCCCGCGTCCACGGTCTCGGCGAGCGCGGCGGCGACGGCGGCGTACCCGGCGGACTCGGAGCGGTAGCCGGAGGGCGCCCGTTTGAAGTACCAGCGGCACCCCGCCAACAGCACCGGTACCGCGAGCAGTACGGCGGCCGCCAGCGGCGGGGCCGTCACGACGAGCCCGCCGAGCAGCAGCAGCGCCCACACGACACCGATCGCCAGCTGCGGTACGGCCTCCCGCATGGCGTTGGCGAGGCGGTCGATGTCGGTGGTGATGCGAGAGAGCAGGTCACCCGTGCCGGCCCGCTCCAGCACGCCCGGCGGCAATCCCACCGAGCGGACGAGGAAGTCCTCGCGCAGGTCGGCCAGCATCCGCTCGCCGAGCACCGCACCGCGCAGCCGCACCCGCCGGACGAACAGGGCCTGTACGAGGAGGGCGCACACGAACAGCCCTGCGGTCAGGCCCAGATGAAGTTCCCGTGCTCCGTCCGACACGCGTTCGACGAGGCCGCCGAGCAGGTACGGGCCCACCATGGAGGCGACCACGGCCACGGTGTTGACGGCGATGAGGAGCAGGAAGGCCCGGCGGTGCCGGCGGAACAGCTCGGACACGTACGCGCGCACGGTCGAGGCCGCGCCGACGGGCAGGGTGGTGGCGGTCGTCGGGGCCGCCGGGTCGTACGCCGGTGGCGCAACGCCGATCATGCGCTCTCCTCGATCTCTTCCAGCTTGTCGAAGGCACCCAGGAGGGTGCCCCCGTCGACCAGGGCCGTATCCCCGTCGGCCGCGGCCAGCTCCTCGTCGGTCTCACGTGTCACCACGGCTCGGTACCGCGGTTCGGTGTCGATCAGTTCGCGGTGCGCGCCGACCACCACCACCTCGTCCTGGTGGACGAGGGCGACGTGGTCCGCGCGGTCCAGCAGCAGCGGCGAGGAGGTGAAGACCACGGTCGTCCGGCCGGAGCGCAGCCGCCGCAGCCCGTCCGCGATCCGGGCCTCGGTGTGCGAGTCGACCGCGGAGGTCGGCTCGTCCAGCACCAGCACCTCGGGGTCGGTGATGAGGGACCGGGCCAGTGCGAGCCGCTGCCGCTGGCCGCCCGACAGGGAGCGGCCGCGCTCGGTGATGCGGGCGTCCATCGGGTCGGCGGCGTCCAGCGACCCCTGGACCAGCGCGTCCAGGACGTCCTCGCACTGCGCGGCCGCCAGCGCGTCCTCCGCGCTCACCGCACCGGAAGAGGGCACGTCGAGCAGTTCGCGCAGCGAGCCGGACAGCAGTACCGGGTCCTTGTCCTGGACGAGTACAGCGGTGCGGGCGCTGTCGAGCGGGAGGTCGTCCAGCGGCACCCCGCCGAGCAGCACTGCCGGGCCCGGCTCGGCGGGGTGGCCGCCCAGCCGCTCCGCGAGTCGCCCGGCCGCGTCGGGGTCGCCGCACACCACCGCGGTGAACCGGCCGGAGGTCGCGAGCAGACCGGTGGCCGGGTCGTACAGGTCGCCGCCCGGCACAGCGTCCGTGCGAGAGCCGTCGGCGTCCGTGGACCGCTCCAGCGACAGCACGCGCGCTGCCCGTTTGGCCGAGGGCCGGGAGAAGGAGTACGCCATGGCGATCTCCTCGAAGTGCCGCAGCGGGTAGTTGAGGACCATGACCGCGCTGTAGACGGTGACGAGTTCGCCGACCGTGATCCGCTCCTGGCGGGCGAGGTGGGTGCCGTGCCAGACGACCACGACGAGCAGCAGTCCGGGCAGCAACACCTGGATCGCGGAGATCAGCGACCACATCCGGGCGCTGCGCACGGCCGCGTGCCGTACCTCCTGCGAGGCGCGGCGGTAGCGGTCGAGGAACAGTTCCTCGCCGCCGATCCCGCGCAGCACGCGCAGTCCGGCGACGGTGTCCGAGGCCAGTTCGGTGGCCCGGCCCGCCTTCTCGCGCTGGATGTCGGCGCGACGGGTGGCCCTGGGCAGCAGTGGCAGCACGGCCAGCGCGACGATCGGCAGGCCCACGGCGACGACCGCACCGAGGGCGGGCTGGTAGACGACCAGTCCCACGCAGACCACGACGACGGTCAGCGCGGCGGCGGTGAAGCGGGAGACGGCCTCGACGAACCAGCCGATCTTCTCCACGTCGCCGGTGGACACGGCCACCACCTCGCCGGCCGCGACTCGCCGGGTCAGCGCGGAGCCGAGTTGGGCCGCCTTGCGGGCCAGCAACTGCTGGATCCGGGCGGCGGCGGTGATCCAGTTGGTGACGGCGGTCCGGTGCAGGAAGGTGTCGCCGACGGCGATGGCCGTGCCGCACAGCAGCATCAGAACACCCGTCAGGGCGAGCCGGGTGCCTGAGTGCTTTATGACGGCCTCGACGGCGAGACCGACGCAGAAGGGCAGGGCGGAAACGGCGACGAAGTGCAGCAGGCCCCAGGCGAGCGACTTGAGCTGGCCGCCCATCTGATTGCGCCAGAGCCACCACAGGAGGCGAGGACCCGAACGTGCGTCCGGCACGCCGGGGTCGGAATACGGAAGGTCTTGAATCTGCATGACGTCCCAGTGGCTCGTGTCAGGGAGGACGGGAGGCGGGAACAAACCGTGAAAGGGTCGCGTCGCAGAGTGGTGAATTTCAACCGGTTTTCCCCGACGGCCTGCGAAATCCGCCGGGTTCCGGCCAGGTGCCGTCGCGCCCGGACCGGCTCATGTCCGGGAGCCCTGTGGTCCGGTGCGGCGCATGCCCGGAGGGTCGCTCGATCGGCCGATACGTGATGTCATCATGTTCGCGTGCGGATAGACGGTGTGCGGCGAGTGACCATTGCGGTGGCGGCTTTCGGAACCCTCCTTGCGGCCCTGTCCGCGTGCGGGGCGGAGGGGCGCGGCCACGCCGACCCGGAACCCGGTGGCCAGGCCCGGCAGTCGGGCACGGCCAGCCGTGACCCGCGCAGCATCCCGGGCGTCGGCGCCGGCCTCCAGCGGCGGATTCCGGCCGACTCCCAGCAGGTGGTGGCCGTCTACGGCGACGGCAAGGACTCGGCGGACTCCACGGTCGTGCTCTACGCCAAGCGGGGCGAGGCATGGCAGCGGGTCCGCAGTTGGTCGGCACACAACGGCAAGAAGGGCTGGACCACCGACCACCACTCCGGTGACCGGCGCAGCCCCGTCGGTGTGTACACCCTGACCGACGCCGGCGGCGTGCTCAAGGATCCGGGCGCCGAACTGCCCTACACACAGGACGCTTCCTTCACCGCCCCGCGCTGGTGGGCCAAGTCGCACTGGCACGACTTCGACTACGTCATCGCGATCGACTACAACCGGGTCAAGGGCACCCCGCCGAACGATCCGACGCGCCCACAGGGTGAGGAGAAGGGCGGGAGCATCTGGCTGCACATGGACCACGGCAGCGGTACGTCGGGCTGCGTCAGTATGTCCAAGTCGGCCATGGAGTACCTGCTGCGCACGCTCGACCCGGATCGGCATCCGGTGGTGGTCATGGGGGACAGGGCTGACCTGATGAGCTAGTGCGGTTGGCGGCACGCCTCATTGCGGGGTGGACCCGACTCCCCGTAGAACACCGGCCATGAGAAGACGGATAGTCATGTCCATGCTCGCGGGAGCGACCCTCCTGGCGGGCACGTTCTTCGGTACCGGGGTCACTGCCGCGCAAGCCGCACCCCAGGGCGCCACCGACGTTCCGGCCGAGTTCGGCACCGACTGGCACGACCCGGTGACCGCCGCCCCACCCGTCGACCGTCCGCACGCCAAGTCCTGCCAGGTCACCCTGGCCGAGGCCCAGTTCCGTGACTTCACCCCCTACCGGGGCGCCTACACACCGCCCCAGGGCTGCGGCGACCGCTGGAGCAAGGTCGTCCTGCGCCTCGACGGCAAGGTGAAGGGGCGCCAGTACGACCGCCTCGGCTATCTGCACGTCGGCGGGGTCGAGATCCTGCGCACCTCGACGCCCGAGCCGTCACCGGACGGCATCGAGTGGCATGTGGAGAAGGACGTCACCCGCTACAGCGACACCTTCCGCAGCCCGCAGGACGTCGAGATGCTCATCGGAAACGTCGTGGACGACACCTACACCGGCGTCATCGACGTCAAGGTGACGCTCACCTTCTACGCGGGCCGCGCCGAGACACCCATGCCCGACCGCGTCCTCACCCTGGCCGACACACCCGACGGCACGACCCTCACCACCCCGCGCAACAGCGAGCGCATCGTGGCCGAGGTGTACGCCACCGGATCCGGCGGCGGCTGCGAGGAGTTCTGGTACCTGACCGTGGCCGACCCGGCGTCGTACTCCTGCAAGGCGGACCACGGGCCGTACCGAGAGGTGCAGATCAAGGTCGACGGGCAACTCGCCGGTATCGCCGCGCCGTTCCCGAACGTGTGGACCGGTGGCTGGTCCAACCCCTTCCTCTGGTACGTCATCCCGGGTCCGCGCGCCTTCGACGTCAGGCCCGTCGAGTACGACCTGACACCCTTCGCCGGACTCCTGAACGACGGCCGCCCGCACCGCGTCGAGGTCTCCGTCGTGGGAGTGCCCGCGGGACAGTCCGGCTGGAGCGTCCCCGTGAACGTCCTGGTCTGGCAGGACGCCCACCGCGCCCACGTCACGGGTGCCCTCACCACGGACCGGGCGAGCGACATCGACAACTCCTCGACCTACTCACCCGGTTCGGAGAACCGCGTCGACACCGAGGCCGGCCACCGGCTCACCGTCTCCGGATACCTGAACACCTCGCACGGCCGTGTGACCACCACAGTCACCCGCACGCTCGCGAACACTTCCGCGCACCGCTGGACCGACGGCGAGAACACGGACGGGCTCGACGCGACCTGGACGGACGACGAGACGGTGAACGTGCACGGGCAGGGGCCCGCGCGAACGACGCACACGCACCGGACGTACACCATGAACGGCGCCACGACCCTGGGTGCGAACGACCGGCTGCGCACCGTGCTGGACCTCGGCGACCGGACGACGGTCGTGGAGCGGCAGGGCGGCCGGCGCACCGCGTGGTCGCGGCTCGACGACACCTACAGCGGCGACGCGGCGTACACGATCAACGTGCCGCGTGACCAGCGCCATGCGGTCGGCACGTCGAGCGAGCGCTACCGCCTCACCGGCTCGGACGGCTGCTACGACCGTTCGCTGACCACCGTCCAAGGGATGCTGACGGAGGACCGCAGCCGTTGCTGAGGGCGGCGGTGCGGGCTGCGCCACCCGAGTGATCTACCTGGCTGTGGCACGGGTGTCTCGGGCGTGATCAACGGACCCTCCAGAGTCGTAGATGCGGAAGCCGCTTTCCGTATTGCAGAAGTCCCGTCCGGCTTCTGTGAGTCGACGTCCCCTCCAGGGGTGCCCGTGCCGCAGTCCGTACCGTCTCTGCCGCGCCGTGTCGCACGCATACTGCGAACCTCTCTGTTCGTGCAGGTCGCCTGTGCGCTCGTGCTCGGCATCGTCGTCGGAAAGCTGTGGCCGGACTCGGCCACGGCTCTCCAGCCGCTCGGCGACGGTTTCGTGCGTCTGATCCAGGCGGTGATCGCGCCGCTGGTGTTCTGCATGGTCGTCGTCGGCATCGCCAAGGCCGGTGACCTGAAGGCTTTCGGGCGGATCGGGCTCAAGGCCCTGATCTGGTTCGAGGTCGCCTCCACGGCCGCGCTGCTGCTCGGTCTGACCGCCGCCGACGTGGTCGGACCCGGTTCCGGTATGCACGTCGATCCCGCGGGCCTCGACGCCTCGGCGCTGGACCGGCAGACCCAGGGCGGATCGCTGCCGTCCACCACCGAGTTCGTCCTCGGCGCGCTGCCCAACAGCTTCGTCGGCGCCTTCGCGGACAGCGCTCTGCTCCAAGTCCTGGTGCCGGCCTGTCTGGTGGGCGCCGCCCTGCTCCACCTCGGCCACACCGAGGTGCCGAAGATCCTGCCCGCGATCGAACAGGCGCAGGAGGTCGTCTTCGCGGTCGTCGGCTTCGTCGTGCGACTCGCTCCACCGGCCGTGTTCGGTGCGATGGTCCATCTGGTGGGGCAGTACGGCCTCGGCGTCATCAGGACCTACGGCAAGGAAGGCGCGCTGGACACCGTACGGGCCAAGAAAGTGCTGGACGGCGAGATCGCGTTCGTACCGGAGAAGGCACCGGAGGCAGACGCCGACGCCGTGCCGGTGTCGTCCGTCAAGACAGGCCGCCGCCGAGGCCGGTTGACCCGCGTCCGTACACACGCGCGGCCCCGCTCCGACCTCGTGGAGCGGGGGCCGCGGCCGTTCAGCAGGGCTTGGCCGTCTCTCCGTCGATCAGGGTGTCCAGCAGCACGCCCAGTACCTCGCGCTCCTTCTCCGTCAGCGGAGCGAGGATCTCCGCGGCGGCCGACCGGCGCGCGCCGCGCAGCTCGCGCAGGGTCGCCCGCCCCTCGTCCGTCAGCTCGATGCGGGTCACCCGCCGGTTCGTCGGGTCCGGCACCCGCCGCACCTTGCCGCTCGTCTCCAGCCCGTCGACCAGTGTTGTCACCGCACGCGGCACCACCTCCAGGCGCTCGGCCAGGTCGGCCATGCGCGGGGGCGAGCCGTAGTGCGCGAGGGTGCGCAGCAGCCGGGACTGGGCCGGCGTGACGCCCAGGTCGCGCCGCTCCAGGTGGCGCTTCTGGATGCGGTGCACCCGGCGGGTGAGCCGCAGCAACTGCTCGGCGAGCAGGCCCTCGGGATCGGGGGTGGTCATGCGGGAACAATATCAGGATGCCGTTCATTGTGAGTATAGGTAACAATGAGCTACGATCCGTCCGCCATCGTCGGCCACACCCTGGGCCGGCGCCCGCTCACCTCCGTAGGAGCCCATGCACCCCGACCGTGAACCCTCCTGGACCCCGCCTGCCGACGCCAAGGAACAGCCCCGGCAGGTGCGCCGCATCCTGAAGCTCTTCCGTCCCTACCGTGGGCGGCTCGCGATCGTCGGCCTTCTCGTCGGCGCCTCCTCGCTGGTCTCGGTGGCCACGCCGTTCCTCCTCAAGGAGACCCTCGACGTCGCGATCCCCGACGGCCGCACCGGCCTGCTGAGCCTGCTCGCGCTCGGCATGATCCTCAGCGCCGTCCTGTCCAGCGTCTTCGGCGTGCTCCAGACGCTGATCTCGACCACCGTCGGCCAGCGCGTCATGCACGACCTGCGCACCGCCGTCTACGGCCGCCTGCAGCGCATGTCGCTCGCCTTCTTCACCCGCACCCGCACCGGCGAGGTGCAGTCCCGCATCGCCAACGACATCGGCGGCATGCAGGCCACCGTCACCTCCACGGCCACCTCCCTCGTCTCCAACGCCACCAGCGTGGTCGCCACGATCGTCGCGATGGTCGCCCTCGACTGGCGCCTGACGGTCGTCTCGCTGCTCCTGCTGCCGGTGTTCGTGTGGATCAGCCGCCGCGTCGGCAACGAACGCAAGAAGATCACCACCCAGCGCCAGAAGCAGATGGCCGCGATGGCCGCCACGGTCACCGAGTCGCTCTCCGTCAGCGGCATCCTGCTGGGCCGCACGATGGGTCGCTCCGACTCGCTCACCTCGTCCTTCGCCGAGGAGTCCGAGCAGCTGGTCGACCTCGAGGTGAAGTCGAACATGGCCGGGCGCTGGCGCATGGCCGTGATCACGATCGTCATGGCCGCGATGCCCGCCGTCATCTACTGGACCGCGGGCCTGGCCCTGCAACTCGGCGGCCCGCAGGTCTCGCTCGGCACCATCGTCGCCTTCGTCTCCCTCCAGCAGGGCCTGTTCCGCCCGGCCGTGAGCCTGCTGGCGACCGGCGTCCAGATCCAGACCTCCCTCGCGCTCTTCCAGCGCATCTTCGAATACCTGGACCTGCCCATCGACATCACCGAGCGCGAGGAGCCGGTCCACCTCGACGCGATCAAGGGTGAGGTCCGCTTCGAGGAGGTCGAGTTCCGCTACGACGGCAAGGGCGGCCCCGTCCTGGACGGCATCGACGTCACCGTGCCGGCCGGCGGCAGCCTGGCGGTGGTCGGCCCGACCGGCGCCGGCAAGTCCACGCTCGGCTATCTGGTGCCCCGGCTCTACGACGTCACCGGCGGCCGCGTCACCATCGACGGCATAGACGTGCGCGACCTCGACTTCGACACCCTCGCCCGCGCGGTCGGCGTCGTCTCGCAGGAGACGTACCTCTTCCACGCCTCGGTCGCCGACAACCTCCGCTTCGCCAAACCGGACGCCACCGACGAGGAGCTGCACGCGGCGGCCCGGGCCGCCCAGATCCACGAGCACATAGCCGCGCTGCCCGACGGCTACGACACGGTCGTCGGCGAACGCGGGCACCGCTTCTCCGGCGGCGAGAAGCAGCGCCTGGCGATAGCCCGCACCATCCTGCGTGATCCGCCGGTCCTCATCCTCGACGAGGCCACCAGCGCCCTGGACAACCGCACCGAAGCCGCGGTGCAGGACGCCATCGACGCCCTGTCGGCCGACCGGACGACTCTCACCATCGCCCACCGCCTGTCCACCGTCCGCGGCGCCGACCAGATCGTCGTCCTGGACTCCGGCAAGGTCGCCGAGCGGGGCACGCACGAGGAGCTGCTGGATCTGGACGGGCGCTACGCGGCCCTGGTGCGCCGGGATGCCCAGTTGGAGCCCGCGGGCTGAGACGGAACCGCAGCCGACAAGCTGACGATATGTCGGATTTGAAGCGATATACGTATTAACGTGCCTGCATGCAGATGAACACTCCGCGACGGAGCACGATGCGACTGACGCGCCGGGGCAGGCTCCTCCTCGTCGTGTCCGGCGCCGCCCTGGCCGGCACCGCCGCCGTGGCGGTGCCGCTGCTGACTCGGGAGAGCGGTCACGTGGAGGCGAAGCCCCCCATGCTGGTCGTCCCGGAGGGCTGGCGCGCGAACCAGATCTACGACGCCGTCGACAGGGCCCTCGCGCTGCCACCGGGCAGCACCCGGAAGTCCCTCGACAAGGCCGCCCTCAAGCTGCCGAAGGAGGCCGCGGGCAACCCGGAGGGCTACCTCTTCCCGGCGACCTATCCCGTCGAGAAGGGTGCCACCCCCGAGTCGCTGCTGCGGTTCATGGTCGACACCGCCAACAAGAAGTTCAACGGGGCGCCGGTCGCTGCCGGGGCCCAGCTCAACGCGGTGAACGTCTACCAGGCCGTCACCATCGCCAGCATCGTCCAGGCCGAGGCCGCCACCAAGGCCGACATGGGCAGGGTGGCCCGGGTCATCTTCAACCGGCTGCAGCGGGGCATGCCGTTGCAGATGGACTCCACCATCAACTACGCACTGAACCGCAACACCGTGCACACCAGCCTGGACGACACCCGCATGGAGAGCGTGTACAACTCCTACCAACGCATGGGGCTGCCGCCCACCCCGATCGACAACCCCGGCGAGGACGCGATGCGTGCCGCGATCAACCCGCCGCCGGGCGACTGGCTGTACTTCGTCACGATCAGGCCGGGCGACACCCGCTTCACCGCCGACTACTCCGAGCACCTGCGCAACGTGGCCGAGTTCAACGCCGCGCACCAGTCGTCGGGGCAGCCCCAGCAGCCCCAGCAGCCCAGCGGAAGTCCGCAGCGGCTGCCGGCCACGCAGCCGCCCCGCTGAACCGGCGGGACATCACGCGGCGGCCGGCTCGTCCGGTTCGACCCGCTCGCCCGGCTTCTCGGCCAGCAGCCGCGTGATGTCCCGTACGGCCGCGCGTCCGGCCCGGTTGGCGCCGACGGTGCTGGCCGAGGGGCCGTAGCCGACGAGGTGGATGCGCGCGTCGGTGACCGCGCGGGTCCCCTCGATCCGGATCCCGCCGCCGGGTTCGCGCAGCCGCAGCGGTGTGAGGTGATCGAGTGCGGCCCGGAAGCCGGTGGCCCACAGGATGACGTCGGCGTCCACGTGCCGGCCGTCGTTCCACTCCACCCCGTCCGGGGTGATCCGGTCGAACATCGGCTGCCGGACCAGGACCCCGTCGGCCAGTCCATGCCGGATGGCGTCGTTGAGCGGAAGTCCGGTGACGGAGACCACACTCCTGGGCGGCAGGCCCTGCCGTACCCGCTCCTCCACCAGGGCCACCGCCGAGCGGCCCGCCTCCTGGTCGAACGGGCCCTCGCGGAAGACCGGGGGCCGCCGGGTGACCCAGGTGGTGGCGGCCGCGTACGGGGCCAGCTCCAGCAGGTGCTGGGTGCCGGACGCCCCGCCGCCGACGACCACGACCCGCTTCCCGGCGAACTCCTTGGGCCCGGCGTACCGCGCGGTGTGCAACTGCCGTCCGCGGAAGGTCTCCTGACCGGGGTAGCGCGGCCAGAACGGCCGGTCCCACGTGCCGGTCGCGTTGATGAGCGCCCGCGTGGACCAGCTGCCGTCCGAGGTCTCCACGAGCAGTCGCCCGTCGTCCCCCTCGCGCACGGCCCGGACGTCGACGGGGCGCCGTACCCGCAGGTCGAAGGTGCGCTCGTACCGGTCGAAGTACTCGCGGATCACCTCCGCCGAGGGCCGGGCCGCATCGGCGTCCGTCAGCTCCATGCCGGGCAGGGAGTGCATCCCGTGGACCTTGCCGTACGTCAGCGACGGCCAGCGGAACTGCCAGGCGCCGCCAGGGGCGGGGGAGTGGTCCAGGACCACGAAGTCGCGGTCCGGCTCGTAGCCGGTGCGCCGCAGGTGGTAGGCGCTCGACAGACCGGCCTGTCCAGCGCCTGCCACCACTACCTCGACCTCGCGCAATTCGTTCACGGTTCCACTAACAGCGAGGCGGTCATGGATCTTCCCGAGCGCTCGGCACCCCCTCGCGACCGGCCTCAGCCCTTGGCCGGAGTCGTCGACGCCGGCAGGTCGCCGTTGAACCGCGGGTCCACGAAGTCGCCGAAGTCCACCTTCTTCGGGATGAGCTTCAACTCGGTGAAGGTGTCGGCGATCCGCTGCTCGGAAGCGATGAGCGGCTTGTCGACGGCGACCGGGACCCGGGTGGCGTTGGTGCGCTTCACCGAGGCCGACGCCACCTCGTAGGGCAGGCCGGTCTCCTTCGCCCACACCTTGGCCCACTCCTTCTGGTGGCCGTACACCCAGGTCTGCGCGCGCCGCAGCCGTGCCACGTAGTCCTTGACGGCGGCGGCCTTCTTCGGGTCCCGCAACGCCGAGGGCGCCGCCACCTGGAAGGTGAGTCCGTTGGTGAGGCCGTCGCCGGTGGTGAGCACCCTGCCCCGCCCGGACTGCAGGATCTGGGACGTGTACGGGTCCCAGACGGCCCATGCGTCGACCTTGCCGGAGGTGAACGCGGCGAGCGCGTCGGCCGGCTGCAGGTACTTGACCTCGACGTCGTTCAGGCCGAGCCCGGCCGCCTTGAGGGAGGCGACCAGCTGGTAGTGCGCGGAGGAGCCCTGCGCCACCGCGATCGACCTGCCCTTGAGCTGAGCGGGCCCGGTCAGCTTCGAGTCGTTCGGCACGAGAATGGCGTCGCCCTTGGACGTGCCGTGCCAGGCGGCCACCACCGAGATCTTCGAGCCCGCGCCCGCCGCGAAGACGGGCGGCGTATTGCCGACACCGCCGATGTCGACGGCCTTGGCGTTGACGGCCTCCAGCAGGGGCGGGCCGGAGGTGAACGTCGACCACTTGATCCTGTAGTCCAGGTTCTTCAGCTCACCGGCGACCCGCAGGATGGCCTCCGAACCGCCCTTCTGGTCACCGACATCGAGCGTGACGGAGCCTTTGCCGTCGATGTCGGTGCCCGTGCCGGCGGACGAGTTCCCGCCGCAGGCGGTGAGCAGGACGGCGAGGGGGAGGAGCAGTGCGGCGGGGACGAGACGTCGTCGCATGGCGGTTCCGTTCATGTGCGCGGGAGTTGTCGTGGATGGGGAAGCCCGGGATACCCCGGATCAGGCGGCTTCGGCGGCCGTGCTGACGCCGAGTCGCTCCAGCAGAAGGGCGCGGAGCGCTGCGAACCGGGGGTCGGCGATGTCGCGCGGGCGGTCGAGGTCGATGCGCTGTTCGTGGGCGATACGGCCGCTGTCCATCACCAGGACGCGGTCGGCGAGCAGTACGGCCTCCTCGACGTCGTGCGTGACCAGCAGCACGGCGCAGCCGCGGCGCTGCCACAACTCGCCGACCAGCCGCTGTACCTTGATCCGGGTGAGCGCGTCGAGAGCGCCGAACGGCTCGTCGAGCAGCAGCAGATCGGGCTCGCGCACCAGGGCACGGGCGAGGGAGGCACGCTGTGCCTCGCCGCCGGAGAGGGTCCTCGGCCAGGCGTCGATGCGACGGCCGAGGCCGACCTCGTCCAACGCCCGCTCGGCGATGGCGCGTTCGGGCCTGCCGGGCAGGCCGAGCAGCACGTTGCGCCACACCTTCTTCCAGGGCATCAGCCGGGGAGCCTGGAAGGCGACGGCCCGGCGGCGGGAGACGAGGGCGGTGCCCTCGATGTCCCGGTCGAGGCCGGCCAGAATGCGCAGCAGCGTGGACTTTCCGCAGCCACTGCGACCGAGCAGGGCGACGAACTCACCCGGCTCGATGTCGAGTCGGAGATCGTCGATGACGGCACGGCCGTCGAAGGAGCGGGTCAGCCCCTCGACGTGCACCGCCTTGTCGGGACGGGTCGCCACGGGGCTCACCGGCCGGTGAACGTCGGTCGCCATTGCAGCAGCAGCCTTTCGAGGGAGCGGACGAGGAAGTCGGCGAGCAGGCCGAGGAAGGCGTAGACGATCAGGCAGACCACGATCACGTCGGTGCGCAGGAAGTCCCGCGCCTGCACCATCAGGAAGCCGAGGCCGGCGTCGGCGTTGACCTGCTCGGCGAAGACCAGGGCGAGCCAGGCGACGCCGAGCGAGTACCGCAGCCCGGTGAGCGCGCCGGGCAGCGCGCCCGGGAGCACCACATGGCGTACGAGACCCCAGCGGGACAGCCCCAACGACTCACCGGCCTCGATGAGTTGGATATCGACACCGCGGATGCCGGCGTACACGTTGAGGTAGAGCGGGAAGGTCACGCCGAGTGCGATGATGGCGATCTTCGGGGCCTCGCCGATGCCGAACCAGATGATGAACAGTGGGATGAGACCCACGAACGGCACCGTCCGCAACATCTGCACCGGCGCGTCCACCAGGTCCTCGCCGATCCTGAACAGCCCTGATAGCAGGGCCAGTCCGGTGCCGATCACCGCGCCGAACAGCAACCCGGCCGCGACACGCCGGAGCGAGGTGCCCATGGCCGAGGGCAGCGAACCGTCGGCGACCAGATCCCAGCCGACCTGGGCGATACGGCCCGGCGGCGCAAGGACGTCGGATGCCAACACACCTGTGGTGCTGAGGAGTTGCCAGAGGGCCAGCAGGAGGAGTGGGCCGGTCGTGCGACGCAGCCGGCGGGGCACCCGGGTTCGGCGGGTGGAGGCGGGGACGAGGGGCTGAACGGGAGGGGAGGAGTGTTCGGGCCGGTCCGGTCCAACGCCGAGGGACTTTGATATACCGGAAATATCAGGTTCTGGTGAGCTGGGTGGGGCATGGCTGATGCTCATGGATGCTCCACGGCAGAGGAAGGCGGAGGATGTGGGGACGGCTTGGTGCCGCCGGTCACGCCCGCGCCAACAGCGGATCAGGGCCAACAGCGGATCAGGGGTGACGTGCGGGTGCGGCGGCAGACCGCGCCGAAGCGGGGGAGGAGGAGGGCGTCAGCGGCCGCGGCGACACGCGGCGGAGGCCACCCGCAGCAGGTCGATGTGACCGCGCGTGGTGAGCAGGGCTGAACGCAACATGCGGCCGAACGTAGCCAGACGGCGCTCCATGGTCAACGGTGTCTCGTCCTATGGACCTCACGTCCCAGGAACCGTCGCGCCACACCATGGGAAACCCGGCGTATGGGCCAGGATGGAGGCATGTCAGATGCCTTCACCACTCGGATGCTGCACGTCGCCACCGGCTCCCGGGAGCGGGTCGTCGACCTGACCTCCGACTGCGAGGAATTCCTGCGCGAGGCGGCGGCAGGCCGCGACGGCCTGCTCAACATCTTTGTGCCCCATGCAACTGCCGGCATCGCCGTCATCGAGACGGGCGCCGGCAGCGACGAGGACCTCCTGGCCGCCCTGCACGCCCTGCTCCCCGCCGACGACCGCTGGCAGCACCGACACGGCAGCCCGGGTCACGGCCGCGACCACGTCCTGCCCGCGATCGTCCCACCGCACGCGACCCTTCCCGTCATCGGCGGCCAACTGGAGCTGGGCACCTGGCAGTCGGTGTGCCTCGTGGACACGAACAGGGACAATCCGGACAGGAAGGTCCGCCTGTCGTTCCTGGGCTGAGACGGCGTAGCGCGGCGACGGTATCCCGGATGTCCGGCCGAATGTCGAATGCATTCGAGTAGGTGCCGGCCGACGTACTGATCCGGTGCTCCCGTCAGGCCGAGGGCCTCACATCACGGGTGAAACTAGTGCAAATGTGTACACCGTGCTAAACTTACTGTCAGTTGCAGTTGTGGTTCCCGAAACTTCAAGTGCCTCGACGACTGCATGTCGTCGGGCATTTCTGTATCTCCGGTGCTTATCCGGACGGGGTTCATTGTGGCAACGCAGGGGCTCGCACGGTGTGGGCCCGCGGGCACTGCCCCCAAGGAGATCTGACATGGCTACTGGCACCGTCAAGTGGTTCAACGCGGAAAAGGGCTTCGGCTTCATCGAGCAGGACGGCGGCGGCCCGGACGTCTTCGCCCACTACTCGAACATCGCCACCCAGGGCTACCGTGAGCTCCAGGAAGGCCAGAAGGTGAACTTCGACATCACGCAGGGCCAGAAGGGTCCGCAGGCGGAGAACATCACTCCCGCCTGACGTCGAAGCGTATGAGATATCTGGGGCCCCGCCTTGTGGCGGGGCCCCAGATATTTGTTTTGCATTTCAGTGGAATTCTTTTGGTCTCACATTCGGCTCGTTCTTTCGATTCGTCCCACCCGCGAGTTGGTTCAGCAGGTCACCGAACTGCTGGACCAGGTACGTCCCGACGGCCGGCGCATGCTGTTCTCGGCCACGCTGGACCGCAACATCGACCTCCTGGTCCGTCGTGACCTCCATGACCCGGGCGTCCATTCGGTCGACCCGTCGGCGGGCGCGGTCACCACGATGGAGCATCACGGTGGCCGAACTGCCCGCGCCGGCCAGTCCGGCAGTGTCGTCACGCCGGTCCTCCCCGGCCAGTGCCGGGACCTGGCCCGGCTCATGTCCGACGCAGGCATCGGGCCGCAGATCACGCAGGTCCGCTCCGGTGAGGCCGAGCTGAGTCGCAGCACCGGCGCCCAGGCTCCCTCCGGTGTCCCGGTCGGCGGCAGCGGACCGGTCGCGAAGCGCCCGAAGCGCGGCGGTGCCCCTTTTCGCGGTCTGGGTACCCGCCCGGGGCGGGCCGGCGGCGGGGGCGAGTCCCGCCGGTCTGCTGCGGCCCGCCAGATGGCCGAGGCCCGCAAGGCCGCCCGGGTCCGTCGTGGCGCGTAGGTCGGCAACGGTGCCCTTCGATGCCGCTCGGCGACATCGAAGGGCACCGCGACCTGTCCGGGCGGCAGGAACCGCAGCGGCGCGTACGCCCGGGTCGATGACGAACCGCCGCCGGGCGTCAGGTGACGTGCGGCGTTTCGCGGAACGCGCCGCAGCCGAGAACTGCGCACCGGCCGAACGCACCGCGCCCGACGGCGGCTCAACCCAACTCGACACCCGCGCTGGACCGCGTGCTCCTGCCCCGACGTAGGGGGTGCCCGTCGCCGTCATGCCGACGGTGGCCGACGTTCTGCCCGAGGCGAGGGCGGGAACGGCCTGTCGTCATCAGGAGTCACAGGCCGGCTCACGCTGAACGATCCGCGTCCTCTGCCGGCCCCCCGGGACCCTCGGCGGCCCAGGCCCATCCGCACAAGACTGCCGAGTACGGCGGAGCTCGTCGTTCCCCGTGCCGCGCAGGAACGGCAGCCGTCAGCGGCGCGGACGCTCGAGAGTGAGCAGCAGGCCCTCGACCGCACCGGGCCCTATACGGCCCTTGACGTCGGCAGACGTGATGGCCTTGAGGGCCCACCCGTCCTCGGCGTGCTTGTTCAGAACCTTCTCCAGTTTGTCGCTGTCCAGTGCGTCTCCGATCAGTGACTCGCGGAACGTGACGACCTTGTATTCCAGTGCGTAGGGGTTGCTCATGGCTGGGGCCTTCCCGTGGATGGACCGGCTGACGGAATCGGGGACAGCCAATCACCGTTCGACGCTGCCCCACACGGCGGGGTGGGGGTGATGCCGGCTCCCGCCGCGACCTTCGCCTCGACGCTCCCTCGTAACTGGTCCGGCTGACCCGGGCGCTCTAGATCCACCGATCAGAAAGGGCCGGCACAGGGCCCCTGGGTGCCGGGGGACGGGACCAGACCGAGCCGCTGAGCGCGCAGGACCGTGCCGACCCGGTCGCGCGTGCCCAGCTTGCGATAGACGTTCTCCACGTGCTTGTGCACCGTGCGGGCCGAGATGCCGAGTCGGCGGCCGATGGCGTCTGCCGTCAGCGCGTCGGCGAGCAGGAGCAGCACGGTCGTCTCGCGGGGCGTGAGCGCACAGTCCGCCGCCCGCTCGTCCGGCGCTCCGGCCGCGGCCAGCGACCGCCGCCACTGCTCCAGCAGCTGCCGCTGCCGCTCCACGCCGGCCAGCAAGGGCTGCGCGCGCTCGGCCATCGTGAGGTGGTCGTCGGTGAAGTCCGTCCCGGAGCGGTAGACGAGGCAGCCGGTGATCGGGGCGCTGCTCCCGGGGAGCGGTACGCCGAGCACGTGGTCGACGTCGAGGGCGTCACCGAGCAGGCGGGCCGTCGGACTGTCCGGCCAGTCGTGGCGCGCCGCCCGGTACGCGGTGACCGGGGTCCGGTCGGGCCGGGCCGTGTAGTGGCCGGCGAGGGGGTAGCCCGCGCGCAGCAGAGCCAGGTCCGAGTCCCGGAGCCGGCCCAGTTCCCTGGCGGCGGCGTCGGGGGCCATCCCGACGGTGCCCTCGTACTCGCTCCAGTCGTCCAGCTTGTGGACGACCGCCTCGCCGCCGCACACGTCCGTGAGCGCGGTGCCGAGCAGTGGCCACAGACGCCCGGGCTCCCGTTCGTGGAGCGCCGTCACGGCGACCTCCACCAGGCGTTCGTAGGCCTTGTTCAGCCCCTGTGCCACGTGTTTCTCTCCGTGTGAGTCTCCCGCCCGCCGTCCTCCCGCCCGGCGCCGCGTACGTACTTGTACGCATACCCCTGCCGTCCCCAGCTGTCGCAGACTTCAACCCGGCGGCGACGACCAGCTCGGACGCACGCCGGACGGGCCGCCGGCGCGGGGGAGCGGCGGCCCGTCCGGCGTGGCCGCCTCCCCACGCCGTCCGCCCGCCTCAGACACCCCAGGCCGCCGCGCACAGCGCGCGGTCGACCTCGTCGGTGTAGCGGGCCGCGGCCAGCCAGGCCCGGGCGAACCGGTCGGTGTCCGCCGGGAGCAGCCGGCCGAAGACATCGCGGGACCGCTCCGCAGCGGCCGCGTGGAGTTCTTCCACGAGGTCCCCCGCCGTCGCCAGACCGTGCCGGCTCAGCCGCCGGGCGTCGGCCGCCGTGTTCCCGGGGAAGGACAGCACGAGCCGGCCGCCCGAGGCCGCCTGGTGCACGCGCCGGCGCAGCAGGTGCACCGGAGCCTCGTCGGGCGTGGGCGCCGCGGCCACGGGCGCCGGAGAGGCGGGCAGGTCGGCACGGAGCAGCCGGTCCAGGCCGGCGTCGACGCGGGTGCCGGGGATGGTGGGATGCTCGGTCGCCAGCAGCTGGGCCCTGGGGTGCGGGGCCGGGACGAACCGGGCCACGACCCGGAGCCGGCTGCCGCGGGCGGCGGCCAGCAGGCGGAGGTTGTCGCGGTGGGGGAGCGCAGGGTGGTCGTGCGCGGCGGTCAGCCGCAGCGGGACGCCCCCGCAGTCGGCGAGCAGACTGTCGCCCGCCGCCTCCCGGACCGTGCCCGTGAGGGTGACGTCCAGGAAGAGCAGGTCGTGGCCACCGCTCAGGGCACGGGACAGCTGGTCGGCGACCGGCACCGCCCAGAGCCGGTCCAGGGGTTCCGCGCGCCAGTCGGCACCGGACGCGCGGACCGCCCGTACCCCCGCGCCCGCGCCGAGCCGCCCCGTCGGGGAGACCGTCGCCCCCGACACCGCGAGACCGGCCCGGGACAGTTCCCGGTGGGTCAGCGCCGTGTCACCGACGCGTACGGCCCGGTCGGCCGCGCCCACCGCCCGACGGGCGCCGCCCGGTGCCACGTCCGACACCTGGTACAGACGGCCCTCGGCGTCGGCGGTCCAGGTGACGGCGCCCGCGTACCCGCTCGCCGTGAGCACCGGCTCGGAGAACAGGCCGTACAGCCGCAGTGAGCCGTCCGGGCGGTACGGCTGCCGTACCGTGCCGCGCAGCTCGGTCAGTTCCGGGCCGACGGCGTGCGGGATGCGGTGGGCCGCCGCCAGGGCGTCGCGGAGCGCGGTGACGAGGTCGGCGAGGCGGTGGGCCGGGTCGGCGGAGCGGGCGGCGCGCAGCGCGGTGACCACGGAGATCGCCGTGGCGGCGGCCCTCGGGAGACCGGCGAGGCGCGCCGTGTGCGCGGCGCGCAGCAGTTCCGCCTGGAGCACCGCCCCGGAACCGTCCGTACCGGCTTCGAGTACGGCGGTCGTGGCGCCACGGACGGCACGGGCGGCGGCGCACTGTTCGGGCGTGGCCCGCTCGGCTTCGGGTTCCGTCCCGTCCACCGGTTCCTCCGAACCGGTCTGCGCCGCACCGGAATCGACGGCAGCGCCCGGTTCTGCCGCCGGTTCCCCGTTCGGAGTTGTCGCCGGTTCCGCTTCGGCCGGCGGGGCTGCGACCGGTTCGGCTTCCGGTTCAGCGATCGGTGCCGCCGACGCCGCAGCGGCGCGGTGCAGACAGTCCGGCGCCAGCAGACAGCCGCAGCGGACGGCCTCCGCGCTGGTCACCGCGCCGCCGGGGGCGTGGAGTTCGACGGCGGTGCTGTCGTCGACGGCGATCCGCACGGTGTCGCCGTCCCGGACGACCGGGCGCTCCGCCAGCTTGGCCACGCCCGCGTCGAGCCGCTTGCGCAGCCGGGGCGAGAGTGCCGCGACGAGCTCGGCGGTCACGGCCGGGGCGACCGGAGGCAGAGCCGCGCTCTCCCGCTGCTCGCTCTCGAGATCCTGGCTCATGCGATCTTCTCCCCTACCCAGCGGGCGAGTTCGAGCGGACTGAGGGCGGCCACCGGCATCCCCGCGGCGACCAACTGGCTGGCGACCCCGGTGGAGTACCGGGGCCGGCCGGCGTCGTCCAGGCTCGCGCACCCGAGGACGTGGCAGCCGGCGCCGACCAGGGCGCGGACCTCGGCGAGCAGCCCGCCGAGGGGGTAGCCCTCCTCGAAGTCGCTGACGACCACGACGAGCGTCCGCGAGGGCACGCTGACCAGTTCGCGAGCGTGCCGCAGCCCGGCCGCGATGTGGGTGCCGCCGCCCACGCTGACCTCCAGCAGCAGCGACAGCGGATCCTCGACATGGTCGGTCAGGTCGATGACCTCGGTGGAGAAGGCCAGGAAGTGCGTGGACAGGGTGGGCACCCCGGCCAGCACGGAGGCCGTGAGCGCCGCCCAGATCGTGGACGCCTCCATGGACCCCGACACGTCGGTGACGAGAACCAGCCGCCAGTCGGCGGCCTTTCGGGCCCGGGTGCGGAAGACGGGACGCTCCGGGATGACCTGGACCGTGCCGTCCGGAGCGCGGCGCGCGGTGGCCAGGTTGGCCCGCAGCGTACGCGGCAGGTCGAGTCCGCCGCCCGGACGGCGGCTGGGGCGCGGCAGGGCGGTGCCGTGCAGCGCCGGGCGCAGCCGCGTGGCCAGTTGCCGGGTCAGCGCGTCCACCAGGCGGCGGACGAGCGGACGCAGCGTCGCCAGCCGGGCCTCCGGCAGTCCGCCCGCGTGCCGGAGTACCGAGCGGAGCAGGTCGACCGAGGGCCGTACGGCGTCGGGCTCGAGTTCCGTGAACACGTCCGGCCGGCCCGTCGCGGCGGCGGCCGCCAGCACCTCCTCCCGGATGCCCGGGCCGAAGAGCGCCGCCAGTTCCTCGGACCACTCCCGCACTCCGGGATAGGACGCCTCCCGGCCGCCGCCGCGCCCCGCACCGGTCAGGTCGCCCCGGCTGCCCTCCCCGCGTCCGCTGCCGTACAGCTCGTCGAGCGCGGTTGCCAACGGACGGGCAGAGCCGGGCAGTTGCTCGGTACGGCGGCCCAGCACGAGGCGCCAGCGGTCGGCAGGAGCGAGCCGGTGGTCCGCGCCGGAGGCGGCGTCGGCCGGGGCGTCGGCCGCGGCCGGGGCGGTCTCCGGCTGCCGGGGCGGCGGCAGGAGCCCCCAGGCGCCGAGGGCCTCGCGGGCCGCGAGGTCGGCCCGGGTCCAGGCGGCCAGCGCGCCGGGGTCGACGGCGCCGGTGTCGGCCAGACGGCGCTCGTCCAGGCGCTCCTCGACGGCGGACAGGAGCCGGTCGCGGGCGGCGGGGCTGAGCGTGTCGAAACCGCCCCGCAGCGCGGGCAGCCGGTCCAGGAAGTCCCGGTCGGACAGCTCCGACACCCGCCCCAGCAACGGCTCCAGCGCGGGCGCCGCGGACTCCAGCAACTGGCCCGCCGCGGTCAGCAGCCCTGTGAGCCGCGCCGTCAGCGCGGACCGCGACCCGGGATCGCAGGCGCCGTCCACCCAGGACGCCACCCGGTCGCCGAAGCCCCGCGGATCCTCGTGACCGAGCAGCACGCGTACGGCACCCGCGGCGCCGCGCATCAGCGGGGAACCGTCGGCGGCCAGCCGGGCCAGCGCGTCGGTGAGCCGGATGCCGCCCAACAGGTCGGCCCGGTGGGCGAGTTCCAGCAGGGCGTGTGCGTCGGCCGGGTCCTCGGAACCGGTGAGGCCGTCCACCTGGCGCACGGCGGCGGCGGTGAGCAGCTCGGCCACGGCCGCCGCCCGTGCCGTACGGTCCTCGTCGGCCGGCAGCCCCGCTATGTGACCGGACCGCAGCCGGTCCGACAGGGCCAGTCCGGCGAGGAGTTCGGGCAGCGTGCCGGAGTTCGGCAGCACCTCGGCCGTGTCGTCGAGCCGTTCGTCCACCAGGCCCGGCAGTCCGCACTCCGCCGCCTGCTCCAGGCCGTGCAGGGACTGCGCCGCGGTGGGCCCGCCCTCGTCCTGCTCCGCGCGCCGCCGTTCCCGCAGCAGACCCTCGGCGGCCTGGGCCGGGGTGACGCCACGGACGCCCGCCGCGGTCAGCATGGCCGCCGTCGCGGGTGTCCAGCGCACCTCCCAACGGGACGTCAGCGCCTCGGCGCCGCCCGCGCCGGAGACCTCCCTCGGCTCCGCGTACGGCACGGCGCACACCGTCAGGCGGCGCAGCAGGAGTTCGCGGCCGCGGTCCAGTTCGGAGCGGAGCGGGTCGAGGCGCAGATCGCGAGCGTTACCGGGGCCGGCGTCCGCCGGACCGGGCAGGCCCAGCGCGGCCAGCTCCGCCTCGACCGCCGGAGCGAGCCCGCTGCGCGGCGCGTCCGGTGCCGGCCGGCCCGCGCGCGTGCCGACGAGCACCTTCTCCATCGCGCGGGCGACGGCCCGCCCCCGCCCGTACGGCTCGCCCTGCGCGAGCACTGTCTGCACGGCCTCCACCAACTCGCCCCGGCCCGCCGCGGGCAGCCCCCGCAGCCGGGCCAGATCACCGGCGAGCCGCACGATCTCGCGCGCGTCTGCCGGCCCGGAAGGATGCCCGAGTGCCCGCAGCTCGGCACACACCCGCACGGCCGCACCGGTCAGCACGTCCTCCAGTGCGGCCGGATCACCGGCGGCGCCCAGCACCCGGTGCTGCCACTCGGGGTCGCGGATCCCGGCGGGATAGCCGGAGCGCTCGTCGAGGAGGGCGTAGGTGTACGGGATGAGGGAGGTCGTCCAGGGCGAGGCCGCGGCGCCGGGTCGCTCGGACGGGTCGCTGTCGGTCGGTGCCAACAGCGCCGGCGCGTGGAAGGCGCCGACCACCACGGCGGCCCGCTCCCCGTTCGCGGTGGCCCCGGCGAGACACGACCGCATCCAGCGCTCGCGCCGCAGATCCAGCTTCGGCACCCCGCCCGAGCGCGCCGCCTCCTCGCGCAGCGCCCACCCCGTGAGCAGCGCGGCCCGCCGCAGTGCCTCCGGCGACGAACCGGGGGCGGTGGCCTCGACCAACCGGTCCCAGAGGTCGTCACCGGGGCGTCCGGTGAGGCGGGAGCGCAGGGCGGCACCGAGCCCGGCGAGGGAACCCTCCGCCGCCGGCTTCCCGCGGCCGGCGGGCTCCTCGTGCCCCTCCCCGCCCCACGCCCGGTCCGCGAGCGGCAGGTCGCAGGCCATGGCCGGTACGCCGTGCCGTGCCGCCCACCGCACCGCCACCAGTTCCGGTGAGAAGTCGGCGAAGGGATAGAACGCCGGGCCCCCGCCTGTGTCGCGGGGTGCGGCGGCGAGGGCGACCGGTGCCCGGGTCTCCTCGTGGGCGAGCCACGGCAGCCACTCCTGCAGTTCGGCGGGGAGTTCGACGAGCAGGACGTCCGGCTTCGCCGCGTCCAGCAGCGCCGGCACGGCCGCGGCCAGGGACGGCGCGTGGTGCCGTACGCCGATGAGGTACGGCGCCGCCGGATCGGTGAGGGCCAGGACGGCGGACTCGGGAGAAGGGGGGAGCACGGCCGTCAGCCCTCCAGGACCGTGCGCAGGTCCCACAGGGTCCGCCAGGTGGCGGAGCCCTGCTCGGCGCGGCGCCGGACGGGACCGTCCCAATAGCCGCGCAGCCGGGCCGCGTCGGCCGGGTCGTCCTTGCGCGCGACACCGAGGAGGTGGCCCGGGAGCAGGTCGAGGACGTCGCGGTCACCGGGGAAGTACGCGGCGGCCAGCCCCAGTGCGCCGGCGACGGACACGGCCTCCGCGGTGCTCATCACGGTGGAGGGCCGCTCCACCTCCCAGCCCTCCGCCGACCGTCCCTCCCGCAGGTCCCGGAACGCGGTCACCAGAGCCTCCAGCACGGCGTCGTCGACCTCGAAGGGCGCCCCGGCCCGCTCCACCGACGCCCTGGCCTGGCTGCGCACCAGCGCCGTCTCGGCGTCGAGGTCCGCAATGGGGCCCACGGTCTCGAAGTTGAAGCGGCGCTTGAGCGCGGCGGACATCTCCGAGACGCCCTTGTCCCGCAGGTTGGCGGTGGCGATGAGGTTGAACCCCGGCGCCGCGTGCGCCAGAGCGTCCTCGCTGCCCGCCAGTTCGGGTACGGCGATCCGCCGCTCCGACAGCAGCGACACCAGGGAGTCCTGCACTTCGGGCAGACAGCGCGTGACCTCCTCGACCCGGGCGATCGCACCCCGGGACATCGCGGTGAGCACCGGCGACGGCACCAGCGCCTGCCGGCTGGGCCCCTGCGCGAGCAACAGGGCATAGTTCCACCCGTACTTGAGCTGGTCCTCGGTCGTCCCCGCCGTACCCTGCACCACCAGGCCGCTGGTTCCACAGACGGCTGCCGAGAGCAGCTCGGACAGCATGGACTTGGCGGTGCCGGGCTCGCCCACGAGCAGCAGGCCCCGCTCACCGGCGAGCGTGACGACACACCGCTCCACCAGCGCCCGGTCGCCGACGAACTTGCCCTCCACCACCAGGCGCCGCGGCACTCCGTCCGGCACCTCGGCGTCCTCGGGCAGGCGCAGCGCCTGCCCGCCGCTGCCCATCACGAACGTGACGACGGCCCTGGGCGTGAGCCGCCACGCGGGCGGGCGCGGGCCGGCGTCGTGGGCGGCGAGGAAGGCCAGTTCGGTGGCGTACCGGTCCTCGGGCGGGACGATCTGACGGGTCGCGTCGGGGACGAGGACGGTGGTCATCGGCAGGTGCCCTTCAGGGTGGTACGAGTGGTGGTCGGTGAGGAGAGGATCATCGGCGCCGCCCCCTGCGCGTCGCCCGCGTGGTCAGCTCCTCGTAGGCCGGGGCGTCCCCGGCGCGGACGCGGTCCCAGGCGCGGGCGAACAGTTCGGGCACCGGCAGCAGGGGCAGGGCGCGCCGGTGGTCGAGGACCGGGTACAGGCCCTCCTTCCAGATCTCCACCGGCAGCGCGGGCGACTTCAGCTCGCGCCAGCCGCAGGGCAGGAACAGGCTCCGCCCGGCGCGTGGTCGCTTGGCCTCCACGACCAGGTCCGTCGCGGCCAGCTCCGCACGGGCCTTCTTCGTCCGGGCGGGCTTCCAGCCGGTCCAGCGTGCGCAGTTGCGGTCCGTCGGGTCGGGCAGGGCCAGCAGCATGAGGTAGAGCGCGGCCGCGTCCTCGCCCAGGCCGTGTGCCGAGGCGGCCTCGGCGACGAGCGACGGCACGGTGACGGTCGGGTCCTGCCCGTACCCCGAGGGACCCTCGGTGCCCATGCCGGCCTCGACCGCCCGGGCCAGGTCGTCGCCCAGGAGCGTGCGCAGCATGCGCAGCCCGTGACCGCGCGCACCGCCGACCAGGCCTTCCAGCAGCCCGAACACGGTGTCGTCGGGGCCGGTGAGGGCCGCCGGGCGCACCAGGACCGTCTCCGTGTCGCGGTACCAGGGGCGCAGGACGATCGCCTCGCCGACCCGGGTGAGACCGTGCGCGTCGGCGCCCCCCGCGGCCGGGAGGCCGTACGCCTTGCGCAGTTCGACCGCGGTCGAGCCGCCCTTTTCCGTCCACTCGACGTCCAGGTCGAGCAGCAGCTCCGGATCGGTCATCCGGCGGCGCAGGGCGGCCAGCCCCTCGGGCAGGGATGCGCGCAGCGGGTGGCCGTACGGCAGGACGTAGGCCAGCGCGGCCAGGGCGTTCACGGCGGCCGCCAGCTCGTGCCGGCCGGGGATCGCGCTCGGGTCCGCCCAGGCGAGGTTGCCGTCCTTGTCCGGCCGCAGGACCGTGGTGCGGGCGAGCCAGGGGGTGCGGGACGGGTTGAGCACCTCCTCGGCGTATCCGGCGCCCGTCCCGGCCAGGTCGGCGGCGAGTTCCTCCGGTACGCGGACCAGCGAACCGAGACGCTCGGCCCAGACCCGGCCGGCGGCCTCCGTGTCCGGTCCCGTGGTCCACAGGTCGGCGGGATCCGCGGGCAGCAGGGCGGCGAGGAGGGCGTTGCGCTCCTCCGGCTCCAGGGCGTTGACCCGGGAGACGGCGAACTCGCACTGCCGGGGCTTGAGTCCGAGCAGGGCCAGTCCCTCCGCGCCGGGCGACTGCGGCAGGCCGGCCAGCAGCACGGCCGCCTGCAGCGGACCGAGCCCGCCGCCCGTCGCCGCCACCAGCGCCTCGGGTGCCTCGGGCCGCCAGGGAGCGGCGCCCTTGTCCCGGATCAGCCGGGCGACGATGGCGAGGTCTTCGGCGGAGATCGCCGTGTCGTGCCGGACCTCGCTCTCCAGGACGAAGTGGGCGATCGCGCCGAACGCACCGGACGGGTCGTGGTCCAGGGCCAGCCAGCGCACGCGGTCCCGCTCGCTGTCGATGCTCTGGCAGCCGAGGACCACGACGGTGCGGCCGTCGCGGCGCAGCACCTGCCCGGCCCGCTGCTGCTTGTCGTGCGGCTCGCACAGCACGATCTCGCGCAGGGCGCCGCCGGCCGCCGCCAGCGGCCCTTCGGCGACCGCCTCCAACAGCAGGAGCAGCGGCTCCCGTCGGGCGTCGGACAGGGCGGGCGAGGCGGCCCGGTGGGCGAGCGCCCGCAGGACGCCCAGCGCGGGCGGCCACACCATGCCGATCCCGGGGATCGTGCGCTCGTCGCTGAGCCAGCCGTCGCCCAGCGCGGCGAGCTGCTCCCGGTCGGGCAGTCGCCCGCCCTCGGCGGGCTCGCCCGACAGCACGTGGTTCACCGCCCGGATCTGGCGTAGCACACTCCACCGCTCCCCGTACCACCAGCCGTGCAGGCCGGCCACCCCGGACAGCGCGTCGTGCAGGGTGCGGTCGTCGCCGTGCCGGGGTCGGTAGTCGGCGAACATCTCCTCGTTCTCGCCGGACTTCTGCGGCCGTTCCCGGGGCGGATCGGCGAACGTGGTGGCCGACTCGGTGAGGCGCAGCGTCACCCGGACCAGGGAGGTGACACCCGTGAGCAGCCGGCCGTCGGTGCAGCCGGGCAGGGCGAGGGCGACGGCTCCGAGCGCGACATGGTCCGCGGACGGCACGGCGGCCTTGGCGGCCTCGTCCGAGCCGGCCCGCTCCAGCGCCTGCCGCCGCCCGTCCAGTGCCAGCGCCGTGACCCGCAGCAGCTCGGCCGCCTGCTCGTCGGTCAGGGCGCGCAGCACGGCCGAGCCCTGCTCGTCGCGGGGGCGCAGCGCATGCCAGAAGGGCAGGGGCGGCACCAGCCGGGTTCCGGCGGCGAACTCGCTGCCGCGCTCGTTCGGCGTCACCCGGCCCAGTTCGCCGTCCGCCGAGGTGTCGTCGGAGGCGAACAGGCCGACCTGGCGGATCATCTGCGCGGCCACGGGCTCGGCCCCGCCGGGCAGCCGCAGGGCACCGAGCGGAGCAGAGCCGGCCCGACCGCCGTAGGACGTGGGTATGGAGACCGTGCGCCCGTCGGGCGTACCGGCGGCCCTGCGGGCCTCGGCGCCCTCGCCCTCCACGCGCACCCACCGGCCGAGCACCGTCCCGTCGGTGCCGAACGGGCTGTTCTCCAGCCCCGGTTGGAGCGGCAGCACCTCGCAGAAACCGGGCAGCAGGGACGTCTCGTCCCGGATCCCTGCCCGCAGCAGTGCGGGCAGGGAGGCACGGCCGTGCGTGCCGGTGGCAGGGTCGTACTCGAGCCAGACCGTCTCCAGGCCCTGCCTGCCCTGCCGCCAGTACGTGGTGCCGTCGCCGATGACGGCGCGGCTCGGAGGCACGACCGTGTCGCCCGCGTGCAGAGTGCGGCCGCCGGTCGCGCGGCCGCCGGTCGGCAGCGGGACGGAGGCGGTGTCCGTCTCGTTGCCGGACCACCAGGACGAGAGCTGCTCACCGCCCAGCTCCACCACCTCGGTGGGGCGGGCCGACCAGTAGCCGTGCTGCTTGCTGCCCTGCCGCCACATCACCAGCAGCTCCCCGTCCACGTACCGGAACCGGGGACGCTGCCAGCGCTCCAGGTCCTGGGGCAGCCGCAGGTCGTGTTCGAGGAGGATCCCGTCCGGGCCGACCACGATCGCCTTGTGCCCGCGCACCAGGATCAGCGCGGGCCATGCCTCGTGCAGCGTCAGCGTGTTGTCCTCGCCCTTCCTGGTCTCGGCGTCGATCAGCTCCAGCGCCTCGTCCAGGGCGGCCCAGCCCAGTTCGTCCAGGATCCCGGCGCGCAGGGTGCGGCCGAGCAGCGGTGCCACCTCGTGTCCGGCGACGCGGGCGACGGCGTCGGGACCGGCCTCGGAGGCGACCGTGCGGAAGGGGCGCAGCCGGTCGAGGGCGGCACGGGCGCGGGGCAGGCCCACCGCGCGCGTGAACTCCCCGGCGGCCTCGTCCAGCCACTCGCGCAGCACCACGGACAGCACGGGATGGGCGGCGACCGTCTTCAGCAGGGCGGAACTGTGGGAGTCGTTGCCCACCGGCTCGACGGCCTGGTGCAGCAGGCGCCGGAAGCGAGGGTCGGCCGCGACGGCCATCAGGTCCCGGCGGCCGGCCCGGGTGTCCTTCAGCCAGTCGGTGAGCGGCAGGTACACGTTCACCTCGGGGCCGGGCACGGTGAGCGGGACGTCCTCGGCCACGCACAGGTCCAGCAGGTCGAGGTCGGCGCCCGCGTGCCAGCGGCCGGTGAACAGGTCGACCGCCCTCCCGGCGGCGCGCAGCCCCGGAGCCATCCGTTCGACGAGCGCCAGCGTGCCCGGCGAGCGGCGCGACCAGGACCCGCCGTGCTTGCGGAACAGGGCCCAGCGGCCCAGCCAGTCCGCGGGATCGACCTCGTACTCCTCGGCCGCGGCCTGCTCGGTCAGCAGCCGCTCGGCTCCGCACTCGGCGAGCAGCGCCAGCCAGAACTCGTCGTCCTGGACCTCCCGGCCCAGCCCGGCAGGCATGATCTCCAGCAGACGCGTCCGCACGGCCGGCCGGCGCTCCGCGAGGACCGGCAGGACCGTGCGGTAGGAGTTCCAGAAGGACGCGGGCGCCCGGACGGCGGCGGGGGAGTCGAGCAGGTCGGCGACCAGGGCGCACTCCTCGGTGCCCCGGTCCAGGCCGGCCGCCTTGATCAGCCCGCGCACGTCCTGCGGCAGCGAGGCGTACGGCGGCATGCCGGCCGCACAGCGCTCGACCGTCAGCTGGCGGAACTGCGCCCACGCCGCGGCCGGGTCGAGGCGCCGGGCGAGGTCCTTCACGTGTTCCTTGAGGGCCTTGACGGTCAGTGCTCCGGCGAAGGCGAACTCCAGGAAGACCGCCCGCTGCCGCTCCTCGTCCACGGCGAGCGCGTGCACCCGCTCGGCCTCACGGGCCTTGCCGAAGAAGGCGGCCGCGTACGTGGTGTTCTCGTGCTGCAGGAAGACCCGTGCGGCCTGCTCGTAGAAGGTCGGCAGGAAGTGCGGCACGGCCCGGCCGAGCCGTTCGCCGAGTGCCTCGAAGCCCTCCTTGGCGGTGCCGGGGCGGGACTTGGCCTGCCGGGCGAGCCGCTCGACGTCCTTGACCAGGGCGAGTGCGTGGTGGCCGTTGGCCGGGTCGTTCACCAGCGCCCAGGCCGGGAAGCCCAGCGTCTCCTTGCGTACCTGCCCGACCTCGGGCGTCTCCGGCTCCCGGGCGAGGCCCAGGAACTCCAGCGCCAGGTCCTCGGCCTCGCCGAGGGTGCCCGGCACCAGACGGACCACCTGACGGCCGTCCAGGGCGGGGTGCGTGTAGGTGCGGACGGTGAGGCTGTCGGCGTCCTCGCGCGCGGTGCTGCCCGGGGGCAGTACGGCGCCGGCGTCCAGCAGCGTGGCCGCGGTGGTCTCGTCGTACCCGGTGATGGCCGTCATGCCGCCTGCTCCTCGTCCTGGATGTCCCGCCCGGCGTACAGCGCCGCCGCCATGCGCATGCCCTCCGACCAGGCGACCGGCCCGACCTGACCGAGCTTCAGCACGCGCCCGGCGGGATCGGACCACACCAGCGACCCGGTCTCGGTCTCCTCGTAGCCGTCGTAGTCGCCGACCCAGACGCGGGCCTCGATGCCGCGGCCGTCCTCCAGGACGGAGCACACGGCGTGTCCGCCGCGCACCCGGTAGCCGAGCTGGGTGGCCCTGCCGTGCAGGAAGCGCAGTTCCTTGTACGAGCCGCCCGCGTACTCCTCCACCTGGGTGCCCTCGGCGTCGATGCCGGCCGGGCGGTGCCAGACCTCGCGGAAGAGCTGCTGGGCCCGCTGCTCGACGCCCAGTTCGACGGCGAACTCGCGCAGTTCCTCCAGGTCGTCCAGGAGGACCGGGTGCGGGATGCGGACGAGGTCGGGGGTGATACGGACGGTGTCGCCGTCCAGGTCGACGAGACCCAGGCCGCGATCGGGGTCGGCGTCCCGCAGGAAGCCGGCGACCTGTCCGTCGTCGCCGGTCACGACCACGTCGCGCAGCGCGGCCTGCCAGGCGGGGTCCGGCCACACCCGGGCGACGGCGGCGAACGGCACCGGAAGCGAGCGGACCATCCACCGCTCCACGTCGCCCAGGCACTGCCGCTCGTGCCGCTCCAGCCACTCGGCGAGCTGCCTGAGCCCCACGACGGCCGGATCGTCACCGAGCTTGGCGGGCACGGACTTCAGCCGGCGCCCGGCCGCATTGCGGCACACCACTTTCCCGCCGTCGAGGGCGACCTCGTAGTCACCGGCCGCAACCCACCCCATACATGCCTCCCCGCATGCGCAGTGATCAAGTGACGGGAACTCTAGGGGAGGCCACTGACAACGCCGTCCGCCGCTCGGGAGACACGCACCCCGGCGGAACCGGCCACCGTGGATTGTGTACGAGTCGCGGAGGACTCGAGGGCCCCGGATCCGAGCGCCGGGCGGGCGGAGCGCTGCCTCCCAGGTGGCTGCGGTCGCCCGGGCACGGCCCGTCCGACGGCCCGTCACCCGCTGTGGGGAAGCTGTGGACCACCTGTCGGGGGCATGCGGGCAGGATGTGCGAAGGCCGGGAGTTGACCTTCACGAAACCTTTTCCCGGCCTGGCCGGAAGGCGTCTTGTTGGCCCAACTCGCAACACAACAAGGTGGGTTGAGCACTTGAGCATCAGGAGTCGCAAGCACACTGCTTGACCCGGACACCGACCGTCCGGGCGTCGACGGGGGAACTGATGCGGTGTGCGCTCGACCGCCGTCGCCCAGTCGCGCGGGGTCGCTTGCCGCACCGATCCGGAACATGTCCCTCCGCTGTCACTCTCTTGGTGCCTTCGTCCGGTGCCCGAGAGACAGGGACAGGAGGGGGAAAGCCGATGAGCGCGGTGAGCGCCGCCAGGCCGACGTATCCCGGCGTCTACGTCGAAGAGCTTCCCAGCAGCACCCGCACCATCTCGACCCTGACCACGTCGGTGACCGCTTTTGTGGGTCACACCCGGCGGGGTCCGCTGAACGAGCCGGTACGCGTCACCAGCTTCGCGGAGTTCGAGCGCCGCTTCGGCGGCCTGAGCGCACGCAGCGCCGTCGGCTACGCGGTCCATCAGTTCTTCGGCAACGGTGGCACCGTCGCCGTCGTCGTCCGCGTCACCAAGGCCGGCAGTGGGAAGGCCGCCTGCGTCACCCTCAAGTCCACCGAGGGCCACAGCGACAGCCCGGTCCTTCAGGTACACGCCAAGGAGCCCGGCGTGTGGGGCAACGGCCTGCGCGTGGCCGTCGACCAGGACACGCTCTGCCCCGACGAAACCTTCAACCTGCGTGTCCACGACGCCAGGGGCGAGGCCCGCGAGAGCTTCACCGGCCTGTCCATGGACCCGTCCAGCGGCCGCTACGCACAGACCGTGATCAATACCGGCTCCCGGCTGATCCGCGTCGAGGTGCTCGGCGACGGCCGCCCCGACCCGTCCGGGACGGTCTCCAAGCCCTTCGGGCACGAGCTGCCCGACCTGGCCGTCGACCTCACCGTCAAGATCGGCGACGTGGAGCGCGAGTTCACGCTCTACGACCCCGACTGCGACGGCGAAGCCCCGTGCAACGTGGCCGAACTGGCCCTGCTGCTCGAGCGCAAGCTGCGCGCGCTGCCCGACGCGCCGGGCAAGCACGCCTTCGCGGGCGTCGAGGTGACCGCCTTCGGCCGCCGCATCCAGGTGGTCGCGGGCTCCACCGACCCCGAGGACGTCGTCCGCTTCCTCGGCGAGTGCGCCAACGACCTCGGCCTGGAGGCCTCCGTCAACCCGCCCGTCTTCCCGCTGGCGGGCGGCGAGGACGGCGCGGCGCCCGGACCGCGCGACCTCATCGGCTCCGAGGCCGACAAGACCGGCATCCAGGCGCTGCGCGGCGTGGCCGACGTCAACCTGCTCGTCCTGCCCGAGCTGGCCGCGTACGAGAAGACCGAGGACGCGATCACGGTCGTGTCGGCCGCCCAGCGCCTGTGCCAGGAGCGGCGGATCTTCCTGCTCGTCGACGCGCCCGGCACCTGGGTCAGCGTGGACACCGCACGTGCCGGCGTCGCCGCCTTCGACGCCGTACGCGGCAACCACGCGGCCCTGTACTTCCCGCACCTGCAGCTCACCGACCCGCTCACCGGGCGGCTGCGCTCCTTCCCGCCCTCCGGCGCGATCGCGGGAGTCATCGCGCGCACCGACTCCGAGCGCGGCGTCTGGAAGGCACCGGCCGGCACGGAGGCGCGGCTCGCGGGCGTCCACTCGCTCACCGTCAACCTGACCGACCGCGAGAGCGGACTGCTCAACCCGCTCGGCGTCAACTGCCTGCGCAGCTTCCCGCTGACCGGCCCGACGGTCTGGGGCGCCCGCACCCTGGAGGGCGCCGACGCGCTCGACAGCGAGTGGAAGTACGTGCCCGTACGGCGGCTCGCCCTGCATGTCGAGGAGAGCCTCCAGCGCGGCCTGCAGTGGGTGGTGTTCGAACCCAACGACGAGAACCTGTGGCAGCAGATCCGCCTCGCCGCCTCCTCGTACCTGCACACGCTCTTCCGGCAGGGCGCCTTCAAGGGCGGCACCCCGCGCGAGGCCTACTTCGTCAAGTGCGACAGCGACACCACCACCGACGAGGACATCGCGAACGGGATCGTGAACGTCCTGGTCGGCATCGCACCGGTCCGCCCGGCGGAGTTCGTGATCGTCAAAATCCAGCAGACGTCCGGGCAGTTCGAGCTGTAGGCCCACGGGAATCTTGGAGAGCTGAAGGAATCCGATGGCAGAGTTCACGGTCAACGCCCATCGTTTCGACCCCTACAAGAACTTCAAGTTCCTGGTCCTGTGGGACGGTCGTACGGTCGCCGGCATCAGCAAGATCAGTCCGCTCAAGCGCACCACCGAGGTCGTCAAGCACCGCCACGGCGGCGACCCGTCCTCCCCGCGCAAGTCGCCGGGCCGCTCCGAGTTCGAGGGCATCACGCTGGAGCGCGGTGTCACCCACGACCCCGAGTTCGACCGCTGGGCCAACAAGGTCTGGCAGGTCGGCGCGGGCCTCGGCTCCGAGGTGTCCCTCGCCGACTTCCGCAAGGACATCGTCATACAGGTCCTGAACGAGGCCGGCCAGGTCGCCGTCTCGCACAAGCTCTACCGGACCTGGCCCAGCGAGTACCAGGTCCTCGGCGAACTGGACGCCAACGCCAACGCGGTGGCCATCCAGTCGCTGAAGCTCGAGTGCGAGGGCTGGGAGCGGGACTACGAGGTGCCCGAGCCCGAGGAGCCCTCCTTCCTCAACCCGGCCTGATCAGAAGCGAGGTGAGGAAGCCGGGGGGAACACATGGCGATCACCGGGGCGGCCGGGCTGCTGGCCACCTGGGAGGCGGGGCTCGCCGCGACGGCCACCGGACGCGCCCTGCTGCTGCACGGCACGGCGCGCCCGGACCTCGACGCCGCGGCGCTGCCCGCGGTGCCGGTCGGCGAGCGGGAGTCCGACCTGTTCGCCCTGCGCCGCGCCCTGTTCGGGGAGCGGATGCAGGTGCGGCTGGAGTGCCGGGCGTGCGGCACGGACATGGAGTTCGAGCTGGACGCCGGGGAGTTCGCCCGTTCCCTCGACGCACCCGAGGACACGGTCGTGCGGCTGACGGAGGGCGGCTGGGACATCACGTTCCGGCTGCCCTCTGCCGCCGACCTGACGACCGCGGCCCGAGCCGCGGACCCGCGCGCCGCGCTGCTCGCCCGCTGCCTGGTCTCGGCGGAGCACGACGGGACGCCCAGGACCGCCGACGCCCTTCCGGCGCCGGTGCAGCGGCGGATCGCCGAGGCCGTCGAGGCCGCCGACCCGGGCGCCGACGTCACGCTCAGCATCGGCTGCCCCGAGTGCGGTGCCGCCGGCCGGGCCGACCTCGACATCGCCTCCTACCTGTGGACCGAACTGGACGCCTGGGCCAGGGACCTGCTCCTCGACGTCCATCTGCTCGCCACCGCCTACGGCTGGAGCGAACCGGAGATCCTGGCGCTCAGCCCGCTGCGGCGCCGCTACTACCTGGAGCTGTGTGCGGATGTCTGACTCCTCCTCCCGGGCGCCCGAGGCGGAGCCCGACTTCCTCGACCGGCTGATCGCCCGGCACGCCGCCCCGAGGCCGGACACCGTCCGGGTACGGCCGCGGCTGCCCGGGCCGTTCGAACGCGTCGAGGCGGTACGGGCCCGCACCCCGGACCCGGACGCCACGGACTCCGTGCTGTGGCCCTCCGCCACGCCCGCACCCGTACCGGACCGGGACGTGCCACGGCCCGCCGCAGAGCTCCGGCTCCACACGGAACGGGAGCGGACCGTCGTACGCACCGAACGGGCCCCCGCGGAGCAGACAGCGCGACCCGCACCGACCGCCCTGCCCGAAGCACCGCTGCTGCGCCCGGCCGCGCCCCTGGCGCCCAGGCCGCTGTCGGTGCCCAGGACCGGTCCGCGCACCTCCGGGCGGGGAGGCCCGGAGCAGGGCGCGGACCGGGGCGCGGCGCCCGCACCCAACCCCCCGGGTGCGGGCGCCGCTCCGCCCACCGTCGTGTCTGCGGCACCGAGACCGAGCGCCGCTGACGCGACGGCGGCCCGGGAGGCCGTACGGCAGGCCGCCGCACGCCGGCCGGGGAAGGCGCCCGAACAGGTGGTGCAGGTACAGATCGGCCGTCTCGAGGTGACCGCAGGGCAGTCGCCGTCGAGGAACGGGCCACGGCAGCCGGCAGCGTCGGCGGAGCGGCCCGGGGCGGCCCTCAGCCTGGCGGACTACCTGGCACGGGGGCGCGAGTGAGCCGCACGGCAGTGAGCGTGGCGGGAGAGGCCACACGAGAGGAACCGGGGAACTGACGTCATGAGCAACGCACTGGCCCTCGCCCATGTCAGCCAGGCCCTGGCCCTGCTGATCGAGTCCCATCTGCAGCCGGACATCGACATGGCCGTCAAGGTGGAGCCGCGCAAGCCGCCCACCGAGCCGCCGACGGACCCCACCATCTCCGTCTTCCTCTACCAGGTCACCCCCAACACCTCGCAGCGCAACAACGACCTGCCCACCCGCGCGCCCGACGGCAGGCTGGTGCGCCGGGCCGCCGCCGCACTCGACCTGCAGTACCTGATCACCGCGTACGGCGACGAGACCGAGCTGGTCGGGCAGCGGCTCATCGGCTCGGTGGTGCGCACCCTGCACGAGATACCCGTCCTGCCCGAGGACGTCATCGAACTCGCCGGTGAGAAGCCCTACCTGGCGGGCAGCAACCTGGCCGAGGCGGCCCAGCGGGTGCGGTTCACCCAGTCGGTCATGGACATCGACGAGACGTCGAAGCTGTGGGGGATGCTCTACCAGACCCCGTACGCGCTGTCGGTGGTCTACCAGGCCTCCCTCGTCTTCATCGACGGCCGCGAGACCCCGGTACCGGCGAAGCCCGTGGAACGGCCCGAGGTACGGGTGCTGCCGTTCGGCGCACCGGGAGCTCCGGTCCCTCCGGGGGCCGAGCCGCAACCTGAGGAACCGTCAGCGGGCGGGTCCGGCAAGGAAGTCGAGACCCACGCCGAAGAGCCCGTTTCCGGCAAGGCCGCGAAGGCGGCGCCTGCCAGGGCCGTCGCCAAGACCGCGGCCAAGGCACCCGCCCGCACCCGGAAGGCGGCGCAGCCGGCGCGGACCACGAAGCGGACGCCGAAGAGCGCACGGCCCGCCGAGGAGACGGACTCCGGCTCCGGAACGCGGGCGGGCGGCGACGAGGGCGCGGAGAACTGAGACGGCATGGGCGACACGACGGGGGCAGGTGAACACATGGGCACGAACGAGCCGAGCGCGACGGACGCGAGCGACGGCGGCACGGCGCTGACCGCCGGGATCCGGCGCGTCCTGGCCCGCGTCGACGCTCACGCGGCGCGCGCCACCGGGCAGAAGTCCGGCGACACCGGCGCCGACACCGCCGTCGTACCCGTACCCGTACCCGTACCCGAGACGATCGCACCCCTCGACGCGCTCGTCGCCTGCTTCGGCCTCACCCCCTTCGAACGCGACCTCGTCCTGCTCACCGCCGCCGACGAACTGGACCCCACGACGGCCGCCCGGTGTGCGTCGGCCGCCGGAGACCCGCAGCGGGCGTACCCCACCTTCTCGCTCGCGCTGGCCGCCCTGGACGACCCGCACTGGAGCGCGCTCACCCCCGTGGCACCGCTGAGGCGCTGGCGGATCGTCGAACTGGAGGACGAGACCCGGCTGACCGTCTCCCGGCTCCGGCTGGACGAGCGCATCCTGCACTTCCTGCTGGGCTCGCCCTATCTGGACGCCCGGCTGCACGGCAGGCTGCGCCGCACCGCGGCACCGGACGCGCTCCCGCCGTCGTACGACCTGGCCGCCAGCCGGCTCGCCGAGGGCTGGACCGAGGACGGCCGCAGCCCCGACGCACCGCTGCTGGTCGAGGTGACCGGCGGCGACCTGCGCAGCCGGGCCGACCTCGCCGCCGCCGCGGCCGCCCGCTGCGGGCTCGGGCTGTACGCCATGAACGCCGAGGACGTGCCGGCCGACCCCGTCGAACGCGACCGGCTGGCCCGGCTGTGGCAGCGGGAGGCGATCCTGCTGCCGGCCGCCCTGCTGCTGGAGGCCGGCGAACTCGACCGCGACCAGCGGACGGCGACCGAGGCCTTCCTGGCCGGGGCCGCCGTACCCGTCGTCGTCTCCAGCGAGGACCCGTTGCGCACCGAGCGCCCGCACGGCCTTCGGGTGACCGTGCCGCGCCTGGACGACGACGAGCAACTCGCGCTCTGGGCAGACGCGTTCGTGGACGTCGCCGACCTCGAGGAGGGCGAACTGCGGTCCCTGGTAGCCCAGTTCCAGCTGCCGCCGCACGTCGTGCGGTCCGCCGCGGCCGCGGTACGCCGCCGGCTGCCCCGCGAGGACGAGCTGGACGCCGCCGAACTCGCCTGGCTGGCCGGTCTGGACGAGGCCCGCATCGGCATGGACGAACTCGGCCGCCGGATCGAGCCCAGGGCCGGTTGGGACGACCTCGTGCTGCACGAGCGCCAGACGGCCGTGCTGCGGGAGATCGTCGCGCACGTACGGCAGCGGTCCACCGTCCACCAGGAGTGGGGCTTCGCCGCGACCCTGCGCCGGGGCCTCGGCGTCACCGCCCTGTTCGCGGGCGGCTCCGGCACCGGCAAGACCCTTGCGGCCGAGGTCATGGCCAAGGAACTGGGCCTCGACCTGTTCGTCGTGGACCTCTCCCAGGTGGTCAGCAAGTACATCGGCGAGACCGAGAAGAACCTCCGCCGGGTGTTCGACGCCGCCGAACGCGGCGGCGCACTGCTGCTGTTCGACGAGGCCGACGCCCTCTTCGGCAAGCGCAGCGAGGTCAAGGACAGTCACGACCGGTACGCCAACCTCGAGGTCAGCTATCTGCTCATGCGGATGGAGGCCTACCGGGGCCTCGCCATCCTCACCACCAACATGAAGCAGGCCCTCGACACGGCTTTCCTGCGGCGCATCCGCTTCGTGGTCGACTTCCCCTTCCCGGCCGAGCACGAACGCGCCGAGATCTGGCGCCGGGTGCTGCCACCGCAGGCCCCCGTCAAGGACATCGACCCGGCTCTCCTCGCCCGGCTCACCGTCGCCGGCGGCTCCATCCGCAACATCGCCCTGTCCGGGGCGTTCCTCGCCGCCGAGGAGGGCGATCGACTGCAGATGCGGCACATGCTCGCGGCCGCCCGCACCGAGTACCTCAAGCTGGAGCGCTCACTGACCCCGACGGAGGTCCGCGGATGGGTGTGAGCAGAAGGCCTTCGGCGATCCGCGTGGAGATCGGCGAACTCGTACTCGACGGCTTCCGCGCGGACCCGGCCCGCGTCTCGGCCGCGTTCGAACGCGAACTGACCCGGCTGGTACGGCTGCACGGCGTACCCCTGGCCGCGCACGGCGCGCTGACCGTCGACGCGCTGACCGGCCTCGCGCCCCTGCCCGCCGGGCTGTCCGCACGCCGACTCGGCCAGGAACTGGCCCGCGCGGTGCACGAGGGACTGAGCGGCCACGGGGAGGTGACGCCGTGAGCTCCCAGGCACAGCAGGAGAACGCGGAGCAGAGCGCCGAACAGCGCCGCCGCAAGCGCAAGGAGCGGGCCGCCAAGTCCCGCGCCCCCGAACCGAAGAACATCGTCAGCGGCGCCGGACAGCCCCTCGACCCCGGCGTACGACGCGAGCTCGAGGAGCAGCTCGGCCACGACCTGAGCCGGGTACGCCTGCACACCGGCCGGGACGCCGCACAGCTCACCCAGCTGCTCGGCGCGGACGCCGTGGCCGTCGGCCAGGACATCCTCTTCGGCGACGGCGCCTTCAAACCGGGCACCGACGAGGGCCGGCGACTGCTCGCCCATGAGCTGCTGCACACCGTGCAGAATCCGCATGGTCTGGGGGCGCTGCGGGCCGGGCGTGAGCCGGGGGCGGTGAGTCTGCCGCAGCAGGCGATCGAGCGTGAGGCGGAGGCGGCCGCCCAGAGCCTCGTACGACCGGACCGGGCACAGTCCGCCCCGGAGGTGCGGGAGGGGCAGGCGACACCCGGTTGGCTGCGGTACGCCACCCTGGACGCGGACCGCAGGCGCACGGAGGCGATCGATCCGGCGACCCTCGTCGACCGGCTCGCCAACTCGGTCGTACGGTCGCTGCGCGGCGACCCGGAGGACCTGTCCAAGCGCACCCGCAAGCAACTGGCCGGACTGCCCGAGGAGTTGCTCGACCAGGTTCTCGACCGGCTGGAGAACCGGCTGCTCGGCTCCGAACAGGACCGTGTGCTGGACCTCGTCGACGAGATCGACGCCTACGACGACTTCGCCGACGACCGGGTGGAGCGCGACGCCCACGACGCCCCCGAGATCGAGCCCGACACGGCCGAGGAGATCCGGGCCGAGCGGGAGAGCACCCGGAGCGGCGACGCGCAGGAGCAGGCCCGGAAGGAAAAGCCGGAGACCGCACCCGGTCCGGAGAAGGACCGCACCGACCACGAGGGCGCGCCCGGAAGCACTCCGCCGAACGGCGGCACCCGCGAGGAGCAGCGGAAGCAGTCGGGCTCCGAGGCAGGCGCCGGCGGAGCCCGGTCGTCCTCCGGATCCGGGCAGCGGGAGGCGACGGCCGCCGCACCGGCGGCAGCGGTCACCACCACGCAGAGCGGCCAGGGCGCACAGGCCGAGGAGACGGCGCAGGCCCAGGGAGCCGACCAGGGGCAGAAGAAGGAGGAGGGCAGCAAGGAGACGGGCGACCAGCAGGGCGCCCCCACGCCCGGAGCGGAGGAGTCCGCCGCCCGGAACCGCCCCGGCGCCGCCGAGCAGTTCGTCACCGGCAAGCAGGCAGGCAAGGAGGACAAGCGCGGCCCGGAGCAGCCGACCGCTTCGCCCACGGTGGGCCGGGACACCGAGCTGCCCGCTCCGTCGAGCAGGCTGGACGGCGTACGCAGCCAGGATCTCGACGGCCCCGAGGAGTCGGCGGACGAGGACGCGGCCCAGTCCGACAGCACCTCGGAGGTGGAGGTCGGTGGGGGCGAGGCGAGCGCCTGGGACACCAAGCTCCAGCCGGAGGACTTCCTGCCGGAGCAGGACCCCGACCTGTCCGGGGTTCCGACGGCGGACGCGAGGCAGGACGCCACGTCCGGCAGCGAGTCGCTCCCCGACTTCCCCGCACCCCCGTTGACCAAGGCCGACCGGGTGCAGGCCGAGCGCGACGCCGAGGACGCAGCGGCCGAAGCGGAGGCGGAGTCCGAGGACGACACGGTCGAGGAAGCGGCCGCCGAGCCCTCGACGACCCGCGAGACGGAGGGCGGACCGGGTGACACCCTGCTCGCCGACCTCGGTGCGGACCGGACGGCCACGACTTTGGCGGACACCAGTACCGTCTCCAAGGACCCGAAGCGCGGAGACGATCCGAAGGCCGGACCGGTCACGGCACAGACCACGGTGCAGCAGGCGCCCGGCGCGCAGGACGGCGGGAGGTCGGAGGAGAGCGGGGCCGCGAAGGAGACCGCGGCCAAGCAGGAGAAGGGCACCCCGGCCGCGGGGGACGGGGCGGCAGTCGGTCAGCAGAAGAGTTCCCCGCAGGCGGTGGGCGGTACGGCCGCTGCGCCCGCGCCGAAGAGCGAGCACCAGCAGGCCCCCGCGGCCGCGGCCGCCGCAACCGAGCGCACGGACGACGCCAAGTCGCCCTCGGCAGCCCGCGACTCCCACATCACCGGCGGATCCAACGCGGACCGCCCCGGCAGCTCCACCAGTGGGTCGCAGAGCGGGGCCGCGCCCGAGGCCGACCGCACTCCGAGCGAGCAGAGCGCGGCACCGCAGCCCGCTCCGACACGGGCGCCCGCCCCCGCCCCGGCGCCCGAGCCGCCCGCGCCCAAGGCAGCCGATGCCGAGCCCGCGCCGACGGAGGACCGGGCACCCCGGACCATGGTCCCGAAGTCGGCACCCGCTGCCTCCGGCGCCACGGGCGGCGGCGTCGCCAGCAAGCCGGCCGGCAAGGGGAAGGGGAAGAAGGACTCGGGGCCGGCCCCGAACCTCTCCCAGGTCTCGCCCGAGGCCGGGCTGAGCACGGCCGCCCGGTTGAAGCCGCACCAGGCGCTGGAGGCGATGGGCGGGGTCAGCGGTTCGGTCGACCGCAGCGTCGGCGACGAACACAAACAGCTCGCTGCCGCGCCGCCCTCGATACAGCGTCCCGCGGGCGCGCCGCAGACCCTGGAGGGCAAGCCGAAGACCGACTCACCCGCCCAGTACTCGCAGGACCAGGCACAGAAGTCGGAGGCACCCGAGCAGGAGAACGCCGAGGTCACGGGGGCGAAGCAGCCCGAAGGCCAGATCGATGCGGAGAAGGCCGAGGAGCCGAGCGGCTGGCAGACCTTCAAGATGGCGCTCGGCTTCGGCATCGGCTGGCTCGCCGAGAAGCTCGGCTTCAAGGTCGACAAGCAGGAGCTGGCGGCCAAGTTCGCCGGGCTGCCCACGAAGGACGAGGCTCTCAAGCAGGCCCAGGCGGGCAACGCGCCGGGCGTGCAGATGCAGGGTGCCGCGGAGCAGACGGCCGGCGAACAGGGTTCCGCCGTAGACGCGAAGGGCCAGGAGACCGTCGACACCGCTCGGGACGACTCCGGCCGTGGGATGGGCGAGGACCAGGTCTACCCCGACGCCCCCCAGGAGCAGCTGAAGGGCAAGGTGCCCGGCGCGGACGGCGCCAAGGCCGCCGCGCCCGGCAAGGCGTCCACCGGCGCCGTGCCCCCCGACGCGGCGTCCGCGGTGGCGGAGCACGACCGCGGGCCCGAGTTCCAGGCGGCGTTCAGCCAGGGCCAGAAGGGCATGTCCGACAGTCGCCAGACCAAGGACAAGGACTTCCGCGACTCGCAGCAGAAGCACAAGCAGCAGGTCGACGGCGAGATCGGCAAGAACACGCAGGAACAGACGGGGCAGCGGGCGAAGGCCCTCGACGAGGTCACGGCACAGCGATCCGACTGGCGCAAGGAACAGGACCAGGAGCTCCAGAAGCTCGGCAGCAAGAAGACCGATCGGTCGGAGAAGCTCCGCAAGGATGTCGAGGACCGCGAGAAGAAGACCGACGACGACGTCTCGAAGCAGAAGACCGACAGCGACAAGCAGATCAAGGACAAGGGCGACCAGGCCGAGACGGACGCCAAGAACAAGGCGGACGGCGCGGCCAAGGACTCGGGCAACTGGCTCACGAAGGCCTTCGACTGGATCAAAGAGAAGGTCATCGAGATCAAGAACGCGATCGTCCGGATCATCCGGGACGCGCGTGACGCGGTCGTCGGCTTCATCAAGAACTTCAAGGAGACCGTCGAGCGCTGGATCAACGAGGCCCGCAAGTTCATCGTCGACACCGTCAAGAACCTGATCAACGACCTGATCGAGTTCGCCAAGGCGATGGTCCGGGCCGTCATCGAACTGGCTGCCCGCATCAGGAAGTTCATCACCGATCTCATCGCGGCGGCGATCGCGTTCGTCACCAGGCTCGCGGCACAGCTGAAGCAGATCGTCACGGACCTGCTCAACGCCCTCGCCAAGATGCTCAGCGACATCCTGAACATCCTCAAGAAGATGCTCATGGACGTCATCAAGTCCGTGATCGACGCGGTCAGGACGATCCTCGACTACGCCTCCAAACTCCTGGGCGCGCTGGGCGAGTTCATGATGATCGCGATCGACTTCCTGGACGACCCCGGCGGCTGGCTGAGCGGCGCGAAGAACTCCGCGGTCGACGGTGCGAAGAACCACCTGTTCCGTGAGGTCCAGTCCGCCGTCAAGCAGTGGTTCCAGTCGAAGATCGAGGAGATCATCGGCGTACCGAGGGCCATCATCGACAAGCTGATCAAGGGTGGCTTCTCGCTCGAGCGGATCGTGAAGGAGACCTGGGACGCCGTGGTGCCCCAGCTCCCGTTCATCATCGGCGAGATCGTGATCACCAAGGTCATCACGAAGCTGATCCCGGGCGCGGGCTGGGTGATGGCCGTCATCGACGCGATCCGCACGGCGATCGGTGCCCTGGGCCAGATCCTGAGCGCCATGGGCGCGGTCCTCGCCTGGCTGCGCGCGGTTCGCCAGGGAGGCGCGGGCCTCCTGTTCGCCAAGGCGGTCGCGGCAGGCATCGTCGCCCTCCTGGAGCTGGCCTACCAGGCACTGCTGGACGGCATCGGCAAGTACGTCGCGAAGGTGGGCAAGCGTCTGAAGGGCGTGGCGGCGAAGCTCGGGCGGGGTGGCAGGGAAGGCCGGGGCGAGGGCAGGCCTTCGGTCGGCGGAGCCGACGAGTCGGGCGCGCCGCGCCGGGACCGGCCAGCCGACAACGCTCCGGCCGGCCGCCCGACGAACACGCCCGCGGCGTCCACGCGTCCCAAGGACACGGGCGCGGCCCGGAGCAGGCCGAAGGACACCGGAGGCACCGGCAGGAAGCCCGCGACCGGTGAGACGGACACGCCCACCCGACCGAAGACGGGCGAGCCGAGCACCGCCCGCCCGACCGACAAGCCCGCCGGCAAGTCGGACACGCGTCCCACTCCTCCGGCGAAGCCGAAGCCGGAGCCCAAGGCGAAGCCGAAGCTCGACAAGGACGAGACCCCGGGCAGGCCGAAGGACGAGAAGGACCCGACCAAGCCCAGGAACGATGAGAAGACTCCTGCAGGCAATGAGCCGGACCGGGCCAAGCCCAAGAGCGACGGGGACGGATCACCGAAGAAGCCGAAGCCGGACAAGGACGAGACTCCGGGCAAGCCGAAGGACTCGAAGGATCCGAAGGAATCGGCCCAGCCCAAGGGTGACGGGGACGGACCGTCGAAGAAGCCGAAGCCGGACAAGGACGAGGGCGGCAAGAAGAAGGGCGAAAGCGGCAAGGAGCCGAAGGACAAGGACGGGAAGCACAAGGACAGGAAGCGCAAGGACGGGGACGATCCGAAGAAGCCCAGGCACAGGCAGGAGAAGAGGCGCAAGAGGAAGGAGGAGGAGAATTCCGGCGAGGCAAAGGAAAGGCGTCTCGACGTGATTGTCGCTCGCCTTCGCAAGATCCTGCGCGAAAAGCTCGACGGCGGTCTCTCCGTCCGGGATCATCGGGCGACCCTGGAGAGTCTCCGAGAGCACTTCAGGCTCACTGCGCTGATACGGACCGGCGGTGATCCGGACTTCGCCGTCACTGCGGTGCTCAACCCGCGCAGGCCGGTGATCCGGGGAAAGAACAACCTGCAGGGAGACACCCGTGACTATCTGTTTGTGATGAGCGATCCTGCGCTGCCCTTCACCAAGGTGCCCGCTTTCACCAACAACAGGCTCGCCCAGGACTTCGAGGCGCAATACATTACGAAGAAGTACGCGAACTCGCACGGCTCGAGTGCGGACAAGGCGCCCCGAAATGAACCCATTGGGTTCCGCCACCTCAACATGTACAAACTCAACACGGATCCGTCGAACTGGTGGGTCCGTATGCATCTCCTTTCGGATCAGCTCGGCGGGCCGGCGCTCGGGACGAATCTCGTTCCGGCCCGGGGACCCTCCGTCAACACGAAATTCAAGGACGAGATCGAGAAGCATGCATACGGATACCTGGGCGTCAACGAGCAACCCCCGAACCAGCGGGCGATCTGGTACCGGATTCGTGTGAACTACCACCCTGGGCCGTACCCGGGATTCCCGAGCTATCTGCAGGCAAGGTGGGGCAGGTACGAACTTCAGCGGCACAGGAACACCAGCAAGTGGGTCAAGATGGATGAATCCACACGTGGCGTCCATGAGTACCACACGGCGCCCGAAAAGCCGCCTCAGCCCGGGTCGAGGGCGAATGTAACCGTCAACAACGCGTCGCCGGGGCAGTTGAAGCACCTGCTGGATGTCACGCCAGAATTCGCCGACCTCGCGCACCGTGCCATCGTGAAGTTCAGGGCGGACACGGGGCGTGGCATCCGGACCGTACCCGAACTCGTTCAGGCGATTTCCAAGTACGAGAAGGATCGAATGAGGAGGAACGGAAGGACCAAATCCTACTTCCCGGACTTCGAGGGGAGGCTTGAGGAGATCCTCCAGGAGGGTGGGTCGCTACCCCTGTAGGAATTTAGTTGATCTTTGGAACGGAGTTGTCATGCGCCCCCTGTCACCCGGAGAACAGAGCCAGGTGGACTCGCTGAATGAGATTCGCGAATGTGATGCTCTGGAGGTCGACTTCTTCGAGCGCGGAGACCTGCTGGAAGAGCTCACCGAGAACCCGGAGATCTTCTCGTTTCTGGGGCGATTCAAGAACGTGAATCTTGGGGCGTCGCTACGTGAGTGCAACATCCGCGTCACGGAGATCTCCTGTCGCTGGCGCACAGCGGAAGGAGAACCGGAAGTCGGCGGAGAGTTCAGGCTCGGGGATCTGTACGAGGCCATCCTCAATCCGGCGCCGCAATTCGCCGAAGGGACGGTGAGTCCGGGCGATCTGGAAATATATCAACAGCTTCGCGTGATTGACTTCCCGCAGCATGCTGGAACCGGAAATTTCTGCGCCATCCGCCTGCAGGAGCATGTGGATCCGTTGGAGATGTGGTACTACGACATGCGCTTGAGTACTGCTCCGGGATATGAGTCCGATCTCATCAAGATGGAGCTCACGTACTGTGAGTACCTCGAGACTGTAGTGCTCACCAAAGGGGTTTTCGGGTGGCAGTATCTGTTTACTGATATCTCACTGAGAGGTCAGGTGTTCCGTGAAACCGTGGCCCGGCTGAGGCGCATGATTGAAGTATTCCCGACGCTTTTCCCGAACCACGACTACAGCTCGTTGGCTGCCCGGCTGGAGGCCCGCCTGTGACCCGCTACGCCGACATCCCCAAACCCATCCGCTCGGGCATAGTCGTCGTCGACCCCGACACCGGCACCCCCCAACGCATCATCGTCCTCCAGTTCAACCCCGACACCCTTGAGCGCAGCATCGCGCCGCAGAGTGCCGGCGACGGCGGGGACGCCGGCGGCGGCGGAACCGGCAGCGGGGACCGCAATGAGGCCCTCCGTCTCAAGGGCCCCGCCCAGGAGACCTGGAAGTTCACCGCCGAGATCGACGCGACCGACCAGCTGGAGGTCGCCGCGCCCGACGGGATCCACCCGCAGCTCGCCACTCTGGAGATGCTGGTGCAGCCCACGACGGCGCAGTTGCGGGCCGCGAGCAAGCTGACGCAGAAGGGGAGCATCGAGATCAGCCCGATCGAGATGCCACTGACGCTGTTCACCTGGGGGAGCAAGCGGGTCATGCCCGTCCGGCTCACCGAACTCTCCGTCAACGAGTCCGCCTTCGACGTCAACCTCAATCCGATCCGGGCCTCGCTGAGCATCGGGATGAAGATCCTGACCGTGAGCGACCTGCCCGCCGGGCATCGCGGTGCCGACCTGTACATGGCGCACCTGGCGCAGAAGGAGCGGCTCGCGGCCGCGGCGCGCGGCGGCAGCCTGGGCGCCCTCGGGCTCGGCGGCACCGACCTCGTGATCGGAAGGGGCTGAGGAGGACACCATGGCCGAGACCGAGCCTTACGAGAGCGCCCTGGACTCCCTACCGGGGGCGCATCCGTACCCGCGCACCAGCCGGTACCACGACGCCGAGATCGGCGTGCACCGGATGGCCGACGGCACCGAAGTCCGTTACACCAAGCGGCGGTTGCTGCCTCCGCTCGACGAGGAGACCGAGCCGCACACGGTCGGTGCCGGCGAGCGTCCCGATCTGCTCGGGCAGCGTTTCCTCGGCGACCCGGGGCAGTGGTGGCGGATAGCCGACGCCAATCCCGTGCTCGATCCCCGGGAGCTGACGGACGAGGCGGGGCGCGTCATCGGCATTCCGCCGGCCGGCGGTTTCCCGCGCGGAGAGCGGCGTGTCTGAACAGCCCGTGGGGCAGGGCCCCGTCCACATCCAGCTCCTCATGGGGCCCACCCTGGCCCGCCCGGTCCCGGCCGAGGTCGCCGAGGCGCTGCTGTCCGCCCAGATCACCGCGACCGCGGGGGAGCGCAGCGGCTTCCAGTTCGCCTTCGACCTCACCAAGCACGGGCTGATCAACCAGCGCCTGCTGCCCGAGGGGTTCTTCGATCCCAAGACGCGCGTCATCCTCACCGTCAGCGTCCGTGGCACGCCCGAGGTGCTGTTCGACGGGCTGATCGTCCGGCAGGAGGTCGGTGCCAGCAACATCCCCGGCCACTCCACCCTCACCGTCACCGGCGAGGACCTGACGCTGCTCATGGACCTGGAGGAGCGCACCGCCCGCTATCCCAACCTGCCCCCGTCCGAGCGCGTCCTCACCATCCTCCGCCGCTACTCGGACTACGGCATCCGGCCGGACGTCTACACGGAGAAGGTGTCCCAGCCCCCGCACCAGGACCTCCGCGTGCACTACCAGACGGGCACCGACCTGCAGTACGTCACCGAGCTGGCGCGTGCCAACGGCTACACCTTCTACCTGGAGCCCGGCCCCAACCCCGGCCAGTCGTCCGCCCGTTGGGGCCCCGAGGTCCGGCTCGGCCTGCGGCAGCACGCCCTCAACGTCAACATGGACGCCAACACCACCGTGGACCAGCTGACGTTCGCGTACGACGGCACGGCACGCGAGGAACCGCAGGCGCGCTGGCAGGACCCCGGGACCCGCCAGGCCACCCTGCTGCCCCAGCCGCCGATCAGCCCCCTGCGTCCGCCGCTCGGCCGGCGCCCCACCCCCGCCCTCAAACGCAGGACGCTCTCCGGTACCGCCAAGCAGCAGCGCGAGCAGGCCGAGGCCGAACTCCTCGCCCGGGCCGCGGTCTCCGCAGACGTCGTCTCGGGCTCCGGATCGCTCGACGTCAACCGGCACGGCTACCTCCTCCAGCCGCGCCGGCTCGTCGGAGTCCGCGGCGCCGGACGGGCCTACGACGGCGACTACTTCGTCAAGTCCGTCACCCACAACCTGCGCCCGGGCTCGTTCCAGCAGAACTTCACCCTCTCCCGGGAGGGGCTCGAAGCGCGCAGCGACCGCGTCCGGCCCTGACCCGAACCACAGAAGAACCAGGAGCAGTTCAGCATGGCGGCACCCAGCAATCGCTACCTCGGCAAGTTCCGCGGCCGGGTCGTGGACAACAACGATCCGCTGCACATCGGCCGGATCACGGCCGAGGTCCCGGACGTCCTCGGCGACGAGCCGTCCACCTGGGCACTGCCCTGCCTGCCGTTCACCGGACCACAGGCGGGCCAGTTCGTGGTGCCGCCGCCCGGCGCGGGTGTGTGGGTGGAGTTCGAGCAGGGGGATCCCAGCTTCCCCGTGTGGACCGGGTGCTGGTACGGCGACGCCGGCGAACTGCCGCCGGACGCGCGCCGCGAACTGCAGGCGAACGCGGCGAACAAGCCGGTCGTCGTGCAGACCCCGCAGGCCCACAAGATCGTCATGAACGACACCGCCGGCGCCGAGCAGGGGATCCTCCTCCAGGCCCAGGGCGGCGCCTACATCCGCATCACCAAGGAAGCCGTGGTCATCGCCACCGGCGCGGGCGCCGAGGTCGTCCTGCGCGGCCGCGAAGTGACCATCAACGAGGGCCAGTTGACCGTCCTCTCCAAGCGATAGACAACGGGGGAAAGAAGTTGTCCGGAAGTCTGCTGGACGCGGGTGCCGTGATCGGCTGCCCGCACGGCGGCCGTGCCGCGCCCGCCACCACACCCTCCGGCGGCGCACGGATCGCGGGCGCCGCCGTCGCCACGGCCGCCCACGCGTACGTCGTCACCGGCTGCCCGCACACGCCCGACGGGGTGCCCTCGCCGTGCGTCTCGGTCCGCTGGACCGCCGACACCTCCGGCGTCACCGTCGACGGCGCGCCCGTGCTGCTCGACACCTCCGCCGCCCAGTGCTTCAGCGCGGCCCTCGTCCCGCAGGGACCGCCCGTCGTCCAGGCCGCGCAGCGAAAGGTCACCGTCCGATGAGGCCGACGAGCCCACGCACCCGTACCGACATGGCGTTCCCCTTCCACGCCGACCGCCGGGGACGCACCGCGCACGCCCGCCCCGCCGAGCACGTCCACGACCTGATCGAGCAGCTGCTGTTCACCAGCCCCGGCGAGCGTGTGATGCGGCCCGACTTCGGCTGCGGACTGCTCGACCTGGTCTTCGCCCCGAGCAGCCCCGAACTGGTCAGCACCCTCGAACTCTCCGTCCAGGCCGCGCTGCAGCGCTGGCTCGGCGACCTGGTCGAGGTCGTGGCCCTCGACATCGAGAGCGGCGACGACGTCGTACGCGTGCATCTGTCGTACCTCGTGCGCGCCACCGGGGCGGTCCGCGAGGACGTCTTCGAGGGGAGGGCGGCATGAGTTCGGGAACCGCCCGGCGGGCCAAGGTGCGGGCCGCCCAGCTCAACGGGGTCGACGCCGTCGAGGTCGGCGACGACGGGCTGCTGCTCACCGTCACCTTCCTCGGCAAGGCCCCGCACGGCCTCGGCCCCGAGAACGTCCGCATCGACGGCGGCCGGCGCATCACCGGCGTCACCGCCGTCGACGTCAGCGTCGAGCGCGAGGAGGACCCGGAGCTGGACGACCGGCTCTACGTCACCCTCGACCGGACCGGCGACACCTCCCGCTACCGGCTGTCGCTGGTGGAGGCCGACCCCTACGGGCGGCCCGGCACCGAGCCGTACCGCGGCTTCGACCAGCGCTACCACAGCGCGACCTTCGCCTTCCGGCCCGACTGCCCCACCCCCTTCGACTGCACGGACGGGACCGAGGAGCCCCCGGCCTTCCCGACCGCCCCGGTCATCGACTACACGGCCCGCGACTACGACACCATCCGCAAGCTGCTGCTCGACCGGCTCGCGCTGACCACCCCCGACTGGGTGGAGCGCAACCCCGCCGACCTGGGCACGACCCTCGTGGAACTGCTCGCGTACACCGGCGACCAGATCAGCTACCAGCAGGACGCGGTCGCCACCGAGGCCTACCTGGACACCGCGCGCCGCCGGGTCTCGGTGCGCCGGCACGTCCGGCTCATCGACTACGCGATGCACGACGGCTGCAACGCCCGCGCGTACGTGACCGTCGAGGCCGCCGCCGACCACACCCTGGCCCCGGGCACGTTCCGTTTCGCCTCCGTCGACGTGCGCACGCTCGACCCGCACGACCGCCCCGAGCCCGGCACCGTCATCGACGAGAACGACCTCGGCGACCTGGACGAGCGCGGCTCGGTGGAGGTCTTCGAACCGGTCGTCGCCGCCGACCCGCTGCGGCTGCGGGTCGCGCACAACGCGATCCGGCTGTGGACCTGGGGCGGCGAGGTGTGCGCCCTGCCCAAGGGGGCCACCGCGGCCACCCTGCGCGACGAGTGGGCGGACCCCGAGACCTGCCGGGAACGCCGGCTGGACCTGAAACCGGGCGACGTCCTGGTCCTGGAGGAGGTCAAGGGCCCGCGCACCGGCACCCCCGGCGACGCCGACCCCGCCCACCGTCAGGCCGTACGCCTGACCTCCGTCACTCCGGGCCTGGACCGCATCGAGGACCAGCCCGTCCTGGAGGTCACCTGGGCCGCCGAGGACGCCCTGCGCTTCCCGCTGTGCCTCGCCACCCGCGGCGGGCGCGACTGCCTGCCCGTCGAGGACGTCACCCTCGCCCGCGGCAACGCCGTCCTCGTCGACCACGGCCGCTCCGGCTTGACCGAAACGGTCACCGTGCCGCCGGTACCAGCCGTCGTGGCGCCCTGCGACCCTCCCCCAGCCTCCGGCCGGGGGTACCCCCATCTCGCTTCGCTCGCGTTCGGCTGCTGCGACCGTACGGAGGGCAACGCGCCCGCCCGGCTCATCGGCTCCCTCACGGACAAGGCGGAAAGCGGCCGGGAACTCACCCCGGACGACGTCCGCGAGCTGTTCGAGGTCGTGGGGGAGCGGGCCACCGTACGCGCCGGACTCGGGCTGGAGCGCGCCGGGCAGCGGCACGTGGGGGTACGCCCGGCCGGAGGCTGGGAGAGCGTCGTGCCCGGCACGGCGTACGCGCAGGCCGCCGCGCTGCGGACGCTGCTCGCGCAGTCCGTCTACCCGGGCATCCGCCCGCGCTTTCGCCCCGTCCTCGGCCGGGTGCCGGTCACCCAGGCCGTGCCGTTCCCCGACCCGGGCACCGTCGCCGCCGGGCAGGCCGAGCGGATCGCCGCCATCCCCGGCCGGGTCCGGCAGCGGCTCGTCGAACTGTGGCGCAGTGCGCGCGACCGCGACGGACTCGGCGAGGAGGAGATCACCGAACTCGTTCTGATCTACGGCCTGAGGGTGCTGGAGCGGCTGGAACTGCGCCGCCACCCGGTCCGCGCACTGCGCGAACTCCTGCACCGCAGTGACGAGTTGCTCGACGCCAAGCTGCGCCGCGTCGAGATCCTGGCCGCGCGGGCCCGCGCCGGCACGGTCCTCGACGGACACATCGCCTGGGAGATCGCACACGGTTGGGGCCCGGCGTACGCGGCCGGACTCCACCCCGAGGAGCCGGTCCTGCGCGGCTCGGCCACCGCCGCGCTCGCCCAGGACCCGCGCCGCGCGCTGCCTGCCGTACGACTCCACGACGGCACCGACCCGGTCTGGGAACCGCGCCGCGACCTGCTCGACAGCGCCGCCCGCGACCGGCACTTCGTCGGCGAGCCGGAGGACGACGGGCGCCTCGCCCTGCGCTTCGGCGACGGACGGCACGGTGCCGAGCCGACGCCCGGAGCACGCCTGGCCGTGCGCTACCGGCTGGGCGGCGGCCTCGCGGGCAACGTCGGCGCGGAGGCCATCAACCACCTCGTCGTCGAGGCGGACGGCGCGACACCGGCCGCCGGCGTCCGCAACCCGCTGCCCGCCACCGGCGGTACCGAGCCCGAACCACTCGAGCAGGTACGCCAGTTGGCGCCGCTCGACCTGCGCCGCACCCGGCTGCGCGCGGTCACCGCCGAGGACTACGCGGCCCTCGCCGCCGCCCTGCCGGGAGTGCAGCGGGCCGCCGCCGAGATCCGCTGGACCGGCAGCGTCCAGGAGGCGCACGTCGCGATCGACGCGTACGGCAGCGGCACCCCGTCCGACGGGCTGCTCACCTCGACGGCGCAGGCTCTGGAGACGTACCGGCGGATCGGGCACGACCTGGTGGTCGGCCCCGCCCGGCCGGTGCCGCTGGACATCGCGCTCACCGTGTGCGCCCTGCCCGGCCACCAGCACGGGCAGATCCTGGCCGAGCTGTACCGCGTGCTGGGCAACGGCCGGCTGCCCGGCGGACGGCTCGGCTTCTTCCACCCCGACGCGCTGACCTTCGGTGAGCCGGTCCGGCTCAGCCGTCTGGTCGCCGCCGCTGCGGCCGTCCCCGGGGTGGAGAGCGTCGAGGTCACCCGGCTGCGGCGGCTGTTCGAACCTGACCGAGGAGAGAGGGAGGACGGCGTGCTGCGGCTCGGCCCGCTGGAGATCGCCACCTGCGACAACGACCCGGACCGGCCCGAACAGGGCCGGCTGGCGATATCCCTGGGAGGCTCCCGATGAGCCAGGCCTGCTCCTGCGGCGGCGCGTGCGGCGGCCACGACGAGCGCCTCGCCCCCGCCCCGCCGCACAACCCGCCCGGCCGCACCGCGCTCGACTACCGGGTCGGCGAGTACGGCTCCTTCCTCGCCGCCCTTCTCGACCGGCTGGCCTCCCCTGCCTACCCGGCCCTGGCCGGGCTGACCGTCCGTACCCCGGACGATCCGGCCGTCGGCCTGCTCGACGCCACTGCCGTCCTCGGCGACCTGCTCACCTTCCACTCCGAGCGGATCGCCGACGAGGCCTACATCCGCACCGCCAACGAGCACCGCTCCCTGGTGCTGCTCGGGCGGCTCGTCGGGCACCGGCCGCGCCCCGGAGTGGCGGCCTCCGCGCACCTGGCGTACACCCTCGAACGCGACCCGCGTGCCGAGGCTCTTCCCGTGCTCGTCCCGCGCGGGGCGCGCAGCCACAGCGTGCCCGCCTCCGCCGACGAGCAGTCGCTGACCTTCGAGACCGCGCGGGACCTGACCGCCCGCTGGGACTGGAACGAGCTGAAAGTACGGCGCCGCCGCCCCTCCCTCGTCACACCCGAGGACCTCGACCGCCGCTCCGAACTGTTCGTGGAGGGCACCGCGAACTCCCTCCAGACCGGCGACCAGCTGCTCTTCGTCTTCGGTGAACAGGCCGGCGGGGAGCGGAAGTTGCTGCCCGTCGCAGGCGTCCGGATCGACCGCGACGACGAGATCACCGCGATCTCGCTGCCCGAATCGGCCCCGCCCACGCTCAAGGAGCTGGTGGACGAGGTCCGGCGCTGGACCGCCGAGCCGGCCGCCCCGGGCGAACCGGGCGACGAGCCGCCGACGCCCGAGGTCCCCAACCCGCGCCCGGTCAGCCGCCTGATCGAGGACTTCGACGAGCAGATCCTCGCCCCGCTGCGCACGGACCTGGACGGCGTCAAGACCCCGGAGCGCCTCGCCGCCCGCCTCGGCGAGCCCATCGCCCGACTGCGCGAGGCCGAGGTGCTGGCCGAGCCGTACGAGGACGTGGCGGCGTGGTTCGAGCAGCTGGAGGCGGTGCTGGCGGAACTGGCCGAGCGTGCCCTGGAGTTGGCGCCCGCGCAGCCGGCCCGGCTCGTGCAGCCGGCCCAGCTCGCGCAGCCGACGGAGACCGCCGCCGAGAAGGCCACGCTCCCGGACCCCCGCGAGGCCGCACTCCAGGCCCTGAGTGCGGTCCTGCCCGCCCTGCGCACGGCCGCCCCCGTCCCCGGGCACAGGGCCCGCGGCCGCCGCCCCGGCTCCGACACCGCCCGTCTCCTCTCCGCACTCAACCCCGGCCTCGGCAGCCTCTACCCGGCCTGGCGCACGGCTGCCGCCCCCGGCGCCGTGCAGCTCCTGCGCGACCTGCTCGCGATGCGCGTCACGGCGGCTCCCTTCGGTGCCACCGCCCCGCTCAAGCCCGTCCAGGACGAGCGCGGCCGGGTCATCCGCACCGCCGACTGGCCGCTGACCGGCGCGGTGCTGGCGAGCATGCGCGTGGTGTACGACCCCGCGGGCAAGGTCCCGGTCAGGGCGGAGTTCCAGTACGTAGAGGGCAGCAGCAGCGACCAGCGCGCGGAGAACCTGCCCGCCGCCCAGCCGGTCACGTTCGTCCTCGGCCCGGGCCAGGTCGACCTGTCGACCCGCGCCCCCCAGGACCGCGAGCTGAGCTGGCTCAGCCGCCGACCGGCCACCGCCGAGGAACCCGGCGTCACCGCCAGCCTCCACTCCGGCCTGCCCGAACGCAGCCTGTTCGTGTCCCGTCCGGACGACGACGGCCAGGTGCACGTCGGCATCCACAACGGCACGGCCCAGGAGATCTCCCTGCGGCCGGGCGAGACCAAGCAGATCACCCACGGCGAGTACGAGGTGAGCCTCAGGTACACGGTGGGCAGCACCGAGCCCAACGTCGAGATCGTCATCGCGGGCAAGCCGGAACCCCTCAACCGCAGGGTCCTGCAGCTGGACAGCGTGTACGACGGCATCACCGTCGGCAGCTGGGTGGCGATCCAGCGGCCCACGAAGGGCACGGCGGTACCCGGCGACGCCAGGTTCGCCTTCGTCACCACCCAGGTCGTGGCGGCGCGTACGGCGGCGTACTCCAACTACGGCATCACCGGCCGCGGTACCGAACTCACCCTCGCGGAACCCTGGTTGGACGAGTCCGACGTCCTGCTCTCCCACATCCGCGACACCACCGTGCACGCGGCGGGCGAGCCGCTGCGCCCGGCCGACGAGCCGCTCGGCGAGGACGTGCACGGCAACGAGATCGAACTCGACGAGCTGTACGACGGGTTGCGTCCCGGCCGTACGCTCATCGTGAGCGGCGAGCGCACCGACGTCCCGGGCACGACCGGCGTCACCGCCACCGAGGTGGTCACGATCGCCGCCGCCGACCCGGCCGTCGACCCGCAGCTCCCCGGCGACCACGTCCACACCCGGCTCACGCTCACCACCGACCTGGTCCACCGCTACCACCGGGCGAGCGTCCGCGTCCTCGGCAACGTCGTCGAGGCCACCCACGGCGAGAGCCGCGAGGAGGCCATCGGCAGCGGGGACTCCGACCGCGTCAACCAGACCTTTGCCCTCTGGCAGTCCCCGCTGACCTGGCTCGCCGCCGACAACCCCCTCGGCGCCACGCCCGTCCTGGACATCCGCGTGGACGGCGTGCTCTGGCACGAGGTCGACAGCCTCGCCGGGCGCGGCCCGACCGAGCGGGTGTACATCACCGGCATCGCCTCCGACGGCCGTACGACCGTGACCTTCGGCGACGGCGTCCACGGCGCCCGCCTGCCCGGCGGTCACGAGAACGTCCGCGCCCGCTACCGCTTCGGCACCGGCAAGGCCGCCAACGTGCCGGCCGACCGGATCACCCAGCCGCTCACCCGCCCCCTCGGCGTCACCGCGGTCACCAACCCGCGCCCGGCGACCGGCGGCGCGGACGCGGACGGGCCCGGACTCACCCGCCGTACGATCCCGCTCGCGGTCTCCGCCCTGGACCGGCTGGTCTCCGAGGCCGACTACGAGGACTTCGCCCGCTCCCGCGCCGGAATCGGCCGGGCGGCGGCCCGTGAACTCTTCGACGGACGGCGGCGCGTGCTGCACGTGACGGTCGCCGGAACCGACGACGTCCCGCTCACCGAGGACAACCTGCGGCCCCTGCGCGGGGCGCTGACCGAGTACGGCGACCCCAACCTGCCGGTCCGGGTGGACGTGCGCGAGCTCGTCCTGCTGCTGATCGCCGCCAAGGTGAAGCTCGCCCCGGACCACGCCTGGGAGTACGTCGAGCCCCGGCTGCGCCAGGCGCTACTGCTCCGACTCGGCTACGAGGGGCGGGAGTTGGGCCGCCCGGCCCGCCTCTCCGAGGTCCTCGCCACCGCGCACGCCGTGCCCGGCGTCGACTACGTGGACGTGGACGTCTTCACCGGCGTACCCGCCTCCGCCACCCCGGACCGGCTCACCGCGCTGCTCGCGAGCCCCGGCACACCGAGGGCGTCCGTCCCCGCGCACCCGGCGTCGTACGAGGAACGGACCCACACGGTCCGCGACCCGCACGGCGAGACCCTGTCGTCCGTCTGCGCCCGCCACGGCATCTCGCTCGCCGAACTCCTGCGCCTCAACCCCGACATCACCGACACCCGGCGCCTGGACGTGGGCCGGACGGTGTTCGTCTTCCGTGGCATCCGGCCGGCCCAGCTCACCATGCTGTCGGCGCGGGCCACGGACACCCTGATTCTGACGGAGGTCAAGTGATGTCCGCGAAGCCGACGGATGTCGAGTCGGAGGCGCCGGCCCCGGTGCTGCCCCGGGAACCCGACGGGCTCGCCGAGCTGCTGCCCCGCTGGCACCGGCTGCGCGACGCCGAGGAGGGCGAGCCGCTGCGGGCCCTGCTCGCGGTGATCGCCGAGCAGCTCGACCGGGTCCGCGACGGTGTCCAACAGGGCTACGAGGACCTGTTCGTGGAGACCGCGGCGCCCTGGGTGCTGCCGTACCTCGGCGACCTGGTCGGCTACCGCACCCTGCCGGGCTACGAGCGGGTCCTCACCACCGGCCTGCACGCCGGCGGCCGGGACGCGCTCGCCGAGGCCGTCGCCCCGCGCCGCGACGTGGCCGCCACGGTCGCCAACCGGCGCCGCAAGGGCACCCTCCACCTCCTGGAGGAGCTGTCCGAGCAGGTCGCCGACTGGCCCGCCCGTGCCGTCGAGCTGTCCCGGCTGGTGGCCCACACCCAGCCGGTCAAGCTGTACGGCACCGGCCGCCGCGGGGACCGTGGACGCCTGCTCGACCTGCGGGACGGCAGCGCGCTCGCCCTGGCCGGCGGTCCCTTCGAGCAGACGGCCCGGACGGCCGACGTACGGCGCGCCGGCTCTCCCAAGAGGCAGGGTGGTCGGACTCCCGCTGGAGTCGGGCTCTTCGTCTGGCGGCTGAAGCCGTACTCCCTGACCTCGTCCCCGGCGTACTGCATCGACCGCGCCCGCAACCTCTACACGTTCTCCATCCTGGGCAACGACACCCCCCTGGTCACCAAGCCGGTCCCGGAGCCCTCGCCCGCGCACATCGCCGCCGTCGACAACGTCCCGGCGTTCATCACCCGCCGCCTGCTGCACGACCGGCTCGCCGACTACTACGGCCCCGGCAGGAGCCTCGTCATCCGGCGCGACGGCGAGGACCGGCCCGTACCACCCGCCGACATCGTCGTAGCCGACCTGTCCGACTGGCGCTACCGGCCGGGGCGCGGACAGGTCGCCGTCGACCCGGAGCTGGGCCGCATCGCCTTCGGCTCGCGCTCAGCGCCCCGGCAGGGCGTGTGGGTCGACTACCACTACGCGTTCGGCGCCGACATGGGCGGCGGCGAGTACGAGCGCCCCGACCGCGAGCCCCTCCCCCGAGCTCTCGACTCCGCTCGGGCAGGGGGAACGCCCATCGACGCCGACTTCTACCAGGTCGGCCCCGGCCAGCCGTACCAGCGGATCATGGACGCCTACCGGGCCTGGCAGGACGAGGGCAGCCCGGAGCGCACCGGCATCATCGAGATCACCCACAGCGGCGCCTACCAGGAGCAGCTGGACTTCGACCTCGACCCCGGCGACCGCCTCGAACTGCGGGCCGCCGAGGGCACCCGGCCGGTGATCCGGCTGCTGGACTGGTACAGCAACCGCCCCGACGCCCTCAACATCCGTGCGCTGCAGGACGACTGCGCGCCGCACGAGCGGCCGCGGGTCGTCCTCGACGGACTCCTCGTCGCCGGCCGCGGCATCAACGTCACCGGCCCGATGGGCGCCGTCGTCGTCCGGCACTCGACCCTCGTACCCGGCTGGTCGCTGGAGCCCGAGTGCGAGCCGCACTCGCCCGACGAGCCCAGCATCGTCCTGGAAGGCACCACCACCTGCCTCCAGATCGAGCACAGCATCCTCGGCACCATCGAGGTCATCGGCGACGAGGTCTCGGCGGACCCCCTCGACATCCATCTGCGCGACAGCATCCTGGACGCCACCGGCCCCGACCGCGAGGCCCTCTCCGCCCCGGACTGCCGTCACGCCCACGCCGTCCTGCACCTGCACCGCACGACCGTCATCGGCGAGGTGCACACGCACGCGGTGGAGATCGCCGAGAACTCGGTCTTCATGGGCAGGCTCCACGTGGCCCGGCGCGGCATCGGCTGCCTGCGGTACTGCTATGTCCCGCCCGGCTCGCGCACCCCGCGCCGCCACCGCTGCCAGCCCGACCTCGTCGGCCCCGAACAGGCGGGGCGCGTACGGCCGCTGTTCGCCTCCGAGCGCTACGGGACGCCCTGGTACGGCCAGTTGGCGGACCGGTGCGCCGAGGAGATCCGGCGCGGCGCCGACGACGGTGCCGAACTCGGCGCCTTCCACGACCTGTACCGACCCCAGCGGGAGGACGGCCTCAGGGCGCGGCTCGCGGAGTACACGCCCGCGGGCGCGGACGCCGGGATCTTCTTCGTGACGTGAGCAGTGCCGCCGTACGACCCACCCGCAGATTTCCGAACCAGGGGGACCCCCTTCATGCACGCTGATCTCTCCCGCTCCACCTTCCGCCCGGAGCGGCACTACTCGGCGGTCGTCGCCCAGCAGGGCCGCGTCCAGCTGGACGCGGACCTCAACGAGCAGGCCGCCATCCAGCTCCACCAGGCCCGCACGCTCGCCGCCGACCTGATCGGACGGCACGGGGGACCCGGCGGCACCGGCCGTGTCACCGGCTTCCGCATCGAGTACGTGGGCGGCAAGCTCGACATCGACACCCTGTACATCCACGGCGGCCGCTACTACGTCGACGGCATCCTGTGCGACGCCGACCGCCCGGCGCCCGGCATCCCCGTACCGGACGAGGACGACAAGGAGCAGCCGGCTCCGGCGACCGACGCCTACTGGGACTACTGGAACCAGCCCGACGGCTTCCGCGACCCGGAGAACCACGCCGACCGGCTGCCCTCGCCCGCCCAGTCGCCCTTCGTCGTCTACCTGAAGGTGTGGGAGCGGGCGGTCTCCGCGGCCGAGGACCCGGCGCTGCGCGAGGTCGCCCTCGGCGCCGCGCTGCCCGACACGGCGGTCCGCGCGAAGGTGGTCTGGCAGGTGCTGCCGCTGTCGATGTCCGCACTGGACATTGAGGGGAGCGAACCGTCCGCGCAGGCCGTGCGTGAGGCGTTCGAGAAGTGGGCGAAGGCCCAGGCGGAGCCCTCCGCCCATCTCGCCGCCCGCAGCGAGCGGCCCGAGCACGCCGACGAGGACCCCTGCCTGGTCCGGCCCGACGCCCGCTACCGCGGCCCGGAGAACCAGCTGTACCGGGTGGAGATCCACGCGGGCGGCGAGGCGAAGGACGCCACCTTCAAGTGGTCTCGGGAGAACGGCTCCGTGGTCTTCCCGGTCGACGAACTGGACGGCACCTGGGTGCAGTTGGCGACCCTCGGCCTCGACGGCAAACTCGACCTGGACGTCGGTGACCACGTCGAGTTCACCGACACGGCCTACGCCTCCCGCCTCGAACCCCTGCCCCTGCTGCGGGTCGAGGAACTGGACCTGCCCGGCCGTCGCGTCCGGCTCTCCGCCGAACCGGACCCGCGCGTCGGACGCCTGCCGCACCTGCACCCGTTCCTGCGCCGCTGGGACCACCAGGAGGGTCCGAAGCAGAAGGGCCGTACGACGGCGCTGAAGGGCGGTGCCGTCCCTGTCGCCGAGGGGGAGTGGCTGCCCCTGGAGGACGGCGTCGAGGTGTACTTCGCCAAGGGCGGCGGCTACCGCACCGGCGACCACTGGCTGATCCCCGCCCGCACCGCCACCGGCAGCGTCGAGTGGCCGGCCGACACGGCGCGCCGCCCCCTGCTCCAGGCCCCGGCCGGGATCGCCCGGCACTTCGCGCCGCTGGCCCTGGTGCAGGGCGAGGGCAGCACCGTCGATCTGCGGTTCGCCTTCGGCCCGCTCGGCACGGACATCCCCGCGGCCGACCGGGCGGCCCTGGACGCCGAGGCCCTGGCCGCGCGCGAGGAGCAGGCCGCCGAGGCCGACCCCTCCGGCGGCCGCTCGCAGACCACAGCGGCGGCCGAGGCCGCCGTGGAAGGAGACAACTGATGGCTGAGCCGATGACCGGGTCGAAGCTGCTGGAGGTGCTGCGCGCCGAGGGCCTGACCGTCCACGAGGTGCGCGACTGGCGCCACCACAACCGCAACACCAAGGGCCCCTGGGGCCCGGTGAACGGCGTGATGATCCACCACACCGTCACCTCGGGCACCGAGAACTCCGTGAACATCTGTTACAACGGCTACTCCGGCCTGCCCGGCCCGCTGTGCCACGGCGTGATCGACAAGCAGGGCCATGTCCACCTCGTCGGCAACGGCCGCGCCAACCACGCGGGCCTCGGCGACAGCGACGTGCTGCGCGCGGTGATCAACGAGACCAGGCTGCCGCACGACAACCAGGCCGACGTCGACGGCAACCGGCACTTCTACGGCTTCGAGTGCATCAACCTCGGTGACGGCAAGGACCCCTGGCCGCAGGCGCAGAAGGAGGCCATCGAGAAGGTCGCCGCCGCGATCTGCCGGCACCACGGCTGGTCCGAGCGCTCCGTCATCGGGCACAAGGAGTGGCAGCCGGGCAAGCAGGACCCGCGCGGCTTCACCATGGACGGGATGCGCAAGCGGATAGCCGACCGGCTGGCCGGAAAGGGCGGCGGCACGGACCCGGACCCCAAGCCCGCGCCCAAGCCGAAGTACGCACCGTTCCCGGGCAGCGGCTTCTTCCACATCGGGCAGAAGTCGCCCGTCGTCACGGCCATGGGCCGTCGGCTGGTCGCCGAGGGCTGCGGGCACTACGAGGAGGGGCCGAGCCCCGAGTGGACCGAGGCCGACCGCAGGTCCTACGCCGCCTGGCAGCACAAGCTCGGCTTCAAGGGCAGGGACGCGGACGGCATCCCCGGCAAGGCCAGCTGGGACCGGCTGAAGGTGCCGTCGGACGGCTGAGTCGGCGGAAGGGCGTCAGCGCCGCTCGGCGCCCTTCTCCTGCTTCTCCTTGTGCAGCTTCTTGATCCGCACCGTTTCCTTGCGGACCTCGGCCTGGGTGGCGCGCTCCTTCTCCAGCCACTCGGGCCGCTCTTCCTTGAGCGCCTCGATCTGCTCGGTGGTCAGCGCCTCGGTGATCCCGCCGCGGGCGAGCCCCGCGATGGACACGCCGAGCTTCGCGGCCACCACCGGGCGCGGGTGCGGACCGTTCTCCCGCAGCACGCGCAGCCACTCCGGCGGACTGGCCTGCAGCTCGTTCAGTTCGGCGCGCGTGACCACACCCTCCTGGAACTCGGCGGGGGTGGCGGGGAGGTACACACCCAGCTTCTTCGCCGCGGTCGCGGGCTTCATCGTCTGGGTGCTCTGCTGCGAACTCATGAGGTCAAGGGTATCGGCCGTGTGCCGGACGGCCGACCACGGCCGGTAACCTGGCCTGGTGACAGGCTCGGAGGAAACACCGTCGTTCCGGCTCGCGTACGTCCCCGGGGCGACGCCCGCCAAGTGGGTGCGGATCTGGAACGAGCGCCTGCCCGACATTCCGCTCGCCCTCGTCCCGGTGCCCAGCACCGAGGCGGGGGACGTGCTGCGGGCGGGCGACGCGGACGCGGGCCTCGTACGGCTGCCGGTCGACCGTACGTTCTTCAGCGCGATCCCCCTCTACACCGAGACCACGGTGGTCGTCGTCCCCAAGGACCACCTGATCACGGCGGCGGAAGAGGTGACCCTGGCCGATCTCGCCGACGAGGTGCTCTTCCACCCCCTGGACGACGTCTTCGACTGGGACAGCCCGCCCGGCGAACCCGCCTTCGAGCGCCCCGCGACGACGGAGGACGCCATCGAGCTGGTGGCGGCCGGGGTGGGCCTCCTGATCGTCCCCCAGTCCCTCGCCCGCCTCCACCACCGCAGGGACCTCACCTACCGCCCGGTCGTCGACGCACCCCAGTCGAGCGTCGCCCTGTCCTGGCCGGAGGAGGCCACCACCGACCTGGTGGAGGACTTCATCGGCATCGTCCGCGGCCGCACGGTCAACAGCACGCGCGGCCGTACGACGGCGAAGGCCGAGGCCGAGGCGGAGCAGAAGCGGAAGCGCCCGGAGCAGGGTGGCGCCCGGCAGAAGCCGGCGGCCGCGAAGTCGACGGGTGGCAAGCCCGCGAGCCGTTCCGCACGGGGCCGCACGGGCTCCGGGGGCGCCAAGCCGGCCAAGCGGGGCAAGCCGCGCCGGAGGTCGTGACCCTCAGGACTCGCGGCGGAGGTCGTGACCCTCAGGACTCGCGGCGGAGGTCGTGACCCTCAGGACTCGCGGCGGAGGTCGTGACCCTCAGGATCCGCGCCGGAGGTCGTGAACCTCAGGATCCGCGCCGGAGGTCGTGAACCTCAGGACCCGACCCGGAGGTCGTGAACCTCAGGACCCGACCCGGAGGTCGTGACCCTTCAGGATCCGCTCCGGACCGGCTCCTCCGCCCCGCCCTCCTCGGAGCCCCGCCGGACCGTCCCGCCGACGGTGTCCGACTCGGGATGCACATGCCGCTCCCGCAGGTCCGCCACCGCCAGTAGCAGCGAGATCATGATGATCCCCACGGCGGTGAGCAGCCCCAGCTGAATCGCCGTGACGGAGCGCCCGTGGTTGGCCAGGTGTGCGAAGTACACCGCGCCGACCACGGCGATCCCGGCGGCCGAGCCGACGCGCTGGCCCGTCTGCAGCACCCCGCCGGCCGCACCGGCACGGTGTACCGGGACGCGGGTCAGGGTGAGGGTGGTGTTCGGGGAGACCGCCAGGCCGGAGCCGATCCCGCCGATGAGCAGCGGCAGCGCCGAGGCCCATCCCACGGCCTGCCCGGGCACCAGCTGCACCGCCACGACCACCCCGAGCAGCCCCGCGGCCACCCCGCTCAGACCGATGACCACGAGCTTGCGGCCGTGGCGCACCACCAGACGGCCGCCGATGGCGGCGCCGACCGCGGAGGCGGCCGCGAAGGGCAGGACCGTGAGCCCCGCCGTCAGCGCGCTGTATCCGACCGTGTTCTGCAGGAACAGCGTGTAGACGAAGAAGACCGTGGTGAAGCCCGCGAAGTAGGTCAGGCTGATCAGCGCGCCGAGCGTGAAGGAGCGCAGTGAGAACAGGTTCAGGTCGACCAGGGGAGCCCGCCCGCGCCGTCCCTCGCGCCGCTCCCACGCCCAGAACGCTGCCAGCAGCAGCGCGGCCACCGGCATCAGCGCCCACTTCAGCCGCCCGGTCCACTGCTGCTCCTGCACCAGGGGCAGCATGAGCGCAAGCACGGCCGAGCCGAGGAGCAGCACCCCGAACAGGTCGAACTCCTCCCGCTTGTCCGACATGGAGGGGAACCGGGGCAGCAGCCGCAGTCCCGCGACGAACGCGGCGACCCCGATGGGCAGGTTGACGAAGAACACCCAGCGCCAGCCGTCGTCGGTGCCGACGGCGTTGATCAGCAGACCGCCCGCGAGCGGGCCCACCGCCGTCGAGACCCCGATGACACTGCCGAGCAGACCGAAGGCCTTGGCCCGCTCGGCGCCCTGGAACATCTGCTGGATCAGCCCCGAGGTCTGCGGTGCGACCATGCCCGCCGCCGTGCCCTGGATCAGCCGGAAAAGCACCAGCCAGGAGGCACTGGGCGCGAGCCCGCACGCCGCCGAGGCCAGCGTGAACACGGCGAGCCCGAACAGGAAGGCCTGGCGCCGCCCGCGCATGTCGCCCAGCCGGCCCGTCGGGACCAGTGCGAGCCCGAAGGTCAGGGCGTACCCGGACACCACCCAGGACTGGGCGGCCTCGGATGCGCCGAGCCCGTGCTCCATCGAGGGCAGCGCCACGTTCACGATCGAGGTGTCGAGCAGCGAGATGAAGCCCGCTGTCAGACAGACCCCGAGCGCCTTCCACCGCCGGTCGTCGGGGGCGGGCCGGGCCTGGACTGTGGTCATGGGGTCACGCTAAGCAGCCACCCCGCCCAACGCACGGAAGGAGCACTTCCGCGCGCGTCGGAGACGTCACACCGGCACGCCGGCACGGGTGTCGGAGTCGTCAGGGCCTGTACGACGCCTTCCGCGCCGTACGCACGACAGCCTCCCCCTCCTCCTGCCCGAGCGACCCAGCCGCCACCCATTCCGCCACGACGTCCTGGACACGCGCGACCAGCGCGCCCTTGTTCCGGAACGGCGCCCCCGCCCAGATCTCGTCCAGCAAGGTGGTCCCGTCGGACCGGGCGGGGTTCGCCACGCCGGCGTCGAGGCCGCCGAAGATTGCCCGGGGTTCGGACCGCCGGAAGTACGCGTGGGTCGGGTCCTCGGTCCCCTCGAGGAACGGGGCGAACTCGATACCGTCCTGGGTGTAGTGCAGCGGGGAACCGGAGACGGGGGTCAGGGAGGGCAGCAGGTCGCCGGAGAGCGCCGCGTTCCGGTACAGGCCCAGCTTCAGGTACTCCGTGGCGGGGTTGCGGGCCACCAGGTTGACCGGGCCGTAGAACAGGGCCTGCAGGGACGGGTCGTCGAGGGCCTTCTCCACCCGGAGCCGGAACGGCATGCGCACCCGCACCGTGTCGCCGGGTCGCCAGGTCCGCGCGACGGTGAAGTAGCTGCCCGGCGTCGGAGTGCCCTCCACCGGACGCCCGTTGACCGTCACCCGGAACCTGGCGGTCGCCCAGCCGGGCACCCGCAGCCGCAGCGCGAACGAGGCACGGCCGCTGCCGCCGACGGTGAGGGTGCTGCCCTGCTCCCGCGGGTAGGCGGTGGTCTGGGTGACCGTGACACCCTTCTCGGTCCAGGTCAGGGTGGACGGGCTGTACAGGTTGACGTACAGGGCGCTGCCGTCGGCCGCCGCGAAGTACACCGAGTCCTGGTACTTGGTGGCGCTCTCCATGCCGGTGCCCTCGCAGCAGGTCGTGCCCTGCTTCGGTGTGTAGTCCCGGACATGCCCCGGCGTCAGCCCGATGAAGTACGTGACGAGCGGCTTCTCCGCGTCGGCCCTGTCCTGCTTGCTGCCGAGCACCTGGTTGTACAACGCCCGCTCGTAGTAGTCCATGTAGGCCGGATCCTGCTCGTGGAAGAACAGCGACCGGCTCAGCTTCAGCAGGTTGTACGCGCAGCACGTCTCCGCCGTCGTCGCACCGATCGTCCCCGCGACGACGTCCCGCGCCTTCCAGAACTCCCCGGTGCTGGTGCCGCCGATGCCGTACATGCGATGGGGTACGACCATGCGCCAGAAGTTCTTCGCGGCGGTGAGGTACCGCTGCTCGCCCGTCGCGTCGTACAGCCGGACCAGACCCGTGAAGATCGGTATGTGCTGGTTGGCGTGGAGCCCGTCGAGCACGTCGGTGTCCGCCGCGCACGCGTCGATCAGCCGGTCCAGGTCGAACAGGCGGGCCAGCACGAGGTGTTCGGCCTTGCCGGTGCGCTCGTGCAGGTCACAGATCGCCTCGACGATCCCGCCGTACTCGCCGCTGGAGAAGATCCCCCACATGCGCTGCAGGGTGGCCGCGGGCAGCCGGGACAGCCGGGAGTGCATCCAGTCGCCCATGCCCGAGGCGAGGTCCAGCGCCCGCTCGTCGCCGGTGGCCAGGTGGGCGTCCAGCAGACCGCGGAGGATCTTGTGCGCGGTGTAGTACGGCGCCCACACCTTCGTGTAGTCGCTGCCGGTCATCGACTCCAGCAGGACGAACTGCGTCTCCGGGTAGGCCGCGAGGAAGCCGGGATGGCTGGGGCCGCCCCAGGTGCGGCGCAGGGTGGCGTCCAGGCCGCGTCCGGAGGAGTCCGCGAAGCGCGCACCGGAGGTCTCGTCGAAGCGGTACGACACCAGGTCGCCGGGCCCGGCGGAGGTCTCGGCCGCGCGGGCGCCCTGGAGTTCGCCGATCTCGGTGGCGCTGAGCGCGCGCGACCAGATCGCGAACTCCTCGACGGCACCCGCGAACACGGGGTCGGCGGAGTAGTGCGAGCGGCCCAGCCAGTGGTCGGCGAGGTCGCCCAGGGCCGCGGGGGTGAGTGTCATGGCGGTGTTCCGGGCGACGGCCGTCCCGTTGACGTAGAGCGTGCCGGTGCCGGAGCCGAGGGTCACGGCCAGGTGGCTCCACTCGTTCAGCGGCAGCGGAGCGGTCCCGTCCAGGCCCTGCTCGCCGCCCGGGCCCGAGGTGGTGACGGCGAACCGGGGCACACCGGAGGCGTTGCGGACGGCGAGATACAGGTACCGGGTGGTGTTGTCGCCGAAGTCGAGGACGCGGGCCCAGTTCGCGTCGTGGGTGGGCTTCACCCAGGCGGACAGGGTGACCGCGGTGCCGTTCCCGAGCACCCCGGAGGGCAGGTCGACGTACCGGTAGGAGCCGCGCACCTGCTCGACGGCCGAGCCGAAGCGGCCCTGACCGGTCAGTACGGCGGGATCGTGGCGCAGTGCGTCCCGCACCTCGGTGAGTGCGCCGATCATGGTGCGGATCTTCTGTGCGAAAACCTCCTCGCCCGTGCTCGCGTACGCCTGCGCCAGCATGGTGAGGAAGTGCCCGGTGTAGTGCCCGCGCAGATTGCCGTTGGCCTCGCCGTCCAGCCCCTCCCAGCCGCCGGGCGCGGTCGCGCCGCCCGTGGGCAGGCCCGCGTTGGCACGGAAGACCTGGAGCAGCCGGTTCACGTCGTACCCGCGGGCGTGGCTGAGCATCAGGGCGCGTTTGTCGGCGAACAGACCGCGGCCGAGCGTCACGTCACCCAGCCCGAACGGCCTTACCGTCCAGGCGGGTTGGACACTGGCAGCCGCCGAACCGGCGGGGGCCACGGTCAGACCGGCCGCCGCGGCGGTGAGTGCGGTCGCCCGGAGGAGAGTGCGTCGCGAGAGGGGCGGGGTCATGTGCTCCTCGTTTCCCGTTGTCCGTGATATCGAACGACGTTCGATAAGTCGCCCAGAAGATAGGGAAGGGGTGGAGGAGCGTCAACGGTACTGACGAGTAAGGGAGTTGCTCAGTCGGAGCCGGCCGAGTCCGACAGCCAGGTGTATGCCGACTGTGCCGTGAACTCCGTCTGGCCGCCCCGCAGCAGCAGCGCGGCCGTGGCGAACTCGGGTGCGTCGGCCTGGGCGGCCACGTACGGGACGGCGATGCAGCGCATCCCGGCCGCGTGCGCGGCGGCCGCACCCGGTGCGGCGTCCTCCAGGACCACGCAGTCGGCCGGGTCCGCCCCGAGCCGCCGGGCCGCCTCCAGGAAGACGTCGGGGGCGGGCTTGCCGTGGGCCACCTCGTCGGCCGAGACGGCGATGCGCAGGAAGGTGTCCAGGCCGGTCCCCGCGAGGATCGCCTCGATGGCCTCGGGCGAGGAACCGGAGGCCACCGCCATCGGAACGGCCTCGGCCGCCAGCAGCTCCACGAACTTCCGCATCTCGGGGTAGGCGAGCGTGCCGACCCGGGCCAGCTCCAGATAGCGCCGGTTCGTCGCCCGGAACAGCTCGTCCACCGTGGCGCGCAGGCCGTAGCGCTCCCGCAGGGTCGAGACCGTCTCCAGGGTGCTGATCCCGACATAGCTCTCGTGCTCCGCCCAGGTGAAGCCCGGGAAGCCGTGCTCGGCCAGGGTCTGCCGGCTCGCCTCGTAGTAGTTCGGCTCGCTGTCCACCAGCGTTCCGTCGAGATCGAAGATGACCGAAAGCGTGCCGAGCTTGCTCATACGGTCCAGCATGCCAAGCGTCAGGCGCGGGCCGCTCGCCCGACCGACTCCACCAGGGGCAGCAGGCGGTACGGCACCCGCTCGCGCAGGGCCACTTCGGTGCGGGTGCGCACCACGCCCGGCAGGCTGATCAGCTTCTGGATCACGTCCTCCAGATGGGCGTTGTCCCGCCCCACCACCCGGGCCAGCAGATCCCCGCCGCCCGTGATCGAGAACGCCTCGACGATCTCCGGTACGGCGGCCAGCGCGTCCCCGACGTCGTCCAGATGCCCCTGGGTGACCTCGATGTGCACGAACGCAAGCACCGGGTGGCCGAGGGCGGCGGGGGAGAGCGAGGGGCCCGTACCGGTGATCACGCCGTCCCGTTCCATACGGTCCAGGCGGGCCTGGAGCGTGCCACGGGCGACGCCGAGGACGCGGGCGTACTCGCGCACGCTGGTACGCGGCTGCTCCAGCAGCAGCCGCAGGATGCGGGTGTCGAGTGCGTCCACGGTCATGATCTACGACTGTACCAATGGCTCAGCGGGCTGCAGCCCCGGTGTGCCGCCCGACCTGGTCCGTTGGTATTCAGCCGGACGATTATGCGCGGATGGCGCTGGGCCAATGGCTCAGTGATTCAGTCGACACTTGAGCCATCGACCTCTGTGATGCTCTCATGGAGACGTCGATGGCGCTGCGGATCCCCGCGGCGCCTTTTGTATGCCGGTGCTCCCGGCGTTCCCGTTGTTCCAGGTGTTCCCCAGGGGAGGGCGTCAGTGCTGAAGAGGGTGTTCGTGGCTCCGGACCCGGGGCGGACGCGGTTGCGTTTCGCCGCGCGGGCCGTCCTCGGCATCGGGCTGGCCGTCGTCGTGTGCGGGCTGGCCGGGCACTCGCTCGTCGGCGCGGTCACCGGCGGTCTCGCCGCGCTGCTCGCCCTGTTCACCGTCACCGACGCCACCGTGCGCGGGCAGGCCGTCACCACCGCGCTGCTGCCCGTCGTCGGCGTGCCCGTGCTGGCCGCGGCGGCGGAGTTGCACGACCACCCGGTGGCGCGGGACCTGGCCTTCCTCGCCGTCGTCGGCGTCGGCGTGTACGCCCGCCGCTGGGGCCCGCGTGGGCACAGCCTCGGCGTCTTCGCCTTCATGACCTTCTTCGTGGCCCAGTTCCTGCACGCCACGTCAGGACAGCTGCCCGAGCTGTACGCGGCCGTCCTGCTGTCCGTGCTCAGCGCTGCCGCGGTGCGCTTCGGTCTGTGGTGCTACGAGCGCCGGCTGCCCCCGGCGGTCGTGCCCGCGCCGCCCGCCGGGTCCGGGCTGGCCCGGGTCACCACCCGGCAGGCGGTCCAGGCGGTCGCCGGAGCCGGGTTCGCGCTGGTCGTGGGGCAGCTGGTGTCCGGGCAGCGCTGGTACTGGGCCGTGGGTGCCACCTGGTGGGTCTTCGTCAACACCGCCTCGCGCGGCGAGACCCTGGTACGCGGGTTCCGGCGGGTCCTCGGCACGGTGATCGGCATCGGCCTGGGCTTCCTCGTCGCCGTACCCGTGGACGGCGCGCCGGTCCCGACGGCCGTCCTCGTCGCGGTCGCCGTCTTCGGCATCTTCTACACCGCCGCCGTCTCGTACACCTGGATGATGCTCTGGGTGACCCTGCTCGCCGAACTGCTCTACGGCCTGCTCGGCGTCCTCGGCCCCGGCCTGCTCGCGCTGCGTCTCGCCGAGACCGGCGTCGGCGCCCTCGGTGCGGTGCTGGCCGTGCTGTTCGTGCTGCCCGTCACCACCCACGCCACCACCGACGCATGGATCCAGCGAGCCCTGCGCTGCGTCCACGCCTGCACCGCGGAGGCCGCCGCGCGCCTCGCGGGCTCGGACACGGCCGACCCGGCGCCGCGCGTGGCCGAGCTGGAGCAGCTGCTCGGCCGGGTCCGGCTCTCGGTCGCGCCGCTGGTGCACCCGCTGAACCCGATGCTCGGCCGCAAGCGGCGCGCCCGCCGGGTCCTCGCCCTCCTCGACGACTGCGCCCGGGAGATCCGCGGCCTGGTCGCCGTCGCCGCCGACCCCGAGGCCTCCCACGACGCCCGCCTGGCCACCGCCTGCTGGCGCGTGGAGTCCGCGGTCGAGGCACTCACCACCGGCGGCTCCGACCGCGTCCACCGCCCCGCCGACGCCCCGGCCGAGCCGGCCCTGGCCCACCTGCACGGCCTGGAGCGCGCCCTGGCCGACCTGGCCGAGCCCCTGCGGGCTCCGTCCGGATCACCGCTGGTGGGGGCCTGAGGGGCGGAGTGGCCGTAGTGCCTCTGGGGCGGCCTTGCGGCTGGTCCGAGGTCGCGGTCGGGGTATTCACGCCCAGTGTCTCCGAGGGCTTCCACGGGCTCCCGAGGTACCGGTCGAGCCTGCTCCGGCACACACCGGCCCGCCGAGGTCCCTGTCGTGCAGGCACTGGCCCGCCTGAAGGGCCTGGAGCGGTCCCTGTGGGTTCCGTCGGGATTGCCGCTGGTGGGGAGCCTGAGGGATGAGGTCGGCGGCGCGTCTCCGGGGCGGCCTTGCGGCTGGTCCGAGGTCGCGGACGGGGTATTCACCGTCGGTGGCTCCGTAGGGCGTCCATCGGGTCGCTGAGGCTCCGGTCGAGCCCGCTCTGGCATGCACCCGTCCGTCGGGGCTCCTGTCGAGTCGGCCCTGGCCCACCTGTAGGGCCTGGAGCGGTCCCTGCGGGCTCCGTCGGGATTGCCGCTGGTGGGAGCCCGAGCGGCGTCGGCGAACACTCCCTCGTCACCCGTTTGGTCTAGACCTGAAGTGATCGACTGCTACCGTCGGCACTGGCTCGGACCGAGAGGGGACAGCGGTGGCAGAGGGCGGCAGGCGGTACAGGGCGTTCATCGGGTCGTTCACGGCGGCGGGCGGGCCCGGGCTGGTCACCGCGGACGTGCGCCCGGGCAGCGGGGCGCTGACCGTCACCGGCCGTCTCGGTGCCCTGCCCGACCCCTCCTACCTGGCCCTGTCGCCGGACGGGACCATGCTCTACGCGGTCAGTGAGACCGCCGACGGCGCCGTCGCCGCGTTCCGCGTCGGCCGTGACAAACCGGAGCCCGCGGGGCCGCCCGTGCCGGTGGACGGCAGCGGACCCACGCACCTCAGCCTGTACGCCGGGCACGTCCTGACCGCCAACTACGGCTCCGGCAGCGTCACGGCCGTACCGGTGCGCTCGGACGGCAGCCTGGTCCCCGCGCCCTCGGGGGTGCTCCAGCACACCGGCTCCGGTCCGCACGACCGGCGCCAGCGCGGCCCGCACGCCCACCAGGTGCAGCCGGACCCGAGCGGCCGGTGGGCGGTCAGCGTCGACCTCGGCACGGACTCGGTCCGGGTGTGCACCCTGGACGACGGCATCCCGACCCTGCACCGCGAGATCGCGCTGCGCCCCGGATCGGGCCCCCGCCACCTGGCCTTCCATCCGGACGGCGAGCACGCCTACGTGGTCAACGAACTCACCCCCACCGTCACGGTCTGCCTCTGGGACGCCGACGCGGGCTCCCTGAAGCCGCTGACCGAGGTCCCGGTCCTGCCGGGCGCTCCGGCCGGCGACGCCTACGCCTCGGGCGTCGTGGTCTCGCCCGACGGCCGTTTCGTGTGGACCGCGACCCGCGGCGAGGACGTCCTGTCCGTGCTCGCCGTCCAGGGGGACGCACTCCGCCTGATCGGCACGGTGCCCTGCGGCGGACACTGGCCTCGCGCGCTGGCCGAGCACGACGGCTTCCTCTACGCGGCCAACGAACGATCCGGAGACGTGACCTGGTTCGCTGTCGACGAGCGGACCGGGCTGCCCCGCTACGACGGCTCCGTCGAGGTCGCCGCGGCCTCCTGCATCGTCTTCGGCTGAGCGGCCGGGCGGGAGCTGAGCGGCCGAGCGACAACACACAGGGCCCGCTCCAGTGGTCTGGAGCGGGCCCTGCGTCGTTCGGGTGCCGTGTCCGGCGTCAGCGGGCCGGCGTGCCCTGCGGCTGCGGCGGGGCGATGCCCAGCGCGGTCGTGTATTTGGCGAGGGCGAGCTTGCCGATCGCGGGGTAGGCGCCGAGCGCCTCCGCCGTGGCGCAGCCCGCCTCCTCGGCGGCAGCCGCCAGCAGCGCCGGGTCGATCTCCGGGCCGATCAGGTACGGCGCCAGGGCCAGCTGCTGCGAGCCCGAGGAACGCAGCTGCTCGGCGACGGAGGTGATCGAACCCTCCTGGTCCAGGGCCGCGGCCATCACCGGCACGGCCAGGCGCGCGGCGAGCAGCATGCCGGTGATCCCGGCCGCCTGCACGGCCTCGTCGCCGCCCACGGAGGCCAGGATGATGCCGTCGGCGGCGGTGGCCACGGTGAACAGGCGGGCACGGTCGGCCCGGGCCAGACCGGCCTCGGACAGGCGCACGTGCAGCGCCTCGGCGAGCAGCGGGTGCGGGCCGAGGACATCGGTCAGGTCGGCGGCGACCCGGCTGTCCATCACGGACTGGCGGACCTGGCGCAGCAGCGCGCTGTCCGGACCGGCCAGCAGCGGGACGACGACCGCGACCGGGCCGTCGGGCTCCTTGACCTCGAGGCCGGCGGCGACGGCCTGCTCGTAGCGGGCGGCGCGCTCCTCGGCGGCGTGCGCGAGCACGGCCCGCAGGCTCGGGAATTCGGTGTCGTCCCCGTCCAGGTATCCGATCCGGGCGTCCAGGCCGGGCAGCTCGGAGCGGGCGATGCTCACGACCTCCTCGGCGAGGCTGCGCGCGGCGGCGCTGGGCGCGCCGGGTACCGCGAGGACGAGCGCGGGCGCGCCCTCGGGAGCCACCAGCGGTTCCGGTCGGCGGTGCCGTCCGGGCTGGCGGGGTCGCGGCATTCGTACTGGCAGGCCGGACGCGGGCCCAGTGGGGGAGCTCATGGCGCCGCATGTTACTGGCTTCTTGGGCTCCCTTGTTCGGGGAGGGTGCAGGTGAGCGGTATCCGTCCGGTTTTGTCTGATGAGTTACGTACCCTTGGCACGTGTTCCGGGCACTTGCCGGACAGATGTACCGTGAAGGGGTTCAATCCCCTTTTGTGGGGACCACGTAGAGCATGGGCGGTTCACCCGGCAGTGTGAGCCGCCCGGCCGCCAGCTCGTTCGCGATCCGTACACAGCCGTGCAGCGGGTCGCCCTCGGCCGGCACCTGCCGGGCGTGCGGCAGCCTCGCGGCCAACTCCTCCCGCAGGGGTACGAGGAGCGGGTCGCCCATCTTGAGCAGGCCGCCGGTGAACGCCACTTCGGGTGCGCCGGAGGCCGGGCACACCGCGGCGGCGGACTCGGCGATGTTCCGGGCCGCCGCACGCAGGATGCCGACGGCCACCGGGTCGCGCGGGGCGCAGGCGGCCACCTGGGGCGCGAAGGAGGCCAGCAGCGCGGGCCGGTCGGTACGGGGGTAGAGCAGGCCGGGCAGTCCCCGCACCGGGCCGAACTGTTCCTCGGCGCACGCCAGCAGCGGCGCGGAGCCGCCGTCCCGGCCGTCGTGGGCGCGCAGCGCCGCCTCCAGCCCGGCCCGCCCGATCCACGCCCCGCCGCCGCAGTCGCCCAGCAGGTGGCCCCAGCCGTCCGCCCGCCGCCAGCCGGTCAGATCGGTGCCGACCGCGATCAGACCGGTGCCCGCGGCTACCACGGCACCCGGCCGCGGTCCGAGGGCGCCCGCGTAGGCCGTCACGGCATCGGCGGCCAGGGCCACGTTCCGAACGCCCAGTTCCCGGGCGAGCGCGCCCGGCAGTTCGGCGCGCAGGGCGTCGCCCAGGGACGAGAACCCGGCGGCGCCGACGACGGCCGTGTCCAGTTCGCCCACCCCGGCCTCCGCCGCCAACGCGCGGGCGAGGGGGGCGAGTTGCGCCATCAGGTGGGCGGGGTCGATCCCCCGCGCACCGGTACGGACCGGCTCTCCCGAGGCTCGCTGGGCCGAGGGTGCCTGCCCCGGAACGCCGACGGCGACCCGGAGACCGGAGCCCCCGGAGTCCACCGCCAGGTAACCGGGGGCGGTCACGGCAGACGCCAGTCCACCGGCTGTCCGCCCTGCTGGATCAGCAGGTCGTTGGCCCGGCTGAACGGACGCGACCCGAAGAAGCCGCGGTCGGCCGACATGGGCGAGGGATGCGCGGACTCCACGGCCGGCAGACTGCCCAGCAGCGGGCGCAGGTTCCGGGCGTCACGTCCCCACAGCACGGAAACCAGCGGCTTGCCGCGCGCGGCCAGGGCTCGGATCGCCTGCTCGGTGACCTCCTCCCAGCCCTTGCCGCGGTGGGCGGCCGGGCTGCGCGGTGCCGTGGTGAGTGCCCTGTTGAGCAGCAGCACGCCCTGCTGAGTCCACGGGGTGAGGTCGCCGTTGGACGGTTGGGGCAGCCCCAGGTCGGCGTTCAGCTCGCGGAAGATGTTGATCAGGCTCGGCGGCAGCGGACGTACCTCGGGCGCGACCGAGAACGACAGGCCGACCGCGTGCCCCGGGGTCGGGTACGGGTCCTGACCGACGATCAGGACGCGTACGTCGTCGAAGGGCTGCTGGAAGGCGCGCAGGACGTTCGGTCCGGCCGGGAGGTAGGTGCGTCCCGCGGCGATCTCCGCGCGCAGGAAGTCGCCCATCGCGGCGATCCGTCCGGCGGCGGGTTCCAGGGCCTTCGCCCAGCCCGGTTCGACGATTTCATGCAAGGGTCGTGGTGCCACGGGCGTCACCCTACTGCCGTACACCGGTCGGCGATCAAGCTGCGACCGGAGGCCGACCGAGGATGATCGGACCGTCGGCTCGAATGACCGTGTCCGCCCTCACCTCCCTTCCTGTGGGCCCCGGGGGCGGGCCTGCCGCGTCAGCCGATCACCGCGGCCCGCACGCACAGCACGTCCGGCAGATGGGAGGCGAGCTGCTGCCAGCTGTCGCCGTCGTCGGCCGAGGCGTACACCTCGCCGTTGCGGTTGCCGAAGTAGACCCCGGCCGGATCCGCGTCGTCCGTCCGCAGCGCGTCACGCAGCACGGTGCCGTAGTGGTCCTCCGCCGGCAGCCCGTGCGACAGCGGCTCCCAGCTCTTGCCCGCGTCGGCCGTGCGGAAGACCCGGCAGCGGTGGTCGGCGGGCACCCGGTCGGCGTCGGCGTTGATCGGGAAGACGTAGGCGGTGTCGCCGCGGTGCGGGTGGGTGGCCACCGCGAACCCGAACGTCGACGGCAGGCCCGCGCCGATGTCGGTCCACTGCGCGCCCGCGTCGTCGCTGCGGTACACGCCCCAGTGGTTCTGCAGGTACAGCCGGTCCGGGTCGCGCGCGTCCTTGGCGACCTTGTGCACGCACTGGCCGAACTCCGGGTTCGGATCCGGCAGGAACACCGCGGAGACACCGGAGTTGGCGGGCGCCCAGCTCGCCCCGCCGTCCGTGGTGCGGAAGACCCCGGCGGTGGAGACGGCGACGGTCACCGCCCGCGGGTCGCGCGCATCGGTGAGCACGGTGTGCAGGCCCTCACCGCCGCCGCCCGGCACCCACCGGGAGCGGGTCGGGTGCTCCCACAGGGGACGCACCAGTTCGAAGCTCTCCCCGCGGTCCTCGGAGCGGTACAGCGCGGCCGGTTCCGTGCCCGCGTACACCACGTCCGGCTCGGCGGCGGCCGGGTGCAGCTGCCACACCCGCTCCAGCGAAGCACCGGTGTCCTTGGGAAACTTGACGGCCGGCCGGGCCGGTTCGGTCCAGGTGCGGCCCAGGTCGTCGGAGTGGAACACCGATGGTCCCCAGTGCGCGCTGTCGCCGCCCGCGAGCAGCCGCGGGGTGCCGCCGCGGGTGTCGATGGCGACCGAGTAGACGGCCTGGGCGTTGAAGTAGGGGCTGTCGTCGAACTCCCAGGCGCCGCCGCGCCGCCGCCCGATGAAGAGGCCTTTGCGGGTGCCCACGGCGAGCAGGACCTCGGTCATGCCGATCACCTCCGGGACGTCCTTGTCCAGGTAGTCGTCAGATATCGGCCAGTCTGCACCCCGCCACCGACAGTCGACCCCGGGAGCGGCGTACGCGCAGGTCATGGCGGTGCTGTCGGCCTGTCGCAGAGATCGGCAAGGTGCGTTGGCGCATGCGCCTGCGCGAAGGGGGCGTCTCGTGCGACCGTCGGGGTGACGGCTCGTCGTGAGCAACGGGGCGGCCCTGCCCGTATGGGAGGTCGGTCCGGCCTGTCGGTGCGCTCGTGAGGAGGATGCCTTTGAAGGCGTTGCGTGGTCCCAAGGTGTGGCTGTGGCGCTGGCGGCGCAATCCGCTCCGGCGCCGGGCCGACGTGGTGGAGGCCTGGGTGGTGCTCGCCGCCTGGCTGCTGACCGTCCTGGCCGGGGTGCTGGCCGGACTCGTGGCGGCCCGTTCGGTGGAGCACGGACTGGCCAGGGAGCGCGCCGCCTGGCATCCCACCGTGGCCCACGTCGTCGCCCAGGCACCCGGCAGGGCCACCGCCGCAGGCACCGGCGGAGAGCGGGTCTGGGCCGAGGTCCGCTGGACCGTCCCCGACGGCTCGGCCCACACCGGCCAGGCCCGGGTCGCGCCGGGCAGCAAGGCCGGGGCCCCGGTCACCGTGTGGACCGACCCGCAGGGTCACCTGGTCACCCGCCCCACCACCGCCTCCGAGGCCGCCTTCCGGGCCACCTTGATAGGCGGCCTGGTCGGCGTGAGCACCGCCGCCGTCCCCTTCGTCGGCGGCCGCGTCCTGCGCGGTCGCCTGGCGCGCCGCCGCATGGACCGCTGGGACGCGGAGTGGGCTCGACTGGGGCCGCAGTGGGGTCGGATGAAATGGTGACGGTCCCCCTGCGTCGGTGACGGGCTCCGCGTCCATGCCGGGCCGTGCGCTCCGGCGCCCGGCTACAGCCCCGCCAGCACCTCCCCGCAGGTCCTGAGCAACGCCTCGTCCTTGGCGATGTCCTGGCTGCCGTACCCGCCCTCGCCGGCCGTGTGGCGCCGGGGGTCGGTCAGTTCGGCGGTCACCAGGTCGCGCAGCGGTGCGGCCGCCGGGCCCATGGCGGCGAGACACTGGGCGATCGGGCCGCGCGTGTAGGGGTTCTGCGACCATGCGGCCCGGAACACCGGCAGCACGGGTTCCGGGTCCCGGCCGATGTGCCACAGCGCGCACGCGGCCGCCGTCCGCTGCCACACCTGCCCCGAACGGGCCGTCCGGCGCAGTTCCGGCAGGGCCGCTCGGGCGGCCGGACCCAGCCTGCCCAGCCGCCGGGCGGCCAGCCGACGGCTCCCCGGCTCGCCCTGCGTCAACTCCCGCAGAAGGACGGGCAGTACGGCGGAGAGCGGTTCCCCCGCCGACCACAGGGCGCCCGCAGCGACGGCCGCGTGCCGGGTGTGCAGCAGGTCCCGGAGGACGGGTGCCGCCGCTGCGGCGGCCCCGAGGGCGTCCAGCGTCTCGATGGCCGGTCCGACGAGTCTCTCCCGTGCCCCGAGGTCGTCCGGTGCCCCGGACAGGAGCCGCAGCACCTCGGGCACCGCATGCCGGTCGCCCACGGCTCTGAGCGCGGCCAGGAGAGGAGTGGCCATCGTGTCGGCGGCGGGGGACTCCAGGGGGACACGAGCCAGATGGTGCCGCAGCGCGGGGGCGAGGAGAGCCGCGGCCGGACCCAGGTGCGCGATCTCGTGCCCCAGGCCGCCGGGCACGACCGGGCCGGCCAGCACCTGGGCCAGAACCGGGACCGCCCGTGGATCGCCGGTCCGGGCCAGGGCCTTGAGCGGGCCACCGAGGGCGGGCGAGCCGCGCTCCCAGCGGTGCGTCCACAGGTCGGGCCGGGCGGCCACCAGGGCGTGCAGGTCGTCCGCGGCGGGCGCGGCCAGGCCGTACAGCTCCACCAGGACCGAGACCGCCGCGTCCCGCAACCGGTCCTGCTCCGTGTCCAGTTGGGCACCGATCAGCGCCACGGGCCCGGCACAGTCGGCCCGCCAGCCGCGGAACAGCGCCGCCGACATGCACACGGCATTGCACCGGTCCATCGGGTCCGGGCTGGTCAACTGCCCGGTGAGCAGGGCGATCCGGTCAGCGGTCCGGTCGCCGAGCGCGGTGTGCAGGGTGCGCAGAAGTTGGGCGCCCTCCTCGTCCGAGGGCCGCAGCCGCCGTATCCGGCCCACGAGGGTGTCGTTCCCGGACGGCTCCGGTACCCGGGCGCGGCGCGCGGACCTGTCCCGCAGCAGCTCGACGGCCGTCGGCACCAGGTCGGCCGGGAGCAGCTTCGGGGCCCCCAGGGCGAGCTGGCCGAGCGCGGCCAGCCGCAGCCCGGGCTCGTAGGGCGGGGCGCTCTGCGTGGCCAACAGGTCCACCGCGGCGGTGGAGTGCGCCGGATGCCGCCGTACGAACAGGCCCAGCGCCTCGGTGAGCGCGAGCAGGACCCTGCCGTCCCGCTCGACCGGGATCCGCTGCCGCAACAGGTCCAGGACGCGCTCCGGGCCGTCCAGGAACCGTACGACGGCTCCGGCCGCCGCCCGGCGCACTCCCGGGTCCGGGTCCCCGAGGAGGGACACGAACACCTCGGAGCCCGCGCGCACGGCCGCACACGCGTGTGCGTCCCCGCTCTCCGCCCCTATGCTGACCAGCAGTTCGACGATGCAGCCCCGGTCCGGCACCGCCTCACGGGCCGCGAGCGAGCACAGGAAGGGAACGCAGGCCAGCGTCGAGTCGTACACGTTCCCCTGGTGATGCACCGTGCCGTACATGCCGTCGAGAGCGGTCTGTCGCTCGGCGGCGTCCGCGGAGGCCAGTCCCCGTAACCATCCGGGCACGTCCTCCGCGCTGCCGTACGCGTGGTGCAGCGAGGCCCAGCCGACCTCGTCGATCCCCGTGAACACGTTGTCCTCCCCAGGCCGGTACCACCTGATCGCGAGTCTGCACCACGGCACTGACAACGAAGCGAAGTCATGCGCTGACTGTGTGCGATCCGTCGGCTGTCACCGGCCACGGGGCGGGGTCCGCCCCGGTCGCCCGGGGCCCGGATCAGTCGCGGCCGGGAAGGGCCCGCTCCAGGATCGTGTCCAGGTCGGTCGCGGCGGGCAGCGTGCCGAACGCGTGCCCCCAGTCGCCGCCCAGCCGGCTCGCGCAGAAGGCGTCCGCGACCGCGTGCGGGGCATGCCGGACCAGCAGCGATGCCTGAAGGGCCAGGGCCATCCGCTCGACCAGCCGACGCGCGCCCACCTGGTCGGTTTCGGCCAACTGCTCCTTGAGCCCGACCACGGCCGCGTCCAGCCGGGCGTCCGCCCCGCGCGCGAGGGCGAGCTCGGCGAACAGGGCCTCGGCCGTGTCCTGTTCCCGACCCAGGGCGCGCAGCACGTCGAGCGCGTTGACGTTCCCCGAGCCCTCCCAGATCGACAGCAGGGGAGCCTCCCGGTAGTGGCGGGGCATGCCCGACTCCTCGACGTACCCGTTGCCGCCCAGGCACTCCAGAGCCTCAGCGGTGAACGCCGGGCCCCGCTTGGTGACCCAGTACTTGCCGACGGCGGTGGCGATCCGGCGGAACGCGCGCTCGCCGGCGTCCCCGCGCACCGCCCGGTCCGCCGCACCGGCGAGCCGCAGGGTGAGCGTCGTCGCCGCCTCCGACTCCAGCGCCAGGTCGGCCAGGACGTTGCGCATCAGCGGCTGGTCGAACAGCCGGGCGCCGAACGCGCTGCGGTGGCGCGCGTGGTGGCCCGCCTCGACGAGCGTCTTGCGCATCAGGGTCGCCGAGGACATCACGCAGTCCAGGCGGGTGCAGTTGACCATCTCGATGATGGTCTTCACACCACGGCCCTCGGGTCCGACCAGCCAGGCCACCGTGCGGTCGAACTCCGGCTCGGAGGAGGCGTTGGACCGGTTGCCGAGCTTGTCCTTCAGCCGCTGGATGCGGAAGGTGTTGCGGCTGCCGTCCGGCAGGATCCGGGGCACCAGGAAGCAGGACAGGCCGCCCGGCGCCTGCGCCAGCACCAGGAACACGTCGCACATCGGCGCCGATGTGAACCACTTGTGGCCCCGCAGCGTGTAGACACCCGGCTCACCGGTGGGCGTGGCCGTGGTGGTGTTCGTGCGGACGTCCGAGCCGCCCTGCTTCTCGGTCATGCCCATCCCGGCGAGCAGCCCGGGCTTCTCGGTGGGGACGCGCAGCTCCGGGTCGTACGCGCGGCTGGTCAGCAGCGGTTCGTAGACCTTGGCCAGCTCCGGCTGGGCGCGCAGCGCGGGGACGGCGGCGTACGTCATCGACGTCGGACAGCCGTGCCCGGCCTCCGTGTGCCCCCACACCAGTCCGCCCGCCGTGCGGGCCACATGGGCACCGGGTCGGTCGTCCGCCCACGGCGCGCCGGCCAGGCCCTCGGCGACCGCGGTCCGCATCAGGTGATGCCAGCTGGGGTGGAACTCGACCTCGTCGATCCGGTGGCCGTAGCGGTCGTGGGTGCGCAGTTCCGGCTCGTGCCGGTTCGCCTGCTCGCCCCACTCCTGGGCCTCCGCGCCGCCGGCCTGCTGGCCCAGCCGCCGGACGCCGTCCTCGGCCCACTCGGCACCCTCCCGGCGCAGACCCTCCAGCAGGGCCCGGTCGTCGGAGGCGTCGTAGGGGGCCAGGGGCGGGGCCTGGTTGGTGACGTCGTGGGTGGCGTACTGCTGCGGCGGCGACTGCGCGGGTGTCGAGTCCATACCGCCATGTTGCACTCTTCGTGCGACTGTAGCAATGATGCAACAAGGAGGCGCACGTACAGTACGTGCCCATGCGCATGAACGTGTCGGCGGAGGCGGGGGAGGCCGCCGGTCTGCGGCCGCTGTCCGCCAGGTCGGTGGTGCTGAGCCTGCTGCTGGGCGCGCATCCGCCCGAGCTGCCGGTGAAGGACCTGGTCCGGCTGGTGGAGCCCTTCGGTGTCGGCGGCTCGACGCTGCGGGCCGCGCTGAGCCGGATGGTGGCCGCCGGGGACCTGCGCCGCACGGACGCGGTGTACGGGCTGAGCGACCGGCTGCTGGCCCGCCAGCGCCGCCAGGACGAGGCGCTGCATCCCCGCACGCGCGCGTGGGACGGCGACTGGGAGATGGTGGTGATCACGGCCACCGGCCGCGGCCCCGCCGAACGGGCCGACCTGCGCACCCGGCTGGCCGCCCTGCGCCTGGCCGAACTCCGCGAGGGCGTGTGGCTGCGTCCGGCCAACCTCGCCCGGCCCCTGCCCGACGACCTCGCGAGGGTGTCCGACTCCTACACCGCCCACCCCGACGGCTCCCCGCACGACCTGGTCGCCCGTCTGTGGCCGCTCGACGCCTGGGCCGCCACGGCGCGCACCCTGCTCGCCCACGCAGCCGGCGCCCACCACCCGGCCGATCGCCTCACCGCCTTCGCCGCGGCCGTACGCCACCTGCTCACCGACCCCGTCCTCCCGTCCGCACTCCTGCCGCCGGACTGGCCGGGGGAGGCCCTGCGCACGTCCTACGCGGGTTACGAGGGGGAACTGGCCGCGTCGGTGGGGCTGCGCGGGGACAGCTGAGGACCTTCCCCGTCCCTCGGGGACGTGCTTGTCCTGCAAGCGCTGTCCCGGCGGGCGACACCTCCCTCGCGCGATCAACTCCAGCCCGACGTAATCGGACCGGCATGCCCCAGCTGACCGAGCCCGCGAACCTGCCGCCCGCGCCCTTCACCGGCGACAGGGCGGTGCTGGCCGACACCACCCTGCGGCAGGCCGTCCGCGTCACCACCGGCGGCCACCGCATCCGGCTGCGGTTCTCCCACGTCCACGGCGACACTCCGCTGCCGCTGACCGCAGTGACCGTGGCGCTGCCGAGCGACGGGCAGGCCGGGGTCTGCGCGATCGAGCCGGGCAGCCTGCGGCGGGTGGCCTTCGCCGGGCGGGACGCGGCGACCGTACCGGTAGGTGCCCAACTGGTCTCGGACCCGCTCGACTTCGACGTGCGCGCCGGATCCGACCTGACCGTGACGGCATGCGCGGCTCTGGACCCCCCGGGCGCCCTCGACCCGCTGCCCGATCGAAGAACTGGTCCTGATCGACTTCGACCGGGCGGTACGTGACCCGGCACAGCCGAGCCGGCTGCTGCCCGACCTCCAGGTCGGGGACTGGCTGCACCTGAACCCCGGGGGGGAAGGGGGTGCGGCGTGCTGGCCGGGCCGGTCAGGACGGGGTGCGCCGGCTCTCGGGGTCCGCCGCGGCCGCACCGGTCCCGTCCGGTCCGACCGCATCGCCGCGCCGAATGGTCCTGGCCTCGCGCACGACCCGGCGCCAGGAGCGGATGAGATCCGGGATCTGGTCGAGGAGTCCCTTCAGGACGTAGACCAACACCGACGCGACGCTCGCCGTACCCAGGATCGCCAGGACGATCTGTGACTCCATGCTCGGGCCCTCCGGAGAATGGCGGATGGCCGAACCGAGCGCGAGCCGCTTGCAGGATGGCAGGTGTCTCAGGTCGACCACCCCGAATGACGGTGATCAACTGAGGCCCTGCCGACGTGCAGGCCGCGTGTGAAGTTGTCGCGATTGACGGACCGCCGAACACCTCGGCGGCCACGCCCGAAAGGGACGCCGGACCCATTCCCGTCGCGGCCGGCGAAGCCGACCGTGCAGGGCGAGTGTAGCCCTACGCCTTCTGAAGAGATGCCAAGTCGGCGATTTTCAGGCAGCGTTCTCGTCGCCGACTCCGGCACCCGCCGCCACCGCTCCGACCGAACCAGCCTTCACAGGAAGGTGGTTGAACAGCAGGTTCAAGACGATCGCCGTCAGGCAGCCCGCGCTGATACCGCTGTTCATCACCGTCTGGAACCAGTCGGGGAACTTCGCGTACACCGTGGGCACGCCCACCGGCAGCATGCCGACCGCCACCGAAACGGCGACCACCGTCAGGTTGTTGTTGCCCTTGAAGTCGACCCGGGCCAGCGTCCTGAGCCCGCTCGCCGCGACCGTCCCGAACATCACCAGACCGGCCCCGCCGAGCACCGGCGCGGGGATCGCCGCGACCACCGCGCCCAGCTTGGGCAGCAGACCGAGCAGGACGAGGATGCCGCCGGCCGCCGCGACCACCCAGCGGCTGCGCACCCGGGTCATCCCGACCAGGCCCACGTTCTGGGCGTACGCCGTGTACGGGAAGGTGTTGAACACCCCGCCGAGGACGGTCGACAGGCCGTCCGCGCGCAGACCGTCCGCCAGCGAGCGCGAGTCGACCCGGCGGCCGGTCATCTCGCCGACCGCGATCAGGTCACCGGTCGTCTCGGTCATCGTCACCAGGGCCACCACCAGCATGGACACGATCGCGGACGCCTTGAACGTCGGCGTCCCGAAGTGGAACGGCGTGCTGATCCCCACCCAGTCCGCGTCCCCGACCCCGCCGAAGTCGGTGAACCCGAACGGCACGGCGACCGCCAGGCCCACCGCGATGCCGATCAGCACGGCGATCCGGCTGAGGGAGGCCGGTGCGAACCGCTGCACACCGAGTACGACCGCCAGCACGAAGGCCGCCAGTGCCAGGTTCTTCGGCTCCCCGAAGTCCTTCGCGCCGACACCGCCGGCGGCCCAGTTGCCCGCGACCGGCAGCAGAGAGACCCCGATGATCAGGATCACCGTGCCGGTGACCAGCGGCGGGAAGAAGCGCAGCAGCCGGCCGAAGACCGGCGCGAGCAGCACGATCGCGAGCCCCGCGACGATCACCGAGCCGTAGATCGCGGGCAGTCCGCCGCCCGTCGTACCGATGAGCACCATCGGCGACACGGCCGCGAACGTGCAGCCCTGCATGATCGGCAGCCGGACCCCGAACCGCCAGAACCCGACGCACTGGATCAGCGTGGCGACGCCGCACACCAGCAGATCGGCGGTGATCAGATACGCCAGGTCGGCGGGCGACAGCTTCATCGCGCCGCCCACGATCAGCGGCACCGCTACGGCGCCCGCGTACATCGCGAGCACATGCTGCAGTCCGAAGGCCGCGAGCCGGCGTACCGGTGGTATCTCGTCGACGGGGTGCACATCTGCGGTCGTGGCCATGGGGACTCCAGAGCGGCGGGTGGGGAGTGACATCCGAACAGCACGAGACCGTAAGGTCCTTGAACAGTTTGTTGATTTCGATCGCGTTGCCGGTGTGTGTCATGCCCACCCGGGAGCCGCCGACTCCGGCCGGGCCTAGGCCGACCGGGCGGCCCCCAGCAGCGCGTCCCAGTCGGCCAGCTTGACCACACCCCGACCGAGCCGCGCGCCGAGCGCGGCCTCGGCGCGCTCGATCGCCTGCCACCCCGCCCACGACACCGGTTCGACACCCGCCGTCCGCAGCGCTTCGAGCGGGTCCTCCGGCACTTCCCGGCGTACGAGCACGGGCGCGTCCGCGAGCAGGGAGGTCGCGGTCTCCTTGGCGCACGGCCGGTTGGTGCCGATGACACCGGTGGGGCCGCGCTTGATCCAGCCGGCGACGTACTCGCCGGGGGAGACGGCGCCGTCGCGCAGGACGCGGCCCTCCGCGTGCGGCACGGTGCCGCTCGCCGCATCGAACGGCAGTCCCTCCAGCGGCACTCCGCGATAGCCGACCGAGCGCAGCACCAACTGGGCCGCCACGTCCTCGTACTGTCCCGTGCCCGTGATGCCGCCGCGTCCGTCCGGCGCCGTCCGTTCGAAGCGCACGGCGCCCACCCGGCCGCCGTCCGCGAGCAGTTCCACGGGCCGCAGGAAGAACCGCATCCTTATCCGGCGAGCCGCCTGCCGGGCCGGCGCCGCCGCCCAGCCGCGCATCGCCTCCACGTTGCGACGCTGCACCGCGGGCAGTGCGGCGGAGTCGACGTATCCGGCGTCCATCTCCAACTCGGCAGGATCCAGGCTCACTTCGGTGTCCGGCAGCGCGCCCAGCTCGCGCAGCTCCTTGGTGGTGAAGCGGGCCTGTGAGGGGCCGCGCCGGCCGACCATGTGGACCTCGGTGACCCCGCTCGCCGTCAGCGTGTCCAGCGCCGCCTGCGGCATGTCCGTCGGACGCAGTTCACCGGCGCCCCGCACCAGCATCCGCGTCACGTCCACGGCCACGTTGCCCACGCCGATGACCACCGCGGACCGGACCCCGCGCACGAACCCCGCGTCGGTCGCATCCGGGTGCGCGCTGTACCAGGACACGAACTCGGTCGCCGACCAGCTGCCCGGCAACTCCTCGCCGGGGATCCCGAGGTGGCGGTCGGCGGCGGCGCCCACGCAGTACACGACCGCGTGGTACAGCGTCCGCAGCCGTGCCGCGGACAGCCCGCCGGGTCCGGCCACCCGGACCCCGCCGAGGAAGCGCACCCGGTCGTGCTCCAGCACCGTGCGCAGGTTGCCCTGCAGGGACTTGATCTTCTCGTGGTCCGGGGCGACGCCGTAGCGCACCAGCCCGTAGGGGCACGGCAGCCGGTCCAGTACGTCCACGCGCACCTCGGGATCCAGCTGGACCAGGGTCTGGGCGGTGTAGCACCCGCTCGGCCCGGATCCGACGACGGCGACACGCAGCACGGCGGTACTCCCTGCCCGAAGGAGAAAGGTGTGCGGACGGCTCCAGCATGGCACCGCCGGACGCGCAACGGCAGAGGCCGGCAGGGTGACCCGACGCGTGAACCTTCTTATGGATGCGTGATGATGTGATTACTTTCCGTATGTGTCAGCGGCATCCCTTCTTGATCTTTCCGATCGTCCCGCGGAGGACGGCGCGGCGTCCGTGTGGCCCGCGTGGGGGTGCGGGGGCGTGACGCAAGGCGCTGAAAAGGGCAGTTCGCCGACGGCCGGGCCGGGGATCCGCTACTCGGCCCGCTCCTCGGTCGCGAAGAAACGCGACAGGTCCTGCGTCCGACCCGCCCCGGTGTCCGGCTCGCTCCCCGGCGGCACGCCCAGCTCCCAGTCGAGCCCGTACCGCTGGAACAGCTCGGCCCGCAGCGCCGGCACGGGCATCGGCACCCCCGGCACCAGTGCCGCGTACACCGCCCCCATCAGCAGGGCCCGCAGCAGGGGGTAGTCGGCCGTCACGTCCTGGGAGCCGTACCGGGCGACCGTGTCGCCCAGCAGCTCCGACAGGCGTCGCTGCTCCGGGCACTGCACGAAGCCCTCGGCCTGGAGCAGCCCCGCCATGTGCTGCCGCATGAGCACCGGCCGGTCGCGGGCGAGGCCCAGGATCGCGTCGATGGCCCGGGCCAGCCGCTCCCGGCCGTCGTCGGTGCGCGGCTCCCGCTCCAGCGCCTCCTCCAGCGTGCGATGCATCAGCCGGTGCACGGCGGACTGCACCAACTGGCGTTTGCCGGGGAAGTAGTACGACACCAGTCCGCGCGCCGAACCCGCCCGGTCCGCGATGTCGGCCAGCGTGGTGGCCTCGAACCCGTGCTCGTCGACCAGTTCGACGGCGGCCTGGAGCAGCCGCTCCCTGGAACGGCGGCGCAACTCTTCATTGACCGAGGCGCTGCGCGGGGACATCCTGTAACTCCTGCGTTGACTGGCTGCCAGCCAACTATACTCAACGCAGAGGCACCGCCGTGCGCGGCGCCTGCTCAAAGCTGCCGTCCGTCTGGGGCGACGCGGGGGATCGTCTCAGACGGACGGTGCGCGTCCGACCGAGACGCCGAGCGGGTCCGGGTCAGCCCACCAGGTCCAGCACCGCGAGCAGCGCGTCGGGCCGCCGCGTCACCGGCAGATGGTCCACGAAGTGCACACGGCAGCCCAGCGCGGCGGCGCCGCCGTCCGCCACCCTGCTGTCGCCGACCATCAGCACCTGCCGCGGATCGACGTCCAGTGCCGCGCAGGCGGCCGAGAAGAGCCGCGGGTCCGGCTTCTGCACACCGTGCTCGTACGACAGCACGTACGCGTCCACGTACGCGTCCAGACCGTGCTCACGGAAGACCGGGCGCAGGTCCCAGCCGATGTTGCTCACCACGCCGACGCCGATCCCGCGCTCGCGCAGCCCGCGCAGCACCTCGGCGGTGTCCGGGTACGGCGACCAGGCGGCGGGGGACATGTGCCGCTCGTACAGCGCGTCGTGCAGGTCCGGAGCGGGCAGCGGCACGCGCCGTGACAGTCCGGTGTAGGCGGCCCGGTGCAGCTCGGCGCTCTCGTCCCGCACCGCCCACAGACCGGCGAGGTCCGCCGGCACCTCGACGGGGTCCGCTCCGCCCGGCAGCGCACCGGCCGCCTCCAAGGCCTTGGCGGTGTCGGCGAGTTCGGGCTCGGACAGAGTCGGGCCGGTCTCCTCCAGCACGGCCCGCAGCCAGGACTCGGTGGACTCGACGCGGAACAGGGTTCCCGAGAAATCGAAGAGCACGGCAGCCATGCGCCGGACTCTACCCGTGCGATGGCCGCGCGACCCGTGACCGCTCGTACACCACCACGGCCACCGCCACCACCAGCCCCCCGAACAACCAGCCGCCCACGACGTCCGAAGGCCAGTGAACGCCCAGCCACACCCGGGTCAGACCCACGCCGACCACCGAGACGACGGCCACGGACACGGCCGTACGCCACTGGACGCGCCCCGCGCCGTGGCGGTGCAGCAGCCAGAGCAGGAGCCCGCAGACCACGGCGGCCGTCATGGCGTGCCCGGAGGGAAACGCCGCGTAGTGCGCGCTGTCGACGGGATCCGGCCAGATCGGGCGGGGTCGGTCGACGGCGGCCTTCACCGACTGCTGCACGACCGTGGCCAGGGCGACGGTGACCGTCAGCCACAGCGCCGTCCACCAGGCCGCACGGCGCCACACCAGCTGGACGACGGCGGCCGCGCACACCAGGCGCATGGTCAGCGGGCCCCAGACCCAGTCCGTCAGGATGCGGAAGGCACGCGTGAGACCGTGCTCGCGGACCGCCCAGCGGTGCGTGGTGCGGGAGACGTCGCCGTCCAGGCCGAGCAGCGGATGCCACCGGGTCGCGACGAGCGTCAGCAGCAGCGCGCAACAGCCGGCGAGCACGGCGGCCACCACGGCCGCGGTGCGGTGCGCCGGGGGACGGGATGAAGAGCCTGCGGTCTGGTGACGCATGCGGCGATCTTCGTCGACGGGACGGGCCGAGGCCAGCCCCACCGTACAGGCGTCGCATGCTCGACCGAGGGCGACCGACCCGGGCGGTGGGCAGGCCGCCACGGTGCTCGCAGGCGCGGATCGCCCGGCGTCCTGCCCGCTCGGTCCCCGCAGGGCCGGCCCGTGTTCGCAGTCGGGGCAGTGGCCGGAGTCGGCCTGCGCGAGTGGTCGGTCCGCTGCGCGGCACAGCGGGACGCGCCACTGCTCGGGGACGGGTCAGGTCCCGGACCGCGAAGAGGGTCGCACCCCGTTGCTCCGCGCCCGCCCGTCTACCCCAAGGCCCGAAGACCCGGAACCAGCGCCACCAGGACCGGGATCGCCGGCACCAGCGCGGCCACCGCCGTCAGGCGCAGGCGGTGCAGGGCCGGGAGGCGGTCCGGGGGAGTCAGGAGGCGGTGCACGCGCTGCGGGACGTGTGCGTGCGGGGTGGGGGAGGGCCCGAACACGCCTCGGTCCTCGTTGAGTTCGACCAGCGCCAGCGCGGTCGTCAGCCGGCCGAAGCGCCGTGAGGCCGTGTCGTCGGCGGCCAGCTCGATCAGCCGGTGCATCTCGTCGCGGAAGGCGGCGAACACCGGCACCTGCGGGAAGCCGCCCGCCAGCGCGGCCGAGCAGTGCAGCAGCCAGTCGTGCCGGGCCCGGTCGTGGCCCTGCTCATGGGCGAGCAGGGCGTCGAGTTGACGCCCTTTCAGTCTGCGCAGGGCGGCCGTCGTGACCACGAGTCGGGGTGCCGTACCCGGCAGCCACCATGCGTCGGGGCGCTCGCCCTCCAGCACCACCAGGCGGTCACTCGTCGGCTCCTCCCCCGGCAACAGCGGTGCCCGCACGAGGAGTTCGGACCGCCGCAGGTGCCGTCGCGCCCGCGCCCGTGCGACCTCGCGCACCAGCATCGCGAGGCTCCGGAGTCCGCCGCAGGCGAGCGTCACCGCGATGGCCGCCGCCCACGGCCCGGCGGTACCGAGTGCGTACGCGTCCGCCACCGCGCGCGGGGCCGTACCGAAGACATGCCCACGCACCGCCGCCCAGGCCGCCGCCGCACTGAGCGTCATCGACAGCGCACAGCACAGCAGTACGGCTGCCACCACGCACTGCCACACCCAGAGGGCGACCACCGGCTCACGGTCCCGCCAGTCGGCCCGGGCGAGCAGGCGCGGGGCGACGACGGCGGTCACGGCGCCGAGCAGCAGCAGTGCCACGGGGACCATCATGGGCAGCACCCTATGAGCGCGGACCCGCTCACGGGTACGGTCCCTTGTGCCGAAGTGACGCAGGCAACGTTTGCGTTTCCTCCCCGGGGGACCGGCGGTTCACATCGTCAGCAGCATGGTGACCATCCCGATCCCCATCGACAGCCGGCACGCCCGCGCCAGCTCCGGACGGTCGCCCCAGCGCAAGGCCCTCGTCCCGCCCGCCGTCGCGGCGGCGGGCACCAGGCGGGCGCCGGACAGCAGCACATAGCCGGTGAAGTAGACCAGGAGCGCACCCGTCACCAGGGGCACCCCGGCGCCGATGTGCGGGTGGTGGTGGGAGGCGGGTGCGGCGGGGGAGGCCGCCATGACGAGGGACATGTAGACCATCGCCGCCGTCCCCACCAGATGGTGCAGATGGTGCGGGCCGCTGCGCGCGGCCCACAGGGCGCGCAGCGCCGACGCCCCGAACACGGCCGCGTACAGCGGCCACGCCCAGCCCGGCGGGGTGAACACCGCGGCGGGCACGGCCATCGCGGCCATGCCGAACCCCATGAGCGCCTCGCCGCCCGCCGAGCGGCGCTGCTCCTCGACAGCGCTGCGCATCCGCAGCAGGCAGTACGCCCCGGTCGCCGCGCACAGCGCGACCAGCAGCCAGGCGGCCGATACCGGTCCGTGCACGCGCCCACCTCCACGCTCGACGGTCGGTCGAGGAATGCGATGCCCACGGCACGCGGGGCGTATACGAGCGCAAGGGTGTACACGGGGAGCATTCGCCGGAGCACAGCAGGTGAGGACGGTCACCGATGCCGTCAGGCGATATCTTTTACCAGTAAAACACATGCTAAATTGATGGTATGAGCAGTACGACCCGCCACCGTCTTCCCCTCGCCGGCGTGCTCCGCCTGGGGCGTCCTTCCGACATCTGGTTCAAGCCCGCGCTGAGCGCGGTCGCCGCGGTCGCTCCGCCCAATCTGACCCTGCTGGCGCTCGGCCGCCTCGACCTCGCCATGTACACCATGGCGGGCTCCCTGTGCGCGCTCTACGGCCACAACCGACCCTACGCCGCCCGGGCCCGAGCCCTGGCCTGGGTGGTGCTCGGCATGGTCGGCGGCCTCGCCGTCGCCCTGCTCGCCGCGTCTGTCACCACCGATGCCGTCGTGCTCGTCACCGTCGGCGCCCTCATGGCGGCCGCGCAGAAGGCGGTGTGCGACGCCACCCGTATCGGTCCGCCCGGCAACGTGGTCCTCACCTTCATCAGCTCCGCCTCCCTGTTCGCGCCGCAGAGCCTCGGCCAGGTCCCCGGCCATGTCGGGCTGGCGCTCGCCGCCGGTGCCTGGGCCTGGCTGGTCGGCATGGCACCCGGGCTGCTGCGCCCGCACGGCCCCGAGCGCCGCGCCACCGCCCAGGCCCTGGATGCGGCCGCCGCGTACGCCGCCACGCGCGGTACGGCCGAGGGCCACGCCCGGGCCCGCGCCGCGAGCGCCGCCGCCATCCACGCGGCCTGGCAGTCCCTGCTCGCCGCAGGCGCCCGCCCCGACCCCGCCCGGCGCGCCCTCGAACGGCTCCTGATCCGCGCCGAGGTCGCCCTGGCCGCCCCCGCCGACACCGACCCCGAACGGCTGCGCGCCTGGGCCCGAGACCTGCGCGGAACGGGCCCGGTCTCCGGGATCGGGTCCCCCCACGACCCGACCGGTGCACTGCTCGGCGTGGACACCGAGCTCGCCCACCCGCGCAGCCCGTTGCGGCACCGGCTCGCCCCGCTCGTGCCCATCGCCGCCCGCACCGCGCTCGGTTGCGCCCTCGCCGGATACGCCTCCCTCGCCCTCGGCGTCGGGCGCCCCTACTGGGCTCTGGTCACCGCGGCCTCCCTCTACCAGGCCAACGTCACCCTCACCTGGAGCCGGGGCATCCAGCGCGTCGTCGGCAACCTCGTCGGCGTCCTCGTCTTCGCCGCGGTCACTCCGCTCGCCCATCTGCACCCTGCGGCCCTGGTGCTGCTCTGCCTCGCCTTCAACTTCGGCGCCGAGGCGCTGATCAGCCACAACTACTGGCTCGGCAGCGTGTGCGTCACACCGATGGCCCTGCTCATCACCGAGTTCGCCCGCAGCCAGGACCCCGGACGGCTCATGACCGAGCGGATCGCGGACACCCTCGTCGGCGCGCTGGTGGGCTTCGTCGCGGCCGTGGCCGTCACCAACCGGCGCGCCGGCGACCGCATCGAGCACGCGCTGACCACGGTCGAACGTGCCCGTGAGCACGCCACCCGCCTGCTCGCCGAGCCGCACCCGGCACCCCGCGCCGTGAAGACCGCGGGCCGCACCCTCGCCGCCGCGCTGGTCGACCTGCGCGCCACGGCCGACGCCGCCTCCGGCGAGTGGTGGCAGCGCGCCCTGCCCACGGAGCGGGTCGTGCTCGCCGAACAGTCCGGACACCGTACGCTCGCCGCGACGGCACGACACCGGGGGAGCGCACCCCTGGACCACGACACGGGCAGGACAACGGAGGACGTACGGCCATGACGCCGACGAACGGACGACCGCCGGCCGGGGACGCAGCGGGCGGGGGACAGGCGGGGGCCGGGGGCGGCACGGTCGAGGAGAGGCCGACGATCGTGGATTCCCCGGCCGACGGGCAGCCGGGGAACGAGAGCGAGGCCGGACCCGGCCCGGCGCAGCGGGACACCGTCGCCGCGGTCGTCCGGCAGTGGCGGGCCGTGCACCCCGGCCTGGACACCGGGCCCATGGAGGTCATCGGCCGCATCAACCGCTGTGCCGCCCTCCTCCAGCAGGCAGAGGACGCCCCATTGCGCCGGGCCGGACTCAGCCGCCCGGAGTTCGACCTGCTCGGCGCGCTGCGCCGCACCGGTCACGAGCTGACCCCGGGGGAGCTTGCCCGGGAGACCTTCTCCTCCGGTGCCGCCGTTACCAAGCGGCTCAAGCACCTGACCGAACGCGGCCTGGTCGAGCGGCGCGGCGACACCCGCGACCGCCGAGTCGCCCACCTCCGCCTCACCGACACCGGCCGCGACCTGGTCGACGGCATTCTCCCCGAACAACTCTCGTACGAGACCGCCGTACTGTCCGTCCTCACCCCGGAGGGCCAGGGCGAACTGGCCGCACTCCTCGCCGACCTGCTCAGCGGCCTGGAGGGGCGGATGGGGCCGTTGCGGGCGTGAGCGGATGTTCTACGCAGTGCCGGCCTTCGACCCGTACGGCCCCTGGCCGGCACGTCGGCCTCGAGGCCGAGCCGCCGCTCAGCCCTCCTCGCCTGCCTTGTACACGCCGAACGCCGCTCCCTGTGGGTCCCGCAGCACCGCGATGCGGGGGCCGTCGGGGACCGATGTGGGTGGCATGACGACGGCGCCGTTCGCCTGCTCGGCGACCTGGGCCGTCGCGTCCACGTCGTCCACCGCGAAGTACGGCAGCCAGTGCGGCGGTACCTCGGGCGGGAACCGGTCGCCCATGTCGGCCATCCCGCCGAAGTCCTCCCCGTCGATGCCCCACTGCGTGTACCACTCCGAGGCGTTGACGCTCCAGCCGAACACCGTGGTGTAGAAGTCCCGGGCCCGGTCGGTGTCCCGGGTCGCCAGTTCCACCCAGCCGAGCGTGCCTGGCGAGTTGAACAGACCGGCGCCCGGGAAGGCCCGCGCCTGCCAGAGTTGGAACGCCGCGCCCGTCGGGTCGAGGGCCACCGCGAACCGGCCCACGTCGAAGACGTCCATCGGGCCGACGATCACCGTTCCACCGGCCTCCTCCACACGCCGTGCCGCGTCGTCGGCGTCCGTCACCGCGAACGACACGTTCCAGGCGACCGGTTGGGACTCCTGGTACAGCGGGGTGAGCGCGGCGACCGCCGCGTCTCCCAGGTGCGCCACCGTGTACCCGCCCGCCTCCGGCCGCGGATCCGTCTCCGGCCGCCAGCCGAACAGCTCCGTGTAGAACCCCTTGGCCCTCTCCAGGTCACTGGTCCCCAACTCGGTCCAGCAGGGGCCGCCGATCACCGGCTTGTCGAACTTCATGACAGCTCCTTCCGGTCGCCCCGGCCCGCTGTGTGAGAACAGACCGAGGAGGGCTCCCCTTCGCACGCTAGCCGCGGCCTCGGGCACCGGCCATCCGGAGCCGGCTTCCCCTTCCCCGGCGCCGGCAGACGCGGAAATCGGTTGTCCGGTCCCGGCACGAGACGGGAGGCTGCGGGGATGGAGACGGATCACGCAGCGGGAGCCGGTGCTCCCGCACTCGCCGAGGAGATCGCGGAGTACTACGAGCGGGACGGGGAGGACGGCCGGCTGCGCTCGGGCGCCGGACGCCTGGAGTTCTGGCGCACCCAGGACGTCCTGCGCCGCCTCCTGCCGCCCGCTCCGGCCAGGGTCCTGGACGTGGGAGGCGGCAGTGGTGTCCACGCGCAGTGGCTCGCCGCCGACGGCTACGCGGTGGAACTCGTGGACCCGGTGCCCCTGCACGTCGGGCACGCGGCCCGCCTGCCCGGCGTGACCGCGCGCGTCGGCGACGCGCGTGCCCTGGCGGTGCCGGACGCGTCCGTGGACGTGGTGCTGCTCCTCGGCCCCCTCTACCACCTGCCCGAGCGGGAGGACCGGGTCCGGGCGCTCGCCGAGGCCCACCGGGTGGTGCGGCCCGGAGGCCTCGTGGTGGCCGCCACGATCAACCGGTACGCGGCCCTGCACGACAACCTGAGCACGGGGCTGTACTTCGACGCCGAGCACCGGCCGCAGATCGACGCGGCGGTCGGCGACGGCCGGATGCGACCGACCGGCGGGCCGAAGTCCCTGTTCACGACCGCCTACTTCCACGAGCCCACCGCCGTCCCGGCCGAGTTCTCGGACGCCGGCCTGACACCACACGGGTACGGCCTGGAGGGCGCCGCCTGGCTGATGGGCGACGTCTCCGACTGGCTCGACGACCCCGCCCGCCGCGACCTGGTCCTGCGCGCACTGCGGCGGACCGAGGCGGAGCCGTCGCTGCTCGGCATCAGCGGCCACCTGCTCACGGCGGGCAGCAGGGCCCAGGAGAGGCGTCCGGATCAGCTCGCCCGCTGATCCGGACGCCTCCCTGATCCCCGGCCGGTACCGCAAATTGCCGTGGGCGACAGTTGAATTAGGGTGGGTCAGCAGTTCGATCTTTTGATCGGCGGTGCGGTTGGGCGTGTTCTCCGTCCCGACCGGTCAGCGTCTCCACAGGAACGCAGCAGCGCCGGTCACTGCGCTGGACAGGAGCGCTACGACCCGCACGGGAACCCGATCAGAAGTGACGCGGAAGCCGCCGATGCGAAGTTCGAAGTAGGGCCTGATACGCGTCGTCTGTGGCATCTGTGTACCTCCCCGCCTGAGGGGCTGGTGATGCAGAAGCCCTGCATTCTCCGATTCTGCGCCCTGATGGGTCCGTTACCCGGTGTGCGACACAGCCCCGCCGCGGAGGAGATTTCCTGTGACGGAGCTGCACGACGTTGCGTCCTGCTTCGGCAGCTTCACCATGAACGGGGCCTCCCCTGTCCCGGTTGCCGGTGGCCGCTGTCTGACGAGACGCGGATTTCAGTGGAGCTTCTGACGGCAGCGATCACCGTGAAATCGAGCTGTGCGCCTGCGTCTTCGAGGAAATGGCGTCGCTTGCGCTCTTTGTGTGCGGGGCCCTGCAGCGCCGGATCGAGCGGGCACAAGTGTGGAGAGCCAGGACGTCGACCAAGTCGACGCGGCGGAGGCGTGGCCGGGGCCGAGGACCCGCCCGACGGCACCCGCAACTCCTGCAGCGGGAAGAGGGCGTCCACGAAGCCCCGCTCGCCTCTGCGTCCCCCACGCCCCCGGTGAGCGGGGCTTCGTCATGTCCGCAGATCGTCAGATGCCTGGGCGGTAGCGCATGGGGTGATCTTCGGGTACCTCGACGATGACAATTTCGAGTCCGTCCGGGTCGGCGATCCACATCTCGACCAGGCCCCACGGCTCCTTCACCGGCGGCCGTACGATCTCGACACCCTTGCCCACCAGCTCCTCGTGCGCGCCGGTCGCGTCCTCGACCTGCAGCCACAGCCGGACCGCCGGCGGCGGGGCCGGCGAGCGGCCGGAGACCTCCAGGAAGCCGCCGCCGAGGAAGTAGACGGTCCCGCGCTCCGGACCCGTGCCGAACTCCCGGTAGACGGCCAGGCCCAACTGCTCGCCGTAGAAGGCGCGGGAGCGCTCGGGGTCGCTGGGGCGCAGCAGGGTCCGGCTGCTCAGTACGTGCACCATGCATCCGGACTCTAGTGGCAGAGTTACCCTCATCCCTGGCTCAGCCGCGCCCGAGATCGGAGACAGCCCCCATGGACACCATCGCCACCGGACCGACGTTCCGAGACGCCACCGACGCCGATGTCGACGCGCTTGTCGCGCTGATCGAGTCGGCGTACCGGGGCGACTCCAGCCGGGCCGGGTGGACCACCGAGGCGGACATCCTGGAGGGGCAGCGGACCGACCCGGAGGGCGTGCTCGACGTCATCAAGTCGCCGGACAGCCGGCTCATGACCGTCGAGCAGGACGGCCGGATCGTCGCCTGCTGCCAGCTCGAACACCGTGGCCGGCACGCCTACTTCGGCATGTTCGCGGTCAGCCCCACACTCCAGGGCGCGGGACTCGGCAAGGTCGTCATCGCAGAGGCGGAGCGGCTGGCCCGGCGGACCTGGGGCGTGACCGAGATGCACATGACCGTGATCTCGGTCCGTGACGACCTGATCGCCTGGTACGAGCGCCGCGGCTACCGCCGTACGGGAGAGATGACGCCCTTCCCGTACGGCGACGAGCGCTTCGGCATCCCGCAGCGCGACGACCTGCAGTTCGAGTTGCTGGTCAAGCCGCTGGCCTGACGTTCGTCCGGGAGATCGCGCGCCGGGTCAGGCGGTGAAGCGGCCCGTGCGCTTGATCTCCGGGTAGTCGGTCGTCACCCCGTCCAGCTGGAGCGCGCGGGCGAGCCGCAGGTGATCCTGCGTGTTGACCACCCAGCCGATGATCCTCAGGTCGGCCGCGCGCGCGTGTTCGACGACCTCCAGGGTCAGCCGGCGGACGTTGAGACAGACCGTCCCGGCACCCACCTCGGTGGCGCGCTCCACCACGTCGGTGCCGTAGCGACTCGCGATCAGCGCGGTGCGCACGCCCGGCACCAGCCGGGCGATCTCGGCGACCGCCTCGTCGTGGAACGAGGACACCTCCACCCGGGAGACCAGGTCTCGCCGGTGCATGACCTCGGCGAGTGCCCTGGCCGCCGCCACATCCTTGATCTCCGCCTGCAAGGGCGTCTTCACCGCGTCCAGGACCTCCTCGAAGACCGGCACCTGCTCCCCGCGGCCCGCGTCCAGGGCGCGCAGCTCCGCGAGGGTCTTCTCGGCGATCGGGCCGGTGCCGTCGGTCGTGCGGTCCACCTCCGCGTCGTGCATGACGACCAGGGCGCCGTCCTTGCTCAGATGGAGATCGAGTTCGATCAGGTCGAGGCCGGCCTGCTGCGCGGCGACGAAGGAACGGAGGGTGTTCTCGGGCTCGACACCCATGACCCCGCGGTGACCGATGGTAAGGAAGTTCAAGGTTCAACTCGCTTCCGTCGACGGCGGCTCGGCGCCCGCGGACCCGACGGGACGTCGGTGTCCACGCGGCAAGTCCGCAGCCTAATGGCCTGCTCCCGCGATGAACCCGCACCTGCGCGGCGGATCGGGTCGCGGCGCCTGTGACGCCTGGCTCGGATGCGCCTGCATGGTCACCCGGGGGTGGGCGAGTCCCCGACCGCATTGACCGGCTGGATCTGATTGGTCTGCCCCGCAGCCGTCCACCCCCCGTATTCGTGGCGAAAGTGACCGTTGTCACGGTCACAGACAGGAAAAATGTCGGTGACCATGCGGCTTGGCAGAATAATTTCCCGAGCTGCCTCTTGCTGGGAGAAACGGGGTATGCATACGGTGTCCTTACGCGAGGTTCTCCCGTGGAGGATGGGACATGACGGAAATTCTTGTGCAGGCGGGTACCGAGGGACAGGTTCCTTCGCTGACCAGGGTTGTTGAGCACCCGGCCTGGCCCGAGCTCAAGGATGCCGTGGAGCAGATCCGGCCATGGCAGTCGCAGGACGGATCGATCGACTTCGAGGCCGAGGGCGCCCCGCAGCGAGCCGAGGCCGAGGCGGCCGTGGAGCGTGTCGTCGCGGGGATCCAGCAGCTCTCCTCGCTGGTTCCGCACGACGTCGCCTACCACGAGGCCCTCGTCAAGGACCTGCGTCGCTGGGCCGAGGGCGGCTTCCAGGTGCCGGACTTCCTCGACTCCCTGCTGGAGTTCCAGCCCGCGGCAGGCCGCGCGGACGGTCTGCAGCACCTGGTCGTCTTCCCGATGTACACGCAGAACGGCAACCCGGACCGCAACCTCGAGGCGGTCGTGCTGCGCATGGTGTGGCCGGACTGGCTGGCCGAGCTGGAGCGCACCCGGTACGACAACCCGCTCTTCTGCGGCATCAAGTTCGAGGACTTCACGGCCGGCTACGACACCAACTCGGCCGTCCTCTTCCCGGAGACCATCGCCGTGCGCGAGGCGCCGGAACGATTCTCCTGGGGTGGCATCTTCTGCGACCGCGAGGCCGCCCGCTTCCGCCGGGTCACCGACGCGGCCGTCGACATCCTCGGCCTGGAGCTGCCCGAGGACATCGCCGCGATGGTCCACGACCAGAAGCGCTGCGAGGAGGCCTTCGTGCTGTGGGACATGGTCCACGACCGCACCCACAGCCACGGCGACCTGCCGTTCGACCCGTTCATGATCAAGCAGCGCCAGCCGTTCTGGATGTACGGCCTGGAGGAGCTGCGCTGTGACCTCACCGCCTTCAAGGAGGCCGTGAAGCTCCAGGCGGACGGCGTCCCGCAGGCCCGTGACGTGCAGTACGCGGTGCTCTTCGACCGCATGTTCCGCTTCCCGCTCACCGGTGACCGCGTGCGCAACTACGACGGTGTCGGCGGCCAGCTGCTCTTCGCCTACCTGCACAAGCACGACGTCATCCGCTGGACCGACAACAAGCTCACCATCGACTGGGAGCGCGCCCCGCAGGTCACCAACCAGCTGTGCGCCGAGATCGAGAAGCTGTACCGGGACGGCATCGACCGCCCCAAGCTCGTGCACTGGTTCGCGGGCTACGAGCTGGTCTCCACCTACCTCGCCCCGCACCCCGGCTCCAAGTGGGCCAAGGGCCCTGACGCCCTGGACCTGACCCAGCCGCCGCGCAAGCTCGTGGACGACGTGCTTCCGGACGAGTTTCCGCTGAGCATGTTCTTTGAGGCCCTGTCCAAGAAGCTGAAGAATGTGATCGCCTCCACCAAGGGCATCACGGCGGACGGCGCCGAGCGGCTCGCCGCGTGAGCGGCAGCGTCCAGAACACTGTTCAAGAGGGGAAGAACGTGGGGAACAACGGGTCTCTCAGCGGTGCGGTGATCGCGGTGGCCGGAGCGGGCGGACCCGCCGGTCACGCGGCGCTGGTCCGGCTCGCCGAGGCCGGCGCGGTGGTCGTCGGTGCCGACAACAACCCCGAGCGCCTGGCGGAGTCCGTGGACGCGGCCCGCTACGCGCGCGGCGGTGCCACGGTCACCGGCGAGACGGTCGACCTGCTCAACCTGCAGTCGACCCGTGAGTGGGCGGCGCGCATCGAGAAGGACCACGGCCGCATCGACGGCCTGGTCCACCTGGTCGGCGGCTGGCGCGGCAGCGCGACTTTCGCCGAGTCCGACCTGGCCGACTGGGATCTGCTGGAGAAGCTGCTCGTCCGCACCGTCCAGCACACCTCCCTGGCCTTCTTCGACGGCCTGCAGCGCAGCGACCGCGGCCGGTACGTGCTGATCAGTGCCGCCGGCGCGTCGAAGCCCACCGCGGGCAACGCCGCGTACTCCGCGGCCAAGGCCGCCGCCGAGGCCTGGACGCTCGCCATGGCCGACGGCTTCCGCAAGGCCGGGGGTGAGGAGGGTCCGCGCTCGGCGGCTGCCATCCTGGTGGTGAAGGCGCTGGTGCACGACGCGATGCGCGCCGAACGCCCCAACGCGAAGTTCGCGGGCTTCACGGACGTCACGGACCTGGCCGAGGCCATCGAGGGCGTCTGGAGCAAGTCCGCCGCCGAAGTGAACGGAAACCGTCTGTGGCTGACCGAGAAGCCGTGAACCCTCCCAAGACCGACGCGCGTCGCCACCACGACCCGCAGGTCCGCGGTTTCGCCAGTGACAACTACGCCGGGGCGCATCCGGAGGTGATGGCCGCCCTGGCCCTGGCCAACGGCGGCCACCAGGTGGCGTACGGCGAGGACGACTACACCGAGAACCTCCAGCGGATCATCCGCAGCCACTTCGGGGCCGGCGCGGAGGCCTTCCCGGTCTTCAACGGCACCGGCGCGAACGTCGTCGCGCTCCAGGCGGTCACCGACCGCTGGGGCGCGGTGATCTGCGCCGAGAGCGCACACATCAACGTCGACGAGGGCGGCGCCCCCGAGCGCATGGGCGGCCTGAAGCTGCTCACCGTGCCCACGCCCGACGGGAAGCTCACGCCCGAGCTGATCGACCGGCAGGCCTGGGGCTGGGAGGACGAGCACCGCGCGATGCCGCAGGTCGTCTCGATCACCCAGAGCACGGAGCTGGGCACGCTCTACACGCCCGAGGAGATCCGGGCGATCTGCGAGCACGCCCACGCGCACGGCATGAAGGTGCACCTGGACGGCTCGCGGATAGCCAACGCGGCCGCGTCCCTGAACGTGCCCATGCGGACGTTCACCAACGCGGTCGGCGTCGACATCCTCTCGCTCGGCGGGACGAAGAACGGCGCCCTGTTCGGCGAGGCGGTCGTGGTCCTCAATCAGGACGCCGTCGGTCGCATGAAGCACCTGCGCAAGATGTCCATGCAGCTCGCCTCCAAGATGCGCTTCGTGTCGGTGCAGCTGGAGGCGCTGCTCGCCAAGGACCTGTGGCTGCGCAACGCCCGGCACGCCAACGAGATGGCCCAGCGACTGGCCGAGGGCGTGCGCGCGGTGCACGGGGTGGAGATCCTCTACCCGGTGCAGGCGAACGGCGTCTTCGCCAAGCTCCCGCACGACGTGAGCGAGCGGCTGCAGAAGCGGTTCCGGTTCTACTTCTGGGACGAGGCCGCGGGTGTCGTGCGTTGGATGTGCTCCTTCGACACCACGGAGGAGGACGTCGACACGTTCGTGGCGGCGCTCAAGGAGGAGATGGCGCGCTAGCCCCCGAATATGCATAGGTATGCGGTCACTTGAAAAGTCATTGACTGTCGGGTGATCGCATTCCTATGCTCTGCGGCCATGGAGCTGATCCAGAACACCGCCGATTTGTCCTCTTACCTGGCCGCCGACGAGGTCATCGACCATCACCATCCCGTGGTGCGGGAGACGGCCGCCCGGTTGGCCGAGGGGGTCGCGGACTCGTATGCCTATGCGCGCGCCGCCTACGAGTTCGTCCGCGACACCATCCCGCACTCCGCCGACGCCGACGACTCGCGCGTCACCTGGCGTGCCTCGGACGTACTGGAGCAGCGCACGGGCATCTGCTATGCCAAGGCGCACGCCCTGGCGGCCCTGCTGCGGGCCGAGGACATCCCCACCGCCCTGTGCTACCAGCGGCTCATGCACGACGACGGCAGCGGTCACGCCGTGCACGGCCTGGTCGCCGTACGTTTCCGCGGGGCCTGGCACCGGCAGGACCCGCGAGGCAACAAGCCGGGCGTGGACGCCCAGTTCTCCCTGGGCGGCGAGCGGCTGGCCTGGATCCCCGATCCGGCGTCCAATGAGGTGGACTACCCAGCCTTGTATGCTGAACCGCACCCGGCCGTCCTCAGTGCGTTGAAAGCAGCCCCGGACCGGTCGGCCCTGTGGAAGACGCTCCCCAGCACTCTCTGAGGCGAGGCAGATGACGCTCACTCTCACCGTGTCCGACGAGGTCCGCGCGCTCGCGCCCGGCTTCACCCATGTCGTGATCGAGGCGTACGACCTGGTCAACGGGCCCAGCACCGAAGCGAGTTCGGCGCTGCTGGACGAGGCGGCCCGCCGGCTGGCCGCCCGCCTGGACGGACGAGCACCGCACGAGGACCCGCACATGGTCGCCTGGCGGGAGATGTACACCGCCTTCGGCTCCAAGCCGTCGCGCACCCGCAACTCGGCCGAGGCGCTGGCGAAGCGGGCTCTCGCCGAGGGCGGCCTGCCCCGGATCAACCTGCTCGTGGACCTCTACAACGCCATCAGCGTGGCCCACCTGGTCCCCGTCGGCGGGGAGGACATCGACCGCATCCAGGGCGAGATGCGGCTCGTGCGCGCCACCGGCGAGGAGGACTTCGTGACGGTCGCGGGCGGCGAGGAGGTCGTCGAGCACCCCGAGGCGGGCGAGGTCGTGTGGCGTGACGAGGCCGGTGTGACCTGCCGTCGCTGGAACTGGCGCCAGGGCCCGCGCACCCGCCTCACCGAGGAAACGGTCTCCGGCCTCTTCCTGCTGGAGACCCTCGCCCCGATGCCGGTCCCGCAGGCGGAGGCGGCGGGCGCCGAACTCGCCGAGCTACTGGAGAAGTTCAGCCCGGACGCCCGTATCGAGATGCACGCTCCGACGTCGGCCGGCGCTCCGGCCTGACCGGCGCCTCGTCGCACTCGCTGATTCCCCGGGCCGTGAGTGACGGGGGATCAGCCGTCAGTGCGCCTCGGCCGCCCGCAACTGCTCGGCCGTGGGCGCCGTACCACCGAGGTGGGCCGGGAGCCACCAGGAGTCGTCAGCGCCCTTCGGGCGTGCGGGGTAGGCGCGCTGGGCGGCGTCCAGCAGATCCTGGACGCCCTCGCGCAGGCGGCGGGTGATGGCGCCCGCGTACTGGTCGCGCGGGGCCTCGACCGGCTCGCCGACCCGGATGGTGATCGGGGTGTGGCTGCGCTTGAAATTGCGCGGGTGTCCCTTGGTCCACAGCCGCTGCGTGCCCCACACCGCCATCGGGACGAGCGGGACGCCCGCCTCCTGGGCGAGGCGGGCCGCGCCGGACTTGAAGCTCTTCAGGGTGAAGGACTGCGAGATCGTGGCCTCCGGGAACACCCCGATGACCTCGCCGGAGCGCAGCGAGTCCAGCGCGTGCGCGAAGGCCGCCTCGCCCTGCTTGCGGTCCACCGGGATGTGCTTCATCCCCCGCATCAGCGGCCCGGACACCTTGTGCCGGAAGACGGACTCCTTCGCCATGAAGCGCACCAGACGCTTCTGCGGCAGGGCCGCCAGGCCGTTGAAGATGAAGTCCAGGTAGCTGATGTGATTGCTCACCAGGACGGCACCGCCCGAGCGCGGGATGTTCTCCGACCCCTGGCAGTCGATCTTCAGGTCCCAGGCCTTGAACAGCGTCTTGGCGAGACCGACGACGGGACGGTAGACCAGCTCTGCCATGGGCGGGGTGGGCCCTTTCTGCTCTGCTCGGGAAAGGGGGGGCTCCCGGCGGGAAAGTTACGCAGCCGTAGGTTTACGGCGTCTCGCAGATCGTGCCCGAAGAACGGACAGGTAGCCAGTCCTGGTGCCTCGCGGCGGCGAGATCCTCGTCACGTCGGCCTAGTTGTCCCACTTTGGTCCTTAGATCCGCTCTACTCCGCGCGTACCGTGACTCTCTTCAGGAGCAGGAACAACTCGCACCCCAGGCAGTACCCGAACGTGGCGTTGAGGAAGGCGGCGGCGAGCGCGGCCCCGGTCGCCGCGAGACCCAGCCAGGCCGGACCCAGCGTGAATCCGACGAGTCCGAACCCGGCGAACATCAGCCCGATCGCCTGCGCGAATCGCGGCGGTTCCGGCGCCTCGAACTCCGTCGGCGGCCCGAGCCGCGGCCGCACCACTGTCCGGAACAGCCGGCCGTACGGCGATCCACCCACCCCGCCCGCCGTGCCGAGCGCGAACGCCAGGGTCTGCCAGCCCAGCAACCAGGCGCTCTGCGTGATGAGCGCCGCCGCCAGCACGACGGTCGTCACGGCCGCCGCGAAGCGGGGCCCCCTCGCATCGATCTCCATGAATCAAGCATTCCGCAACGGAAACTCCAGCGGGAGGCGGGAATCTTTGCAGTCTCATGAATGCTGGTGCGGATGATGACCGGACTGGTGGTGTGCGTGGCGGTGCTCGCCGTGGCGAGCGCCTACGGAGTGCTGCACAAACGGCGGAGTGGGAGAGTGCGGGTGCGCGGGCGGGACGGCGGCAGGCGACTCGGAGCGGCCGAGCTGGGCGGTGAACTGGGGGAGCGGGCCACGCTCGTGCAGTTCTCCAGCTCCTTCTGTGCACCTTGCCGGGCCACCCGGCGCGTCCTCGGTGAGGTCGCCGCCATGGTCCCCGGCGTCACCCACGTCGAGATCGACGCCGAGGCCCACCTGGACCTCGTACGGGAGCTGGAGATCCTCAAGACGCCCACCGTGCTGGTCCTCGACGCGGACGGCCGGGTGGTGCGACGCGCCACCGGACAGCCCCGCAAGGCCGACGTGATCGCGGCCCTGGGGGAAGCGGTGTGAGGCCCCTCGGGCGCACGGTGAGGCATCTCCCAGATCCCGGAACGAACTTGACTGCGCACGCCACCTATCGTCAGCCTGACCCTATGCCGACCGAACTCCTTCTCTTCGGGCGGGGACACCTTCATGAAGGCGCCCTGGTCCGCACGTCGAGCGCGCGCTGTCCGCGCTGTTGAACAGCACCGGACCCTCCCTCACTCTCGGCTCCGCTCAAGCGGGGGGACCCCCATGTCCCCCCTCGCAGAAGGACAACTCCATGACGGCCTCGCCCGACCTCGGCACCTTCCAGCTCGCCTCGCCCGACCTGCTGCGCTCCACCTTCCGCCGGCACGCCGCCGGTGTCGCGGTGATCACCGCGCGCGGTGCCTCGGGCCCGGTCGGCTTCACCGCCACCTCCCTCACGTCCGTGTCCGCCGACCCCCCGCTCGTCTCCTTCGGTATCGGCACGGGCGCCTCCAGCTGGCCCGCCGTCGCCGAGACCGAGCACGTCGGCATCCACATACTCGGCGAGCACCAGAGCGACCTGGCCGCCACCTTCGCCCGCAGCGGCGCCGACCGCTTCGGCGCGCCCACGGCCTGGCGGGAGGGCCCGAACGGCGTACCCGTCCTGGACGACGTGCTGGCGTGGCTCGTCTGCCGGATCGTCGGCCGCGTACCGGCCGGTGATCACCGCATCGTGCTCGCCGAGGTGGTCCTCGGCGACTCCACGGGGGCGGGGCGTCCCCTCCTCTACCACCAGGGCCGCTTCAACGGCCTGCGGGATTGATCACGCCTCTCCCGCCCTGCGAAGCCGTCGAGTTCCGGTTACGCTGCGTTGCGAAGGTCACAGTTCAAAGCGCTTGCTTAGCGGGCATGAACTGGGTGTACTGGCGAGTAATATTTCGGTCGGAGCGCGCGGACGCCCCGATCGGGATCGGCCGCTTGAGGCGCCTATGCTGCCTGCAAGAGGCAGCCCGGAAATGACGATGCAGTAGGAGAGCCGGCGTGAGCTTGAGGATCGTTGTCACTGTGAAGTACGTGCCCGACGCCACTGGCGACCGGCACTTCGCCGATGACCTGACCGTCGACCGCGACGACGTGGACGGTCTGCTCTCCGAGCTCGACGAGTACGCGGTCGAGCAGGCGCTGCAGATCTCCGAGAACTCGGACGACGACGTCGAGGTCACTGTCCTGACCGTCGGTCCGGAGGACGCCAAGGACGCGCTGCGCAAGGCGCTGTCCATGGGTGCCGACAAGGCCATCCACGTCGAGGACGACGACCTGCACGGCACCGACGCCATCGGCACCTCGCTGGTGCTGGCCAAGGCGATCGAGAAGGCCGGCTACGACCTGGTGATCTCCGGCATGGCCTCCACCGACGGCACCGCCGGCATCGTCCCGGCCCTGGTGGCCGAGCGTCTGGGCGTCCCGCAGGTCACCCTGCTCTCCGAGGTCTCCGTCGAGGACGGCACGGTCAAGGGCCGCCGCGACGGCGACGCCGCGAGCGAGCAGCTGGAGGCCTCCCTGCCGGCCGTCGTCTCCGTCACGGACCAGTCGGGCGAGGCGCGTTACCCGTCCTTCAAGGGCATCATGGCCGCCAAGAAGAAGCCGGTGGAGTCCTGGGACCTGTCCGACCTGGACATCGACGCCGAGGAGGTCGGCCTCGACGGCGCCTGGACCAAGGTCGAGACCGCGGCCGAGCGTCCGGCCCGCACGGCCGGCACGATCGTCAAGGACGAGGGCGAGGGCGGCAAGCAGCTCGCTGAGTTCCTCGCGAGCCAGAAGTTCATCTAAGGCTCGACAGCCTGACCGCCCCTCAGACTTCGTAATCCGCAAGGAGATCCGTTCCCATGGCTGAAGTTCTCGTCTACGTCGACCACGTGGACGGTGCCGTCCGCAAGCCCACCCTGGAGCTGCTGACCCTGGCCCGCCGCATCGGCGAGCCCGTCGCCGTCGCGCTGGGCAACGGCGCCGCCGACACCGCCGCCGCGCTCGCCGAGCACGGCGCGACCCGCGTCCTGACGCACGAGGCGTCCGAGTACGCGGACTACCTGGTCGTCCCGAAGGTGGAGGCCCTGCAGGCCGCCTACGAGGCCGTCTCCCCGGCCGCCGTACTGGTCCCGTCCTCCGCGGAGGGCAAGGAGATCGCCGCCCGTCTGGCGCTGCGCATCGGCTCCGGCATCATCACCGACGCCGTCGACCTGGAGGCCGGCGACGAGGGCCCCGTGGCCACCCAGTCGGTGTTCGCCGCGTCCTTCACCACCAAGTCCCGCGTCATCAAGGGCACCCCGGTCATCACGGTCAAGCCGAACTCGGCCGCCGTCGAGGCCGCCCCGGCCGCCGGTGCCGTCGAGGCCCTGGCCGTGTCCTTCTCCGACAAGGCGACCGGCACCAAGGTCACCGGCCGCACCGCCCGTGAGTCGACGGGTCGTCCGGAGCTGACCGAGGCCGCGATCGTGGTCTCCGGTGGCCGTGGCGTCAACGGTGCCGAGAACTTCTCGATCATCGAGGCGCTCGCCGACCAGCTCGGTGCGGCCGTCGGCGCCTCGCGCGCCGCGGTGGACGCGGGCTGGTACCCGCACACCAACCAGGTCGGCCAGACCGGTAAGTCGGTCTCACCGCAGCTGTACATCGCCAACGGCATCTCCGGCGCGATCCAGCACCGTGCCGGTATGCAGACCTCGAAGACGATCGTGGCGGTCAACAAGGACTCCGAGGCCCCGATCTTCGACCTGGTCGACTACGGCGTCGTCGGCGACCTCTTCGACGTCGTCCCGCAGCTCACCGAGGAGATCAAGACCCGCAAGGGCTGATCGCCGCCGGGCTGTACGAGGCCCCCGTGACCGCGCGCCGGTCACGGGGGCCTCTGTTCATCCCAGGGCGATCCAGGCCTGCACGGGCAGGTGGTCGCTCGGGAACCGGCCGTTCCTGGAGTAGGTGTTGATCGACGCCCGCCGGGTCGTGACTCCCGGCGTGGACAGGATCCAGTCGATGCGCTCGCCGTTCGGGACGAGCGGCTTGTAGCCGTGGAACGTGCCGAACAGTGCGCTCCGCTCGGCGGCGGTCTCCCAGGTGTCGACGAGACCGGCGCCGAGCATCGTCTCGTAGACCGGGTTCCGGCGCGCGGCGACGTTGAAGTCGCCGGTCACCACGACCGGCAGGGCGCGTTGGAGGCCGGCGATCCGCTGGGCCATGAGGGCGGCGCTGTGTTCGCGCGCGGTCTGCCTCGCGTGGTCGAAGTGGGTGTTCATGACGTAGAACTCCCGTCCGCCGTCGTGCAGGTCGTGGAAGCGGACCCACGTGACGATGCGCGGGAACGCGGCTCTCCAGGTGTTGGAGCCGATCACTTCCGGGGTGGCGGAGAGCCAGAAGGTGTAGTGCTCGACCGGGGACAGGCGCCGGGTGTCGTAGAAGATCGCCGCGGACTCGTCGCGGCTGCCGCCCTCGCGGCCGGTGCCGATCCAGTCGTAGTGCGGTCCGAGGTCGGCATCGATGTCGCGCAGCTGCTGGTAGAGGCCTTCCTGGGTGCCGATGACATGGGGCTGCTCGCGGCGCAGCAGTGTGCTCATCACCGGTCTGCGGACGGTCCAGCTGTTGGGCTCGGCGGTGCTCGCGAAACGCAGGTTGAAGGACATGATCCCCAGGGGGCGGGCCCAGGGCTCCTGTGCCGAGGCCGACGGGGCGGGCAGTGCTGTACTGGACAGGGGAGTGGTGACGGCTGCAAGGAGTGTGGCCTTGAGACCCAGACGGCGCGTGACTCGGCTGCGGTTCGGCACGGAGGCTCCTTCGGTGGAACGGCCGGGCGAGTCGTGCGAGGGAAAGTGTGGCACCGCGCCGTGAGAGGCACGTGAACCGGGCGAGGTGTCGGAGTGGCGTCCCATGGACATGGTGTTGACCATCTCGAAGGTCCACGGATAACTTCATTCTACGGATTGTTGATTCCGTAGAGCGGAAACATGGAGGGTGTGGGATGGGTCAGCAGGAGAAGGTGGCGACAAGCCTCGCGGGCGCCGTCAGCGAGGAGATCAGTGCCTCCCTCGCGCCGGTCGACGCGGAACTGGAGCGCCGCTATCCCGGAGACCCCGGCACCCGGCAGCCCGTCCACACCGTGTACGTCCCCGGTGACGCCTTCGCCGCCGACACCATCCGCTCCTGGGGCGACCGGGCCCTCGCCGCCCTCGACGAGCACGCCCCGGACGCGGCCTCGTTCGCGGCCGTCCTCGGCCTGTCCGACGACCTCGCCGAGCCCGTCTACTCCCGCGTCCGCGCCAAGCTGGAGCGCGAGCCGATCGAGGACCTGCGCGTCGACTTCGAGGACGGCTACGGCCCCCGCCCGGACGCCGAGGAGGACGAGACGGCCGCCCGCGCCGCCCGTCTGATCGCCGAGGCCTGCGAGAACGGCACGGCGGCCCCGTACATGGGCATCCGCATGAAGTGCATGGAGGCCGCCGTACGCGACCGCGGCATCCGCACCCTCGACGTCTTCCTCACCGCTCTGATCGAGGCCGGCGGTCTGCCCGAGGGGCTGGTGCTGACCCTGCCGAAGGTGACGTACGCCGAGCAGGTCAGCGCGTTCGTACGCCTCCTGGAGGCCTTCGAGAAGGTGCACGGCCTGGAGTCCGGACGGCTCGGCTTCGAGATCCAGATCGAGACCAGCCAGTCCATCCTGGCCACCGACGGCACCGCGACCGTCGCCCGCATGATCCAGGCCGCCGAGGGCCGCGCCACCGGCCTGCACTACGGCACCTTCGACTACAGCGCCTGCCTCGGCGTCTCCGCCGCCTACCAGGCCAGCGACCACCCGGCCGCCGACCACGCCAAGGCGATCATGCAGGTCGCCGCCGCGGGCACCGGCGTACGCGTCTCGGACGGCTCCACCAACGTCCTGCCGGTCGGCCCGACCGCGAAGGTCCACGACGCCTGGCGCCTGCACTACGGCCTGACGCGGCGGGCGCTGGCCCGCGCCTACTACCAGGGCTGGGACATGCACCCCGGCCACATCCCGACGCGCTACGCCGCCGTCTTCGCCTTCTACCGCGAGGGCTTCGAGCAGGCCGCCGCCCGCCTCGCCCGCTACGCCAACCGCGCCGGCGGCGACGTCATGGACGAGCCCGCCACCGCCAAGGCCCTCGGTGGCTACCTGCTGCGCGGCCTGGACTGCGGCGCCCTCGACATCGCCGAGGTCGCCCGGCTCACCGGTCTGACCCGGGCCGACCTGGAGGGCTTCGCGGCGCCCCGGCGCGGCGACCTGACCGCCTCGGCGAAGTAGCGGCGTCCCAGGCCAGGACGAGCCGCCCCCGACGCCCGCCGAGAAGGGCGCCGGGGGCGGCTGCGCGTCCGGGCGGCAGCCCCCGGCGGCGTGACACCGGTCGGGTCCGCAGGAGGCTGACTGGATGAACCTGCGGGCGACATCGACCCCGCGACCCCGCGCTCGAGAGCACGACGCGAACAGACGCTGATCATGGGGCACATTCCCCCCCACAGAAAGGCTGACGTCCCCCATGCGTCGTTCCCTGCTGGTCGCCTGTACCACGGCCACCGCACTTCTCGCCCCCCTTCCCCTGGCCATGGCCACGCCGCCCGCGGGCGGCGGGTCCGACCATGACGAGCCCTGGGTGGTGCGCACCGCCGTACTGCGCGCCGACGCCAAGGAGTTCGCGCCCCTGTGCCGTACGCAGAAGGAAGGCGTGCCGGAGCACCGTACGTTCCGGCTCTTCCCCGACACCCGAGGCATCACCGCGATGCGCGACTACTACCACAAGGACGCGAACGGCACCGTCTACTGGGACGGGCACGACCCGAAGAAGCCCGAGGACACGGTGTCCCTGTCCATCATCGGAGCCTGCACGCGCGGCGGCGGCCACGTCACCCTCGACGGCGTCATCGAGGTCGGCACCAAGGACTACGTGTTCACCCCCCTGCCCAAGCATCCGGGCAAGTACCGCCTGCAGGAGATCGACACGCTGAAGCTGCCCCCCAGCGGAAAGCCCGGCGACACCGTGACCCTGCCCAAGCGAGCCGGCCGTCCCGGGCACGCGGAGAAGGCGCCCAGGGCCGACAACAACAACCCGGTCGCGATCGACGTCCTCGTCCCCTACACCCCCGCGGCCGTCACCGAGCTCGGCGGGGTGCCGGAGGTCGAGGCCCGGATCCGCTACGGAGTGAGCCAGCTCAACAAGGCTTTCGCCACCAGCCATGTGCCGGCCAGCGTGCACGTCGTCCACTCGTACCAGACGTCGCCGTCCGGCGTTCCCAACGAGGACGCCAGCACCATGCTCGACAAGCTCAACAAAAGAGCCGACCTGACGCTCGGTGCCACGGCCCACGCGTTCCGGGACGACTACGGCGCCGACCTGGTGGCCCTGCTCGCGTCCATCCCCGCCGAGAACAGCTCCGGCTCGGCCGATCTGCCGATTCCCGTCACCTCGGGGACCAGCGAGAGCGCCTACTCCGTCACGAGCGTCCTGTCGGTGAAGGACTGGGACAACCTGGGCCACGAGATCGGCCACAACCTGGGCATGCGGCACGACCGGAAGACCGTGGCCAACAACGGGGAGACGCCGCCAGGACCGAACGACACCAACTTCGGCTGGATCACGTCCGACAACAAGTACCACACGCTCATGGCCTACAACACGCCCTGCCTGCCCAGCTGCAAGGTCATCAACCAGTACTCCAACACCGTCAACCGCACCGCCGAAGGCAAGATCCTCGGCGACGCGAAGAACAACAACGCAGGCATCGCCCAGCTCGCCACTCCGCTCGTGTCCGCCTACCGCGCCTCGAAGGTGACCAACCGGCACACCCTCACGATGTCCGTCTCCCCGGTGGGCGGCGGCAGCATCACGGTCAGCGAGTTCGGCCCCTACGACCCCGGCACACAGGTGACCCTCACCGCCCACCCGGCGGCCGGCAACGTGTTCGCGGGCTGGGAGGTCGACGGCGTGAAGCAGAGCGACACCACGGCCAACTACCAGATCACCATGGACAAGAACCGCAGCGTCGTCGCGATCTTCAACCGGGCCCCGTGAGCCCACGCCCGCCCCGTCACTCCTGACTGGCGGGCATCACCCCGAGCAGCCGCCGGCCGTACCGAACACGGCCGGCGGCCGACGGGCGGGCGCGGGCTACGGCCGGCCGTGCGCGTACGGCTCCAGCCCCGACTCCGTCACCCACGCGTGTTCCGCGAACAGCCGGGTGCCCCGCGCGCACAGCGCGGCGTCGGCGCGGGCCCGCGTGCAGAACTCCTCCGGTGTGAACCCGAACAACTCCCGCAGCAGGGCTGACGCCACGAGGAGTTCGGTGAGCAGCGGGCGCTGCCCGGGATGCCGGCGGGGCACGCCTGTGCCGTCGTGCAGCACGCCGTGCCGGTTGACATAGGCGTACGCGCCGGTCAGCGCCGAGCCGTCCGGCAGCTCGATCCGCACGTCCGGTGCGGGCAGCCAGGCCCGCCAGAAGTTCGGCTCGCTGGCGTCGATCACCGCCAGTTGCCGCGGATCCAGCCAGATGACGAACAACTCCCGTAAGCAGCGGGGCGACCTGACGGGAGAGGCGGAGACATAGCCCAGCAGGCTCACATGGGCGGAAACGCCCACGTCGACGCCGGTCACCCACGCCCGCACCATCGGGATGGCCGCGTCGATCCCGGACTCGTCCATCTTGTGGCGCAGCTGGCCCGGGCAGGCGTTGGAGCCGACGGCGAGGACCGGCGTCCGGTCCTCGTGCACCAACCGGTCCAACGGGAGCATCCGGTCGCCGTGCAGCAGCCCGGAGTCGGCGGGCCAGGCGCCCGGATAGGTCAGCGGATGGTCGCGGGGTGCCTCGGCGAGGCCGAGTTCCGCCAGAGTGCGGCCGACGTCACCGGTCACGGGCGGGTCAGTCCGCGGGCGGCAGCTCGCCCGAGCCGCGGGTGACGAGCCGGGTCGGCAGCTCGATGCGCTCGGGCGCGACGAGGGTGCCGTCCAGCTGGCGGAAGAGGCGCTCGGCGGCGGTCCGGCCGAGGGCGGCCGCGTCCTGGGCGACGACCGTGACGCCCGGCTGGAGCAGATCGGCCAGCTCGATGTCGTCGAAGCCGACGAGGGCGACCGGGCGGGACTGCTCGGCGAGGACCCGGATCACGGTGACCGTCACCCGGTTGTTGCCCGCGAAGATCGCGGTGACGGGGGAGGGGTCCGAGAGCATCTCCTCGGCCGCCCGGCGCACCCGCACCGGGTCCGTCGCCCCGAGCGACATCCACCGCTCCTCGACCGGTATCCCGGCGTCCTCCATGGCGGCCCGGTAGCCGCGCAGGCGCTCGGCCGCGGTGTGGATGCGGGGCATGTCGCCGATGAACCCGATCCGGCGGTGACCGTGCGCGATCAGGTGGGCGACGCCGTCGTGGGCGCCGCCGTAGTTGTCGGACAGCACGACGTCGGCGTCGATCTTCCCGGCGGGGCGGTCCACGAACACGGTGGCCACACCCGCTCTGATCTCCGGCTCCAGGTAGCGGTGGTCGTCCCCGGCCGGGATCACCACCAGACCGTCCACCCGCCGGGCGCACAGCGCCAGCGCCAGCTCCTGCTCCCGGTCCGGGTCCTCGGCGCTGGAGCCGTTGATCAGCAGGGCGCCGTGGGACCGGGCCACCTCCTCGACCGCGCGGCTCAGCGGGCCGTAGAACGGGTCCGCGAGGTCCTCCAGGACCAGGCCGATGCTGGCCGTACGGCCCTTGCGCAGGACGCGTGCGCTGTCGTTGCGGCGGAATCCGAGCGTGTCGATCGCCTCCTGGACGCGGCGCTCGGTGTCCGGGGTGACGCCGGGCTCGCCGTTGACCACGCGGGACACCGTCTTCAGGCCGACCCCGGCGCGCGCGGCCACGTCCTTCATCGTGGGACGGTTGCCGTAACGCGCCCCGGAGTGACGGTCTGCGGGGCGGTCTGCGCGGCGGCTGCTCTCGGGCACGATGCGGCGTCCTGTCCTGTCGTCCGGGTCGTCCACGGGGGGGGGTGCGTAGATCCGTGGCTTGTATGAGGATGTGGCGTCGAGCATAGAGCCTGGACAACGTTGTCAGATGCGCGAGAGACTGTCCACCGCTGTCTCCGGCCTGCGCCCCCACCGCTGGACCGGCCTGCCTCTTTCTGGTTATTCAAGGTTCAACGGGGAGAACTGACACTGATGTACACCGACCTCGTGGCGGCCCTGGACATCGGCGGCACCAAGATTGCCGGCGCTCTGGTGGACGGTCACGGACGGATCCAGGCGCGCGCACAGCGTGCGACGCCCGCGCAGCAGGACGGCGAAACGGTCATGCGGGCCGTCGAGGAGGTGCTCGGCGACCTCGCCGAGTCGCCTTTGTGGGGACGCGCAGGCTCGATAGGCATCGGCAGCGCGGGCCCGGTGGACGCCTCCGCGGGCACCGTCAGCCCCGTGAACGTGCCGGGCTGGCGTGACTTTCCCCTGGTCGAGCGGGTGCGCTCAGTCACCGGTGGGCTGCCGGTCGAGCTCATCGGCGACGGGGTGGCCATCACCGCGGCCGAGCACTGGCAGGGCGCCGCCCGCGGCCACGACAACGCGCTGTGCATGGTCGTCTCCACCGGCGTCGGCGGCGGCCTGGTCCTCGGTGGGCAGCTGCATCCCGGCCCGACCGGCAACGCCGGGCACATCGGGCACATCAGCGTCGACCTCGACGGCGACCCGTGCCCGTGCGGCTCGCGCGGCTGCGTCGAGCGCATCGCCAGCGGCCCCAACATCGCCCGCCGTGCCCTGGAACAGGGCTGGCAGCCCGGCCCGGACGGCGACACCTCCGCGGCGGCGGTCGCCGCCGCCGCCCGGGAGGGCGACCCGGTCGCCGTGGCCTCCTTCGAGCGCGCCGCCCAGGCCCTGGCCGCCGGCATCGCGGCCACCGCGACCCTGGTGGAGATCGACATCGCGGTGATCGGCGGGGGTGTCGGCAAGGCCGGCGACATCCTCTTCACACCCCTGCGCAAGGCCCTCGCCGACTACGCGACCCTCTCCTTCGTCCAGCGGCTGACGGTGACGCCTGCGCAGATGGGTACGGATGCGGGTCTGGTCGGTGCTGCCGCGGCTGCGTTGGCTCTCGGGCCGGATGCGGCTGCGGCGGGAGTGTGAGGGTGGTTCGGCGGCTGGGGGGCGCGGCGGCGTGGGTGGGTACGGGTGCGGGTTTTGTCGGTGCTGCCGCGGCTGCGTTGGCTCTCGGGCCGGATGCGGCTGCGGCGGGAGTGTGAGGGTGGTTCGGCGGCTGGGGGGGCGCGGCGGCGTGGGTGGGTACGGGTGCGGGTTTTGTCGGTGCTGCCGCGGCTGCGTCGGCTCTCGGGCCGGATGCGGCTGCGGCGGGAGTGCGAGGGTGGCTCGGAGGTTGAGGGGCACGGCCGCGTGCATCGGCGCGGGTCGGTGCCGCAGCGGCCGCGTCGGCCCGTAGGCCGGACGCGACCGCGGCAGGCGTCTGCGGGCGGTTCGGCGGCTGAGCTCGGCACGCGGCGCGGAGCCGTGGTCAGCGGCTGGGCCCGGCGTCCGTGTTCGGAGCCACCGTCAGCAGCTGGGCCCGGCGTCCGTGTTCGGAGCCGCGGTCGGCAGCGCAGCCCGGCGCCCGCGATCCGAGCCGAGGTCAGCAGCTCAGCCGGGCGTTCGCCCAGTCCGCGTGGTCCGAGTCGATGCCGTCTCCGCCGTCGGTGACCACGAGGCGGACCACCTGGGCGCCGGTGACGTCGGCGGTGAGCGGCTGGGCGGGCTGTGCGTTGGTCAGTACGCCGGTCGAGGCGGCCTTGGTGCCGTCCGCCCAGATCTCGAAGGCGACGGTGCCCTTCGTGCCCTTCTCGTCGTCCACGCCGACGTCAGCGGTGACCTTCTCGCAGGCCTTGCCGGTGTAGAAGGAGACCTCGCTCTCCGCGTGGACGCCGAGCCCCTTGGCGTACACGACGCCGCCCAAAGTGATGGGGTTCCCGTCGCCCGCGGCGCTCTCCCCGTTGCTGGTGTCACGCTCGACCGGCCCCCAGCCGCTGGTCGCCGACAGCCAGGGCAGATCGCTGAGGTACGACGTCCCGGTGGGCGGCGGCAGTGCGATGGTCACCGTCAGCGGGAGGGTGCTGGTGACGTTCTCTCCGGTGGGCGAGCGGTAATTCGCCTTGAGGGTGAGGCCGTAGGAACCGGCCGGCGTCCCCGCGGGGGCGGCGACCCGCCAGCCCGTGCGCAGCGACTTGCCCGTGGCGAGGGCGGCGGCCGTGGTCGCCGAGGTGGCGCGTACGGTCCAGCCGTCCGGGCCGGTGAGTGACACGGACACCCGGCGCGCTGATGTCCGGCCGAGATCGGTGACGCTGGTGGTCAGAGCGGCCGGGGTGCCCGCCTCCACGAACGGGCTTCCGTCCAGGCCGAGTTCCGCGGCGGGCGGGTTGGCGGCCCAGTCCGGGTCGGCCGCGACCCGCAGCAGGACCGTGCCGTGGGCCGGGACGGTGGCCGCGAGGGTGCCCGCGGTGTTGTAGCCGCGGTGCTGCCACAGGTCGCGCAGGGTGTAGGCGGGGGCGTCGGGCAGACCGACGGCGCTTGCGGTCGTGGCGATCCGCTGGGCGGAGCCGGACTCGTTGAACAGAGCGACCGCCCGGCTGCCGTCCTTCATCTGCTTGGCGATCACCCAGCGTCCGCCCGCGGAGGAGACGACCGTGCCCTGCTTGCCCAGCGGGTCCTGGTCGACGGCGATGACCTCCTTGTTGTCCAGGATGTCGAAGGTCGCCTGGGAGGCCTTGCGCAGGTCGGTGCCGATGAGCAGGGGCGAGGCCATGACGGACCACAGGGAGAAGTGCGAGCGGTACTCGGTGTCCGTCATCCCGCCGTTGCCGACCTCCAGCATGTCGGGGTCGTTCCAGTGGCCGGGCCCGGCGTACGGCGCGAGCGGCAGGTTCTGCTTGAGGATCGACAGCATCGAACCCCAGCTGTCGCTGATGTCACCGGTGGTCCGCCACAGGTGACCGACGTCCGACGCCCACTCCCAGGGCTTGTTCTCGCCCCATTCGCAGATGCTGTAGACGATGGGCCGGCCGGTCGCCTCGAGCGCGTCACGCATGGTCCGGTAGCGCAGCTTGGCGTCGACGCCCAGGTTGTTGCAGTTGTCGTACTTGAGGTAGTCGACGCCCCAGTCGGCGAACTGCTGTGCGTCGCTGTACTCGTGGCCGAGCGCGCCCGGGAAGCCCGCGCTGTTGCAGGTCTTGACGCCGGCGCTGGTGTAGATGCCGAGCTTGAGGCCCTTGCTGTGGACGTAGTCGGCGACGGCCTTGATCCCGTTCGGGAAGCGGGCCGGGTCCGGCACCAGCTTGCCGTCGGCGTCCCGGTTCGGCAGGGCCCAGCAGTCGTCGAGGTTCACGTACTGGTAGCCGGCGTCCTTCAGGCCCTTGGCCACGAAGAGGTCCGCGATCCCCTTGACCATGGCCTCGTTGAAGTCGGCACGGCAGTGCGTGGAGTTCCAGTTGTTGAAGCCCATGGGCGGGGTGAGGGCGAGGCCGTCGGCCGGCGAGGCTGCGGCGACGGGGTGCCGGGCGGGTGCCGCGGCGGCGGGGGCGGCCAGGCCCGCCGTGCACAGCAGCCCTGCGGTGAGGGCTCCGGCCACTCTTCGGCGGGTGGTGCGGGTGGTGCGGGTGTGAGGGCGACGCATCGTTGACGTTCCTCCGGCTCGCGCAAGGTGGGATGACGGCATGTACGTGTCACCGGTGCGCGCTTACGGTAGGACGTGTCGGACTGTGTTGGAAGAGGTGCGTCGGAGTTGTTCGATATTCCGTCAGCCCCCTTGACGGCGGGGCGTTTTGGGAGATGGTGGAGAGGTCGGGCGTTTGGTTCTGTTGGTTCGCCCGGCCTCTCGCGGCCTCATCGGAACTCGTGAACGACCTCGATCCGGCCCACGATGTGGGCGTTGAACTCGTCCAGCTCCTCGGCGGGCACCCACAGCTCCAGGATCGTCTCGCCGCCGGCCTGTCGGACGGGATGGCGACCGAGGTACTCCGCGTCGACCTCGAAGCGTGTGACGAACCCGGCGCCGTCGTGCTTGACGTTCCAGTCCCGGGCGATCCGGATCGCGTAGTCCTCGTTGAGAACCGGGTAGAAGATCGGCTGCTCGGGCAGCCGCGGCGGCCAGGCCCTCCAGTCCAGCTCCCGGACCAGGTCCAGCTCCGCGGGGCCGGTGGGGCGCCAGAGAGTGGTCGTCGGGCGGGTGCTGGTCATGGCCGTCGTTCTCCTTGTCGTGGTCCGCCTGTGTCCGGCGGGCCGGGACCAGGACGATACCGACGCCGTGATCGCCAGGGCCACGGGGTTTCCGTGGCGACCTCCGCTCCCGGACGCTCGGCCCATGGGGTTCGCCGCCATGACCTTGCCGGGAATCGCCGTGATCCGCGTGACTCGCGGACGGTTCCGCAGTTGATCCAGGGTATGAAGAAGCGGAGCATGCTCGCCATCGCCACCCTCGCCACCGGATTCGTCGTGGCTGCCGTCACCCCCTCGCACGCCGCGGACAAGGGGCCGCTCGGTGACCTCAACGTCTCCGGCACCCTCGACCACGTGGACCACGTCGTCAGCCAGGACAGCTTCGCCGTGGACGACCACGCGCAGGGGCAGGAGTAGCCCGGCCCGGTGCCCGGACCCCGTGCCGGTGTCCCCGACGCGAGGGGCACCGGCACGCGCGTGTGCGCACCCTCAACTGGATGTGGTTTCCGTGGCAGGGTGGAGCGGGCAAGCCACAGGGGGCCAACAGAAGAGGGGGAGTCCGTGACCGTCGTCTGGATCAACGGCGCGTTCGGTGCGGGGAAGACCACCACTGCACGGGAACTGATCGAACTGATCCCGAACAGCGCGCTCTTCGACCCCGAGGTCATCGGTGGAGCGCTCGCGCACCTGCTGCCGCCCAAGCGCCTCGCCGAGGTCGGCGACTTCCAGGACCTGCCGATCTGGCGCCGGCTCGTGATCGACACGGCGGCCGCGATGCTCGCCGAGCTGGGCGGGACCCTGGTGGTCCCCATGACCCTGCTGCGCCAGGAGTACCGCGACGAGATCTTCGGTGGCCTCGCCGCCCGCCGGATCCCCGTACGCCATCTGCTCCTCGCCCCGGCGGAAACGATCCTGCGCGAGCGGATAGCCGGGCGGGAGATCCCGCCGGACCTGGCCGACGGCGAGATACGCCAGCGGCAGTGGGCGTACGACCACATCGAGCCCTATCGGACCGCCCTCGCCGCCTGGCTCACCGCCGACGCCCACCTCGTGGACACCAGCACCCTCACTCCGTACGAGACCGCCGTCCGCATCGCCGACGCCGTCGGCAGCGGCACGGTACCCCCCTGTGACATCGTGCAGACGCCCGAACCCACCGCCGAGACCCTCGCCGCCGGAGTGCTCCTCTTCGACGAGCAGGACCGGGTGCTGCTCGTGGACCCCACCTACAAGCCCGGCTGGGAGTTCCCCGGCGGGGTCGTCGAGCGCGGCGAGGCTCCCGCCCGCGCCGGTATGCGCGAGGTCGCCGAGGAGACCGGGATAAGGCTGCGGGAGGTGCCCCGGCTGCTCGTCGTGGACTGGGAGCGGCCCGTGCCCCCCGGCTTCGGCGGGCTGCGCCTGCTCTTCGACGGCGGCCGGCTGGACACCGCCGAGGCGGCCCGGGTGCTGCTGCCGGGGCCGGAGCTGCGCGCCTGGCGCTTCGCGACCGAACAGGAGGCCGCCGACATGCTGCCGCCGGTCCGCTACGAGCGGCTGCGCTGGGCGCTGAGGGCCCGCGAACGCGGCGCCGCGCTCTATCTGGAGGCCGGCGTGCCGGTCGCCGGACAGGCCGCCTGAAGCACTCTGACGGATCCTCGGATCCCCGCCGCGTCCGTGCTGTCGGCGGGGATCTCGTCCTGGCTCTTCTGCGGACGTCCTCGACCGAGTCGGTCGCCGCGATCCGCCCGGCGGGAACCCGGTGGCCTGCCCCTACGCCGAGAGCATCGAGCTGTTGTAGGCGCGGTTCAGCTCGGCGTCCGGGTACGGGGTCAGCCGGCTCTCCCGCACGAGTGGCCGGCTGAAGTCGCCCATGGCGGCGGCGGCGGGCGCGTAGCGGGTCAGCAGCTCGGCGGCGGCCCGGGGAACGCCCTCGGGCCGGGCACCGGCGGCCAGCGCCCGGATGTACTCCTCGCGCTCTTCCCGGCCGTACCCGTACAGCGCGGTGACGAGCCAGATCACCAGGTGATAGGCGATGTAGACACGGTCGTAGTTCCGGTGCCGGGCGAAAAACTCCCGCTCCTCGTCGTCCAGCCGGAAGGTGGAGCCGAGTGAGAGGCCGAAGTCGGTGAGGTACAGCCTGCGGCCGTCGGTCAGGATGTTGCGGAAGTGGGCGTCGAAGTGCAGGAGTCGGTACGACTCCAGCCCATCGGTCAGCTCCGTCAGGCCCTGTGCCACCCGGGTGCACGCCGCGTCGGCGCGGTCCGTGCGCAGTTCGGCGTCCAGCCAGTCGTGCAGGCTGTGCGGGACGTGCTCCAGGAACAGGGTCAGGCTCGCGGAGGCCGACCGCAGAGCTTCGAGGCGTTCGCGCACGCCCGCGCCCCAGTAGGCCACGGCCCGCTCCACGTCGGCGAGTTCGTCGGGGAGGGGCTGGGGCTCGTCGGGCAGCACCCGCCAGTGGTGCAGCAGCGGAAAGCCGGGGAACCCTCCGGCCAGCACGCGCTCTGTGGTCAGCGCGTGCGCGGCCAACTCCCGCCAGGCGGTGTAGCCCGGGCTGCCGATGCCGTAGTGGCAGTACGACGGCAGACCGAACAGGTTCGCCGTCGACCGCTCGTTCCCGGGCAGCCGCTCCAGGTCCGTCAGCGGCACCCGCTTGACGAACACCGGCCGGCCGTCGACAAGGAGGCGTACGGCTCTGCCGCCGATGCCCGTGCCGAGCGTCTCGCCCGCCGCGACCAGCTCGGCCAGCTGCCGGTCGCCCAGCGGGGCGAGGGAACGGACGATGCGGGTGTGGGCGGCGAGGCGTTCGGGGAAGGTCATGCCTCCATGATCAGCCGGTGGCCGGGTGGCTGTCCGCCGCTCTCCGAAGTGCGGCCGAGGCCCTGCCCACGACCGGGTCACCGTGCCCGAAGCAGGCCACTTCCGCGTCGAGGGCCGCCAACCGGTGCAATGAATCGAGGAGTTGGGGGCGGTCGAGGTTGAACACTCCCGGTATCACCGCTCCGTCGACCGGCGAGGCCGCCACCGTGTCACCGGTGAACAGCACGCCCTCGTCGGGCAGGAACAGCGCGATGCTGCCGTCGGTGTGCCCCGGTACGTGGACGACCCGCGCACCGCCGCCGAAGTCGAGCACGTCACCGTCGGACAGAGGAGTGACGCTCCGCGGGCGCACCCGCTCGCCCTGGGGAAGGTGCCTCGACACCTCCGCGTGGATCGGCAGCTCCCAGTCCTCGAACCGCGGAGGCGGCCCGGGGAGTTCGCCCCGTACGAACGGTGCGTCCAGGCCGTGGGCCAGTACCTCGGCGCCGCTGAGCTCGGCGAACTCGCCCGCCCCGCCCGCGTGGTCCTCGTGGAAATGGGTCAGCACGATCCGTCGTACGTCCCCGGGGGCGCGGCCCAGCGCGGTGAGCGCGTCGGCGATCGTGCGGCCCGCGCCGACCGCCCCCGCGTCGATCAGCGTGGACTCCGCTCCGTCGTACCAGAAGTAGGCCTGGCCGACCGGGAAGCGCAGGAGGTGGAGGCGGGGGAGCAGTTCGATGACGTCCATGCGCCGACGCTAGGCAGCGCCCCCGCCGTCGGGCGAGGGCGCTCTGCCGTCGGCAGAGGACTTCAGCCCGCCGCGTAGTTGCGCAGGAACAGCGCCTCGGCGACCGACAGCCGCTCCAGCTCCTCGGGGGACACGCTCTCGTTGACCGCGTGGATCTGTGCCTCCGGCTCGCTCAGGCCGATCAGCAGGATCTCCGACTCCGGGTAGAGGCCGGCGAGGGTGTTGCACAGCGGGATGGTGCCGCCCTGGCCGGCGTACTGCATGGTCTCGCCCGGGTAGGCGATCGCCATCGCGTCGGCCATCGCCCGGTAGGCCGGGCTGGAGGGGTCGGCGCGGAACGGCTGGCCCTGGCCGATCTGCTCGGTGCTCACCCGTGCGCCCCACGGCGTGTGGGCCTCGATGTGGGCCTGGAGCAGCTTGGTGGCCTCGGCCGAGTCGACGCCCGGCGGCACCCGCAGGCTGATCAGGGCGCGGGCACTCGACTGGACCGACGGGGTGGCGCCCACCACGGGCGGACAGTCGATGCCGAGGACGGTGACGGCCGGCCGGGCCCAGATGCGGTCGGCCACCGAGCCGTCACCGATCAGACCGACTCCGTCCAGCACCTTGGCGTCCTTGCGGAACTGCTCCTCGGTGTACTCGAGACCGTCCCACTGCGCCGTGGCGTCCAGGCCCTCGATGGTGGTCGAGCCGTCCTCCGCGCGCAGGGAGTCCAGGACGCGGATCAGCGAGCCCAGCGCGTCCGGGGCGGCGCCGCCGAACTGGCCCGAGTGCAGGTTGCCGGCGAGGGTGTCGATCTGTACCCGGACCAGCGTCATGCCGCGCAGGGTGGTGGTCACCGTCGGCAGGCCCACGCGGAAGTTGCCCGCGTCACCGATGACGATCGTGTCCGCCTCCAGCAGCTCGGGGTGCTGCTCGGCGTACCGCTCCAGGCCGCCCGTGCCCTGCTCCTCGGAGCCCTCGACGATCACCTTCACGTGGACGGGGATGCCGCCGTTCGCCTTCAGGGCGCGCAGCGCGAGCAGGTGCATGATCGCACCGCCCTTGCAGTCGGCGGTCCCGCGGCCGTACCAGCGGCCGTCCCGCTCGGTCAGCTCGAACGGCGGGGTGTCCCAGCCCGCCTCGTCCAGCGGCGGCTGCACGTCGTAGTGCGCATAGAGCAGAACCGTTTTGGCACCCTCGGGGCCCGGCAGGTAGCCGTACACGGACTGCGTGCCGTCGGGGGTGTCGAGGACGGCCACGTCCACGAAGTCCTCGGCGCGCAGCGCGTCGGCGATCCAGTTCGCGGCACCCTCGCTCTCGCTCTTCGGGAACTGCGCGAAGTCCGCCACCGACTTGAAGGCGACCAGTTCGGTCAGCTCCGCCTTCGCCCGGGGCAGCAGCGAAGCGACGGTCTCGGCGACCGGATTCGACGACATGGGCACGCTCCTCGTGGGTGCGACGTTGTACGGCTGGATAGACCGATCCTCCCACAGTGGCCTGCGACGACGGTCGCCGTAGGATGCGGGGGACAGGTGCGGCAGCGGCTTGATCGGAGTAGTAGACCATCGTGAGCGGCGAGAACTCTTCGGCGGACGACGTGCAGCGGGTGTGGGACGTCGTCGTGGTGGGCGCGGGACCCGCGGGGGCCTCGGCCGCCTACGCGGCAGCGGTCGCGGGGCGACGCGTGCTGTTGCTGGAGAAAGCCGAGCTGCCGCGTTACAAGACGTGCGGCGGCGGCATCATCGGCCCCTCGCGCGACGCGCTGCCGCCCGGCTTCGAGCTGCCCTTCCAGGACCGTGTGCACGCGGTGACGTTCTCGAACAATGGGCGCTTCACCCGCACCCGCCGCTCCAAGCAGATGCTGTTCGGGCTGATCAATCGGCCCGAGTTCGACCAGCAGCTGGTCGAGCACGCCCAGAAGGCGGGCGCCGAACTGCGGACGGGTGTCGCGGTGCAGCGCGTCGAGCAGCACGGCTCCGCGGTGCCGGACCGGCGCACGGTCGCCGTGGTGCTCCAGGGCGGGGAGACGGTCCTGGCCCGCGCGGTCGTCGGTGCCGACGGCAGCGCCAGCCGTATAGGGGCGCACGTCGGGGTGAAGCTGGATCAGGTCGACCTCGGCCTGGAGGCGGAGATCCCGGTCCCGGACACCGTCGCCGAGGACTGGAAGGGACGGGTGCTCATCGACTGGGGCCCCATGCCGGGCAGCTACGGCTGGGTCTTCCCGAAGGGCGACACCCTGACGGTCGGTGTGATCTCGGCGCGCGGCGAAGGCGCCGCCACCAAGCGGTACTTGGAGGACTTCATCGCCCGGCTCGGGCTGGCCGGCTTCGAGCCGAGCATCTCCTCCGGGCATCTGACGCGCTGCCGTGCCGACGACTCGCCGCTCTCCCGCGGCCGGGTGCTGGTCTGCGGTGACGCGGCGGGCCTGCTGGAGCCGTGGACCCGTGAGGGCATCTCCTTCGCGCTGCGCTCGGGCCGGCTGGCGGGGGAGTGGGCGGTCCGGATCGCCGAGGCGCACGACGCCGTCGACACCCGTCGCCAGGCCCTGAACTACGCGTTCGCGATCAAGGCGGGGCTCGGTGTGGAGATGAGCGTCGGCAAGCGCATGCTGGCCGCGTTCGAGCGCCGTCCCGGTATCTTCCACGCGGTCCTCACCGGCTTCCGCCCCGCCTGGCGGGCCTTCAAGGACATCACGCAGGGCTCGACGTCCCTGGGTCAGCTGGTCCGGGCGCACCCGCTCGCCCAGCGCGCCCTGACCGCGCTGGACCGGGGGCCGGCGACGGCGGCGGAGGACCCCGTCACTTCGTGACGGTGATCCGGAAGACCGGGTGGTCGGGGGCGATCCCGAGGATCTCGGCGTCGGACGACTTGGCCGTGACGCCCGCGAAGTAGTCCTTGACCTCCCAGCCCCACTTCTCCAGGTAGGTGCGCAGGATCGGGAGCTTCTCCTCGTCGGGAAGCTCCGCCACGGTGAACGCGCGCACCTTCCGGCCCACCCGCAGCTCTCCGCCGTTCGCGGCCCGCACGTTGCGCACCCACTGGGAGTGGCCGCGCGCCGATACCAGGTACTGCTCGCCCTCGTGGGTGTGCGGGTTGACCGGGACGCGCTGCATCGCGCCGCTCTTGCGGCCGCGCACGGACAGCTCGGCGGAGCCCGCGATGCTGAGCCCGTGCCGGGCGAGCCAGGCGACGATCCCGTTCATGCGCACGGCCATCGGGCTGCTCTTCACGTAGAACGGCGAAGACGACGACATGGTGACTGACCCCCACTGTTGGGAGAGCGGTGCTCTCGCTTGACTCCAGTGTGGGGGAGATGGGCGTGCCAGTGCAAGAGCGGTGCTCTCGTTTTTGTCCGGCGCTCTTGTTTGTGTGCACTGCTCTGTCGTCGTGGCACACTGCTGGCATGAGCACCGCACAGGGCGCCCGAGCGCGGGCCAGGATGGAAGTCACCGCCGCCATCAAGGACGAGGCGCGCAGACAGCTCGCGGCGGAGGGTGCGGCCAAGCTCTCGCTGCGGGCCGTGGCTCGTGCACTGGGCATGGTCTCCTCGGCGCTCTACCGCTACTTCCCGAGCCGTGACGAGTTGCTGACCGCGTTGATCATCGACGCCTACGACTCCCTCGGCGAGGCCGCGGAGGCCGCCCACGGAGCGGTCGCCGGCGCGGACCGCGTGCGTCGCTGGACGGCTGTGTGCGAGGCGGTGCGCGCCTGGGCCCTCGCCCATCCGCACGAGTACGCCCTGATCTACGGATCGCCCGTCCCCGGCTACGCCGCCCCCGAGACCACCGTCCCGGCCGCCTCCCGTGTCGGCCTGCTCCTCATCGGTATCGTCCGCGACGCCCACCAGGGTCCCGGCCTCGCCGACCTGCCCCTGTCGGCCGAGGTGCGTCCCGAGGCCGAGCGCATGGCGGCGGACCTGGTACCCGACCTGCCTCCCGAGGCGGCCGTGGCGCTGGTGGCGGCCTGGGCCCAGCTGTTCGGGCTGGTCGGGTTCGAGCTGTTCGGGCAGTTCCACCGGGTGGTCGAGGACCGGGAGACCTTCTTCCGGCACGCGGCCGCCCGGCTTGCTCACGGCGTGGGACTCCGCCCCTGACGGTCGGAGTCCGGGCCCGGCTCCCGGCCTCACCTATGCCCCCGGGATCAGGACGACCTTCCCGGTCACCGTGCCGGACTCCGCCAGCCGCATCGCCTGCGCGGCCTCGGTGAGCGGCAGCCGGGCGGCGATCCGTGCGGAGACCTCGCCGCGCTCCAGGGCGTGGAACACCTGGGTGAGGTCGGCGCGCAGCCGGGTCCGGAAGCGGTCCTTGCTCAGGGCGCGACCCGCCCAGACGTTGAAGAAGTACGCGTGGCGGCCGTTCGGCAGCGCGTTCCACCACGACACCCGGCCGAGGATCTTCAGGACGGGCCACTGCTTGGATCCCGTGTCGTCCCGGGTGGTGGCGCTGCCGTAGGCGACGAGGGTCCCGCCGGGGGCGAGCAGTCGCCAGGAGTCGGTGACGCTGCGCCCGCCGAGGTGGTCGAAGACGGCGTCGACCCCGCCGGGGGCGAGTTCCCGGACCCGGGCCGGGACGTTCTCGGTGCGGTAGTCGACGGGGGTGACGCCCAGCTCGCGCAGGGCCTCGTGATGGCGAGCGGACGCCGTGCCGATCACCTTCAGGCCCGCCGCCCGTGCGAGTTGGACCAGGACCGTGCCGACACCGCCGTTGGCGCCGTGGACCAGGATCGTCCCGCCGCTGCGCACCCGGGCCTTGCGGTGCAGCATCTGCCACGCGGTGATCCCGTTGACCACCAGTGTCTCGGCCTCCGCGGCGCCGATCCCGGCGGGCACCTCCACCGCGTCGCCCGCGTCGAGCACCACGTGGCTGGCCCAGCCGCCCACCTTGACCAGCGCCGCCACCCGCTTGCCGACGAGGCCCGGTGCGACGCCGGTGCCGGCCGTGAGAACCGTGCCGACCAGGTCGTAGCCGGGCACGAACGGGAACGGCGGCTGGTCGTAGTAGCGGCCCCGACGCATCTGCTGCTCCGCGAAGGACACCCCGGTGGCCTCCACCCGCACCACGATCTGCCCGGCGCCCGGCAGCGGGATGTCCCCTCGCCGGAGCTGCAGCTCCTCGGGCTCGACCGTGCCCGGCAGGACGACCTCGACGAGTTCCTTGCTCTCCAAGTTGACGCTTTCCATGACGACCTCCGGGTCGGAGAAGGAGTGCTAGAGCACTTCGCTTGAGTTAGAAGCTATAACTAAAATGACCCTCCATCTCTTAGGTGTCAAGCTCTCGCCGACAATTTCGTTACGACCTCTCTCGACAGTGATAGGTTGAAACTCCGAAGACGAGGAGCGTGAGAGCGATGGCGGCAGGCGCGGCAAGTCCCCGGGAGCGGTACCGCAGCCAGGTGCGGGCGGAGATCAAGGCGCGGGCCTGGGAGCAGATCGCCACGGCGGGGGCGTCGGGGTTGTCCCTCAACGCCATCGCCAAGGAGCTGGGCATGAGCGGGCCGGCGCTCTACCGGTACTTCGGCGGCCGGGACGACCTGATCACCGAGCTGGTCAGGGACGCCTACCGCAGCCTGGCCGACACCTTCCGCGCCGCGGCCGACGCGGGTTCGGGGCTGCCCGGGCTGGCCGGGGCGCTGCGCCGCTGGGCGCTGGAGGACCCCCAGCGTTACTTCCTCGTCTACGGCACGCCGGTCCCCGGCTACCAGGCGCCGGCGGACACCACCGCGATCGCCCAGGAGATCATGGCGGCCCTGCTCGACGCGTGCGCGGCCGAGGAGCCCCAGGCCGCGTCACCCGACGCGCTCGAGACCCATCTCGCCGACCACCGCCAGTGGGCCGGCGACCACACCGCCCCGCCGCACGTCCTGCGCCGCGCCCTGGCCTTCTGGACCCGTATGCACGGGATGCTCTCCCTCGAACTCGCCGGCCACTTCACGGGCATGGGCTTCGATCCCGAGCTGCTGTTCACCGCCGAGGTGGAGGGGCTGACCGGCGGGCGCTGAGCGCACGGGCGGTCGTACTCCCCGGGGAGTACCCGTGAGCACCTCGCCCGGCTGACGTCCGCGCGGCCCGTCGGCGTCTAGCGTGGCGGGCATGGAAGAGCAGCGCGGAGGCGGTCCCTCGCACTGGTGGCGGTACGGGCCACCGTGGGGGAACCGGCCCGGCGAACCGGAGTCGCACGTCGCCCGCCTGCCCTGGCGCTCCACGGTGCTGATCACCGCGTTCGTCCTCGTCGGCTCGACCTTCGCCGCGCACTCGCAGCCCCACCGGGAGCAACTCGACGGGTACGCGCGCGTGCTGCTGCTCCTGGCCTCGCTCCTGCTGCTGTGGCGGCACCGCCACCCGGTGGCCGTCGTCTTCGGTACGGCGACCGCGGCGCTGGTGTATCTGAGCGCGGGCTATCCCTACGGCCCGGTCTTCCTGACCGTCGCGGTCGGTTGCTTCAGTGCCGTCGTCGCCGGGCACCGGCGGGCCGCCTGGGCCGTCGTCGGCCTGCTGTGGGCCGGGCACGCCCTGGTCGCGCTCTGGCTCTACCGGTGGCTTCCGCCCAAGGGCGACACGGCGGCGAGCGTGGGGCAGGAGATCGTCGTCGCCACCTGGGTCCTGGCCGTCGTCGCGCTCTGCGAACTCGCCCGGGTGCGCCGCGAGCAGTGGGCGCGCGAGCGCGCGGACCGCGCCCAGGCCGCCAAGCGGCGCGCCGACGAGGAGCGGCTGCGGATGGCCCGCGAGCTGCACGACGTACTCGCGCACAGCATCTCCGTCATCAACGTCCAGGCGGGCATGGGCCTCGCGCTGCTGGACAGCGACCCCGAACAGGCGCGCGCCGCGCTCACCACCATCAAGGCGGCCAGCAAGGAGGCCCTCGGTGAGGTGCGCCAGGTGCTCGACACGCTGCGCGCACCGGGCGCCGCGCCGCGCACCCCCGCGCCGGGTCTGGACCGGCTGCCGGAACTGGTCGAACAGGCGGCGGCCGCCGGACTGACGGTCGATGTCCGGGGCGAGGCTCCGCACCTGCCGCCCGGCACCGACCTCGCGGCCTTCCGTATCGTGCAGGAGGCCTTGACGAACGTCGTACGGCACTCCGGATCGAGGCATGCGCGCGTGCGGTTCGAGCACGGCGGCGGCGAACTCCGGCTGCGCATCGACGACGACGGGCCCGCGACCGGAGCCGACGCCGGCGGCAGCGGGAACGGGCTGGCCGGCATGCGGGAGCGGGCGGCCGGGCTGGGTGGCACCATCGAGGCGGGCCCGCGCCCCGACGGCGGCTTCCGGGTGCTCGCCGTACTGCCCTTGCACACCAGGGAGGATCAGTGATCCGGGTACTGCTCGCCGACGACCAGTCGCTCGTGCGGGCCGGTTTCAAGGCGTTGCTCGACGCGCAGCCGGACATCGAGGTGGCCGGGGAGGCGGCCGACGGCGAGGAGGCCCTGCGCCGGGTGCGCGAACTGCGGCCCGACGTCGTCCTGATGGACATCCGCATGCCCCGGCTGGACGGCCTGGCCGCGACCCGTCGCATCACCGGGGACGCGGAGCTGAAGGACGTGAAGGTGGTCATGCTCACCACCTTCGAACTCGACGAGTACGTCTTCGAGGCGATCCGTTCGGGCGCCTCCGGGTTCCTGGTGAAGGACACCGAGCCGGACGAACTCGTGCGCGCGGTCAGGGCGGTGGTGGAGGGTGACGCGCTGCTGTCCCCGGGTGTCACGCGCCGGCTCATCGCCGAGTTCGCGGCCCGCTCCAAGGAGCCCGCGGCGGCGGACACGCTCGCCCAGCTCACCGAGCGGGAGCGGGAGGTGATGGCGCTGGTCGGCATCGGCCTGTCCAACGAGGAGATCGCCCGCCGCCTGGTGGTCAGCCCGCTCACGGCCAAGACCCATGTGAGCCGCACGATGGTCAAGCTGGGCGCCCGGGACCGTGCCCAACTCGTCGTCCTCGCCTACGAGTCGGGGCTGGTGCGACCCGGCTGGCTCGGCTGACGCTCCCGCTGGAAGCGGACCAGCACACTCACCACCCGGGCCAAGAAGACCACCGGAGCGACCGCCAGGCCGAGCCGCAGCAAGGCGGCACCGAGCAGACGCGGAAGATCGAAGAGGAGTGCCGGCCCGGCGACGGCCCCGAACACCACGGCCGCCGCGAAGGTGGCACTGACCAGCGCGTATCCGATCTCCACCGTGGCCGCGTCCTGCTCGGCCTTGGTACGCCGTCCCCCGTATGTGTCCATCCGGCCAGTCTCACAGACGTGCGCCCGGCGGGACAAGCAACTCCCGCCGGGCGCACGCTTGGAGGCGTTCCCCCTAGTCACGGACCGCCACGCGCTCCGCTTCCGCCTCCTTCACGGTGGATCCGGCGACCACGATCGACGGCTGGGCGCGATGGCTGCGCAGCCCGGTAAGCGTGATCAGCAGGCCGGCCACGGCGATGCCCGTGACGACCATGAAGCCCGGCCGGTAGCTGTCGAGGACGGCCCGCGGGGTGGCGTCGGCCGGCGCGGCCGCGGTCACCACGGCCGTCACGACGGCCAGGAAGATCGCCCCGCCCACCTGCACCGAGGTGTTGAGCAGCCCGGAGACCATGCCCTGCTCGTGGTCCTCCACTCCGTTGGTGGCCTGGATGTTGAGCGAGGGGAAGACCAGCGCGCAGGCCGCGCCGATCAGCAGCATCGACGGCAGGATGACGGCCGCGTACACCGGGTCCAGGTCGACGCGCAGGAACAGCGCGTACCCGACGACCATCAGCGCGAAGCCGGTCGCGATCAGCCGCGGGGTGCCGAACCGGTCGACGATCGCGCCGACCTTCGTCGAGGACACCGCCACCAGCGCGCCCGCCGGCAGGAAGGCGAGCGCCGTGTGCAGCGCGGACCAGCCGAGCAGGGACTGCATGTACAGGGTCGTCAAGAACTGGAACCCGACGTACGAACCGAAGAAGGCCACCGCGCCGAGCTGGGCGCGGACCTGGCTGCCCGAGCGCAGCACCCCGAGCCGGACGAGCGGGCTCGGCGAGCGCCGCTCGACCAGGACGAACGCGGTCAGCAGGGCGGCGACGGCCAGGAAGGACAGCAGCGTACGGGCGGAGGCCCAGCCCGCCTCGGGCGCCTGGACGACCGTGAAGACCAGCAGCAGCATCGACGCGGTGCCGATGACGGCGCCCGGGATGTCGTAGCCGGCGTGGGTCTTCTCGCGTGCGCTGCGCGGCAGCAGCTTGAGGCCGGCGACGAGCGCGATCAGCGCGATCGGTGCGGGCAGCAGCATGGTGAAGCGCCAGCTGGCCTCGGTGAGCAGGCCGGAGAGGACCAGGCCCATCGAGAAGCCGGTGGCGGCGCAGGTGGTGTAGATGGAGAGCGCGCGGTTGCGCAGCGGGCCCTCGGGGAACGTCGTGGTGATGATCGACAGGCCCGCCGGCGCCGTGAAGGCGGCGCTCAGGCCCTTGATGAAGCGGCTGGCGATCAGCAGCGGGCCCGAGTCCACGAGCCCGCCGAGCAGCGAGGCGAGCGCGAAGATGCCGAGGGCCACCAGGAACACCTGGCGCCGGCCGAGCAGGTCGGCGGTGCGGCCGCCGAGGAGGAGCAGGCCGCCGTATCCCAGGATGTAGCCGCTGACGATCCATTGCAGCGTCGACGTGGACAGATGGAGATCGGAGCCGATGGACGGCAGCGCGACGCCGACCATCGACACGTCGAGCGCGTCCAGGAACATCGCGGCGCACAGCACCAGCAGGGTGCCCCACAGCCGGGGAGTCCAGCTGACCGTCGAGGACGGGGTCGCAGGGGTGGTGAGCGGAGAGGTCATGCCGACGACACTACATGCGCATGCATCGAATGCAAATGCATTTAATTCCGATGCAACAATCTCGTTTCTCTGCTACGGTGCGCCCATGGCGGCGAACAGGGCTGAGCGGACGCTCGTTGAGCAGTGGCGGGACATCCTCGCGCTGCATGCCCGCACCCAGTGCGAGCTGGACCGGACCCTGCACGGGCACGGCCTGTGCGCCAGCGACTTCGAGGTTCTCGACCTGCTCGCCGAGTGTGCGGCGGCGGACGGCAGCTGCGCCTACCGCGTCCAGGAGATCTCGGAGCGGGTTCATCTGAGTCAGAGCGCGCTGTCCCGGCTGATCGGCCGCCTGGAGAAGGACGGCCTCGTCGAGCGGGCCATGTGTCCGGAAGACCGGCGTGGGGTGCGCGTGGTGCTCACGGCCAAGGGGCGCGCGCTGCACGGCGAGGTGCGGCCGATGCAGCGCGCGGTCCTGGCCCGGATGCTGGCCGACGCCGACTGACGGGACCTCAGATCCCGGACTTCTCCCGCCACAGCGCCGCGAGAGCGGGATCACCGGTCACACTCGGTACGGGCATCCGGTTCCACAGGGCCAGGTACAACTGGGCGGCAGGGCCCGTCAGTTCGGCCTCCGCCTCCCCGGATCCGTCGCGCGAGGTCACGGGCGGCTCCGCCGACAGCCGTACGGTCCACACCGCGTCCGCACCCGCGTCCACCGCCCGCACCCGCAGCACGCGCGGCTGCTCCGTGCGGACCCGGCTCCGGGGCCGGGCGTGGAATCCGCGCAGCAGCTCGTCGATGCCGTCGGCCGCGAACTCCGTCGCGATCGGCGACGCCGTGCCGCCCCGCGCGGCCTCGGCGTCGTAACGGTGGACGGCCGTCTCGTGCGCCTGCCGCCGGGTCCAGAACGCCAGCGGCGAGGGGGAGGGGGCCGGGAGGAAGGTCCAGCACTCCAGGTCGGCCGGCGCGGCGGCCAGGGTCTCCACCAGCCGGCGGTGGCTGTCCCGGTACCAGGCCACCAGCTCGGCGCCGTCCAGGTCCGGGCCGTCGGTGAGGGGGCGCGGCGCGGTGTGCGCGGCGGCGACGAACGCCGTGGCCCAGCGGTGCACTGCGCCCGTGTGCCGCAGCAGGTCCTTGACCTGCCACTCCGGGCAGGTCGGCACCTTGGCGTCCGTACCCGCAAGCTCGGCCGCGGCGGCCAGCAGCCGGCCCTCCCGGTCCAGGGTCTCGAGGAATTCGGCAGTCTCCATGGGGCTGAGTGTGCCGGATGGAGCCCGCTCGAAGGTCCTGTGTTTTCGCTCAACGGGTTCCGTCGGCGGCGAACCGGCGCGTGCGCCTCGCTGTGCGTCGTCGTCATCAGCGTTCCACGGGGATCTTCGTCCGGGCCGCAGAACCCTTTAAAACGCTTTAAGTCCTGGTACTGTCGGGCCCGTCTCGCCGACATGTCAAGGATGTCGCAGCAGGAGAATCCGGCAGGAGGGTCAGTGGCCGACGCAGGTTCCCGCCCCCGGCTGGAGGACGTGGCGGCGCGGGTGGGTCTGTCCACCGCCTCGGTGTCCCTGGTGCTGCGCGGTGTGCCCGGTCCGAGCGAGCGCACCCGGCAGCGGGTCCTGAAGGCCGCCGCCGACCTCGGCTACCAGGTCGACCGCACGGCCAGCCTGCTGGCCAGCAGGCGCAGCCGACTGCTCGGCGTCATGGTCGACGTCCACAGCCCCTTCCACGCCGAACTCGTCGAGCACCTGCACACCACGGCGGAGCAGTTCGGCTACGACCTGGTGCTGAGCACCCAGACCCGCACCCGCGACGAGCAGACCGCCGTCGAGACCCTGCTCGCCTTCCGCAGCGAGGCGCTCATCCTGCTCGGCCCGGTCGCCCCCGCCGACACCCTCGCCGCGCTGCACCGCAAGGTGCCCGTGGTCGCCGTGGGCCGCCGTATCCCCGGCGCACAGCTCGACGTGGTACGGACCGCGGACGACGACGGAGTCGGCCAGGTCGTCGACCACATGGTCGCGCTCGGGCACCGCTTTGTCGCTCACGTCGACGGCGGCAAGGGCGTCATCGCCACCGACCGCCGCCGCGGCTACCGGGACGCCATGCGCCGGCACGGCCTCGCCGAGCACATCCGGATCCTGTCCGGCGACAACACCGAGCGGTCCGGGGAGCGCGTGGCCCGGCACCTGCTCGACGAGGGCGAACTCCCCACCGCCGTAGTGGCCTACAACGACCAGTGCGCCATCGGCGTCCTCGCCGCCCTGTCCCGCGCGGGCGTGGCCGTCCCCGGCCGGGTCTCGGTCGCCGGCTACGACGACGACGCGCTCTCCCGCCTGAGCCTCGTCGACCTCACGACGGTCAGCCAGAGCGCGGAGGACCAGGCACGACACGCGGTCCGGGCGGCGGTGGAGCGACTCGACGAGGGGCGCAAGGAGCCGCGCGAGGTGGTGCTGGCGCCGCGGCTTGTGGTCAGAGGGAGTACGGGAGAGGCGGCTTGACGGGGTCGGCTGCCCGGCAAGGGTGTCTGTGCCGGTCGGCCGACCGACGGCGGCACGCGGTCCGGCCGCGAGGTGTCAGCCGCTGAACCAGATCTCCCAGACGTACTGGTCTCCGCGAAGCGTGACAGCCACGGAGGCGATGTCGGCTGCGACAAGGACGACGAGGGCCGTGACCAGTGCCCAGGCTTGGGTCCGGGCAGGCATCCGGGATCCGCCCCCTGCGCGCGCATCGCGCCGGGCAGGGGTCCGGCTCCGTGCCAGTGCTCTTGCGCCGGCTCCCAGCAGGGTTGCGGGAATCGCGGCCAGCAGCCCGCGCAGGGCGATGGCCCGCAGGTCCCCCGCGAGGACCTCGGGGACGAACGGGACGGCACACCGGCGGGCAGCCGAGCCGAAGACGCCGGCGCAGCCGACCACCGCGAAGGCCGGCGCGCGGCCGAGAGCTGCCACCAGCGCGGTCACTGCTGTGCCGGCCAGGACGAGTGCGGGCCGGCGCCTTGGGACAACGGCCGAGATCACCAGGGCCACGACACCCTGGGCGATGCACGCGAGCGCGATGTAGGTGTGCCAGTAGACGGCCGGGAACCCCGTGTCGTACTGCGTTCCGGAATAGTGCAGGACAGCGGGCGGCAGTGCGGTCCGCGCGAGGAACGGCATGGCCGCGCCCGCGCCGATCACCGAGATCCCTCCGGACAGGCCTACGAGCAGAGCCGTTCCGATCTGTGGCCGGACGTCCGCGTCGGTGCCGCTCGCGTTGCCCGGGACCAGGGTCGGGACGAGCGGCACGAGCCAGAGCAGCATCAGGCCCACCAGGGCGGACGGGAGGTGCCCCTGCGCAGTGAGCGGCTGCCATACGAATCCCGTCCAGCGGCTGAGTGCCGTGTACCAGCCGATCGAGGAGCCGATGTCCGGGGCGTCCCCCAGGAGGGGCTGGAATCCGTTGCTTTCGCTGATGCGCCGGACGGAGTACCAGACGGCGAACCATGGGGCGAAGGAGACGACGGACGTGGCCACCACCGCGTGCAAGGCTCTCCGGCCGTGGGCCCGAGGAAGCACGCCGCGCGTCGCGGAGACGAGCCAGACCGTGACGCACACGGCCCCGGCCAGCAGAACCGGTCCCGTCCACAGCAGCCATGCAAAGCCCTGAACCTCGAGCGTGGTGGCAGGTTGAGGGGTTCCATCCGTGATCAGAGGCAGGCTGGCTCCGGCGAGGTACCCTCCGACGAGTGCGGCGGGAAGCGCCGGCCATGCGGCCCCGGGGGACCGAGGTGCCGGGTCGGACGCCGCGACGGTGCGCCACACGGCTGCGGCGAGCACTCCCGTGAGTGCGGCGCCGATGGCGCAGCCGACCGTCAGGTCGCCCGCAAGGGTGTTGAGCTTTCCCCAGAGCAGCTGGAACAGGGTGTCCACCAGGGCATCGGTACTGGCTGTGAAGACGCCTGCCACGACACCGGCACCCAGCATCTCCCACACTGTCGGGCGGGTGAGCAGGGCCGGTTCGCGCAGGACGCGATCCCGCATCTCGGGCGTCGGCCAGTACCCCAGCCGGCGTGCGAGCCGTGCAAGGGCGGCGCGTGCGGAGCTTCGGCCCGCGGTGGGACGGTTCAGCAGCGCCCGGGGGATCGCCGCTGCTGCCTCGTACCCGATCTGCGCCGCAGCCGTGGCGTCGGCGTGCAACTCGCGTGCCCGCAGGACCGAGTTCCGCACGAGCTGGACCAGCACGGTGAGGGCGGCCGCCAGCCCCAGGGCATGAGGCACGTCCACGAGGTACCGCAGGGCGACCGGCGGGATCACGGACGGCTCGCCGGGCAACGCGCTGCGCAGGGTCAGCGCTCCGAAGGGCAGCACCGCGACGGTCAGGAAGGCCCACCCCATTCCGAAAGCCAGATAGGTCTTGTCCACGTCGCGATTGCGCAGGTGCGCCAGCTCGTGCACGGTCACGGCGCGGAACATGTCGCGATCCGTGCGGAACCGGCGCACCAGACCTGCGTCGATGATGACGCGCCGCCGCCAGGGCAGGCCGAAGGCGAGCCCGTTCGACGAACCGGCCCGAGTGTCCAGCAGCCAGACGGGCGCGGGTCGCACGCCGACCGTGCGGCACAGATGGTCGAGGTACTCCGCGATCTCCCGCTGGTCGGGGTCGCCCTTCGACGGAAACCGCGACAGCGTGCGCGAGCGCAGGCTCGGCAGCGCCGGAAATCTCTCGCACCTGCTGCGGGTCACCCACCAGGGGTGCGAGAGGTAACAGGCCAACGCCACGCCGCACAGCAGCAGGAACCCGATGCCGACCCACTGCGCCTGGTCGACGAAGGCGGGCTGCTGACAGATCGACAACAGGCGCCGCGACTCCTGGTAGCCCTGGTCGGTCTGGTCCGGGAGTGCGATCCGGCGATCCTGGAAGCACCGGCTGAACGTGCCGAAGAAGAAGTCCGCGTTCTGCGGGACGAGGAAGTAAGCCTGGAGGAAGACGTACAGTCCGCCTGCAGCCACGGCCGCGATCAGGAGGACGAACCGGCTGGTCGTGCCGCCGGGAACGCCTGACACCCGCCGTCCGTCACGCCGCCCGGTGAATGCTTTCCCGGCTGTGGTCATGGCGCTGCCGCGGTGCTAGCCGGTCGGCCGTGGAGCCCGGCACCGGCCGATGATCGCGTCGGCTATCAGCCGGGAGGTCTCCGGAGCGACCCCACAGTCGTGGAGGGTGCTTTCCACCACGTGCCTGAGCCGTTCGATGTCCTCCTGCCGCAATTCGACGGCCAAGGCGACGGCCCCGGCCCCGGCTTCGGCCCCGGCTTCGGACGGAGTGCCCTCGGCAGCATCATCCGGTGCAGGCTCGCCCCGGGAGCGCTGTCCGACACGGAAGATCCGCCGCAGGGCCGCGGTGGTGCCTTCCCCCGTGGTGTGCTTGAAGAAGATGTCGGCCAGGCACTCGACGGCCTTGGCCGTGGCGGCCAGGACGACGGGCGTCAAGATGAGTTCGACCGCGTCGGATCCGAACCCGAGCGGCGACTTCCGTGACCCCTTCCCGGACACCGCCCGTTGAGGATCGGCGAAGTACGCCTGGCTGAGCGCCGAGAACATCGGCACTTCTTCCCGGGCTATCTCCTCGATCACGTCCCTGGCGATTTCCGTGATCACTACTCGATGGGGAACGTCTGAGAGTGCCTTTTTGCGCGCCACAGTTCCTCCCCCGTCCGTGACCCACGCATGGCGTCACGTCATTATCGAGGCCGGCGCCGCTGACCGAAACAGATCGCTCTACCGCGCAGGGCGCGCACGGTGGTGTTCGGGGGCGCATGGCGCGCACTACTCGACAGCCGGGTCCTCCTGCGCATGCCGCACCGCGCACTTCACCGCCTGTTCCACGTCGTACCGGCTCTCCTCGGTCGCCTCGGCGTGCGCGGTGATCGCCGCCTGTACGGCCTCCGATGCCGTGCGCCAGCGGCGCCACTGCTCGTCGTACTCGTCGCCGGTCAGGCCGGCCAGTTTGGCCCGCTCCTCTTCGGCGGAACGTTCCAGCTTGATCAATTCATCCGGGATGTCTGCCATGACCGGATCCTAAGCGTGCTCTGCTGTGTGTTCTCGCTGGGCGTCCGGGTTTTGTTTGTTCGCGACATAAACGCAGGTTGGGTGGGGTGCCGGTCCGTGGTCGGGAGGAGAGTCCGGCACCCCCCTTCGCGGCACAGCGGTCAGCAGGGGTCAGATCGCCTCGAGTCCCTTGCCCGTCACGGCCGGCCGTGTCCTGTGGCGGAGTTCCTCGTCGGCCTCACCGATCGGGGCGCCGACCAGCACCTGGCGCGGGACCAGGGCGACGAACCGGATCCCGAGGTCGCGGGCGTCGGCGGCGTACTGAAGGTAGTCGGCGAGGAACATCTGCATCCGCTTGGCGCCCGCGCAGCCGCCCGACAGCGGTGAGCCGCCGAGCGCGGCGCCGCTGGACACGATCACCACGGTCGAGCGCGGACACAGCGGCCGGGCCAGGGCGGCGCGGCCGACCTCGCTGCGCGACACGGGCCGCCGACCGCAGCCGCGGGAGCCGGCCCGTCCCCCGCGCGACGTGCCCGAGCCCACGCGCCGCACCCGAGCCGGCCTGGTTCGAGCCCTACCCGGACGCCCTGCCGGAGGGCCTGCCGGACACCGCCCCGGGACCGGAGGCCCGCTACAAGACGAGGGAGGCGCTCGCGCTGTCTTTTGTGGCCGGGCTCCAGCGCCTCCCGCCGCGGCAGCGCGCGGTACTCGTGCTGCGCGACGTGCTCGGCTTCCGTACGGCCGAGGTGGCGGACCTGCTCGAGAGCAACGGAGTCTCGGCGAACAGCGCCCTGCAGCGAGCGCGTACGACCCTGGACGACCAGAGGTCTGTACGTGACCGCGACCGGGCGCCGCTGCCGCGCTCACCGCGGGAGCGACGGCTCGTGGGGCGGTTCGTGGACGCGCTGGAGAACTCCGACATCGACGGGCTCGTCGCACTGATGACCGAGGACGCCTGGCTGACGATGCCGCCCGAGCCCCTCGAGTACCAGGGACACGCGGCGATCGCCGGGTTCTACCCGACGCTCCCGTGGTGGGGCGGCCAGGCGCTCCGCCTCGTATCCCCGCGCGCGAACGGCCGGCCCGCGTTCGGCTCCTACCTCCGCGACCCCCACAGCCCGATCGCGCACGCCTACGGGCTGCTGGTGCCCACCCTGGAGGGCGACCGGATCTCCGCCATTACCGTTTCGGCGTCAACAGCCTCCTCCCGCTGTTCGGACTGCCCCGGACCCTCCACGACCAGGGCATGCCGTTCAGGTCGCTGAACCGCGTGTATGCCTCGGCGGCCGACGTCAGGAGCCGGTGAGGACGACGAGTCGCTGGGTCGCCCGGGTCATCGCCACGTAGCGGTCGACCACTCCTTCGATGCCCTCGCCGAACTTCTCCGGGTCGACGAGGACGACCAGGTCGAACTCGAGCCCCTTCGACAGCTCCGGGGTGAGCGACCGGACGCGGGACGTCTCCCGGAACGCGGGATCGCCAATGACGCAGGCGACCCCGTCGGCGTGCTCGGCGAGCCAGGTGTCGAGGACCGGGTCCAGGTCCGCGACGGATCCATGGAAGACGGGGACGCCGGTGCTGCGCACGGAGGTCGGCACGTTGGCGTCCGGGAGTGCGGCCCGGACGACCGGCTCGGCCTCCGTCATGACCTCCTCCGGCGTGCGGTAGTTGATGCTCAGGGAGGCCACGTCGATCCGGTCGAGCCCGATGCGTGCGAGCCGTTCCCGCCACGACTCCGTGAACCCGTGCCTGGCCTGCGCGCGGTCCCCGACGATGGTGAAGCTCCGGGACGGGCAGCGCAGCAGCAGCATCTGCCACTCGGCGTCGGTCAGTTCCTGGGCCTCGTCCACCACGATGTGCGCGAACGGTCCTGCGAGCAGGTCCGGGTCGAGGGTGGGCAGTTCGGACTCGTCGACCAGATTGCGCTGGAAGTCCTCTCCGCGCAGCTGGGTCATGAGGCCTTCGCCGTCGTCGTCGGCCGCGATCAGGTTGTCGACGACCTGAGCCATGCGCTCGCGCTGAGCGGCGAGAGCGGCCTCCTGCCGACGCTTGCGCCGCGCCGCCTCCGGATCCCCGAGCCGCTGCCGTGCGGCGTCCAGGAGCGGCAGGTCGGACACCGTCCAGGCCTGGGGGGTGTCCTTGCGCTGCAGCTTGCGTACGTCGTCGGGCCCGAGCCAGGGCGCGCACAGGCGCAGGTAGGCGGGGACCGACCACAGGTCGCCGACCAGGTCGGCCGCTTCGAGCAGCGGCCAGGCCCCGTGGAGGGCGGCGACCAGCTCCTTGTCGCGCCGCAGCACCGTGCGGAGCCGGTCGGGCGTGACGTCCTCGCGGTCGAGCTTGTCCAGCAGGATCGAGACGAGCTCGTCGAAGATCTGGTCACGCGCCTCGTTGTGCGCGGTACCCGCTCCACCTGCTTCGAACGCCTCGGCCCAGTCGTCCGCGCTCAGCCGGACGTCGGCCCAGTCGGTCGTGATCGTCATCCCCTCGCTGGGCGGTTCCTCGTAGAACCTGACGGCCGTCTCGACGGCCTTCACCATGTCCGCGGACGACTTCAGCCGCGCCACGTCCGGGTCGGTCTCGACCGCCGCTCCGGCTCCCTCGGTGACCAGGTCCCGCAGGGTGCAGGTCTGCACGCCCTCCTCTCCGAGGCTGGGGAGGACGTCGGCGACGTAGTTCAGGTACGGCTGGTGCGGACCGACGAACAGCACGCCGCCGCGACGGTGACCGAGGCGAGGGTCGGAGTAGAGGAGGTGTGCGGTGCGGTGCAGAGCGACCACGGTCTTCCCCGTACCCGGACCGCCGTCGACGACGAGAGCGCCACGGGAGCCCGCCCGGATGATCGCGTCCTGGTCGGCCTGGATGGTGGCGAGCACGTCCCGCATCCGGGCCGACCGGGTGCTGCCCAGGCTGGCGACGAAGGCGGACTGGTCGTCGAGTGCGGCGTGTCCTTCGAGCCCGTCGGCGGCGAACACCTCGTCCCAGTAGTCGCTGACCCGGCCGCCGGTCCAGCGGTACCTGCGGCGGCTCGCCAGACCCATCGGGTCGGCGTGGGTCGCCGCGAAGAACGGCTCGGCCGCGAGGGAGCGCCAGTCGAGCAGCAGCCGGCGGCCCGCGCTGTCGGTGAGTCCGAGTCGCCCGATGTACACGGGCTCGGGGTCGTCCGCGCTGACGATGTGTCCGAGGCACAGGTCCAGACCGAAGCGGCGCAGGGTGCGCAGGCGCGCGGTCAGCCGGTGGATCTCCAGGTCCCGGTCCAGCGCCTGCCGGCCGCTGCCGCCGGGCGCCTTGCGCAAGTCGGCGAGCTGGTCGGACAGTTCGGCGATCGCCTGCGCGAGACTCTCCGCGATGGCCGCGAAGTGCTGCTCGTCACCGGCGATCAGCTTCGGGTCGGCCTTGGCGGCGAGCCGGTCGGGAAGGGCGAAAGCACCGGTCGTCAAGGGGTTCATGGCACCAGCTCCGACTTCGGCACCAGCTCCGACCTCGGCAAAAGCTCGCATACTTGGTGAGTCTCCCGTTTCCGCAGGTTGTGGCCTCGGTCGGCGATTCTGCGCCACGACGGGGGCCTTGCCGCAAGCCCCCCAGTGCGCTATACGTTGAGAGTGGCAAGGAGTGGGTGTTCCTCCTTGCCTTCCTCGCCTGCTGTGGATGGACAGGCCCGGCCGCGAGACGAAAAGCCCTCACCTTGCCGAAGATGCGAACGCGTCGCCGGCGTTCGACTCTGGAGGGACGGGGCCTGCAGGGGCGCCCGGGTCACCCCCTGGGAGGTGAACGCCACCATGAAGACACCTCCGATCGTCTCGCCGGAAGAGTGGGAGGCTGCGCGACGGCAGCTGCTGGTGGAGGAGAAGCAGCTGACCCGTGCCCGTGACGCACTGGCCGCCAAGCGCCGGCGGATGCCGTGGGTGGCCGTGGAGAAGAAGTACGAGTTCGACGGACCCGACGGCACGGCGGGGCTGCTCGACCTGTTCGCCGGCCGTCGTCAGCTGATCGTCTACCGCGCCTTCTTCGAGCCCGGCGTGTTCGGCTGGCCGGACCATGCCTGCCGCGGCTGCTCCATGGTGGCCGACCACGTGGGCAACCTGGCGCATCTGAACGCCCGCGACACCACGCTCGTCTTCGCCTCGCGCGCGCCGCAGCCGGACATCGAGCGGGTGAAGGCGCGGATGGGCTGGACGATTCCCTGGTACTCGCTGACCGACGACTTCGACGCCGACTTCGGTGTGGACGAGTGGCACGGCACGAACGCGTTCATCCATGCCGGCGACAACGTGTTCCGCACCTATTTCATCAACTCCCGCGGTGACGAGGCGATGGGGAGCACCTGGAGCTATCTCGACATGACCGCGCTCGGACGGCAGGAGACCTGGGAGGACTCGCCCGAGGGCTATCCCCAGACCCCGCCGTACGAATGGTGGAACTGGCACGACAACTACAGCGCCCCCGAGCAGGCGCCCGAGTGGCTGGCCATCACCCGCCGGGGCTCCGAAGAATGAGAACAGGTGCACGGGTTTGTCACACGTGAGGCTGTTTGTCATACCGAATTCGATAGGCGGAGTGTGTCCCTGAAGCACCTCTGGCCAGGGATGATTTCCGGCTGCCGTTCGGTCCGGCGGCGTCAACCAGGCGTCGGGCAGGACCTGTTCGCGACGCGGGCACGTCCGTGGGTGTCCGAAACGGTCATGGAAACAGGTCGGTTAATGCTTGCTCACGAGCTGGTTGCGGGCGGGTGAGCGGGCCATGATGGGCCCATGACGTTGGCCTCGCGCGCGCTCGCGCAACTGGCGACCTGGCCGGACCTGAGACCGGCCGTCCCGAGCTGCGGCCTGGGACAGGCCGTGTGTTCGGCCCAGGGCGAGATCGCCCACTTCCACTCCGACCGTGATGTCGACCTACGGCTGACCGACCGGGCCATCCGGCGGTTCGCCCGGGACCTGAAACACACGGGCGCCATCCGGATCGTGCCGGGCTCGCAGTGGGTGACCCTCAGGCTCGACGCCGCGAGCGACGTCGACCTGCTGCTGACCCTCGTGAGCATGGCGCTCCAGGCTCAGCAGGCCTGGCCCGACCCGGTCGACCGGGCGGTGGTCGGCTGTAACGACCAGCGCGGCGCGGGGTTCGTGAGCGCCGACCGCAGCGGCTTCTGACTCACACCGCGAGGACGCGGATGCCCGCCTCCTCGAAGCGGCGCACCGTGTCCTGCCCCACCGCCGTGTCGGTGACGAGCGTGTCCACCAGCTCCGCCGCGCAGATACGGGCGAACGCCCGCTGGCCGAGCTTGCTGGAGTCCGCGGCCACGATCACCCGCTCGGCGCGCTCGCACAGCAGCCGGTTGATCGCCGCCTCCGCCTCGTCGTGTGCCGCCGCGCCGTGTGTGACGTCGAACGCGACCACGCCGAGGACGGCGACGTCGAGCGTGATCTGGCCGAGCACGCCGTCCGCGAGCGGACCGATGAGCTCGTACGACTGTGGGCGTGCGACCCCACCGGTCACGACGATCTTGAACTGCGGGCGTACCGCGAGCTCGTTGGCGATGTTGAGGGCGTTCGTGACGATGGTCAGCGCCGGTGAGCCGGTGCCGAGGTCGCCGCGCACGGCCAGCGCGCGAGCCACCTCCGTGGTGGTCGTGCCACCGGTCAGCCCGACCGCCTCGCCCGGTGACACGAGATCCGCCACCGCCTTGGCGATCCGCTGCTTCTCGGAGGCGCGACGGGCCGTCTTGTAGCGCAGGGGCAGTTCGTACGACACCCCGTGGACCACCGCCCCGCCCCGGGTGCGCACCAGCATCTGCTGCTCGGCGAGCTGGTCGAAGTCCCGGCGGATCGTCGCCGCCGACACCTCCAGTTCGGCAGCCGCCTCCTCGACCTCCAGCCGGCCGCGCTCGACGAGCAGTTCCAGCAGCGCCTTCCAGCGGGCGTCCCGGGACATCCGCAGCCTCCGTTCTCCGTCTCTCCGGCGACCCTAGCGCACCCCCGCGTGTGCTCGAATGCTTGATTGTGCTCGAAAGCTCGCTATATCTTGCAGGAACAATCAGCAAGGGGAGGGTGTGGCATGAGCCATGTCGAGGACGAGCTGAACAGCCAGCCCGAGTGCTGGATACGGGCGGCCGAGGAGGCGGGGCGGCACGCCGGAGCGCTGCCGGGTGCGGGGGAGCGGGTCGCGATCGTCGGGTGCGGGACGTCGTACTTCATGGCGCAGGCGGTGGCCGCCCTGCGTGAGGCCGCGGGGCAGGGGGAGACGGACGCGTTCGCCGCCTCCGAGTTCCCGCGCGGGCGGTCGTACGACCGGGTCGTCGCCCTGACCCGCTCCGGCACCACCACCGAAGTGCTGGACCTGCTCGGGCAGTTGAGGGGGCGCACGCGGACGACGGCCCTGACCGCCGACCCGGCCACCCCAGTGATGACAGCCGCCGACGACCTCGTCGTGCTGGACTTCGCCGACGAACGCTCTGTCGTCCAGACCCGGTTCGCCACCACCGCCCTCACCCTCCTGCGCGCCCACCTCGGCCTGCACACCGACGCCGTCGTCACCGACGCCCGCGCTGCCCTTGTCTCCCCCTTGCCCGAAAGGCTCGTGGACTGCACCCAGTTCACCTTCCTGGGCCGCGGCTGGACCGTCGGGCTCGCGAACGAGGCCGGCCTGAAGATGCGCGAGGCCTCGCTGTCCTGGACCGAGGCCTACCCGGCGATGGAGTACCGGCACGGCCCGATCAGCGTGACCACCGAGGGCACCGCGACCTGGATGCTCGACGAAGCGCCCGCCGGACTCGCCGAACAGGTGCGCGACACGGGAGCCCTCTGGGTCGAGGGGACGCTCGATCCGCTCGCCGAACTCGTCCGCGTCCAGCGCCTCGCGGTCGCCGTCGCCGCCCACCGTGGCCTCGACCCCGACCAGCCGCGCCACCTGACCCGCTCGGTGATCCTCGCCGACTGACCCGCACCCGGGAAGGGAGCCAAGCCGTGCCCCTCGCGACCACCGGCGAACTGATCAACCGTGCCGCCGAAGCCCGCTCCGCCGTCGCCGCCTTCAACATCATCACCCTGGAACACGTCGAGGCCGTCATCGCGGGCGCCGAGTCCGCCGGCGCACCCGTGGTCCTCCAAGTCAGCGAGAACGCCGTCAAGTTCCGCTACGGACGGCTCCTGCCGCTCGCCCGCGCCGCCGTCGCCGCCGCCGAACGCGCCGACATACCCGTCGCACTGCACCTCGACCATGTGCAGAGCCACGACCTGCTGCGCCAGGCGCCCGACGCCGGGTTCAGTTCGGTGATGTACGACGCCGCCCGCCTGTCCTACGCCGAGAACCTCGCCGCGACCCGGGCCGCCGCCGACTGGGCGCACACCCAAGGGCTGTGGATCGAGGCCGAGTTGGGGCAGATCGGCGGCAAGGACGGCCGGCCCCCGCTGGACGCCCACGCGCCCGGCGCCCGTACCGATCCCGACCAGGCGCGCGACTTCGTCGCCGGCACCGAGGTCGACGCCCTCGCCGTGGCCGTCGGCAGTGTGCACGCCATGACCACCCGCACCGCCGCCCTCGACCACGGTCTCCTCAAACGGCTGTCCGCCGCGCTGACCGTCCCGCTGGTCCTGCACGGGTCCTCCGGCGTGCCGGACGAGGGCCTGGTCGCCGCCGTCGCGGGCGGCATCGCCAAGGTCAACGTCGGCACCGCCCTCAACGCGGCCATGACCGGCGCCATCCGGGCCTTCCTCGCCGCCCACCCGGAAGCCGTCGACTCACGCAAGTACCTCAGCGTGGGCAGGGAGGCGATGGCCCGGGAGGTCGCCCGCATCATCGGCGTCCTCGGCCGAGAATCCGGCGCTAGCCCCGCTTGACGGCCTTCAGCACCACGAACTTCCGGTCGCTCGCCACCAGTTGGCTGTTCCCGAACAGCCGCTTCAGCTTGACGTGGTACCCCAGGTGCCGGTTGCCGATCACCCACAGCTCGCCGCCGGGGCGCAGCGCGCGCTTCGCCCCGGTGAACATCCGCCACGCCGTCGCGTCCGTCGTCGCCTGGTGGGAGTGGAACGGCGGGTTGTTCAGGACGAGGTCCACACTGCCGGGCGCCACTCCGGCCAGCCCGTCCCCGACCCGGAACTCGGCGTGGCCGGGCACCCCGTTGGCCTTGTACGTCGCCTCCGCCGAGGCCACGGCCTGGAACGACTCGTCCACGAACAGCACTTCGGCCTGCGGATCGGCCACCGCCACCGCCGTACCGACCACGCCGTTGCCGCAGCCGAGGTCCACCACGCGCGCGCCGCCCGTCCCGGCCGGCAGGTGCTCCAGGAAGAACCGGGTGCCGATGTCGAGCCGGTCGGCACAGAAGACGCCGGCATGGTTGACGACCGTCCGCCCGGAGACCGCGCCGACACCGTCCGGGAGCGCGTAGCTGTACGGCCACGGGTTCGCGGGCCGCTCCAGGGCCGGGTCCGGGGTGCAGAAGATCAGGCGGGCCTTCTGCTGCGCGAGAGAGGTCCGGGTCGGCCCGAGGATCCGCTCGAACAGCTGCAGCGTGGAGGTGTGGATCTCCTTCACCATCCCGGTGCCGACGACCACCGTCTGCGCGTGCACCGCGGGAGCGAGCCGCAGCAGCTGGTCCTCCAGCAGCGCCAGGCTCTTCGGCACACGCACCAGCAGCACGTCCACCCGCTCCGGCGGCGGGTCCTGGGTGGTGATCAGGCCCACGGCACCGGGCTCGACCCCGGCCCGGGCCAGGTTCGCCCGGGTCGCCTCCTGGCTCAGGAAGGAGTCGGTGATCTGCGTCGGCCGGTGCCGCGCGAGCGCCGTCGCGAGTGCGCCCCAGCGGTCGCCGACCACCACGACCGTGCCCGTGAGCGGCACCCCCTCCTCGGCCAGGTGCCGCAGCAGGTACGCGTCGGAGGCGTCCCAGGCACGCAGCCGGTCGCGGGGATCCTCGGGGAAGCGGGACAGCTCGAACTCGCCCCACGGAGTCGTCATACGGTCGTTCATCGCTCCCCAGGCTAGCCGAGCCGCAGCTCAGGGCTGGTCGGACGGGGCTCGGGCAGGATGGAGCGCATGGACGTGGAACTGTTTCCGCGGGAGCGGGCCGAGGTCGCACCGGGCGCCGTGCACGTCCCGCACTGGCTCGACGCCGAGCGGCAACGCGCGCTCCTGACCGCCTGCCGCGACTGGGCGCGCCCCCCTGCCGGGCTGCGCACGGTCCGTACGCCCGGCGGCGGCACGATGACCGCCCGGCAGGTCTGTCTGGGCTGGCACTGGTACCCGTACGCCTACGCCCGCACGGTCGTCGACGGCGACGGCGCCCCCGTGAAGCCCTTCCCGGCCTGGCTGGACGAGCTGGGCCGCGGCGCGGTGGCCGACGCGCTCGGCCCGCAGGCGGTCCCGGCCGAGCCGTACGACATCGCCCTGATCAACTTCTACGACGGCACCGCCCGCATGGGCATGCACCGCGACGCCGACGAGAGGTCGGACGCGCCGGTGGTGTCGCTGAGCCTCGGCGACACCTGTGTCTTCCGCTTCGGCAACACGCAGACCCGTACGAAGCCGTACACCGATGTGGACCTGCGCAGCGGCGACCTGTTCGTCTTCGGCGGGCCCTCCCGGCTCGCCCACCACGGCGTGCCCCGCGTGCACCCCGGTACTGCGCCGCCGGAACTGGGTCTCGCCGGGCGGCTGAACATCACCCTGCGGGTGAGCGGGCTGTAGATCACGGCGCAGGCCACGACAGCTGCGGATCATGGGAGACTCACCCTCATGAGCGGCAAGGCGGACCCCCGGAAAGCGGGGGAAGGGACCACCTCGAGGGTGCGGCTGGACCGGGGGCGCGGAGCGCTCGGACCCGCGCTGGAGCTCGTGCACACCGGGCGGGCGCCGACCCGGGCCGTGCTCACCGCCGAACTCGGGGTCACCCGGGCGACGGCCGGAGCGGTGGCCGCGGAGCTGGAGGCGCTCGGGCTGATCCGGGTCGACGCCCGGCCGGGCGCGGCAGCCGGTGGCCAGGGGCGTCCCTCGCACCGGCTGGAGGTCGCCGAGGACGGCCCGGTCGCGCTGGCCGCGCAGGTCCACGCCGACGGGTTCCGGGCCGCGCTGGTCGGCATCGGCGGACGGATCGTGGCGACCGCGCCCGGCTGCGAGACCGTCGACGCCGACCCGGCGAAGGTACTGGGCTCCGTGGTGGAGGCCGGTGCGGAACTCCTCCGTACGACGGGCCGCCGCTGCGTCGGCGCCGGACTCGCCGTCCCCTCCGCCGTCGCCGATCCCGACGGCCTGGCCCTCAACCCCCTCCACCTGGCCTGGCCGGTGGGCGCTCCGGTACGCCGGATCTTCGCCGAGTGCGTGCGCGCCGCGGGCATCACCGGCCCCGCCTTCGCGGGCAACGACGTCAACCTCGCCGCGCTCGCCGAACACCGGCACGGCGCGGGCCGGGGCGCGCGGGACCTGCTGTGCGTGGCCACCGGGCACCGGGGCGTCGGCGGGGCCCTGGTCCTCGACGGCCGCCTCCACACGGGCAGTTCGGGCCTGGCCCTGGAGGTCGGTCACCTCACCGTCAACCCGGAGGGCCGCCCCTGCCACTGCGGCGGCCGGGGCTGCCTGGACGTCGAGGCGGATCCGCTGGCCCTCCTCCTCGAGGCGGGCCGCGAGCCGGGCCCCGAGGTCTCGCTGCTCAAGCAGGCCAACGACCTGCTCCGCACCCAGTACGCCGACCCGACCGTCCGCACCGCGGCCGAGGCCCTGATCGACCGCCTCGGCCTGGGCCTCGCCGGTCTGGTCAACATCCTCAACCCCGACCGCATCATCCTCGGCGGCCTGCACCGCACCCTCCTCGACGCCGACCCCGAACGCCTGCGCGCGGTCGTCGCCGACCGCAGCCTGTGGGGCCAGAGCGGCGGCGTCCCCATCCTGCCCTGCACCCTGGACCACAACAGCCTGGTCGGCGCCGCGGAGTTGGCCTGGCAGCCGGTACTGGACGATCCGCTGGGGGCGCTGGTCGGCGGCGGCTAAAGTCTGCCCCCCTTTTGACACCCCTTACCGTCGGAGAGACGCTGGAGGGCGGGGGCTGAAGGGGGACGAGCCACGTAGGAGCCTTCCCATGAACGGTCGACGCGTACGCCTGGCGGTGCTGGTCCCCCTGGTGGTGTCGTCGTTGACAGCGGGGGTGGTGGAGCTTGCCGCCTCGCCGGCCGTGGCGGTGTCGCCCACCTGTGGTGTCTCGCGGGCCGACGGTCGGGCGAACCTGAAGGTCATCGGCGAGGACTTCGAGCCGAACAAGGCCGTCTTCATCGAGTCCGCGCACGGGGCCCAGGGCACCGTGCGGACGGACGCCGGCGGGAACTTCTCCGCGACGGTCACTCATGCCCGTGGCACCATCACTGCCCGGCAGGTCGGCGGCCCCGAGGTCAGGTGCGGCACGGCCGAGCAAGGGGGACGCCAGAGCGCCCAGGAGCAGTACGCGGCCGGCTACAAGGCGGGTTACGCGGCCATGAAGAGCGACTGCGACGTGCAGCAGCTGCAGGGCGTCACGGTCAACGAGAACTTCCGGGCAGGGTTCAGGGACGGCGCGGCCGCGGCGGAGAAGAAGTTCTGCGGGGACTAGGGCCCCTCTCCTCGACCATCGGCCGACCATCCGAGCGGCCCGGCTCCAGGCGAGCGCCGGCCCCTGGCTTCAACCGCGACACTCACAAGCAGCGCAACACGTCGAGCGCTGCCTCGACCGACTCAAACGGTGGGCGGTGGACCCGGGTTGGGGCCGTAGGGCGGTGCGCCCCACTGCGGCGGAGGTGCCCACATGGTGGTGAGTCGTCGACGGTGGCGACTGCGGCGGACGGCGGTGACGATGACGATGGTCACGGATGTGGCGAACGCGGCGAGGAAGCAGACGACTCCCGCGGCGATGCCGCCGATCGTCGAGCCCACCCGGGGCTTGTCTCCCAGCGCGAACTCGGCCGGCAGTTCCGAGGTGCACGTGACCTCGTACTTGCCGCTGCTCGCGGGATTCACCTCGAAGACGCGCTCCCAGGTGCGGGACCCGATGGTGATGTGGAAGGTGCTGTCCGGCTGGGTCATCGACCCGGACTCCATGCCCGGGATCCGGCAGTCGACCTGACCCTTCCCGGACTGGGAGACGTAGATCGCCTCGGTCTTCCCCTGGACGAAGTCGAAGGTCTGGGAGTCGCCGCTGGAGAAGCTCCGGGCGGTGTTGATCGAGTCCACCGTGTTCTTCACCGTCACCACGATGAAGGCGATGCCGACGCCGGCCAGTACCAGCCCGAGCAGTGCAGCCACCAGGTACCAGATGCGCCGCGGGCGCAAGTCCTTTGCCGGGATGTTCGGCGGCGGCTGCGGGCTGCCGTACGGTGCTCCCCAGGGATTCTGTATTGCCACGACAGCGCATCGTACGGGATCTGCTGTGACCCGGGACCGGCGAAACTCACCCGCGCCGATAACATGTTCGAACTTACGGTGATCACCCTTGTCGCCTGCTTAATCAAAACCTAACAAATCGGCCAAGTAAGTGATATCTAGACAAAATTGCGGAATTGAGTCCGCCGCGTGGCGTCGACCACGGGCGCTGCTGTGGGCCGCGGCGGGTGTGGCAGTCCTCGGATTCCTCATCACGCTGGAGATCGCCGCACGTCACTACGGCCTGCCGGGGCCGATCACCAGCCAGGTGCAAGAGGTGGTGTTCCGCCCCAAGTCGGGGCCGCTGTTGTACGCCAGCATGGCGTTGATGATGGTGGTGCTCACCCGGCGGGAGAGGTTCATCGCGGCTGGTGCCGCGATCGGCATCGACGTCGGCTTCTTTCTGGTGCGATGGGCGGTCGGCGACAAGGCGGCCGAAGGCCACCCCTTCGGCAACGGCGCGTTGTGGGTGATTCTGGGCTGCGCGGTCATCGCCGTCACACGCCGCACCGGACGGGAACGTGTCCTGCTGCTGAAGGGCGTCGGGCTGGCCCTGCTGCTGGTGTCCGGCCGCAAGACCGGCGACACCTGGCTGCTCATCACGTCGAAGACCCGTCCGACGGTGCTCGACCAGTACGTGGCAACGGCCGACCACGCGCTGGGCGACCCGTCGTGGCTGGCGGGCCGGATCGTCAGGGCCATCGGCCCGATCGGCGCCCATGTTCTCGACTTCGTCTACATTCAGCTCGCGGTGGCAGCGGTCGTCGTCACGCTGTACCAGCTGCGTCATGTGGCGGTCGAGCGACGCTTCCCGCGCCACCATCTGGTGCGCACCTTTCTGGCGATCGGCCTGGTCGGACCGGCCATCTACATGATCTTCCCGGTGGTCGGACCGGTCTTCGCCTACGGCCCCGGCGCCTTCGGCACGGGCGGCGGGCACTGGGCGGTGGCCGACCTGTGGCCGGACACGCCACCGGTCAACGTGCCGCACCCGATGCCGTACGACCAGCTCACCCCCCGCAACTGCATGCCCAGCCTGCATACGGCGTGGGCCACCGCGATCTTCGTTCATTCCCGCAGGGGCCCGCGCATTCTGCGATTCGCGGGCGCGTTCTGGCTGGTTGCCACGCTCGGCGCGACGCTGGGCTTCGGCTACCACTACGGCGCGGACCTCATCGCAGGGGTGGTGTTCACGCTGACGATCGAGGCAGCTCTGCGCGCGCACGACCGTGGCTGGGACCGGTCGGGAATCCAGCTGGTCGCTCACGGCGCGACCGTCTTCGTCGCGCTCCTGGTGTCCTATCGCTGTCTGCCGATGGAGATGGCCGACCACCCGTGGGTGTTCGGACCGCTTCTCGTTCTGGCGATGATCTCAGTGATCTACGGCTATGTGCGAACCACCAGAGTGTGGGAGCCGAAGGCCGCACCGGCGTCGCGACCGGAACCGCAACCCGAACTGGTCTGAGCCGCACGGCTCAGCGCCGCCGGGCGACGGCCACCCGCCGGGGCCTCGCCACCAGTTCCCCGCCGCAGTTGGGACAGACGTGCCCCATCGCCTCGCCGCACGTCACGCAGAACGTGCACTCGTAGGAGCAGATGCGGGCAGGGCCGTCCGCGGGCAGCTCGGTGGTCTCGCAGCGCTCGCAGCGCTCGCGCATCTCCAGGGTCATGGCGGTCTCATCTCTTCGGGCAGAGGTGGGGCGGTGTGCCGACTCCCATCCTCCGGACTGCCACCGGCACCGGAACCGCCCCGAGGGACAGGGATCGACATGATCGGGCCACGCCCGGTCACTTCCAGTCGACCGCGAACGCCCGCCCCGGGTGCTCCCTGAGGATGCGGTCCACCAGCTCCGCACCCACCGCCGCCGCCAACCGCGGCCGCACCCGGCGCAGCAGGTACGGCATCCCGGGTCCGCCGTCCACCGATCGTGCCCCGGCGACCACCGTGTCACCGCCGAGCAGCAGCCGGTCCCCGTACCCGGCCTCCGCCAGGGCACGGACCGCCTCGGGTGTCCGCCAGTCGGTGGCGTGGTGGGCGCGGGAGGGCCCGTCGAAGGCCAGCCAGCAGCCCGACTCGGCGGCCTGCAGCTGCACCACCGGGTCGGGGAAGCGGTTGAGGTGTCCGAGGATCACCCGGTGACCTGGCACGCCCGACTCGCCGCACAGCAGGTCGAGCACGTCCAGCGCGCCGGTGCCCAGCTCCAGGTGGACGGCTATCGGCGCACCGGTGGCGTGATGGGCCTCGGCCGCCGCGGTCATCGTCCGGCGGGCGTGCGCGTCGAGGCCGTGGAAGCCGCCCGCCACCTTGATGAGCCCGGCCCGGACCCCCGAGCTGCCGATGCCCTCCGTCAGCTCGGCGACGAACAGCCCGGCCAGTCCGTCACGCAGCCCGTCGAGCGACTGCGGGGCGTAGTGCGCCGCCTGGTGCAGTCCCGTCGCGCAGACCAGGTGCACACCCGTGGCCCGGGACAGCCCCGGCAGGTCCGCCGTCCGTCGGCCCATGCCGTACGGCGTCCACTGCACGACCGCGTCTCCGCCCGCCGCGCGGAACGCCGTCAGCTCGGCCCGCGCGGCGGAGCGGTCGTCCAGCTCCTGACCCGGCAACTGCGGGCTGCGCAGGAAGAGATGGTCGTGCGCGTCGCACACGCCCAGTTCCTCGGGGCGGATGTCACCGAGGACCGTACGGACCGCGCTCACCACTGCCGCCCGCGCGGCAGGTCGCCCCGCCCGGGCGCCGACAGGTGCAGCACCTCGAACACGTCGCCCTCGGCCTTGGGCGCCCCATGTTCCCAGAGCGAGAAGTGGACCACCTCCCACGCGCGCGTGTCCACGGCGGCCGCCACCAGCACCGCCCCGTCCGCCGCGGCCAGCCGCCCGGTCTCGCTCGCCGCATCCGCCATGAACGCGGCCAACTCCACACCGTCCGGCACCGGCTGGCGCCGCCGCACGGCGAACCCGGCGGGAGAGCCGGCGGCCGATCCCTCCTCGAAGGCCAGGCCTGTCCACTGCCGTACGTCCGGCCGTCCGAAGTCGTCGACCGGTCCCTGGAACGCGCCGCCCCAGAGGAAGCGGTTCATGCCCTCCATCGTGTTCCAGAGGTAGAACGGCCCGTACTGGTTCACCGGCGAGCCGTGCACTCCGCGCTCGCGCAGCACGTACGTCTTGATGCCGAGGCCGTCCCAGTCGTCCAGACGATGCGCGACACGGGCGACGCGGGAGCGGATGATGCCCATGTCGTAGTCCGCGGGCAGGGTGAACTCGTACTGCATGGCGTGCATGTCGCGGTTCCCTTCTCGGGCGGCGGAGTCGGTCGCCCGTCTCAGGCGGGGTAGTCGTTCACGTGCTCGTGCCACTCGGTCGTCGTGCCGTCCACCGCGGCCTCCACGACCGCGAGGTGGCTCATGAAGGTGCGCGGCGCGGCACCGTGCCAGTGCCACTCGCCCGGCTCGATCCACACCGTGTCGCCCGCCCGGATCGCCTCCACCGCACCGCCCCTGCGCTGCACCAGCCCCTCGCCCTCCAGGACGTGCAGCACCTGGCCGTGGGGATGCCGGTGCCAGGCGGTGTGCGCGCCCGGCGCGAAGTGGACGTTGAACATGCGCAGCCGGGACGGGGCGGCGGGGGCGGCTATCTCGTCCAGCCAGACCGAGCCGGTGAAGTTCTCCGCCGGGCCCTGCAGGCTCTCGGGACGCCGTCTGGTGATGTGCACGGAAATCGGTTCTCCAGTCAGGGAGTTCGGGGTGCGAGCAGGGAGAGCAGGCCACGGACGCCGGCGTCGAACGCGGCGGGGGAGCCGGAGGCACGGGCGAGTACGTAGCCGCCCTGCACGGTCGCGAGGACGGCAGCGCCGATCTCCTCACCGTCCAGGCCGGGCGCGAACTGCCCCTGCCGCTTGCCCTCTTCGACGATCCCGGCGATCCGCCCGCGGATCCACGCGATCGTCTCGTCCACGGGCGCACGCAGCTCGTCGCTCGCGATCACGTCCGGATCCATGGTCAGCCGGCCGATCGGACAGCCGCGCAGCACGTCACGCTCGCGCAGCAGATACGCCTCGATGCGCTCGTACGGTGTACCCGGCCCGTCGAGCACGCCCTCGGCGGTCGCCCGCAGCTCCTCGGCGGTGCGTCGGATCGCCGTCAGCGCCAGGTCCGGCTTGCCCTTGAAGTGGTGGTACATGCTGCCCTGGCCGGCTCCGGCGCGCTCAAGGATCGCCTTGGGGCTCGTGCCCACGTAGCCGCGCTCCCACAGCAGCTCGCGGGTGGACTCGATCAGTCGTTCCGAGGTGCTCATGAGAGCACTGTACATACTAGTAGTTACAATTCGCGAGTCCTCAAGGAGCAGCCGCGTCCCACCGGCGTACTCCCGCGGAGGTACGCGCACTGCCGCCGGCCGCACGACGACCCGGACCCCCTGCCGGAGGGAGTCTCGTGGCATCACCCCGAGACCCTGCCGACAAGGGAGTCGAACCGACATGCAGACCCTGGCGAACTGGGACGGCGGACCCGGCCCGTGGATCCTGTTCTTCCCGCTGATCTGGGCGGTCGTCGTGACCGGCGCCGTCACCTTCCTGCGCCGCACCGTCCGGCGCGGCCGCGGCGGCCCCTGGCGGCCCATGGACGGCGCACGCCCGGCGGGCGACTCGCCGCTCGCGGTCCTCGGCCGCCGCTTCGCCTCCGGCGAGATCGACGAGGACGAGTACTGGCGCCGGCTCTCCGTCCTGGAGGAGCAGTTCGGCCGCATCGACAAGGGCGGTGCGGTATGACCACGACCGCCCTGCGCGCGGCGGCCCGCGTGGCGGGCGCGGTGAAGGTGTACGGCGATGGAGACACCGCCGTACGAGCCCTGGACGGCGTGGACGTCGACTTCCCCGCCGGCCGCTTCACCGCGATCATGGGCCCTTCGGGCTCCGGCAAGTCCACGCTGATGCACTGCGCGGCCGGCCTCGACACGCTCACCTCGGGCACCGCCCACATCGGCGACTCCGAGCTGGGCGCGCTGGACGACCGCCGCCTGACCCTGCTGCGCCGCGACCGGGTCGGCTTCGTCTTCCAGGCGTTCAACCTGGTGCCGACGCTGACCGTCGCGGAGAACATCACCCTGCCCCTTGACCTCGCCGGGAAGCGGGGCGACCGGGAGTGGATCGACGCGCTCGTGGACGTCGTCGGGCTGCGCGAGCGGCTGCACCACCGGCCCTCCGAGCTGTCCGGCGGACAGCAGCAACGCGTCGCCGTGGCACGGGCGTTCGCGGGCCGCCCGGACGTCGTCTTCGCCGACGAGCCGACCGGCAACCTCGACTCCCGCTCCGGCGGCGAGGTCCTCGCCCTCCTGGGCCGCGCCGTACGGCAGATGGACCGCACGGTCGTCATGGTCACCCACGACCCGGTCGCCGCCGCCCACGCCGACGAGGTCCTCTTCCTCGCCGACGGGCGGCTGGTCGACCGGATGGCGTCCCCGACCGCCGACAAGGTCCTGGACCGCATGAAGGCCTTCGAGGTGCGCTCATGAACCCCTCGCTCCGGCTCGGTCTCACCGCGCTGCGCGGGCACCGGCGGCGCTTCGCCGGCACGTTCCTCGCGGTGTTCCTCGGTGTCGCCTTCCTGGCCGGCACCCTGGTCATGGGCGACACGCTGCGCGCCGGCTTCGGCTCCATGTTCGGCGAGGCCACCAGCGGCACGGACGCCGTCGTACGCGGCGCCGATGCCATCACCACACCCGGCGAGGCCCAGGGCGTACGACGGCCGGTCGACATCTCGCTGGTCAGGACCATCGAACGGGTCCCCGGCGTGGCGGCCGCCGCACCGAACATCCAGGGCGCCGGTCAACTCGTCGGCGCCGACGGCGAACCCGTCGGCGGCCAGGGCCCGCCGACCCTCGCCGGCAACTGGATCACCGACCCGGAACTCAACCCGTACCAGCTCGCCGAGGGCCGTCTCCCCGCGCGCTCCGGCGAAGTCGTGATCAACCGGGGAGCCGCGAAGAAGGGCGGCCTGAAGATCGGTGACACCACCACCCTGCGCACCCCGGACCCGGTCAGGGTGACCGTCGTCGGTCTCGCGACCTTCGGCGGCCAGGACGGCATGGCCCAGGTGACCTTCGCCGGCATGACCCGGGCCGATGCCGAGAAGTACCTCACCGCGCGGCCCGGCCGGGCGGCGAGCATCCAGGTGCGGGCCGGCCCCGGAGTGAGCCAGCGGGAACTGGTGCGGCGGCTGACTCCCGTACTGCCCGAGGGAGTCGAGGCCATCACCGGCCAGGACTCGGCGCAGGAGAACAACGACATGATCTCCAGCCAGTTCCTGACGGTCTTCACGACGTTCCTGCTCGTCTTCTCCGGCGTCGCCCTGCTCGTCGCCACCTTCTCCATCCACAACACCTTCGCGATCGTGGTCGCCCAGCGCACCCGTGAGAACGCCCTGTTGCGCGCCCTCGGCGCCTCCCGCCGCCAGGTGTCCGCCGCGGCGCTCGCTGAGGCCTGCGTCGTCGCCGTCACGGCCTCCGCCGCCGGGCTCGCGGGCGGGATCGGCATCGCCGCCGGGCTCCAGGCGCTGTTCCCGGCGATCGGATTCCCCTTCCCCGAGGGCGACCTGGTGATCAAGACGCTGTCGATGGTCCTGCCGCTCGCCGTCGGCATCGTGGTCTGCCTGGGCTCCGCGCTGCTGCCCGCCCTGCGCGCCGGCCGCACCGCCCCGCTGGCCGCGCTGCGCGAGACCGCCGTCGACTCCTCCGGCGCGTCCCGCCTCCGCGCGGTCGCCGGAGCGGTCCTCGGTGCCGCGGCTGTCGCGGCGGCCCTCACCGGTGTCCTCGGCCCACCGTCCGTGTGGCCGGCCGGACTCGGCGCGCTGCTGGCCCTGGTCTCCTTCGTGGTGCTGGGTCCCGTCGCCGCCACCACGGCCGTACGACTCCTCGGCGCACCCCTGGACCGGGTCCGCGGTGTCACCGGAGCCCTCGCCCGGCGCAACGCCCTGCGCGCCCCGAAGCGGACCGCCGCCACCGCGAGCGCCCTGATGATCGGGGTGGCCGTCGTGTCCCTGTTCACCGTGTTCGGCGCCTCGCTGAAGGCCACCATGGACCAGACGGTGTCCCGGTCCTTCGCGGGTGACGTCGCCGTCAGCACGCCCTCGTTCGGTGCGGGCGGCAGCGGGCTCAGCCCCCGGCTCGCCCCGTCCCTGCAGCGGCTGCCCGAGGTGGACACCGCCGTGGGACTGGGCCGCGGGGTCGCCGAAGTGGACGGCAAGGGACGGGCGTTGACCGTGACCGACCCGGTCGCGCTCGCCCGGACCTTCGACCTCGGCACGGTCACCGGATCCCTGCGCGACCTCGGCACCGACGGCATCGCGCTGACCCGTGCGGAGGCCGACCGCCGAGGCCTGCACACCGGTGACACGGCCCGGCTCACCTTCACCGACGCACGGACGCAGAACTTCACCGTCCGTGCCGTCTACGGCCGGTCCGAACTCGCCGGCGACTACGTCATCACCCGCGCCGCCTGGGCACCGCACCGCACCCAGGACGCCGACACGCTGATCGCCGTCACCTTCCGGCACGGTGTGAGCGCCGACGCGGGCAAGGCGGCCGTGCGGAAGGTGGCCGTCCGGTACGGCAACCCCGAGGTGCAGACCCGGGAGGAGTACGCGCAGTCCTCCGCCCGCGGTATCGACATGATGCTCACGCTCGTCTACGCACTGCTCGCCCTCGCGGTGGTCATCGCACTGCTGGGCATCGCCAACACATTGACCCTCGCCCTGCACGAACGCACCCGGGAACTGGGCCTGCTGCGGGCCGTCGGGCAGACCCGGGCCCAGCTGCGGGCCATGGTCCGCTGGGAGTCGGTCCTGGTCGCCGCCTTCGGTACGGCAGGCGGACTCGCCCTCGGCAGCTTCCTGGGCTGGGTCCTGGTCAAGGCCTCGGACGGCGCGAGCGACACCGCGTTCGCCTTCGCCCTCCCACCCGTCCGGCTCGCCGTGGTCGTCCTGGTCGGCCTGGCGGCAGGCGTCCTTGCGGGCCTGCGCCCGGCCCGTCGAGCCGCCCGCCTGGACGTACTGCGCGCGATCGCCACCGAGTGAGACGCCGTGCGACGCCTGCCTGCGGAAGTGCGGCGGAGGCCACCGCGGCGGGTGACCGACTCGCCGCCCGGTCAGCCGGGGACGGCCGCCCGGGCGGGAGCGGGTGCCGCGGCCGAGGCGTGGGCCACCACGGGGGTCGGAGCAGCGGCGACCGGTGCCGGTGCCGGCTGCACCTCGGTGAGCCGCGGTACCGGCTGTGGCTCGGCCACGGGGCGGGGCGAGCGGGCCGGCTGCCGCTGGGCCGTGGACGGCGCGGGCAGCGTGAACCACACGACCTTGCCGTTGTCGCCGTCCGGGCGTGCCCCCCAGCTCTCGCTCACCGCGGCCACCATCGCCAGGCCCCGCCCACAGGTGGCCAGGGGCGTGACGTCCGTCGCGTCGGCCACCACCGGGAGGCGCGGATCGTGATCGCGCACCGAGACCGTGAGCCGGTCGACCAGAAGTTCCAGTTCGACGGTGCACGACTTGTCGGGCCGGGCATGCCGGTGGACGTTGCTGAGCAACTCGGTCACACCGAGCGCGGCCCGGTCTATCAACGGGTCCAAATGCCAGTAGCGCAACTGTGCAGATACGATTCTGCGGACCTGGCCGATCCGCGACGGCAGGGCTTGGAGCTCCACCGTGCAGTGCCTGCTTGGATGACTGATCACGGCTGCGACTCCCCGATGTGAGGTCCGGAGGAACCGGAGGAACACGGAGAACAACGGATCCAGCAGGGTGCTTGCGTCCAAACGTCCGCCTGCTGTCGTGGCCGGCGGGCTGGTTCGCAGCGTTATCGCCGGTAAACCCAGAGTGACGTGAGACCAGCGTGACGCAGCGCGTGCGCTCCCGCAACTCGCAGCGACCGGACGCAGGTCAGGCGCAGGTCGGACCGGGCTCAGGTGCCGCGTCCGGCCGCCCGGCGCACCGCCTCGATGAACCGCCGCGCCGCGGGTGGCCCCGGTTCGCCCGGTGCTGGGTCCTGTTCGCCCAGCGTCAGCAGGTACCGGTTGCCGTTGAGGTCCGCCAGCGCCCGGTCCTCGGGTGCGAACCACGGCTTGGAGGCGCGCACCGCCTGCACGGGTGCGCTGTCGATCTCGCTGCCGTAGCTGTTGAGCAACTCCACCCTGCCGTCGCTGATCCGGACCTTTCCGGCCCGGGTGAGCGAACGCATCCGCTTGCCTATCCGCACGCCCGTGGCCGTGAACTCCGGCTCCGCCATCCTTCGCCGCCCCCTTGTGCGTCGCTCGCCGGAACCCGGCCCGCGTGGGTCCGGATCCGGCCCGTGTCCGGTCGTACCGCCCCGGGGCCGTACCGGCCCTGTCGATCCGGTGTGCGCCCCTGTTCGGGACGATCGTCCCGTCCGGTGCAGTCTGCCCCGATGCGGCCCGGAGCACCAGTACGCAGGTGGCGCGTGCGACAGGCGTCGGAGCACTCGCGCCAATGCGCCCCCCGAGTGCCGCGCACGGGTGTGCCCCAGCCTGTCTTTGGGTGGCTCAAAGATGCGTTTATGCAGGTGAGGAGTGGTGTGGAAGGTGCTTATGATCGAGGTGTCGGCCGCGCGAAGCGCTGTCGGTGCCCAGCCTAAGGAGCCCCGCCGTGAGCACCACCCCACAGACCCGGACCGGCGCCACCCTCGACGTCGACCGCAGCGACGCCGCCTACCGCGACTGGCTCAAAGAAGCCGTCCGCAAGGTCCAGGCCGACAACCAGCGCTCGGCCGACACGCACCTCCTCAAGTTCCCGCTCCCCGAGCGGTGGGGCATCGACCTGTACCTCAAGGACGAGTCGACCCACCCCACCGGCAGTCTCAAGCACCGGCTGGCCCGCTCCCTGTTCCTCTACGGTCTGTGCAATGGCTGGATCCGCCCGGGCCGCCCGGTGATCGAGGCGTCCAGCGGCTCGACGGCCGTCTCCGAGGCCTACTTCGCCAAGCTGATCGGCGTGCCCTTCATCGCGGTCATGCCGCGCACGACGAGCGCCGAGAAGTGCCGTCTGATCGAGTTCCACGGCGGACAGTGCCACTTCGTGGACGACTCCCGGAAGATGTACGAGGAGTCCGCCCGCCTCGCGGTGGAGACCGGCGGCCACTACATGGACCAGTTCACCTACGCCGAGCGGGCCACCGACTGGCGCGGCAACAACAACATCGCCGAATCCATCTTCCGTCAGCTGGAGTTGGAGCGGTTCCCGGAGCCGGCCTGGATCGTGGCCACGGCCGGCACCGGCGGCACCTCGGCGACCCTCGCGCGCTACGTCCACTACATGCAGTTCGACACCCGTATCTGCGTGGCCGACCCGGACAACTCCTGTTTCTTCGAGGGCTGGACCACCGGTGATCCGGATGTCACGTGCGACTGCGGCTCCCGGATCGAGGGCATCGGCCGGCCGCGCATGGAGCCGAGCTTCGTGCCCGGTGCCATCGACCGGATGATGAAGGTCCCGGACGCGGCCAGCGTGGCGGCCGTGCGCGCCCTGGAGCGGGCCATCGGCCGCAAGGCGGGCGGTTCGACGGGCACGGGCCTGTGGAGCGCGCTGAAGATCGTCTCCGAGATGGTGGCCGAGGGCCGCACGGGCAGTGTGGTCACCCTCCTGTGCGACCCGGGGGACCGCTACCTCGACAAGTACTACTCGGACACCTGGCTCGAGGAGCAGGGCCTGGACATCGCCCCGTACACGGAGGCGATCGAGTCCCTGCTGGCGACGGGCGTGTGGCCGGACTGAGCCGGTCCTTCGCGTCCTACCACTCCGCAGTCCCGAGGGCCTTGCGCAGCACCGCGACGGCCTGGGCCACGGCCGCACGGGCGGCCTGCGTGCCGCTGAGCGGGTTCAGCATCATGAAGTCGTGCGTGATCCCGGCGTAGCGGACCGTCGTGACCGGCACGCCCGCGGCCCGGAGCCGGGCCGCGTAGGCCTCGCCCTCGTCGCGCAGTACGTCGGCCTCGTCGACGACCACGTACGCGGGCGGCAGCCCGGCCAGTTGCTCCGGGCTCGCCCGCAGCGGTGAGACCGTGATCGCCGAGCGCTGGGAGGCCTCCGGCACATAGGCGTCCCAGAACCACTCCATCGCCTTGGCGGTGAGGAAGTAGCCCTGGGCGAACTGCCGGTAGGAGGGCGTGTCCATCCCGGCGTCCGTGACGGGGTAGTAGAGCGACTGGTGGACGAAGCGGAAATCGCCGCGCTCCTTGGCCAGCAGAGTCAGGGCCGCGGTCATGTTCCCGCCCACCGAGTCGCCCGCCACCGCCAGCCGGGAGGCGTCGAGCCCGCGTGGGGCGCCGTGATGGACGATCCACTGGGCGGTCGCGTAACCCTGCTCCAGGGCCACCGGGTACTGCGCCTCGGGCGAGCGCGTGTACTCGACGAAGACGACGGCGGCCCGGGCTCCGACCGCGAGTTCGCGCACCAGCCGGTCGTGGGTGCCCGCGTTGCCGAGGATCCAGCCGCCCCCGTGCATGTACAGCACCACAGGCAGCGGCTCTGCCACGCCCGGCGGCCGTACGACGCGGGCCCGCACGCCGTCGACGTCGAAGGGCACGGTGACCCACTCCTCGTCGACGGGGAGCTTCTCGATCGGTTGCGCCTGGATGTCGTCGAGCACCTTGCGGGCCTTCTCCACGCCGATCTCGTACAGGAACGGCGGCTGAGAGGTGGCGTCGGCCAGTTCCTGGGAGGCGGGCTCCAGAACGACGTCGCCGATGGCGGGCTGGGCAGTCATGACGGAATCCCTCACGCTTGTCCGGATTGCACGGCCCTCTCCAGCATGGGTGCCGCGCGCACTGGTCGCATCCGTGGACTGCCGGGCCGGGGCGCGGCGAACCGCTCGCTCTCCGTGCCGATCGCGGGAAGTGGGGGAGGTCAGGGGGTGCGGGTCACCCGCCCAGTCGCCGGTCCAGTGCCGTGACGGCGTCCCGGAACGCGCGGCCCACCCCCGGGCGGGCGAGGCGGCACCCCAGGCGGAACGCGGCCGTACCGTCCAGGGCGAAGGTCATCCGGACCCGGGTCCCGGTGCCGGCCGGGGTGAGCCGCCACTCCTCGATCCAGGCGCGGGCTCCCGGGGTGTTGGTCACGTCGACGCGGTAGGCGTACACCTCGGGCGCCTTCGCCACCAGCACCGACTCCCCGAAACGGATGCCGCCCCGGAGCCGCACCTCGCGCCCGCCCTCGGTCGGCCGGGCCGAGGACACCGCCGAGAACCACTCCGGCCAGCCGGGCACGTCCTCGGCGAGCGCGCGGAAGACCGCGTCGGGAGCGGCCACGACGTCCCGGGTGAACACGAGCCGCACGGGGGCGGTCTCGACGAAGTCGAACTCCACCGGGCGCAGACGGTGAGCCATGGTGACGTACCCCCTCGTGAAGTCCCTCGGGAAAGCGGGGCGTTGCACCGGGCAGCCTAGCTGACGCCCTGTCAGATGTCCTCGTCCTCTTCCGGTTCGCCCGCCACCACCAGCCGCCTCAGGTGCTCGGAGATCTCCGCCCGCGCGTCGGTGGGCAGGCCCGCGTCCGTGACCAGCGTGTCCACCTGCTCCAGCGCGGCGAACGAACTGAGGCCCACCGTGCCCCACTTGGTGTGGTCGGCCACCACGACGACCCGGCGTGCCGACTGCACCAGCCGTCGGTTGGTCTCGGCCTCCGCGAGGTTCGGCGTCGACAGACCCGCCTCGACCGATATCCCGTGCACCCCGAGGAAGAGCAGGTCGAAGTGGAGGGCGGCGATCGCCTGGTCGGCCACCGGGCCCACCAGCGAGTCGGACGGAGTGCGCACCCCGCCGGTCAGCACCACCGTCGCCGCGCCCTGCCGCTGTCCCGAGGTGCGCTGCGCCGCGTGGAAGACGTCCGCGACCCGCACCGAGTTCGTCACCACGGTCAGATCGGGCACCTCCAGCAGGTGCTGGGCGAGCGCGTAGGTCGTCGTGCCGCCGGACAGGGCGATCGCCGTACCCGGGGTGACCAGCCGGGCGGCGGCCCGCGCGATGTCCTCCTTGGCCGACAGCTCCAGACCCGACTTGGCCTCGAAGCCCGGCTCATGGGTGCTCGCCTCGACCACCGGGACCGCGCCGCCGTGCACCTTCTCCAGCACGCCCTGGCGGGCCAGCGCGTCGAGATCGCGGCGCACGGTCATGTCCGACACACCGAGCTTGCGGGTCAGTTCATTGACCCGCACACCGCCCCGGCGCCGGACCTCGTCCACGATCAGGGCGCGGCGCTGCTCCGCGAGGAGGTTCTGATTCTCACTCACGTACGCTCCGGTCCTTTCGCCGCAATCCGTCCGACACGCCCGCCGCACCTGCTCCGAGCTGGACGTTCCATCCGTCTTCGGTGCGCGGCGATCCCATCTTTTCACGGGAGGGTACCGGTTGCGCCACTACCCGTTACGGCGCGCTCATGTCATTCGGGCACAACCGGGCCTCACGACTCCCACCTGTAGTCACACGGATCGGGGAGATTCCGTGACGAGAGGTGTACGACGCCCCCGAAACGGAGATCCTGATGCGCGCACGGACACATGCCATGAGGCGCGTCACGGGGGAAGTGCGAGAACAGTGGAACGTGCGGGAGAACGCGTTGCTGCGCGGGAGACGGACCAGCCCACCGCGCAGGTCACGGAGGCGGAGCCCGAGCTGGAACTCCTGGTGCACGGAGTCGGCGGCACCACCCCGGAGAAGATGCTCGGCGACCCGCGCACCGTCCGGATCACCGGCGACGACACCGCCGCGGTCTTCCGGCGCGCCGATCACACCGCGGACGCCCCGGCCGGGCAAGGGCCGGAGAGCGAGCCGGTGCAGGAGGCGTACGTCTGGTGCAACCTCACCTCCGGCGACGGCAGCCGCGCCTTATGGCTCCTGTTACTGCCGTTCATGGTGGTCAACCTCGCCCACTGGATGCGCCCCGCCGCCACCGGCCGCGGACGCACCGTGCGGCTCCACGGCCTCCTCGTGCGACTGGCCGCCCTCACCCTCACGATGCTGCTGGTGGCCGCGGCCTGCGAGGTCGCCCTCGACCTGGTGGCCTGGCAATGCGCGGGCGTCGCCGCCTGCGCCCAGCGCCACTCCTGGCTCGGCTTCCTCTCACCCGCTGCCTCCGGTGACGGCTGGTGGAGCCTGCCCGGCCGCCGGCTGGCCCTGGCCGCGTCGGTCCCGGCCGCGCTCACCGCCCTGCTCTGGTACCTCTCGCACCGCACCTGGAGCGCCTACGAGTCCCACCGGCCGATGTCCCGCGACCTCGAGCCGGAGACCGACGACAGCGCCCTGGCCCGGCCCGGCTTCTGGTACGGCCGACGGCTGGTCGCCCGGCTGCGCGCGGCCCACACCGCGGCGGGCCTGCTCACCGTCGCCGCAGCCGTACTCACACCCGCGGCCCGCTTCGACCACCGCTCCGGCGGCCCCGTGGCCCTGGACGGCCTCGGCTGGATCCTCGCCGCGGCCCTGCTCGGCTGGGCGGCCGCCGTGGTGGGTGTGGTCTGCCGCCGGGGCCGCAGTGAGAACCGCCTCGACCAGCAGCTCGACCGCCACCTCGTACGCCGCCTGCCGCTCGGCGCCCTCGGCCTGCTGTTGCTCACCGTGCTGTACGCCGGCTGGTCCCGCCCCGGCTGGCGGTCCGCCGGGCGGCTGCCCGGGGACCCGGCCTTCGGCGCCCTGATGCTGGCCCAGGGCCTGCTCGTCGTCGTCCTCGCCGTCGTCGCCCACGACCTGTACCGCCGGCACCCGGACCCACGCGCCGGGATGCGCGGCCTCGGCGGCCCCGCGGTCGCGCTGCTCGCCTGCGCGCTGGGCGGCGTGATGTCCGGCGGCGTCGCGCAGCGGGTCGCCGACTGGCTGGACGGCACCCGGGCCCTGCTCGACGGGCCACCGGTGCTGCTGACCTGGCAGGCGTCCGCGATCCCGCCGATCCTCGCGGTGCTGCTCGCCGTCGGTGCCCACCTGGCCCTGCGCACCGCACGGCTCGCCCGCATCGAACGCGACCGTGTACGCGACGAGCACCCCGGCGAGCCCGAGGACCCGTCACGCACCCGCGCCATCGCCCAGGCCCGCGCCATGGCCGCCCTGACCGACCGGGCACCGCTGGTCGTCGCCGTACTCGCCGCCACCACCTTGCTGATCGGCGCCGTCGCGCTGGCCGGCGCCCTGGCCACCGGAGAGCCACCCGAGGGCGCCGCCCGGCGGTCCTGGGACGTCGTCCAGGCCGTGGCCGAGACCTCGCAGACGCTCGGCTCCTGGCTGGTCGGGGTGGGCTTCGTCCTGTTCGTCACCTGGGCCCGGCGCGCCTACCGGGACGCCTCCGCCCGCCGCACCATCGGCATCCTGTGGGACGTCGGCACCTTCTGGCCGCGCGCCGCCCATCCCTTCGCCCCGCCCTGCTACGCCGAGCGCGCGGTGCCGGACCTGACCTGGCGGATGGCGACCTGGACCCGGCACACCGGCGGCCGCCTGGTCCTCTCCGGCCACTCCCAGGGCAGCGTCCTGGCCGCAGCCGCGGCCTGGCAGCTGACCCCGTCCGAACGCAAGCGGGTCGCCCTGCTCACCTACGGCTCCCCGCTGGAGCGCCTGTACGGCCGCTGGTTCCCGGCTCACTTCGGCCCGCGGGCCCTGGCCGCCCTGCACGGCGATGTCGCCTGCTGGCGCAACCTCCACCGCCGCACCGACCCCATCGGCGGCCCGGTCCGGCTCCCCGGCGACTGCGGCCCGGAGGTCGACCACCAGCCTCTGAAGGACCCGCTCGTCTACGGCCGCACTCCCCGGCAACCGCTGCCGGCCCCGATCCTCGGCCACTCCGACTACCAGGCGGACCCGGCCTTCGCGCGGGAGAGGGCCCGGCTGCTGGCCCGCCTGCACCCCGACCTCCCGGGTCAGCGCCTGGTACCGGGGGCGCCGGAGTGAGCCTTCAGGGCAGCTCCGGCAGGTCCTCCGCGTAGAGCAGGGTCAGATCGTCGGTGCTGGGGTCCTCCAGCTGCGCGACACGGCTCGCGTGCCGTTCCACCATCGCCTCGAAGGTCTGGCGCGCGGTACGGCCGTTGCCGAACGCGGGGCCCTTCGGGATCGCCGTGAAGTACTTCAGGAGGGCCTCCGAAGCGCCCGGCGCCAGCCGGTACTCGTGCTCGTCGGCCTGCTGCTCGACGATCCTGAGCAGTTCGTCGGGGCCGTAGTCGCTGAAGGTGATGGTCCGGGAGAAGCGGGAGGCGACACCGGGGTTGACGGAAAGGAAGCGCTCCATCTCGGCCGTGTAGCCGGCGACGATCACCACCACCGCGTCCCGGTGGTCCTCCATCAGCTTCACCAGCGTGTCGATGGCCTCCTTGCCGAAGTCCCGCCCGGCGTCCTCCGGGGACAGCGCGTAGGCCTCGTCGATGAACAGCACACCGCCGCGCGCCCGCTCGAAGGCCTCCTGGGTGCGGATCGCGGTGGAGCCGATGTGCTCGCCGACCAGGTCGACCCGGGACACCTCGACCAGGTGGCCCTTCTCCAGCACCCCGAGGGAGGCGAGGATCTCGCCGTACAGCCGGGCGACCGTCGTCTTGCCGGTGCCGGGGGAGCCGGTGAAGACGAGGTGCCGCTTGACCGAGGCCGCCTTCAGACCCGCCTGCTGCCGCCGCCGGCCCACCTCGATCATGTCGGTCAGCGCCCGCACCTCGCGCTTGACGCTCTCCAGGCCCACCAGCGCGTCCAGTTCACCGAGCACGGCCTTCGACGTCCGGGCCGGCTGCTCCGGCTCGGACGCGGCGACGAGCGGCTCCTGCTCCGTGGTGCGCTGCCCGGGGATCGCGCCGAGCAGCCCGGGCGAGGGCGAGGAGGTCTGTACGGCCGTCTCGCGGGCCGCCGACGGCCTGAGGCTGCCGCTCTCGTCGCTGGTGCAGTCCTCCACGACGGGGCCCGTCCCGGCCGCGTCCGGCCCCGCGTCGGCGAACTCGTAACCGCCGCGCGCACACCGCTCCGTGCGGCACTTGCGCAGCGTCGTACGGCAGCCGTCGATCACATGGAAGCCGTAGCCGCCGCTGCCGCTGACCCGGCAGTTCAGGAAGCTGCCCCGGCCGCCGGCGGACACGTAGAAACCCGCCTCGGCGGGCGAGTCGACCGTGCACCGCTCGATGGTCGGGTCGGCGCCCTTGGTCACGATCACGCCGGTCTGCGTGCCGTCCAGGGTGCAGTTGTTGAGCGTTCCGCCGCTGCCGTGGTCGCGGAACCAGGCGCCGGTGGCCGCCTCCCGGATCCGGCAGTCGTCGAGCTGCGCGGTCGCGCCGTCGCTCACCGACACGGCCGTGTTGCGCACCTGGGACAGGTCGCTGTCCACGACGTCCGCGCGCGAGCCGCGGTCCAGCACGAACAGCGCGTCCGGCACGTCGTGCACCCGGCAGGACTCGAGCACCGCGGTGGCGCCGTCGCTCACCCACACCGCCGGGTAGTCGCCGGTGCTGTCGAAGATCTCGCACTGGTTGGCGTCCACCCGGGTGCCCGGGTCCCACACCGACAGGCCGTTGCGCCCGAACTGACGCACTGTTGTCCGGGTCAGCGTGAGCACCGAACGGGAGCGCAGATCGACCGCGTTCTCCGGGATGTCGTGGATCCGGCAGTCCGCGAGCGTGAGCACCGCGTCCGTGTCGAGCGTGACACCGTCGGCCGTGGTGCGGTGCACGTCGCAGTCGGTCAGGTGCGCCGTGGCCCGCTGGGTGACCTGCACCCCGGAGCCCCGGACCTCGTACACCTCGCAACCGACGGCCTCCAGAGCGGAGTTCTCCCCGGTCGCGGTCAGGCCGGTGCCGGAGGCGTGGTGCACCCGGCACCGCTCCAGGCGGGGATGGGCACCGCCGCGGACCGCCACGCCCGCCTGCCCGGCCGAGACGACCTCGCACTCCTCGAACACCCCGCCACCGCCGTCGAGGACGGCGATGCCGATGCCGGCCGGGTTGTCGACGGTGCAGCGCCGCACGGTCGGCCGTGCCCCGCCCCGCACCTCGATGCCCGTGGCGGACCGCGTGACGATCCGCAGGTCCATCAGCTCGGGCGTGCCTTCCTCCACCAACAGGGCGGGCGCTGCCGCGTCCTGACCCTCCACGTGCAGGTCCTGCACCACCGCGGAGGCCCGCACGGTCAGCGGCACCCCGTCCACGGGCGCGATCCGCACCGAGCCCGGCGAGCCCTCCGGCCCGCGCAGGGTCACCGACCGCTGGACGACGAGGTTCTCCCGGTAGGTGCCGGGCGCGATGGTGAGGACGTCACCGTCGGCGGCGGCCTCCAGGGCGGCGGCGAGCGAAGCGTACTCACCCGTGCGGCGCCGCCACCGCGATGTACCGGTGTGCGTCACCTGGACCGTGCCCTGTGCCATGGCGTTGCTGTGCCCCCACCTCGTAGTACGCGGGTTTGATGCCGAAAGCGAGTCGGCCGGTCCACCGTAGCGTGCGCGCGGGTGGTGGGTTGACCAGAGCCGGAAAGGCCGTCAGCTGCCGGTGCCCGCCTTGCCCCAGTCCGGACCCGCCCGGTCCCAGGCCTGGTCCCAACGCGCGTAACGGCGGCGGACCATGCGCCAGACGATCAGCCGCCGGCCGCTCTCGACCAGGCCCACGGTCAGCAGGGCCGCGCCGAATCCGGCGAGCACCGCGTGCGTCGTCGCCGTGGGGGAGTCCAGCGGGCGGGTCGTTATTCGGCCGTGCGGATCCGTCCAGAGCCTGAAGTGGTCGCCCCCGTGCGGGGACTTGAGGTTCGCCAGCGCAGCTCCGTGCTGCCGGGTGCCGTCCGGTGCCGTCCAGTCGGCGAGGACCCGGCTGCGGGCGTCGTGTGCCGTGCCGGTGTCGGGGTCGGTCTCCATCGGGGCGCTGCCCAGCCCGCGGACCACGGTGGCCGTGACGAGGTGGCGGGAGTGCTGCTGCTCCCGCACGGACCGCTGCAGGGATTCCTGCGCGGCCATGCCGACCAGGAAGCCGATCACGGGTGCGGCCACGGAGACCAGCACCAGCGCCACGAGGGCCACCCAGGCCTCGGCCACGTCGGTCGCACGGCGCAGCGGATTGCGCCGCCAGCGCCACAGGCCGCGGATTGCTCGCACGTCCCCCCACCCCCTCCGCTCCGTGACAACCCCCGACGGATCCGCTCACCCCCGGCCCGGGCCGAGAGAGAGCGAGATCACTCCAGGCCCGGAGCCTGTCACGCAATTCTCACGTCGTCTCAACGACCGGGCCCCGCCCTTGGGTTCCCCGCCCGCCGAGCCGTTTCGCTACGTGAGTACCCGCACCGGGTCCCCGATCCGGATGATGCCGGGCGTGAGAGCCACCAGGTTCTGGCCGAAGAGCAGCCGCGTGCCGAACCTGCGGTGCCGCGCGAGCGTGCGCAGGGGCTCACGGCCGCGTACGGCGGTGTCCTGGTCGGTCGTGGTCACGACGCAGCGCCCGGAGGCCTTGGCGACCCGGAAGGCCACCTCACCGATGGCGATCCGCGCCCAGTCGTCCTCGGCCCAGGGCTCGGTGCCCGCGACGACCACGTTGGGCCGGAACCGGTTCATGGGCAGCGGACCCTCGGCGGCGCCATCGCCCTGGGCTATGAGGGAGTTCAGGGCGTCGAGGGAGGCGACGGTGGTCACCAGCAGGGGGTAGCCGTCGGCGAAGCTCACCGTCTCGCCCGGCAGTGCGTACTCCGGGTCGACCGGACGCCGGGTGGCGGGATCGTCCATGTGGGCCAGACGGACATCGGTACCGAGATAGGCGGAACACCAGTCGTGAGCCGCGTCGGAGGCGAGGACCGCCTCCACCTTCGTGCCGAAGACGTGCGTCGGCACCGTCGCCCCCGGCTCCGGGACGAGGACCGTGAGCGGCTCCTGACCGGGCGCGGACAGGCGAACGCCGCCGCCGGGCATCGGCTCGGCGGCGGCCAGTGCGAGGCGCGGCTCCTCGCGCTGTGTGACGACCTTTCCCCCGTCGTCGATCAGAGCCCAGCGCCGGTCTCCGGCCAGCCCCCAGGGCTCCACCACGGCTTCCCGGGGCGCGACACCCCGGAACGCCTTGACCGGATGGACGTGGATCGACTGCAGTTCGGCGTTCCCCATGACGCCATCGTGCCAGGTGGCACCGACAGCCGGGGTGTGCCGGTCAGTAGCCGCGGTACTGCTGGTTGTTGTACGGGTCCTGGTAGGGAGTCGGCGCGGGCCGCGGCGCGGCGGGGCGCATGGCCTCGTAACCCGTGCCGCCCGCCATCGGACGCGGCGGCTGCGGGGCCTGCGGGCCGGGGTAGCCGCGGGGCGCGCTCGCCTGCTGCGGGATGTACGCCGTGGGCGCGTGCTGCAGCGGGGCGGGCTGGACCTGCGGATAGCCGTAGGCGGGGACCTGTGGGGACGGGGCCGCCGGGAGGGCAGGCAGCGCCGACGGGAGCGCGGGCAGGTTGCTGCCCGTGTCGTACGCGGCGGGGACCCGGATCGGGGCGATCTGCGGGGTGCCCCGCTCGGCCACGAGCGAGTCGTAGATCGGGGTGTCCGGGAAGGAGGCGGAGTAGTAGCCGCCGCCATAGGTGGAGCGGGGGGAGGTCATGGCACATAAGTTAAGCCCACGATGTGCTGGTTGGGGAGACCGATAAGAGGGTTGTTTTCCGTGTCGGCAGTGACTCGGGATCCCCAATCCGAGCGAACTTGGCAAAAATGGACGCCGTTCAACGTTTGGATCGTGTAAATGCCGAGCTCCTGTCGGGTTACCGGCGGTTGACCGGCGATCTTCCTGTGCTGGTCGTGGGATTTCCCTGTCCCCGGGAATAGGTTGGGTGGGTAGGGGTGATCGCGGGAGCCCGGGCACGTCCGGGACGCAGACACGTGATGGGGGCGGACATGTCAATGCCGAAAGGATCGAATGCGCCGGTGCCGACCGCGGTCCTGCGCGTCGAATTGGGCTGGCGCTCCGGACCCGGCGTGCCCGACGCGGACGCCTCGGCGCTGTTGCTCGCGGCCGGAAAGGTCCGCTCCGACGGGGACTTCGTCTTCTACAACCAGCCCGCGCACCCCTCCGGTGCGGTCCGTCACGAGGGCAAGCGGACGGCGGGCGGGCGCGTCACCGACACCCTCTTCGTGGACCTCGCGCGCGTGGAGAGCGGGATCGAGCGGGTCGTCCTCGCGGCCTCCGCGGACGGCGGGACGTTCGGGCAGGTCCCGGACCTCTACATCGAAGTGACCGACACCGCCGGCGGTGCGGTCGCCCGCTTCGACAGCCCCGGCGCGACCGTGGAGACGGCCTTCGTGCTCGGCGAGTTCTATCGCCGTCAGGGCGGCTGGAAGTTCCGTGCCGTCGGCCAGGGGTACAGCAGCGGACTCGAAGGCCTGGCAACCGACTTCGGCATCACCGTCGACGAGCCGCAGCACACCGCGCCGCCGCACACGGCAGCCGCACCGCCTCCCGCACGCCCCGCCGCGCAGCCGGTCCCGCCTGCGGTGCCCCTGCCACCGCCGACCGGCGCTCCCGTGCCCCTGCCACCGCCGACCGGCGCTCCCGTGCCCCTGCCACCGCCGACCGGCGCTCCCGTGCCCCTGCCACCGCCGACCAGTGCTCCCGTGCCCCTGCCACCGCCGACCAGTGCTCCCGTGCCCCTGCCACCGCTCCCGGCGACCCCTGCGGCCGCGCCGGTCCGCCTCTCCAAGGTCACCCTCACCAAGGCGGCCCCCTCCGTCTCCCTGGCCAAGCAGGGCGGCACCTCCGGTGCCATGCGGGTCAACCTCAACTGGCAGGTGCGCAAGCAGTTCCCTGGCTGGGGCGGCCGATGGGGCGGTGGCCAGGGGGACCTCGACCTCGACCTGTGCGCCCTGTACGAACTCGCCGACGGCCGCAAGGGCGTCGTGCAGGCTCTCGGCAACGCCTTCGGGTCCCTGAACCGGCCGCCGTACATCCATCTCGACGGCGACGACCGTACGGGCGCCGTGGCGAGCGGTGAGAACCTCACCGTCAACCTCGACCACAAACAGGACTTCCGGCGCATCCTGGTCTTCGTCACCATCTACGAAGGTGCGACCTCCTTCGCCGACCTGCACGCCACGGTCACCCTCCAGCCCCAGCACGGCGCCCCGATCGACTTCTCGCTGGACGAGTGCACGGTCCCCTCGACGGTGTGCGCACTCGCCCTGATCACCAACACCGGCGGCGACCTCGTCGTCCAGCGCGAGGCGCGCTACCTGGTGCCGGAGCGCGGAGTGAGCCCGCAGCGGACCATGGACCGTGCCTACGGGTGGGGTATGAACTGGACACCGGGGCGCAAGTAGCCCTATTTCAGCCCTCGTCGGGCACTGCGTCCGGACGCGCGTATGTGCGGCCCTTCCAGGCCGCCCCGCGCCCCCGGTAGTGCTGTACGGCGGAGTCGACCGTCATGAGGAGGTAGAGGAACGCGGTGAAGGGCAGCAGCGGTGCCGGCCACAGCGGCTGCCGGTAGTAACGGAGCATCGGCACGTACGTCCCCGTCATCACCGCCCACGCGGCCGCGCCCACGGCCGCCGTCGCCGCACTGCCCGTGACCGCGCCGGCCACCACGGCCGCGGGCGGCACCAGGTACACCAGGGCGAGCCCGGCGACCGTGCCGAGCAGCAGCAGCGGGTTGTGCCGCAGCTGGGCGTACGCGCTGCGCGAGACCATCCGCCACAGGCCGTGCAGCCGCGGATAGGGACGGACGCTGTCCACCCGGTCGGCCAGCCCGAGCCAGATGTGGCCGCCGGTGCCCTTCACCGCGCGCGCGAGGGCGACGTCATCGATGACGGCGTGCCGGATGGCGTCCGGGATCCGTGCCTTCTCGGCCGTGTCCGCGCGCAGCAGGACACAGCCGCCGGCGGCCGCCGCCGTCCGCGCCCCCTGCAGGCCGATCCACCGGAAGGGATACAGCTGCGCGAAGAAGTAGACGAAGGCCGGGACCACGAGGCGTTCCCACAGGCTCTCCACCCGCAGCCGCGCCATCTGCGACACCACGTCGAACCCCCCGGTGCGGGCCGCCGCCACCAGCTCCCGCAGGCTGTCCGGCGCGTGTGCGATGTCCGCGTCCGTCAGGAGCAGATATTCGGGGTCACGCGCGCGTGCGAGGCCGATGCCGTGCCGCACCGCCCACAGCTTGCCCGTCCAGCCCGCGGGCGGCTCACCGGGGGAGTCCACCGTGAGCGGCAGCCCGCCGTGCCGCCGCGACAGCTCGCGGGCCAGCTCCCCGGTGCCGTCCGTGCTCCCGTCGTCCACGAGGAAGACCTCCGCCCGCCCCGGATAGTCCTGCGCGAGCAGGGAAGGCAGGCTCGCGGGCAGCACGTCGGCCTCGTCACGGGCCGGTACGACCACACAGACCGACGGCCACACGTCAGGTTCCCGGCGCGGGGGCAGCCGGACGTCCGTGCGCCAGAAGAAGCCCTGGCAGAGCAGCAGCCAGCACCAGGCGGCGAGGGATACGACGGTGGTCCACACGATCGTGCTCACGGGCGCAGTCTGCCCCACCGGGCCGGCTCGCAAGGTCGCATCGTCTATCGTGGCCGGGTGAAGATCGCGCTCATGGACTCCGGAATCGGCCTGCTGGCGGCCACCGCTGCGGTACGGCGCCTGCGCCCCGACGCGGATCTCGTCCTCTCCCTCGACCCCGACGGCATGCCCTGGGGGCCGCGCACGACCGAGGACCTCACCCAGCGTGCCCTGGCCGTCGCCGAGGCCGCCGCGGCCCGCCGGCCCGACGTCCTGATCATCGGCTGCAACACCGCCACCGTGCACGCCCTGCCCGCCCTGCGCGCGCGCCTGGAGCCCGGCGTCCCGGTGATCGGCACGGTCCCGGCGATCAAGCCGGCCGCCGCCGGCGGCGGCCCCGTCGCCATCTGGGCCACGCCCGCCACCACCGGCAGCCCCTACCAGCGCGGTCTCATCGAGGACTTCGCCGACGGCGTCCGGGTCACCGAGGTGCCCTGTTGGGGCCTCGCGGAGGCCGTGGAGCACGCGGACGAGGCGGCCATCGAGGTGGCGATCGCCACCGCGGCCGCGCTGACCCCGCAGGACGTGACGACCGTCGTCCTGGGCTGCACCCACTACGAGCTGGTGGCGGAACGTATCCGCGCCGCCGTCCAGCGCCCCGGTGCCGCTCCGCTCGTGCTGCACGGCTCCGCCGGTGCCGTGGCCGCCCAGGCCCTGCGGCGCCTCGGCGAACAGCCCGCCCCCGAGGCCCCGGCCGAGGGCACGTTGACGGTGCTGCTGAGCGGCCGCGAGGGCGGGCTGCCCGCGGCCGCGCTGCACTACGCCGAAGGACGGCTGCTGCCCGCCGCCGGACCGCTCGCCGACCGGCGGTGACCTGGGGCGGCCGCCCCCACCGGGCGCGCCGCCCGGAACAGTCACCCTCCGCACGCCGGTACCCGCGGAGCGAAACCTGAGTAACCTCGTAAACATGAGGGAGAACCGCGACGCCGAGGACACCTCGCACCCCGACGTGTGGACCGGGCGTGCCACCAACCGGGTGCAGTGGCTGCTGGCACTGGGCGGCGCGGCCTGCATGGCGCTCGGCATCGAGCTGGCCGTGGACTCGGCCTGGACCTCCGGCGTCGCCCCGCTGGTGATGTCCGTCGTGGGCTGCATCGCCGCGGGTCTGCTGGTCCTCTTTGGCACGCTCGCCTTCGTGCACGTCGACCTCAAGCTCGACAAGGAGTGCGTCGAGGTGCGCTGCGGTCACATCGGCGTGCCGCGCCGCCGCATCCCGCTCTCCCAGGTCGCCGGCGCCGACTTCACCGCCCATGTCACCCCGCGCCACTGGGGCGGCTGGGGCTACCGCTGGCGCCCCGAGAAGGGCACCGCGGTCGTCGTCCGCCGGGGCGAGGGCATCGTGCTGCGCCTGTGGGACGGCCACACCTTCACGATCACCGTGGACAACGCGGAGGCAGCGGTCCGGGCCATCAGGGACCGGCTGCGGACGATGACGCCTGGGGGCGCGAGCTGAGAGCGGCGGTCCGCCGGGTTCTTTCGGGCACGGGGGCCGCTTCGAGTCGGAGGCTGCCTGGCCGACGTCGGACGCTTGCTCGCGCGCGCCGGACGCCAGACTCCCGACCTGTGCCTGAGCGCGCGGAGGCGGCGGTCCGCCCGGCTCGTTCGGGAACAGAGATCGCTTCGAGTGCGCCGGACGCCGCGCTCCCGCTCTACGCCTGAGCGCGCGGAGGCGGCGGGCCGCCCGGCTCGTTCGGAAACCCAGCTCGCTTCGAGTCGGATGCTGCCTCGCAGACATCGGACGCTGCGCCCGTGTTCGCCGAACGCTGTGCTCCGGCTCGGCGCCTGAGCGCGCGGAGGCGGGGGTGTGGGCCGTCAAGGACCGGCTGGGCTGAGAGCGGTGGTCCGCCGGGTTCTTTCGGACACGGGGGCCGCTTCGAGTCGGAGGCTGCCCTCGCGCGCACCAGCCGCTGCCCTCGCCGGACGCCGCGCCCCCGCGCTGGGCCTAAGTGCCTCGCTACAGCTCCGTGCTGTCGCCCGCCCACGGCCGTGCCGTGGCCCACCCCGCCAGCAGGCCCGCGCCCGCGGTCACCGTGGTGAAGCTCAGCGCGTTGCCGACGGAGGCGATCGCGGCCAGGGCGGTGAGAGCCGCGCCCGCGGTGAGGGCGATCGGTGTGGAGCGGGGGGTGCGCCACAGGGCGTAGAGGGCCCAGCCGAATCCGGCGGCCAGCAGGAGCACCCCGACGAGGCCCTGTTCGGCCGCCTGCTGGAGCAGGGCCGAGTGCGGTCTGTCGTCGGGCAGGACGGACTGTGGCGCGGTGCCGCTCAGCTCGCCGAAGCGGCCGGGGCCGATGCCCAGCCCTGTGTCCCGGCGGGCCAGTCGCAGCGCGTCCTGCCACAGCTGGACCCGGTGCGGGGCGAACCGGCTCTCCAGCGCCTCGGGCAGGGCACCGGCGGCGACCGCCCAGATCGTCCCCGCCACCAGGGCCGCCGCGAGCGCAAGCCCCGCGATTCCGACGCCCCGGCGGGGCATCGAGCCCGCGGCGATCGAGCACAGCAGAACCGCGGCACTGGCCGCGCAGCCGATGGCCGAGCCCATGGCGGCCCCGGTCAACGCGATCCCGGCGGCGAGCAGCCGCAGCCCGAGCCGCAACCCTGGCCCGCGCGCGGCCCAGGCGGCACAGCACGCCGCACCCGTGGCCAGCGCCAGCACGGCGGCCGCGGCCCCGGCGTGCCCGAGCGGGGCGGCGTACCGGGGGCCGGGGGAGAGGTCGGGCAGGACCACGGCCAGCGCGAGTCCCGCCGCCGCACCTGCGCAGGGCGCGGCCACCGGAAGCAGCGCCCCGGAGATCCGGCCCGCGGCATAACCGGCGATCACGGCGAGCACCGCGAGCAGCACCCCTTCGGGCCGCCCGTCGTGGGCCGCCGCCGTGATCAGCGACCAGGCGGCGCACGCTCCCAGCAGGATCATGCCCGCCCCGTCAGAAACGTTTCGTCTGTCTCTGTAAGCGTCCGCACCGGTCGCGGACCTCGTCCCCGTCGACCCCACCCGTAGCCCCTCGCACCCCGGTCCCCCGACCTGTGGCAGGCCCCGGCCGCACGCACCGGGACCGGCCGCACCGCTGAGGCTCGGGCACACCGTAACGGCTGATGACCGATTTGGGCACGAGCAGCGCAGGAACGTCGTGATTCCGGCGCGGTGCAGGTGGGGGCACCGCTCGCACCAGCCCGTGCTGTCGGCGGCAACGTCAACCGCCGTACACTCCCCGGGTGACCGTCACCGCAACTTCCGTGGACCAGTCCGGCCTCCAGCCGTCCCCCGCGCCGAGCGCGCGCGGCCGCCGACTGCTGCGCCTGGTCCCGGCCGTCGCCTCCGCGCTCTGCGGAGTGCTGCTCTACGTCAGCTTCCCGCCGCGCCCGCTGTGGTGGCTGGCCCTGCCCGCCTTCGCCGGCTTCGCCTGGGTACTGCGCGGCCGCACCTGGAAGGCGGCGCTCGGCCTCGGCTACCTCTTCGGACTCGGCTTCCTCCTGCCGCTGCTCGTGTGGACCGGCGTGGAGGTCGGCCCCGGCCCCTGGCTCGCGCTGGTCGCCATCGAGGCGGTCTTCGTCGCCCTCGTCGGCGTCGGTGTCGCCGCGGTGGCCAAGCTGCCTGCCTGGCCGGTGTGGGCGGCCGCCGTGTGGATCGCGGGCGAGGCGGTACGCGCGCGCGTGCCCTTCCGCGGTTTCCCCTGGGGCAAGATCGCCTTCGGCCAGGCCGACGGCGTCTTCCTGCCGCTCGCCGCGGTGGGCGGCACCCCGGTGCTCGGGTTCGCGGTGGTCCTGTGCGGCTTCGGTCTGTACGAGGCGGGGCGCCTGATCGCCGAGCGGCGCCGCACCCGGACCCTCCGGCGCGGGGCCGCGGCCGTCGCGCTGCTGAGCGTCGCCGTACCGGTGGCGGGAGCGGTCGCCGCGCGGCCGCTGGTGAGCGACAAGGCCGAGGACGGCACCGCGACCGTCGCGGTCATCCAGGGCAATGTGCCCCGCGCCGGGCTGGAGTTCAGCGCCCAGCGGCGGGCCGTCCTCGACTACCACGCGCGCGAGACCCTCAGGCTCGCCGCCGACATCAAGGCGGGCAAGGTCGCCAAGCCCGACTACGTGCTGTGGCCGGAGAACTCCTCCGACATCGACCCCTTCACCAACTCCGACGCGGCCGCCGTCATCGACAGTGCCGCCAGGGCCGTCGGGGTGCCCATCTCGGTCGGCGGAGTCGTCGAGAAGGACGGCAGGCTGCTCAACGAGCAGATTCTGTGGGACCCGGCCAAGGGGCCGACCCAGACCTACGACAAGCGACAGGTGCAGCCGTTCGGCGAGTACCTTCCGCTGCGCGGGCTCGTCGGCGCGATCAACAAGAACTGGACCAGCATGGTCCGCCAGGACTTCAGCCGGGGCAGCAAGCCGGGCGTGTTCGACATCGACGGCGCCAAGGTCGGCCTCGCCACCTGCTACGAGGCCGCCTTCGACTGGGCCGTGCGGGACACCGTCACGCACGGCGCGGAGATGATCTCCGTGCCCAGCAACAACGCCACCTTCGACCGCAGCGAGATGACCTACCAGCAGCTCGCCATGTCCCGCATCCGCGCCGTCGAGCACAGCAGGACCGTGACCGTGCCGGTGACCAGCGGCGTCAGCGCGATCATCATGCCGGACGGGAAGATCACCCAGAAGACCGGCATGTTCGTGCCCGCCTACCTCGTCCAGAAGGTCCCGCTGCGCACCTCCGAGACGCCCGCGACCAGGCTGGGCATCCTGCCGGAGATCGCCCTGGTACTGGTCGCCGCGGGCGGTCTCGGCTGGGCGATCGGGTCCGGGATACGTGCCCGGCGCTCGGGTGACGCCTAGCCGTACGCCCGCCGTACGCCCGGGGAACCCTCCGGGTCGAGGGAACCGGCCCGTTAGGGTCGGTTCCATGGCTATTCCCGACTTCATCCGCACGATCAGGGCCTCCGCCGGCCACCAACTGCTGTGGCTCCCCGGAGTCAGCGCCGTCGTCTTCGACGACCAGGGCAGGATCCTGCTGGGGCAGCGCGCGGACAACCACAAGTGGGCGTTGCTCTCCGGCATCCCGGAGCCCGGTGAGCAGCCGGCCGCCGCCGCCGTGCGCGAGGTGTACGAGGAGTCGGCCGTACGGTGCGTAGCGGAACGGATCGTCATGGTGAAGTCCGGCGAGCGGATCACCTACAACAACGGCGACATCTGCCAGTTCATGGACATCACCTTCCGCTGCCGGGCCGTCGGCGGCGAGGCGAGGGTCAACGACGACGAGTCGGTGGACGTCGGTTGGTTCGAGGTGGATGCGCTGCCGCCGATGGACGAACACCAGCTGGTCCGGATCAAGCAGGCGCTGTCGGATGAACCCACATGGTTCGACCCTACGAGTTTCGAATGAAGTATGGGGTGTGACCACATGTGGCCGGGCTGGGGTGCTGCTTAGGGTCGGCACATGACCCAGCCCAGCGCCCTGCCCGGCCCCCACGCCCCCTCGCTCGACCTCGGCGGCCGTACCGCCCTCGTCACCGGCGCCGCCGGCGGCATCGGCGGCGCCTGCGCACTGCGGCTGGCGGCCGCCGGGGCCAAGGTGAGAGCCGTCGACCGGGACGCCGCCGGCCTGGAGGCACTCGCCGACCGGGCCCGGGACCTGACGGGCACCGTCGAACCACACGTCCTGGACCTCACCGACCTGGACGCCGCCGAAAACGCCGCCGCCGGCACCGACGTCCTGGTCAACAACGCCGGGCTGCAGCTGGTGCGCCCCATCGAACAGTTCCCGCCCGACGTCTTCCACACGGTGCTGACCGTGATGCTGGAGGCGCCGTTCCGGCTCATCCGCGGCGCCCTCCCGCACATGTACGCGCAGGGCTGGGGCCGGATCGTCAACGTGTCCTCCGTCCACGGACTGCGCGCCTCGGCCTTCAAGGCCGCCTATGTGGCCGCCAAACACGGACTCGAAGGCCTCTCCAAGACGGCCGCTCTGGAGGGCGCCCCCCACGGTGTGACCTCGAACTGTGTGAACCCGGCCTATGTGCGCACCCCACTGGTCGAGAAGCAGATCGCCGACCAGGCCCAGGCGCACGGCATCCCCGAAGAACGCGTCCTGTCCGACATCCTGCTCAAGGACAGCGCCGTCCAGCGGCTCATCGAACCGGAGGAGGTCGCCGAGGCCGTGACCTACCTGTGCAGCCCGCACGCGTCCTTCGTCACCGGCACGTCGCTGGTGCTGGACGGCGGATGGACGGCCCACTGAGCGGGTCGACGGCGCCCGGCCGGAGAGTTTTCCACAGGCCCGACGGGCCGGGCGCCCGATACGGAATCCTGTGACCATGTCTCGCGATCACGTCCAGCCGGCCGAGCGCCCCACCACCGAGGGCGCCACCGGGGTGTCCGACGGCAGCGCGGAGGCCCCGTACCTCGAGCTGCTGGCCCGCGACGCCCCGGTGGAGGCGTACGAGCAGCCGGTGCTGCTCGCCCGCGCCGAGGGACAGCCGGCGGACCGAATCGCCGCCCTGGAGCGTGCCAAGTTCTCCGCCCTGCGCGTGCGCTCGGAACTGGAAGGGCGACGGCGGCGCGAGGCGGAACTGTCGGCGCTCTTCGAGACCGCCCACGACCTGGCAGGCCTCAGGGACCTGGACGCCGTCCTCCAGGCGATCGTGCAGCGTGCCCGCTCCCTGCTCGGCACGGACATCGCCTACCTCAGCCTGAACGACCCGGCACGCGGCGACACCTACATGCGCGTGACGGAGGGCTCGGTCTCCGCCCGCTTCCAGCAGCTGCGCCTCGGCATGGGCGAGGGGCTCGGCGGACTCGTGGCCCAGACCGCGCGGCCGTACGTCACCGACGACTACTTCCAGGACGCCCGCTTCCAGCACACCCTCACCATTGACGCCGGCGTCCGCGACGAGGGCCTGGTCGCCATCCTCGGCGTGCCGCTGATGCTCGGCCCGCACGTCATCGGTGTCCTCTTCGCCGCGGACCGGCGGGCCCGCGTCTTCGAACGCGAGCAGATCGCCCTGCTCGGCTCCTTCGCCGCGCTCGCCGCGGCGGCCATCGACACCGCCAACCTGCTCACCGAGACCCGCGCGGCCCTGGCCGGACTGGAGCAGGCCAACGAGATCATCCGGGACCGCAGCGCCGTCATCGAGCGCGCCTCCGACGTGCACGACCGGCTCGCCGAGCTCGTGCTGCGCGGCGGCGGAGTCCATGACGTGGCCGCGGCCGTCTCCCAAGTCCTCGACGGAACCGTCGAGTTCACCGAGGCCGGTACGGCACCGGCCGAACCCCTGGAGGCGTCCCGCGCCGAGGGACACGCCGTACGGCACGGCGGCGACTGGATCGCCGCGGTGACCGCGGGCGGCGAACTCCTCGGCGCGCTGGTGCTGCGCGGCCACCCCGGCCTGGACCCGGTCGACCAGCGCACCCTGGAACGCGCGGCGATGGTCACCTCGCTGCTCCTGCTGGCCCGCCGCTCCGCCGCCGAGGCCGAACAGCGCGTGCGGGGCGAACTGCTGGACGACCTCCTGGACGCCCGCGACCGGGATCCACGCCTGCTGCGCGAGCGCGCCGCCCGGCTGCACGCCGACCTCGACGCCACCCACGTGGTCCTCGCGACCCGTCTCGAAGGCCCGGCGGCCGACGCCGACGAGGAAGCCGCCGCCCGCCGCCGCCTGTGGTCCGCCGCCTCCCACCTCGCCGCCACCCGGCAGGGCCTGGCCGCGGCCCGCGACGGCGGCACGGTCCTGTTGCTCCCGCTCGCCGCCGGCGACACCGCCACGGACGTGGCCCGCCGTACCGCCCGCCACCTCGGCACGGCCGTCCACCAGCCCGTCACGGTCGGCGCCTCCGCCCCCGTCACCGACCTCGTAGCCCACCCCGACACCGTGGCCGCCGCCTACGCCGAGGGCCGCCGCTGCCTGGACGCGCTGCACCTCCTCGGCCGTGACGGAGACGGCGCGGCGGCCGAGGACTTCGGCTTCCTCGGCCTGCTCCTCGCGGGCGAACGGGACATCGGCGGCTTTGTCGACCGCACCATCGGCCCGGTCGTGGCCTACGACGCGCGCCGTGGTACGGAGCTGCTGCGCACCCTGGACGCGTACTTCGCCTGCGGACTGAGCCCGGCCCGCACCAAGGACGCACTCCACGTGCACGTGAACACGGTCGCCCAGCGGCTGGAGCGGGTGGGCCGCCTGCTGGGCGAGGACTGGCAGAGCCCGGCCCGCGCCCTGGAGATCCAACTGGCCCTGCGCCTGCACCGGTTGGCGGCACCGGTACGGCACTGACCGGCCCCCGCACGGGGGACCGGCCAGCGGTTCGTGCCGTCGCGCCGGTCAGACCGTCCGAGCGTCGGCCGCCGCACTCACGGCGGCCTGATCGGCGTCTCCGGCCTCCAGTCGGGCGAGATCCCGGTGCCGGGTCTCCCCGGCCACGCCCACCGCGATCAGCGTCAGCACGGCGGCCGCGATCACGTACAGCGCGATCGGGGTGGAGCTGCCGTAGTCGGAGAGCAGCGCGGTGGCGATGAGCGGCGCGGGCGCACCGGCCGCCACCGAGGCGAACTGGGCGCCGATGGAGGCACCGGAGTACCGCATCCGCGTGGCGAACATCTCGGCGAAGAACGCGGCTTGCGGTGCGTACATGGCTCCGTGCAGCACCAGTCCGACGGTCACGGCGAGCACCAGGTACCCGAAGGAGCCGGTGTCGACGAGCGAGAAGAACGGGAACATCCACAGACCCACGCCGGCCGCGCCCAGCAGGTACACGGGCCGCCGCCCGACCCGGTCGGACAGCGCGCCCCAGGCCGGGATCACGGCGAAGTGCACGGCGGAGCCGATGAGGACGGCGTTGAGCGCGGTCTGCTTCGAGACGCCGGCGGACGTGGTGGCGTACACGAGGATGAAGGCGGTGATGACGTAGTAGCTGATGTTCTCCGCCATGCGGGCGCCCATGGCGACCAGCACGTCCCGCCAGTGGTGCCTCAGCACGGAGACGATCGGCAGCGTCTCGGCCTCGCCGGTCCGGCGCGACTCGGCCCGCTCCAACGCCTCCTTGAAGACGGGCGATTCATCGACGGAGAGACGAATCCACAAACCGACGATCACCAGCACACCGGAGAGCAGGAACGGGATCCGCCAGCCCCAGGTGCCGAAGGCGTCGTCCGAGAGCACGGCGGTGAGCAGCGACAGCACACCGGTCGCCAGCAACTGTCCTGCGGGCGCCCCCGTCTGCGGCCACGCGGCCCAGAACCCGCGCCGTCGTGCGTCCCCGTGCTCGGACACCAGCAGCACGGCGCCACCCCACTCACCACCGAGCGCGAACCCCTGTACGAGGCGCAGCGCGGTCAGCAGCACGGGCGCGGCGGAACCGACGGTCGCGTGCGTCGGCAGCAGCCCGATGGCGAAGGTCGCCCCGCCCATCAGCAGCAGGCTCAGCACGAGTAGCTTCTTGCGCCCCAGCCGGTCACCGTAGTGCCCGAACACGAGCGCCCCCAACGGGCGGGCCGCGAACCCGACGGCATACGTCAGAAACGACAGCAGCGTCCCGACGAGCGGATCGGAGCCCGGAAAGAACAGCTTGTTGAACACCAGCGCGGCGGCGGAGCCGTACAGGAAGAAGTCGTACCACTCGATGGTGGTGCCGATGAGGCTGGCGGCGACGATACGGGGGAGGCTGGCGGGGGGTGGGGGAGCGGATGCTGCTGCGGAGGCCATGTGCGCCACTTCCTCGTGTGCGGTGGGGACGGGTACGTGTCGGCACACCGTAGGAAGAGGCAGGTCAGGGGCACATGTGGTGGGGCAACATAGTTCAGGAGTTGGTTATGCGTGTGGCCACCATGCCGGCTGGTGGAAGGGCGGTTCAGGGGCACGAGGGGCACGAGGGGCACGGCCGTGGTCGGCGGTGGTGACGACCAGGGCGGCGGGATGCTTGGCGGCATGGGCGCGGGCGACCTTCACTGCGCGGTCGAAGAGAATGCCCCGGCGTCTGATGACATGGCACACCGTGAAGGTCGGGACGTGGGGGACGGCGGCAGCCAAGGGGAAGAAGCGGGTGTGAGGACGGTCCGGGTCTGTCTCTGTGCGCTGCCGGTGAAGGCGGGGTGGGGGAGTTGTCGTATCTGGTCCACGCGCGTAGCGGATCCTGTCGAGGCTGAGGTTGCCTCGTGTGTGTATCTCCAACCCCCCACGCCCTATGGAGACTTCATGCACCCCGCCGATTTCGGCCTGACTGTCACTGCCCCGACCCTGAGCGGAACAGGTGCCGCTGCAGGCCCTGACTGAGCCTCCCGCGCCGCCCTCTGGCGTCCGGTGCCGATGGTTTGTCGGAGTCCTCGAACAGCGCGAAGTCGGAGAACACGTCGGCCGATCGGAAGCCCGGCGCCCCCGTCTTCTGGTGCGCGTACGCCATGCGTGACGCGCTCGTCAAGCGTGTCCGGAGGCTGACGGCCGCGGACCAGGAAGAGCCGGCCCGCGCGGATGCAGCGTCCGCGAGGGCCGCAGTCGGCATGCCCGTGAGCCCCCTCGGACCTCGTTCGGGGATTGGCGCTTTGTCATCGGCGTCATCTTGATGGTGATGGCATGTTCATGTCATTCATGGCACCCTCTCTCCAACCGCCGCACGAGCACGTCAACATCCACAACCGTCCCGGTCGGCCCCACACCGGCCGGACGTTCCCCCCACAAAAGGAGCTTGTGTGACCTCCCGCGACACACACCACCGGCGCACCGCTTTGGCCGCGGCCACAGCCGTCGCCGCCACCACGGCACTTCTGAGCACCGCGCTCGCCACCACTGCCACCGCCCAGCCCACCGCCGGTCCCGCCCGTCTTGCCGCAGCTCCGGTCACGCTGTCGGCGGCCGCCCGTACGGGTCTGATCCAGCAGGCGCAGGCCGACGCGGCCCGGACCGCGCAGCACATAGGTCTCGGTGCCAAGGAGAAGCTGGTCGTCAAGGACGTCGTGAAGGATGTGGACGGCACCGTCCACACCCGCTACGAGCGCACGTATGCGGGCCTGCCGGTGCTCGGCGGCGACCTGGTCGTCCACACCACCAAGTCCGGCAGCACCGAGGGCATCTCCACTGCCACCAAGGCGAAGCTGAAGCTTGCCTCGCTCACGCCGCAGATCGCCGCCGCCAAGGCCGAGAAGCAGGCCCTGGGCCTGGCCAAGGCAGCGGGGTCGGCGAAGACTGCCGCGGACCAGGCTCCGCGCAAGGTCATATGGGCGGTGAGCGGCAAGCCCGTCCTCGCCTACGAGACGGTCGTCGGCGGCCTGCAGGACGACGGCACCCCGAACCAGTTGCACGTCATCACCGACGCCGTCACCGGCAAGAAGCTCTTCCAGTACCAGGGCATCGAGACCGGCGTCGGCAACACCCACTACAGCGGCAAGGTGGACCTGTCGACGACGCAGTCAGGCTCGTCCTACACCCTCGCCGACGCCTCGCGCGGTGGTCACAAGACCTACAACCTCGACCACGGAAGTTCTGGCACCGGCACGCTGTTTTCCCAGTCCAGCGACACCTGGGGCGACGGAACGGTGTCGAACGCGGCGACCGCCGCCGCGGACGCCGCCTATGGGGCGCAGGAGACGTGGGACTTCTACAAGAAGGCCTTCGGTCGCAGCGGCATCAAGAACGACGGTGTGGGCGCGTACTCCCGCGTGCACTACGGCAACTCGTACGTGAACGCGTTCTGGGACGACAGCTGCTTCTGCATGACCTACGGCGACGGTGAGGGCAACAACGACCCGCTGACCGCGCTCGACGTGGCCGGGCACGAGATGAGCCACGGTGTCACGTCCAACACCGCCGGGCTGGAGTACACCGGTGAGTCCGGCGGCCTGAACGAGGCGACCAGCGACATCATGGGGACCGGCGTGGAGTTCTACGCCGACAACTCGTCCGACCCGGGTGACTACCTCATCGGCGAGAAGATCAACATCAATGGCGACGGCAAGCCGCTGCGCTACATGGACAAGCCCAGCAAGGACGGCGGATCCGCCGACTACTGGTCCTCCAGCGTGGGCGGCCTGGACGTGCACTACTCGTCCGGCGTCGCCAACCACTTCTTCTACCTGCTGTCCGAAGGCAGCGGCGCGAAGACGATCAACGGCGTGAGCTACGACTCGCCCACCCAGAACGGCTCCACGGTCACCGGCATCGGCCGGGACAAGGCGCTGCAGATCTGGTACAAGGCGCTGACCGCGTACTTCACCTCGACGACCGACTACAAGGGCGCCCGCGCCGGCACCCTCAAGGCGGCATCCGACCTCTACGGTGCCTCGAGCACCGAGTACAAGACGGTCGAGGCAGCCTGGTCCGCAGTCAACGTGAGCTGATCCCCACAGGCCAGGGGCGGCAGCCGGGACCCCCGGGTGCCGCCCCTGGCCCTCGACGTCACTGCCGGTACCGCACCCAGTGGCCTGCTGGGGGTGTGTGCTCTCAGGCGTGGTCAGCCGCCTCGGGCTGGATCAGGGGTGCGGGGCCACGCCCTCGTCGACGGGCAGCGCGACGGGCTCCTCCACCGGCTGTGCGACTGCCTTGGCGGAGGCCGCGTCGGCACCGTGTGCTCCACGCGTCCCACGCGCGGCCGACGCCGGACTCACGCGGCGCAGAGCCAGATTTAGCACCGGTATCAGCACACAGGTGACCGCGGCGGACTGCCACAGAAGCGCGTCGAGCCGGCCCGCCGCCAGGTACGCGCCCGCGGCCACTGCCGCCACCGCACACACGCCGCGGTCCACGATGCTCTCCACCGACAGCAGCGTGGCACGCGGGGCCCCCTCCGGGATGGCGTCGTTGATGAGCTTGCGCTGCACCGGATAGCCGAACCCGGTGATCGCAGCGAACGCACACAGCAGCCCGACCACGGCCCAGGGGCCGCCGAGAGTGGTGCCGGCGAGTGCGGCGGCGAGCGCGACGCTCAGCAGGGACACCCAGGCCGCGGGCGACAGCCGCCGGCTCAGCCACTGGGGCCGGGCGGAGGTCACCGCCTCGGCGACCGTCATCGCCGCGAGGACACTGCCGTGGCTGCTCTCTGCGATGCCGTGCTCGAGCAACACCGGCTGGAACAGATTGACCTGGCAGATCCGCGACAGCGTGAAGACCGCCACGCCCTGCACCATGAGCAGGGCCAGCCACGGTGACGACCGAAGGGTGCGCAGGGCGGCGCCCGTGTCCCGCAGCAGAGCTCCCCTCCGCCGCCCACGAGTGCTCGCCCCCGCCCCCGTGTCGCCGGCGGCGATCCGGGGCAGGGCGAGGGCGCAGCCGAGAGATCCCGCCGCGCTCGCCGCGCTGAGCACGTACGGCGACTGGTGGGCCACAGACATCAGCGGTCCGACGAGCGGCCAGCAGACGACCTTGGCGGCGAGCCCGAGGGCACGCGCGGCTCCCTCCGCCCTGAGGTAGTGGGCGTCCGCTCCCTCGGCGCGCAAACCGTCGTACAGGCAGGCGCTCGCCGCGCCCGAGGTCAGGGAGCGCCCGGCGGCGATCGCGAGGAAGTGCACGAGGAAGCCCGTGTACGAGGGCGCCAGCACCGGCACCATGTTCGCCGCCGTCATGACCACTGCGCCCGCGCGCAGGCAGTTGCGGGCACCGACGCGGTCGGCGACGACCCCCGTGGGTATCTCGAACAGGCAGAAGGCGACGTAGTAGATGCTCTGGATGCCGAAGATCTGGCCGTCCGACAGGCCCGCGGCACGCTGGTAGGCGTAGAACACGGGCATCCACCACAACAGGTTGAACAGCAGCTGGAACCCGTTGTTGAGGCGGACGATGCGGCGGGCGGCCGGGGTCATGGCCGGATCCGCCGAGCGGCGCCACACAGAAGTCATGGAGCGCCTCACCGGGCGTACGGGCGGACCTGGACCAGATGGAACGCCCCCTCGGTAGTCATGAGCCACTCGATGTCCAGAGCGTCGTCGGGGTCGCCCGCGCTGAAGTGGGACTGCAGCAGACGCCCCACCAAGGCCAGTTCGCCCAGTGACGTGCGGGTGTCCGACGGGAGGTCCTCGCCCGACGAGCCGACGTCCACGGTGCGCCCGCCGCCCTCGACCGTGTTGTACAAGTACTGGTGGGGCAGGACCTTGCCGTCGACCACCCGCTCCGGCGAACCGGCCGTGCAGTTGACGTACACGTTGCGGAAGTCCTCACGCCGGGTCGGATTGCAGGTCACCAGCACACCCCCGAGATCGGCGGGCACGTACCGCTGGATGATCACTCCCATGTAGGTGTCGTCCAGCACGATGCCGGCCTCGTGCCGCAGACGTACGCTCCGTGGCGACAGCAACGACGTCCACACCTGCCGCACCGCGTCCAGCAACTGCTCCTCACCGCGCACGGTGGTCACCGAGTCGTAGATCCCGGCCGCCGAGAAACCGGGCAGGTCCTCGGCGTTGGAGGACGAGCGCACCACGAGACGACGTCCGTCGGCCAGCAGACCCGGCACCGCGCCGGTGACGGCCCGTGCCACCCCGTCGGGGATCGGCGTGCTGTGCATCAGGCGCTGCAGGTCCAGACAGAGGGAGTCGATCACGTCGAGCGCTTCGAGTTCGAGCGCCATCTTCAGCTTGCCGATGCCCTGCTGCAGAGCGGCCGACGAGGTGAGGAAGAGATGGTGCAGGCGGAACGGGAGCGCCACCCCCTCGGGTGCCCGGATGGTGGCCGCCACGCGTTCGGCCGCCGCGGCCTGCAGCCGTTCCACGGGCGCTTCCGGCTCGCCGAGCCGTAGGGCCAGGTGGGGGAGCAGATCGGGCCGCGGCGGGCGCGGGCGTGCGTAGAACGCGGTCAGGTCCGCCGTGCGGCTGTCCAGGACATGGTGCAGTTCGCCGAGGTTGGCGGCCTTGGTGCCGTAGCTGTCGCGGTCGGCGCGCCGCAGCCGGTGCAGAGCCATGATCGGCGCCTCGTCCAGCAGGGGTGCGTCGATGCGGATGCGCTGCTGGTGCCAGACCGGCCTCTCGAGGACCGGGGCGTCGGACAGTCGCTCCAGGGTGATGGCGTCCTCGGACACCCGGTAGCGGACCCATGCGCCGTCCAGTCCGTCTCGCCGCACCAGAGCGTCCAGGTCGCGGACGATGGCGTTCGGGATGCCCCAGCCCGACGCCAGGACGTTGGTGTGCGAAAGCGGCGTCGTGGGCTCCGTGTTGACGAACCCCGCCACCCGGGGCACGTCATCGGGCAGGCAGGCCATCGCGACGATGTCCGCCCAGCCGAGCTGTGGGGCGGCGCTGCGGTACTCCGCCAGATGGCGGAACCAGCGCAGTCGGCCTTCGGCCACGCCCGGGTTGAGGCAGGTCCGGGTCCGGTTGCCGAACAGCTCCTGGCTGAGGATGCGCGGTACGCGTGCCTCACTGACCGAGGCGAGTTCGTGCTCCTGCCCGTGGTTCGCCGGTTTCAGCAGCAGGGGAAGCCGTCCGTCCACCCTTGCGCGAACGTAGTGGTAGAACTCCTCCAGCAGTGCGGCGTGCATGGTGTCCGCCTCGGTCGTCTCCAGGACCAGGAAGGGCCGCTCGGAGCCCTCGGCGTCCTCGTCGCTGTGCAGGGACAGCACCCCGAGCAGGAAGCGGCGGTCAGGCGCCATGTACACGGATGCGTTGAACGCGTCCAGAGCTGTGTCGAGTTCGTCCATCCTCATGCCGAGGATCCGCGTGGCGATGTAGTCGACGTGGAAGGGATGCACCCGGGTGTCGAGCAGGTGCCAGGTGTCCTCGGACCTGTCCACCACGACCTTCAGGTACGGGTGTCCGGCGAGCACGCCGGACAGCGCGCGGAACAACGGCAGCGAGAGGTTGGCGCCGACGACGGTACGATCGCCCGCCGTGTCGGGGATGTTGGCCTTGTGCGGTGCGCGGGTCATGGCCGGGCCCCCTCGGTGGCGTCCGTGGGCAGGATGTGCGGCAGCGCGTCGACCAGGGCGGTGAAGTCACTGACGACGGACTGCGGCCGGTCCGCCGACAACAGGCACAGGCCCGCCATGGTGTTGGCCCCGGCGGCAGGCTCGTAGACCGGCACGGGGGCCCCGTCCGGCAGAGAGCTCTCGCGGACGACGGACAGCGTGCTGCCGGCGCTGACCGGCGCCGAACGGACGACCGCCGAGGCGTCCCATCGATGGCGGCGGGGCCAAGGGGTGCCGTCGCCTTGCACGGCGAGGACCACCAGCGATCCGGCCGCGCCCGTGGCATCCTCGGGTGTCAACGCCCGTGCGGGCCAGGCGGGTGAGCCGCCGAGCAGCTGGTCGGTGAACCTACCGACCAGATCCAGGCCGAAGACCTCCTCGATCTGCGGCACCGTCATCGCCCCGCCGAACCGCGCGGCCGTCTCGATGACCCACATACGGCCTTCCCTGCCCAGCTTGATCTCCGTGTGGGTGCCGCAGTTCTCCAGCCCCAGGGCATCCACGGCGTGCCGGGCGAGGTCCACGATGGTGTGCTGGGCCTCGCTTCCGACGGCGGCCGGGGTGATACCGGCGCGCTCGGTGAAGGGCGCCACCGTCGGCATCCGCCCGCTCAGGCAGACGGGACGGAATTCTCCTTCGACGACCACGCCCTCGACGCTGACGTAGTCACCCCAGCCGGGGCCGTCGAACCACTCCTCCGCACATCCCCTGACGATCTCCTCGACGATGAAGTCCTCCGAGGCGCCGGGAACGTGCAGTTCGGCGAATCCGAGCAGTGCGGACTCGGCCATCACCGCGCGCGACCGCTGCCAGGCGGCCAGCGCGTCCGCGGGCCGCTCGATGATCTGGTGCGCGGTCGAGCCGGCGCTCCAGGCCGCCTTTAAAAGAAGTGGACATGACAATTCGATGGTCGCGCGCTCCAGTTCGGCCGCGCTGGTGACGGCGCGGAACCGCGGCTGCGGTATGTCGCCGCGCTCCCACGCGGCGCGCATCAGGCGTTTGTCGCGCGCGAGGGCGGCGGCGGGACCGGCACCCCTCAGCCCGAGCCGCCGGGACGCCTCGGCGACCGCGACCACCGCGTACTCCGAGAAGGTGAGAACGGCGTCCGCCCCCACCTCGCGGGCTCGGGCGGTGATGAACTCGACCAGGTCGCCACCGCGGGCGTCGAGGGGTGTGACGACCGACGCGCACAGCCTCGCAGCGTCGGAGGCCACGGGGGCGGGCAGTTCGCTGAGTGCCAGTAGGTGCACCGCGGACCTCGCGGCCACCCGCGTCAGGGCATGGCCCACCGGAGGGCCGCCTTTGGCATGCACGTACAGCACCTTGTTCACGGAACTCCAACTCCTTCGATGTCGTCGGGCGGCCACCGTGCCGCCCACGCCGTCTCCTTCAAGCGAACCAGCACCTGCCCGCGTCCGAGGTGCCGAGATTCCCTGAGCACTCAGGCAAATGCCTTACTGCTGCCGCCGATCCGCGCCAGGTGAAGGTGTGGTCATGCGCTAGCGGCGCCGACGCACAGCACGGAGCGTCTGCCCCGCTCGCATGCCCCATCCCCTACGGGATACGCATGAGGTGTCACCCAAAGTGATGTGGTGCAGGGTTGAAGGAGTTGGACGTGGACGAAGCTGATTTCAAGGCGTTGCTCGCGCCTCTTGCGGTGTCCTGGTGGGAAGCCGACAGCGGCCTGGGCGTGGTCGACAGCGGGGGCGCCGCGTTCGACGACCGGCGCGCCACCCGCCGGTTCCTCGAGGCCCTCCACGCGGACGGCGGCGGCCCGTCCGGCGCGTCCGGCTGCGGCCCGTACCGTGCGTGTTTCGAGGGCAGAACCTTCCACGTCCACTGGCCGGAACTCGGCGGCGGGCCGGGACGGCACGGCAGCAGGGGAGTGGCGATCGAGGTGGTCGACAGGCCGGACGACGACCCGTACGCCACGTTCGCCGACCTCGCCCCGGCCGCGGCATTCGTGCGCGACGCCACGGGCCGTTACCTGTGGGCCAACCACGCCTATGCCCACCTGTACGGCACCACGCGCGACGCCGTGATCGGCCGTCACCTCGCCGACGTCGACGAAGCCGGTGACATCACCCGGTTCCTCGCCCTCGACCAGGAGGTCCTGACGCGCGGCCGGCCGGTACGGCACACCCTCACCTACCGGCGCGTCGACGGTTGCTCGGGCCGTGCGGCGGGCTACCGCTTCCCCGTCCGCTGGGGCGCGGTCCGCTGTGTCGCGGGCATCTACGTCGACGTCACCGACTACGCCCAGGTGCTGGACCAACGACACCAGGCCGAGGCCGACTTACAGGCCCTGCGCGACCACAGCGGACTGCTCTGCGTCCGCCTGACCCCGGACGGCCGGGTCAGCGAGGCCGGCACCGTTGTCGCCGATGTCCTGCGCATCCGGCTCTCCGACCTGATAGGCCTGCCGGCCGACACCCTGCTCGCCAGGACACCCGAACGGAGCGCCCTGCACCGGATCTGGGACGACCTGATCAGTGGCCGGCGCCGAAGCGCCCGCACCTGTGCCGTACTCGTCGACCGGGACGGCCGGCGGCGCCGGGCCCGAATCCATCTGAGCACCGTGTGCGGTACGACCCCCGGTGTGTCCGGCGTATGGGCCGTCGGCACTCACCTCGGCCTGCCCCATGAGGCCCGACCGGACCTGACGGCCGCCCAGGTCCGCATACTCGCCCTGCTGGCGGCCGGGCACAGCAACGCGGACATCGCAAGGACGCTGCGCCTGTCCCGGCAGACGCTGGACTACCACCTGAGCCGCCTGCGCGCGCTGCTCGACGCCGACACCCGCCCGGCGCTGGTCGCCCGAGCCTACGTGCTCGGTATCCTCTCATCACAGACCTGGCCGCCCCGGTCCTCGACGGCGGCGCACCCCGCAAGCCCGGTCTGAACGCTCCGCTCCCGTCCAGGCACTGCCCGAAGAAGGGGCTCGCACCGCTGACGCCAGTCGCTTCCCCTGATGATCACGTGCCGTGACCATCCTTGCTGCCTGTCCGCGGGGCCCTGATCGGTCGGACCGGGCTCGTCCACGTTAGCTCTGATCGAATGAGTTGTCGTTCGGCGTAGGAGTATGCGTTCGGCCCCCATGCCAAGGTTCCGAGCCCTCGTGCTGATTTGCCGCTGACTACGCTGCGTTCAACTCCGGCATCCCGGGCGGGCTCGTCCAGCACGGCAACCGCAGACTTCGCCACCGCGGCACCATCAACAGCGCCTAGGGCTCCTCAGGTCACGTCGTCCTACCCGTCGACGCGGTCGTGGTCAGCGTCCGGCTGCGTGGGCAGGGCCGGGCCGGCGGGCACCGATTCCACTTCGCCGATGTCCTGCGGCGTGAGGTCGAGATCGGAGGTCTCGTCGTCGCCGGGTCCTTCTGCCTCTCTTCGGGCCTTGCGCCCGTCATGGAGATGCGAAAAGACGACGGCGGCGAGATAGAGAGCCCAGATCGGCGCGGCCAGCGCCAGCATGGTCAGCGGGTCCGTGCTCGGCGTCGCCACAGCCGAAAAGACCGTGATCCCCACGATCATGCGGCGCCACCAGCCGAGCATCCGTCGGCCGGACAGCACTCCGGTGAGGTTCAGCATCACCAGCAGCAGCGGCATCTCGAAGGAGAGGCCGAAGACGACCACCATGCGCGTGACGAGGCCGAGCAGATCGTCCAGCGGCAGCAGGTTGTCCACCCCGTGCGGGGTGAAGTCGATCAACACCTTCGCGGTCGTGGGCAGCACCTTGTAGGCGAAGAAGGCGCCGCCGAAGAACAGCGGGACGCCCGCGCCGACGAACGCGTAGGCGTATTTCCGTTCGTGCTTGTGCAGGCCGGGGGCAACGAACGCCCACAGCTGGTACAGCCATACCGGCGAGGCCAGCACGACGCCGGCCATCAGGGACACCTTCAGCGCCAGGGTGAAGGGCGCGAGCAGACCGTTGATCGTGATTCGCGCGCAGGTGGTGTCCGAGGTCTTCCTGGCCAGATCGGCGAAGGACGTCGGGCAGCCGACCGAGTCCAGCACCGGCCTGGTGAAGAAGTTGATGACGCCCTTGTAGTGGAAAGCTGCGGCGATCGTGACGACCAGGATGGCAAGGACGGCCTTGGCGAGCCGGTTGCGGAGCTCACGAAGGTGCTCCGCTAGCGGCATCCGCCCCTCGGGATCCTTCTCCTTGTTGCGGGCCGACTGGGACACGCCATGTCCTCATCTCGTGCGGCAGACCGGGGGCTACCGGCCTTGCGTCGGTACTTGAGCGTCTCCGTCACCCGGTGGGGCGCGAGCTCGTCACGGCGCCGGTCGCGACCGGTGGCGCGTCCAGGAGGCAGTTGTACGCCGGCCGATACCGCAGACGACGACGCGGGCGGCCCGACAGGGCAAGAGGTGAGCCGGCCCGGGGGAGGGGGAGGTTTCGGACAGCGTCTCCTGCCGGGATGAGCCAGGGGCGCGCAGGACCGGGCTCAGTCTCCATGGCCGGTGGTGCTGTCCGTGGGCGCGGTGCGGGCGGTGGCGGTGTCTCCGGGAGCACCCGAGATCGTCCGCGGTGCCGGTGCAGACTCGGGCTCGGGGCGTGGCTCGTTCGAGGAGCCGTCGTCCTTCATGGCCTCGGTCTCGCTCTTGAGGATCCGCATGGACTTGCCCAGCGCCCGGGCCGTGTCGGGCAGTTTCTTCGAGCCGAAGATCAAAACCACCACCGCGACCAGGATCAGCAGGTGCCAGGGCTCCAGCGCATTGCGGAACATCGTCACACCACCCCTTCGAACGCGTCGGCCCTCATACCTGCCTCGGCGACCCGTGCGGCTTGTTCCTGCGCGGCAGCGGTGAGAGTGGGAGCGCCCGCGGCGCATCGTGTCTGGCCGCCCCGAGCATGCCCCCATCGCTCTCCGGGCGCGCGCAGAACCTCGGCCGCTGCCCGGAGAAGCGCCCCGCCCGCGAGTGGGCCTTGCGAAAGGTTGACGCGGCGGGAGGCGCACACCTTCGGCCGTGGACGACGGCCCGCTGCCCTCGGCGGGCGCGTCCAGCACGGTTGCCCGGCCGCCGTTACGGCGAAGAGTTCCCCTTTCGCGTCCCCGCCGCACTCGGCCGGGACACCACGTTGCTGGACGCGGTCGATGTCCACGACCCGGCAAGGGTCTGCATCGACGGATGGCCGGCACTCGTCGTCACAGAACGGGATCCGCGGGAGGTGGCCGAGCAGGCCGGCGTCCGTACCCGCGCCCGCGCCCGCTGTCTCGTGCGCGTGCGCGGGCGCCGGGGAGGAGGTGTCCCGGTGCGCTTGGCACGGCGGTTCCACCGGTGTCCGCCGCCGGCGCCATCGGGAGATTCCCACGGCGTCGTCCAGCCAGGCCGCGCAAGTGAATTCGTCGCCCGTCGCCGCCGTAACGGCGGGGAGCCCGACCGGCAACAGTCCTACGGCGAGGCGCAGTTCGCCGCCTGTGACCTGCACGGCCACCTGCGCCGGCTGCCCGGCCCGGGGAATGCGCGGGGGAGTTTGAGCCGGATGGACGCCCAGCCGCTGCCTCTGGGAGCAATCACGTTCGGGCATCTGGAAAAGCCCATGGGTCTTCGCGTTCGGCCACGGTGCATTCATCGGATTCATCGGATTCATCGGCCTTCCCTGGCGTGACCGTTCCTGTCGCCGGCCGGCGCGATGTTCACGCACGGCTGTCGGGCGTGGGAGGCGAGGCGAGTGGAGTCGGCCGGCTGCTGCGGGGGCGTGCCGGGTGTCGATGTCCTTGCGGGTCATGTGTCCTTCTCCTGTCGGGTCGGGGTCGATTCAGATTCCGGGGCGCCCGGCGGCCGTCCAGGCGGCGTACTCCTGGCGGACGTACAGGCGGCGGCTGGGGGCGAGCATGATCGCTTCGGGGTGGTGCGGGCCGGCCACCAGGTCGGGATGGCGGCGGTCGTGCAGGACGAGTTGTTCGGCGGTTTCTGCGGCGGCTGCGATCGGGCCGGGGCCGGGGTCGTTCAGGGCCATCCGGTCCATCAGTGCGGCCCTGCGTAGCAGCCAGGCGCGTTCGGCGGCCGTCCCGTCGACCGGAGGGCCGTTGACGGGCCTGGCCCGGCGGCCGTCGCGTTCGGCCCCCATAGCGAGCACATGGTGCATCTCGCGGCGCAGGTCTGGCGCATTCGCATACGCCTCATGCGGGGGCGGGGTGCCGATGCCCTGGCCACTGTTCGTGGTGACGTTCACGCTCCCACCTCCGCCCGTACGCAGGGGGCCTGCGCCGCAGCGTTGACACAGCACCGTGTCGTCGCCGTGGTCGCCGTGGTCGCCGTGATCAAGGGCCGAGGAGGGTGCCGGGGACCGCAGGGGCACCCGGGCCGGGCCCGGGCAGCCGTCGACGGGGCACGGCTTGTGGATCGCGGAGGCCCCCTCGGCGGGGGTCGTCGGGTGACCCGGCGCCCTGGCCGCCCCAGCAGCCCGTCGCTGTGCTGCAGTGCCGGATCGGACAGGGGATCGCAGCTCGTGCGGAACGTCCGACCCGGTCATGGCGAGCACCTCAGGCAGGCGCGGACTTCGCGGCCGCCGCGTGTCTGGTGGACCTCGGTCGACTGGGCGAGGTACTGGACGATGCCGGTGCCGCGGCCGTGTTCGTCGGGGGCGATGTCGGGGCGATGGCGTTCCACGGTCGTGCCGGAGTCAGCGACCACGATGTGCAGAGTGCCGTCGTCGAGGACGAGCAGCAGGGTCATGCGCTCGCGGCCGTACTGGGCGGCGTTGGCGACGAGTTCGTCGACGATGAGAACGGCGGAGTCCCGCTCGCTGACAGGCACACTCCAGGTCTCCAGCAGATCGGCCGCGAAGTGACGAGCGGCGGAGACGTGTGCCTCCTGCGCGGGCAGGGTGAGCAGTGCCTGCTGGCGGCTGGGCCGGCCGAGCAGTGAACTCGGGCTGGGGGAATCGGTCACGAACATGGTCTTCTGGCTCTTCCGTGGATGTGCGGAGACCGGAACGGGGGAGACCGTCGACAACTTCGGGGCGGTCGGTAGGCGGGACCCTGCGTGGGCGCGCTCATTTGGTTCCACGTGCGACACATGCCGAACGGTTCGAGTAATTCACCCTTTTTGTTCGACTTCTTGGGAATCATGCAGATGTCTGCGGCCTGGCCGGGCTCACTCTCCCCTACGAGAGCTCGATGCCGTACTCGGCCGGACTCGGCACCGGCAGCTCGGTCCCCTCTCGTGGTCTTCCGGACGGCCCTGCGGGGACGTCACGTCGTAGAGCCGGACGAACGTCCCTGCCCGCATCGCGGCTCGGTCGGGGCCCTCGGCGTGCAGACATCCTGGATCCTCTTCTCCGGGCTGCACGGACATCGGAGGAAGAGGACAGTTGAGGTCGCCGGTCCTTGGTGAACCGCACACCACGGCTCGCGCCTGGGACGGGGAACACCTCGGCCGGGCCGTTGTAAAGACCAGGGCGGCGCCACCGGTCACCCGGACAGGGAGTGCGCGCCCCGTCGGCGCACTCACGCCCCAAGTCGGCCGAGGGCTGAGCCGGTTCGCCGGATCCTGGGGTGTGGGCGACCAGGGCCCAGAAACCGTCGACGCGCCGCGAGAAGAACCAGGGCGCCGGGGCTTCTGCCTCCTCCCGGCCGAGGTCGAGGTGCACGCAGCCGGTCCTCGCGCAGCCGTCCTCACCCATGTACGCGGCCGGCACCCGAGAGGGCCCGTCGCGGGGTGGCCGTCCTGATACTGCCGGAAGCCGCGTGACGGGAGCGGGGCAGAGCCCTATTGACCGAGCCGCAGAACTGCCGCGATGCCGACACGGTCCCCCGGTGACAGGTTGTGCGGGCGAGGCAGTCGCAGCGCCTGACGGGCCCCGGGGATGTGTGACGCCACAGCAACCAGAGCGACCGGATGCCCGCTTGTGCCCGCCCCTCGACCCGCCGATCGTGCACCCGGACGGCCTTCACCCTGACCAGCCCGGCCGCCGAGGTGACCCTTCCCGGCCGGTGGGCAGCCGCTTCGCCCCCCAGCCGCCTCCGCGCGCGTGGCGCCGATCGGCCCCTCGGCCATAGAGGTGGCGGTGTCGGCCTACGAGGTCGCCGCCGCACTCATCCGCCGGGTGCCCTTGTCGGGCGATCTCACCCATCCCGGAGCCGTGCGGCGCGGTGACATCGGTCGACGACGGTGATCACGAGCGCGCCTGTGCAACCGATGTCACGAGCCCAAGCCTTCTTGTGCCGCGGTGGGCTCACACCCGGCATCTGTGGTCGCGTCACGCCCGGATCGTGACCAGCTTCTGACCGTCGCCTGAGAGGATCTCAAAGTGCTCGATGGCTCCCGGGAACATGGCAACCGCCCCTGGGATCGTGGTGCCGGAAGGGTACGGACCTGCCCGCCAGGTAGCGCCGTCCGCCCTGGCTCCGCCGGGCCCGACCGCCTGGAGCCGACAGGTGATTCCGGCGGGTGCCCCCTTGGCGGAGACCTGCAGGACACTGCCCCAGGCGGAGGGCCATACCTTCACCGAGGCGGTGACGCCGGTGGTGGGATCGCTCCCGGAGAAGCTGCGCGAGGCAGTCGGAGCGGTCGGCCCGGGCGGCGTCGCCTCAGTGCCCACGGATCCAACAGCCGCCAACCATGTGCCGCCGACCGCTGCCGCGATGAACATCAGCGAGGCGGCAGCGCCGGCCAGTTGCAGACGCCAGGTCCTGCGGCGCCGGGTCGCGGCCTGCTGGAGCAGCCTCTCCAGCACACCCCCCTCCGGCGCCCGCGACACCGCGGGTGCGGCGGGCCGTTCGGGCAGGGACCCTTGCGCGCTTTCGGCCGCCCGTGCCACCAGCCGGTCGGCCAGGTCCCCGTCGGCCGTCGGCACCGTCTGGCCCGAGGCTTCGGCTTCGGCTTCGGTCACCGTCGCCAGCAGCGCGGGCAATCCCGCCAGCTGGGTGCGTTCGGCCCGGCATTCGGCGCATTCCGCGAGGTGGACGCGTACCCGTTCCATTTCCGCCGAGGGCAGCGTGCCCAGGACGTATCCTCCCAACGCCAGCCGGAGGGTGTCGTGCTCCGCACTCATGGCCGCCACCTCCTGCCCGCCACGGTCATGGCTCGATCCCTCGTTCCTGCAGCGCCAGCCGCAGGGCGTGCAGGGCGTAGTACGTCCGTGACTTCACGGTGCCCAGCGGGATGCCCAGCACCTGCGCCGCCTCCACCATGGTCCGGCCCCGGTAGTAGGTCTCCAGTAGAACGGCGCGGTGGTCCGGGGACAGCGACCGGACGGCGTCGGCGACCGCCCAGCTCTGCAGTGCCTGCTCGATCTCGTCCTCGCCCGGTACCTGTGCGGCGACTCGCTCCAGCGCCTCGCCGCCGGTCTCGGCCGGCCTGGCCTGCCGGGCCCGGTGGGCGTCGATGACCAGGTGCCGGGCGACCGTACACAGCCATGCCCGGGCCGGGCCGCGTGCGGGGTCGAACGCGGCGGGATGCTGCCACGCTCGCAGCAGCGTCTCCTGCACCACATCCTCCGCCCATTGCCAATCTCCTGAGGTGAGTCGCAGCACGTAGTGGAACAGAGCTCCTGCGTGCTCGGCGTACAGAGTGCGCAGCAGTTCCTCGTCTGCGGTCGAAAGGGACCCTTTACCAGAGACACGGGGCGCGGAGCGATCCGGATCGGTCCTTGGACCACGTTTTCGGGAACTCCAGGACATGAGCCGATCATCGCATATGTACCGTTTTGTCCTGTGACGCATGACGCAATGCAGGTGACACTCCGTGGCCGCCGCGGGTGATGCGTCCCTGCCGCGCCTTGCGGCACCTCCAGGGGTGAGCGCGCACGGCTCCCGGGGGAGGTCGGCCCATCTGTAGCGATACCAAGATTTCTCACAAAAGGCGCATATCTGCCGAACCGTGGGACCCCCGCCGCCCGTGAAGCCGGACAAGAGCCGACTCACGCGCAACCCTCATTGATTCCCCATGCGACAAAGGATGGATCAGAGGTGACCGAAGAACACCACGCGACGTACGTGCTCCTGGCGCCGGCCACGCTCACACCCCGCCCCGTGCCTCGAAGTCGGTGCCACCGCGCAGTCCATGCCAGTGCCCAGCGCACACCACGGCGACGGCTCTGCGCGCACAGCGATCGAGGGTTGCGCTACCACCGGGGCGGAACTCCACTCGACCCGGCGTGCACCGTCCGCATGGACACCGCCGGCCTTCCCCGAGCCGCTCGCGGCACCCCGCACAGGGATCTGCTGCACGCCGCCTGCACCTTGCCGGCGCGCAAGGGCGGATGCGCAGCGCGCGGCACGTCGAGGCGAGCGACCGGCACGGGGCAGCCCCCTGCTCGATCGCCGGGTCCGTGAGGGTCACGCGCCCATGAACACACCATCCACACACACTCCTGCGGTTGCGTGCGCCCAGCCGGCGCAGTCCCCGTCTCCGCCTGATCAGTGAGGAACGGACAGCATGAACCTGAACTTTCGTACACCAGGCCGTCGATCACGCACGGCGGCCGGGCTGGCCGTCGCCACTGCCGGCGCGCTGGGGCTCCTCAGTGCATGCGGCCAGTCGTTGCATTCCTCGTCCACCGGAGCCGGCGCCATCACACCCGGTCCGGGTCAGCACCAGACGGCAGGCATGCCCGGAGCCACGGGGCCGGGGAACACGGCGGGCTCCGCTCCCGGCTCCTCGCCGATGCCCGGCATGAGCATGCCCATGAGTCCCTCGAGTACGGGCGCACCGTCCGCACCGGTGACCGGGAACGCCGTGGCGATCACGAACTTCGCGTTCTCCCCGGCCACGCTGAAGGTCAAAGCGGGCACGACGGTGACCTGGACCAATCAGGACACCGACGCCCACACCGTCACCAGCGCCGGGTCGGGCGGCCGGTTGCATTCGGCCGCCCTGGCCACCCACGCCACCTACAGCTACACGTTCACCAAGCCCGGCACCTACGCCTACCTCTGCACCATCCATCCGTTCATGACCGCCACCGTGGAGGTGACCTGATGACCGATTACTACGACAGTCGCGACGGAGCATCGACCGGAGACGCGGTTCAGCCCAATACCCAATTCGGCATGAGTCGGCGTCAACTCATACGGCACGCTGGGTGGTTCGGTGGCGCGGTGGTGCTGACCGTGGCCAGTGGAGAAGTGATCAGCCACATCGCGGGTTCCCGGGACACCAACGCCGGAGCCACCGGGGCCGCCGGGGCCGTTGCGGCTGGAAGCGGCGCGCTGCGGTTCGTGCAGGTCTCCGACAGCCATATCGGATTCCAGGGCCCGGCGAACACGGACGTGGCCGGCTCATTCACCAAAGCGGTCAACCAGGTCAACTCGCTCGGATTCAGACCAGACTTCGTCATGCACAGCGGCGACCTGACCCACCTGTCCACGGCCGGGCAGTTCGACCAGGTCAAGCAGATGATGGCTGGAATGGAGACAGACCGCATCTTCACCGTGCCGGGCGAGCACGACTCCATCGGCGATGCAGGCCGCGCCTACCGGCAGACCTTCGGCATGGGCACGCTCGGCGATGGCTGGTACAGCTTCGACACCCACGGCGTGCACTTCATCGCCCTGGTCAACACCCTGAGCCTGGAGAAGCTCGGCCACCTCGGCAACGAACAGATCGACTTCGTTCGCAAGGACATCGCCGGACTGTCGTCGGACACGCCCGTCGTGGTCTTCAGCCACATCCCGCTGTTCGCCATGTATCCGCAGTGGGGCTGGAGCACCGACGACGCCCTCAAGGTCATCGCCCTCCTGCGCCGCTTCTCCTCCGTCACCTGTCTCAACGGGCACGTCCACCAGCTGTTCACCAAGACAGAGGGCAACATCACCTTCCACTCCGCCACCACCACCGCCTACCCCCTGCCCAAACCGGGCCGCGCTCCCGCCCCCGCCCCGCTGGTCGTCCCTGCCCGGCAGCTCAGAGACGCACTCGGCATCCGCAGCGTCGGCTACCGCCAAGGCGACCGCGAACTGGCCATCAAGGACCAGAGGCTGGCATGAACAGCCAAAGATTCCTCGTCCCCGCCCTGCGGGCGGCGACCGCCGCAACCCTCGCCGCCAGCGGATACATCCATGCCCAGCTCTACACCGACGGGTACCGCTTCATCCACATCATCGGCCCCCTGTTCCTGCTCCAGGCCAGCGCATCCTTCGCCCTCGCCGCCCTGCTGCTGATCGGGACACCACCCCTGCTGCTGAGGATCGCCGAGGCAGGCGTCGCGCTCGGCGCCCTCGGTGGCTTCACCGCTTCGCGCACCGTAGGCGTGTTCGGATTCACCGAGCACGGTCTGCAGCCGGCACCACAAGCCGTCCTCAGCCTCCTCGCCGAAACCGGCACGCTGCTGCTCCTCGCCATCTGGCAGGTGACGGTGACCAGACAGGCCCGCGCTGCCCGACTGCCCGTGAGGACCCCCGACTGGGCCACCACCCGTACACCACTCAACTGAACCACCACCACGAAGCCAGGCGACACCTGCGTCCTGGCTCAGGGTGCGGCGGCTGCATCCCGCCGACCGACACCGCCATCCGCGGCCGTGCAGCGGCTGCAGCACAGCGCGCGCGGACACCGACATCGTCGCGAGGCGGGCCAGTCGCAACGCTCGCGACATCGGCTTTGCCACCGAACGCGCCATCGACCTCGCGGAAGCCGTCTGTGCCGCTGCCTGCCCTTCATTCCGCAACCAAGGAGTATTTCCCATGTACTTGGAACCGCGCCCAGGAATCGCCTGGCCCAGCCCGCACCTCCGGGAACTGAAGGATGCCGTACGTGCCCTCCTCGGCCTGGACGAGGACACCGCCGTCAAAATCCGCCAACTCACCTGCGGCAAAGTCGGATACCCAACGCTGGAAACCGTCGTCGAGGTGCTGCCCATGGACGGCGAGGCTCACCGCTGGATACTCCAGCGCCCCGCCGACCAGATCACCGAGAACGACCTACGGGCCACCCTGCTGCACCACCGACCGAGCTGGCCGGAACCTGACCCGACCGCCCCTGAATCCCGAGAACCTCTGTCTCGCCGCGCGCCGTGCGTGCAGACCTACGCGTGCACTGACGGCGCATGGACATTCGTCGAGCCGCCGGCCGACTGGGCAGGGGCTGCGATCCACCAGGGCTCAGGAGCAGAGATTCACGTGTCGGACGGCCAGGACGTGCCCGGCCGCATCGATGAGGCGGCTGCGGGCGAGGTGTCCGCCGGCCACGGCATTGGTGATCGCCGAGGCGATCGAGGACGATTGGGAGCCGACGTTGCCCCCCAGGTCGAACATGACCATGTCGGCACCGGAGCGCAGGGCCTGGACGGCGGCGGCGGGGACGCTGAAGCCGGCGGCGGAGATCGCCTTGGCGCTGAGGGAGTCGGTGATCACCAGCCCCTTGAAGCCCAGCCGGCCGCGCAGCACAGTGTTGATGTCGGTCGGTGACAGGCTCGCCGGATTGGTGCCCAGGCCCGGCACGATGTTGTTGGAGACCATGATGGCCGGGGCGCCGGCCTTGATGGCCGCTGTGAACGGCGGGATGGCCACCTTTTGCAGGGTGGACCAGGGCAGGGTGTGTGCGGGGCCGAAGTCGGAGTTGTAGCTGGAGCCGCCAATGCCCGGGAAGTGCTTGACGACGGGTATCACGTTTCCGGCGCGCAGCCCGTTCATGTACGCGACGCCGTCTTTGGAGACCACCGAGGTGTCACCGCTGAAGGAGCGCCATCCGTCGGGGTTGGTCTTGCTCGGTGCCACGTTCCTGCCGTCGACGTCGACCACCGGCGCGAGGTCCATGTTCACCTGGGCGGCCGCCATATTGGTGGCGACCTTCGTGACGTTCTGTTGGATCTGGGCCGGGGTCCAGTGCGCGCCCATGTACGCCGGCCAGGGCAGGGACCCGACGAGGTTTGCCATGCGCTGGATGCCGCCGCCCTCCTCGTCGGTCATCACCAGCAGGCCCAGGTGGCCGGGTACATGGGACTTCAGGGCGGTCAGCCGGGAGCCGAGGTCGGACGGAGCCTTGCTGCCGAACAGCAGCACGCCGCCCGCACCGGCGCTCACCTCGGACGTGACGTCGGACACCGAGGTCTCCGACACCGGGACAGCGATGGTCAGCATGGCCAGCCGGCGGTTCGACCACCCGGCCAGCTTCGTGCTGTTGGTGCACGCGGTGGCGGTGGCGGTGGCTGCGGCGGTGCGGTCCGGAGCGAGGGACGAACGGGAGGGGGAAGGCGCAGCGGGCGGGGCGAGGGACACGCCGAGGTCACTGGAGTGCGGGGACGCCTCACAGCCCGCCAGGAGCATCGCTGCCACGGCGGCAGCGCCGCTCAGTCTGCGTGCGCGTGTGGCCCGGCCGGGGAGACGCGGTGGTGCTGCCGTGCTTCTGCGGTCACGACACGACGGGACATTCATCGCCCGGTCTCCTTCCGGAAGACGCGACGGTACCCGTCGCGCTGCTGGCCGTATGAGCTTGACGTGGGCTTTTACAAAGGGTGAGACGCGCTCCAGCCCGCATTTGTTCGCGGGTCCGCGGTCGGCCGTACTGCCAGGATCTCGCGTCTCGGGGTCGGCCGAAAGTCCAGCCGTCCCGAGTGGCGGCCGCTCAAGACCTACCTGCTCCCAAGTCCCCTCACAGAGGTGCGGGGGGCTTCTGCTCGCCTGTGGGGCGGCCGACTTTGCAGCCCACGTGACGATCAGTCTCTGACCTGGCCTTTTTGTGAACCACTCTGGTGCCAGCCTCGGCTCTCGTGATTCGGGGCGGCCCGGGGGCATGCACGCTCAGGGGTCGCCACGGGTGGCATCGAGGGGCCGGGCGTCGCTCGAACAGTCCAGCCGAGGCGCCTGCCGCTTCCTCGGCGCTTCCCTGGCAGCTCCCCGCCCTGCCGCGGCGCGGCTCGACCGCTTGCCGCCGGGCGGCGAACCGGGGCGCCGTCGAGAGCTGACGACTGCCAGGGGTCGTCGAACGCCCGCCGGAACAAGGGCGGTTACTGGGCTTGCAGCGGTCAGCCACGGTCAACGAGCCTGTCGCACGATCTGGTTTGCAGTCGCCCTACCAGGCACCGAAGCCCCAGGTCACGGCACAGCGTTCCAGCCGCTGTCCTAAAGCGGTGACTGGCTGGCCGCTCGCCCTGCGCCAGTGCAGGCCACCAGTGCGCCACCGTCCTCGGTGAGGAAGAGCATGAAGTCCCATGCCCCATCGGCAGCAGTGACCTGCCCAGGCGCACCGGCTGGTCATGCCGGTGGAGGTGCTGCCTTACGAGTGAATCCAACCGTGCGTCGAATGGCGGCCAACGTGACAGCGGGAAGGTCATTCTGAACACCGGACAAGTCACGGGCAGGGAGCGCCCCTATGCCGAAGTTCCTCATCCAAGCCACCTACACGCCTGAGGGGACGAAGGGCTTGCTCAAGGAAGGCGCAAGTGGCCGCCGCGCCGCCGTCGACCACGTCGTCGCCGGGCTCGGCGGGAGAGTCGAGGCCATGTACTTCTCCTTCGGTGAGGACGACCTTGTGTGCATTATCGACTTCCCCGACCCAGTCTCCATGGCCGCCGTCAGCCTCAGCGTCAAGGCCAGCGGCGCGCTCCGCACCCGGGCCACGCCCCTCCTCACCCTCGACGAGATCGACGAGGCTGCCCGCCGACAGGTCAACTTCCGACCTCCCGGCGCGTAAGCCAAGATGGCTTGGCGGGGGGGGCGTGCCAGACGCGTGTTGCCGCCACGGCCGTCGGTGCCTCGGCGGCGAGGACATGACCGATCGCCAAAACCTGCTGGGCCAGATCATCGACCGCCTGGGGACGATCGGCTTGACGCTTGTATGCGCAGGTCCGGTCAACAGCTGATCACATTGGCCGTCAGGGGACCGATGGGCCGCGTTAGTCTCCGATCATGGCTTTGCGACCTGATGAGTTCTACGACCACGCACGTGCGGCCGCGGACGGTGAGCTTCGGCTTCCGTTGGCACGGATGACCAGCTGGGACATAAGCCCGTTCGAGCCTGGTGGACTTCGCGTCGCGCCGCTGCGCCCGCCCGTTCTGCCCGAGCCGGAACGGCACGGCGAGGACCCGGCGAACTGCGACGTGTGCCGCGCCCGAGACGAAGGCATCTGGTTCAACGAACACTGGCGACTGGCCCGGATCACGGGCGTCGGTGTGCCGTTGGTGCTGATGCTGTACCCCCGCAACCACTTCGACATGGCGGACCTGCCCGACGAGATGGCCGCCGAACTCGGAGTGCTGACCACTCACATCGTCCGCCATGTGCAGGCGCTACCGCATATCTCCCGAGCCCACGTCTACCGGATCGGGGACGGAGCCGCACACGTGCACATCTGGTTCTTCGCCCGACCCGAGGGGCAGGCCCAGCTGTATGGGTCGTGGTTGCCCGTCTGGGACGACCTGCTGCCGGAGTACCCGGCGGACGTAGCCGATGCGGACGCGGCGGCGGTCGCTGACGCACTGGTCACCTCGTACGGAGGCCGACGCTCGGCCACCGACGAACAGATGCACGTCTGAGCCTCCTGCACGATCTCGAAGGCCACGGCCTTGCCGCCGGCTCCGCACGGCACCACCGCCTGACCGCACTGCCATGTCGTGTCCGTCGGTGGTACCACCCTTTCCGCGGGCATGGTCAACGGGGACCTGCCGGCCTGCGGCCGAAGATCGGCACCGAGCGGGTGGGTCCCTCCTCGATCGGGCAGCGTCGTGGGACCTGCGGACGGCCCTCATCAGCCGGTCTACCGACTAGCCCTTTCGCTGACCATCGGGCCTGACGAAGCCCACGGCTCTGACCAGTTCAGATGCCGTGGGCTTCTGTCGTTGTCGGTCGGCGTCGGGCCTCGGAAACAGCGCGCTGAGCGTCCCGCAGACAATTGCTCCGAACAGCAACCATCCCCACGGCGCACCGGCCCGCCGATGCGAAACCACCGCGTACGCGAAGAAGCCAAGGCCACCGCTCACCAGGAAGATCGCAAAGCCGCGAAGCCCGAACCACCACCTGGGGCGATCTGTCTCTGGAGTCACAGCGGGCATGGTCCACGCTCGTCGGAAGGCCACGAGGCATATCAGGAGCGATAGCCGAGCGCGGACACGAGCGGACCGTCGCAGCAGGTGAGAGGCGTTCCGGTCCGAGGTCGGACGCCCACCCGGGTGAGAGGTCGGTCATCCGTGTCTTCTGGGCCGACGTCGCGGAAGACACTTCTGTAGTCACCGCTTCGAACAAGGTCGTCGACGACCTCGACCATCCCGGGAATGCCGCGGTCGCGGACGATGAGACCATCCCAGACGTAGAAGTATCTGCCGCCAAGGCATTCACCGGTCTGTCGCCAACGGCCCATGGTGCGATGGACATTGTCCAGGGTGTAGATCGTCCCCGACCAGCGTTCCCCGTTGTCGAAGACCACCCACATGTCGACGTCGTCGATCTCGTCGAGGGGTACTCCAGCATCGGGAACGAAACAGATCTCATAGCCGTCACGCTGAACGCGGTAGAACGCCCCGTCCCACACCAGGTTGGCTCCCAACGACTCAGCCGCCCAAAGCGGATGTCAGCCCTCCTGGCCCGGCTCGAACGGGCTGGCCCCCTCCACAACGGGCCGGCGCTGCGGGTCTACAGCTGCCGGCCGACGCAGGCGGGGAGATCGTAGAGCAGCGTCAAGTCCTACCGCATCGCGGTTTCCCGTTCAGCCAGCCGGAGCCCGGGCCGTCTCCGGGCCGTGCGAGGGCGCCCGACGCCAACCACCGGCGACAGAAGCCCACGGCCAGCCCCGTGCCGGAGACGTGCCAGATCGTGCGGGGAATCGCGGGAGACACCGGGACTGGCCGTGGGTGCGACCAGGGCTTCACCACGGCCTCGCCGCAGGTCGGCGAGTCAACTGCCGTCAGAGAACCCGAGCTTCCCAAGCTGAGTGCCCCGCGACGTCACCAGGTGGCGCGAGGTCGCGCGTAGCCGACCTCCCTGCACTCGCCCCCTTGCGAGGAATTGGCCCGGGTTCCACACTGAGGGCCGGCAGGACGCGGGGGAGGCGACCTTGCACCTGAGGAGTAGAACCAAGAACTGGATCATCATTGGGTCTACGACCCTCGCAACGCTTCTGCTAATCGCAGTGCCGATCATGATAAAAGAATCGGCACCAAAAGGGACGACATGGCAGGATTTGAGCGATGCAAGCCAGATATACACTTCCGCCTTCGCCGCCTTGGCTCTGGTTGGCGTTGCCACATCGCTAATCCATCAAGCAAGGCAAAGCAAGGTGGCGGCTCACGAGTTGGCCAGAGCCAATCAGCGTGAGCTATTCACGCTCACTCTCGAAGATCCGACTCTCGCGGCTTGTTACGGACCAGAGTCGGTGCAGCTAACCGAGCTGCGGTTTAAACAGATCGGTTTCACGAATCTCATTCTCGCAGGAATGTACTCGGCTTACGTGCTCGACGTCTACTCCGACTCGGATCTGGCCCTTGAGCTTGACCATCATTTCTTCGGCGAAATCGCACGACATCATTGGGAGCTTCGCGGGCCCCACTGGATAGCAGAAGCCGAGCATTCCCAGGACAGGGCACACCGGAAGTTCGTCCGGATAGTGCATAACGCTTATGAGAAAGCAGTGCAGTCAGGGCCGCCAGCCTCGCCTTCTCAGTACTTCCAGCAGTGACGAACACATATCGGCCGCCTCGTACCCTCCAGACGAGGGGCTTACCTCCATGGCTGGACGGACATCACGGACTCTTGGCGGACCGGATCACTGGCTACTCGAACAGCGGACGCCTTCGCTTGGATGGCAGGCCCCGAGCGGAGCTGGCTGTCAAGACCAGAGCGGGGAACCGTTGCCCCGCTGAGTGCGCAACTGCGTGACAACGCCGACGCACACCCGCGGACAAGCGCCGACGCCTTCGGACCATCCGCCCAGGTGAGAGGCGCCTCGTCCCAAGGCGGAGGCCGAGCCCAACTTGCTTCGGGACGGAGAGGTCGTGCCACCAACCCCTTGGTAGGCGACCTCAACCGGGACGGGCGATGTCAGAGCCCCCTGAGAGAGTCTCCGTCATGGAGACACCCAGTGTCCCGGACCGCGGGGATGAGGAGCACGCCGTCATTGCCCACTTCCGGCTTGCTGCTGACGGTTTCGGCGACCCCGAGCAGCGAGTGCAGGTCTACAACGCTGAGGAGGTGATGGCAGCAGCGATCGATGAGGCCGGCGTCGGGGAGTTCGACGGCAACGAGTTCGGTGCAGGCGAGGCCGTGCTCTACGCCTACGGACCGGATGCAGATGCTCTCTTCAAGATCATGGCGCCGACGCTGCGTGGTCTGCCGTTCCGGCCGGCGCACGTCGTCGTCAGGCGCGGCGACAGTGAATCCCGCATGGACCTGTAGATCTGCGAGCCAGCTGCGAAGACGGCCATGTCGCCTGAGCGGCCGCCCTATCTCCGCATCGCCGACGAACTACGGCGGCGCATCGCGGAGCATGTGCGCGAGCACCCGGAGCCGAGGCAGGCGACTGTTGAGGAGGCGTCACTCCTGGGTATCCAGAAGGCCGCGCTCATCACGCACATCCGGCGGACGTACTACAGCGACCAGGGGTGGCCCGTCGAGACGGCGGACAACGACGGGTGCATGGACCGGCCGGGGGCGGGGAAGCAGGAGTAACGCCTGATCTGACGCGGGCAGAAGCTGACGCCCACCCAGGGGATGACCCCATGCGAATTCGGCGCTTTGCTACATTCGCCATCTTGCTCGCGCTCATTGGGTGCAGTGGGGCGGATGACAACCCACACACTGCTTACCGCACCGGTTTCAAGGCTGGGCTGGACTACTCGGAGCAATGGCCCGACCCTGCGTCTGTCCCCTCGCGTCAAGACATGCAGGAGTACTGCGAGAGCGTCAAGCCAAATGCAGACGATCCTGACGCTCATGGCCACGTGGACCTATGGATGCGCGGTTGTCTCGACGGATGGTCGCGCAGCGGCGCTGACCCTGAGTACTGGGGCTGACTGCCGTGGGCTGAGGTTCGTGCCACAACCGTGCCAGATGCAGCGGTCAGCCAGGGGCAACGAGGGCGCCCTGCGGTCGACAAGGCAACACCTGCAAGGACGCTGCGGACGAGGGCATGACGCGCGCCGCCCGTCTGTCCGATGTGTACGTGCGGCGTTCCGGCATCACTTCTCGGCCCGCTGGGTGATGGCCGCCTCGGTACGGTCACCCAGGAACTCGTACCAACGGCGTTCGAGGCAGACGTAGCGCACGTCCGCTTCGACGAGGCTGAGGAAACCCGAAACGGTCTCGGTGAGACGTTGCTGCAACCCCGGGTCGGCCAGCGTTCCGTCCTCGGTGAAGGCCTGGTAGCTGTTGGCCACGCTGAACATGTCCGGGTAGACACGGGTGCCCAGGTGCTCCAGGGGAATCCTCAGAGCCCACAACCCGCGGTTGCCGCCGACCAGTGACGGCGAGGCTGAGACGAGCAGCGCGTGCTTGGTCTTGAACGGCTGCGGCCGGACACGCGAGACCCAGTCGATCGCGTTCTTGAGCACTCCCGGCACGGAGGCGTTGTACTCCGGCGAGGAGATGACGAAGGCGTCGCTCTGCTCAAGCCGGTCGCGTAGGGCGAGCGCGCCGCGCGGCAGCCCTTCGCCGGCCTCCGCGTCGCCGTCGTACAAGGGCATGTCGAAGTCGCGCATGCTGGCGAGGTCGACGGCGGCACCGGTGTCGGAGATGAGCCGGGCCACGAGGGAGGCGAGGCGGGCGTTGGCCGAATCGGCCCGCAGCGCCGCGCCGAAGACCAGGAATCGCAGCGGGCCGGGAAGCGTGTCCGTGGGCATGGGTCCGTCCTTCCGTCGCGGGCGAGCGCCTTGGGGAGGGCGCCCCACCGACCAGTGTGGTTCCCCCACGGACGCCACGCGACAGGGCCGAGCACCGACAGGCCCGAGCCGGTCAGGACGATGGGTGGGCCCCGTGCCACCACCGTCCTGACTGGACCATCCTCAGGGGCCGTCCTGGCGCTCACCCGCCCGTGAACGCAGGTGAACGGCCCTGTACGCCGTTAGCAGGTTCGGGGCGGCCCGAACGGCCGGCCGAGTCTTACGGAGGCGCGTCAGAATTTCCAGGCCATGGGAGCCTGTGACGAGCGGTGCGCCCAGTTCGTACGCGCCCCTCTGCCCGGCGAACACCCAGTGACCTGACATCACCAGCTGGCATCGAGGTCCCTGGACGACGATGGCTCGCGATCATGAGCAACATCACGGTCACCGTCGGAGCTGCTTCCACCCGCGCCTACATCGAGGAACTGCTGTTGAGCGGGAGCTCGCCGGTCTTGGACGCGAAGGAGGCGGCGGGCATCTCGCGGGGGATCACCACCCACCAGCTCCGGCACGATGCAGGCGGAGCTCACATTGCCTCTTGAGTCCGACGCACTCGTCGAGGCGGCCTGACGCGGCGTGCGCGGACGTGGGGTGGCCTCAGTCAAGCGAATGACCGAGGCCACCCAACCTGGCCAAGCCGTAGAGGCCGCGAGCCTGCCGACCGGTGTGCTCGACAGCGTCACCGCCGACCGCGAGCCGGCGATCGGCGGTCGGCTTGGGCTCGTGCGCGATCCGGCCGTTGCCGTGGGCGTAGTTCGCGATCCCGAGGATCATGCCGGGCCCCACGGCATCCGCGCGGGCACTCCGGAGGTGCCCGGGAATCCAACGTCTCAGGAGCCCGGCTCCGCAGCGACCAGGTGACCTGCTGACTGACGGTGAGTCAGGTAAGGCCTGCGGCAACGCTCTGAGGGTCCCTGCTTCGGCGGTGTGTGCCGTGTCACGCAATCCAAGGCCGCCTAAGTTGTCTGCATCACAGCGGAAATGTCCATTTAGCGTCCATGCTCAAAACAGATACGGGCCCCCGAAGTGGGGCCTATCGGCAACCTCTTGGGCGCGAAGTTCCAAAGTGACCCATGCCACAGAACTCGTGACATTCCCGCTTGTTCCCCCGGAAAGGTGCCCCACTATGGCCGCTTACCTCTGTCCTCCTGCCGTGATACACGGCGAGCACGCCGTGGAGACCAGTCAGATCGTTGCGGAGGTGCGCGACCGGCATCCGCACGCGGCGTGGGCGCCACGGATCGACGGCATCGCGGCCAGCACGGGCATCGAGACCCGCGGGTGGATGCTGCCGCTGGAGACCGCCGTCGCGCCCGGTAACGGTGGTGCCCTGCAAGCTGTCGGCACCGGGTCGGCCCAAGAGGCTTTGGCGCGCGACGGGTTCACCCAGCAGGACGTGGACCGCGTGATCGCCGCACTTGAGGCGATACCCGCGCCGCAGACCGTCCAGGAGCGCACCGCGCCGGCCTGGGAGGCCGTGCAGTCCTACGGGGAGCGTGCGGCCCGTGGGGCCCTGCAGATCGCCGGGCTGGACGCCGCGGACATCGACTGCCTGATCACCAGTCACTCCACCACCCCGGCGCTGCCGGGTCTGGACATCGCCCTGGCCAACAAGCTTTCGCTCCGCAACGACGTGATGCTGCTGCCGGCCACGCAATGGGCCTGTGTCGCGGGGACCCGCTCCCTGGCACTGGCGGCGGACCTCGTCGCCGCGGACCCCGACCGGGTGGTCCTGGTCGTGATCGCGGAGGCGCTGAGCACGACCTACCAGCCCGCGGACGACACCCTCGAGTCCCTGATCGTGCGGTTGCTGTTCGCGGACACCGCGGTCGCCGCGGTGGTCACGGGCCGCCAGAGGCGCGAGTCGGTGCTGCGGCTGGACGCCGCCTGGCACCACACCCTGCCCGGCACCCAGGACCTGCACCGCCTGGAGACGCGGTCGGACGGCACCCACTTCGTGATGGACCGGCGCGGGCCGCGCGCCGTACAGGAGACGGTCACCGCGATGTGGGAGTGGCTGCACCTCCGCTACCAGGACCACCCCGACTCCTGGCACCCCGACGTGCTGCTCGCGCACCCCGGTGGGACCCGGGTGCTGGAGTACATGGAGCAGACGATGCCCGACGCGTGGCCGTCGGGGCTGCTGGACTACAGCCGGGACAGCTACACCACCGGCAACCGCGGAGGCGCCGCCGTGTTCGACATCATGCGGCGGGCGCACGACGCCGGGCAGAAGTCAGGCAGTCGTGCCGTCCTGTACGCGGCGGCACCGGGCCTCTCCGCCACCGCCCTGGAAGGGGAGTGGCTGTAGCGCGTGCCCGCGCCACGCGGACCGGTGAACGGGCCGTCCGCATCACCGGTCGTGCCACCGCTACCGCTGCGGGCACCGTCCGTACCGTCGGTGGCGTCGGCTGACGGGTACGACCCCCCGTACTCTCGCCGCCCGTAGGCCGGCCGCGCCGCCGCCCCGCAGCCGCGTCACCTCGCGACTTCCGCCCAGACCACCTTGCCGGTGTCCGTCCACCGCACCCCCCACCGGGTGGTGAGCCTGTGCACGATGTGCAGGCCACGACCGCCGTCGTCGAGGAGGCCGCCCCGGCTCAGACGTGGCCTGCCGTTGCCGGTGTCGCCCACCTCGCACAGCAGGCCGTGACCGGCCCTGATCAGCCGTACCGTGATGGGTCCGGTGGCGAAGCGCACCGCGTTCGTGACCAGCTCGCTGACCAGCAGCAGGGCGTTGTCCCGGACCTCGTCCTTGGTGCGCCACTGCCGCAGCAGGGACGAGACCTGCGCGCGGGCACGGGCGGGGGCGTCGTCGCGGGCGGGCAGCCGCCAGGTCGCGGTGTCTCCCTTGCGGTAGCCGATCATCCGCGCGAGCAGCAGGGTCACGTCGTCGCGCTGGCGCACGGGTGCCAGCGCGGAGACAACGTGCCGTGCGGCCTGCTGCAGGGCGTCCCAGGGGTGCACCGTGGACACGGCGTCCGCCAGCCTGCCGATGCCTTCGTCGATCGACACGGCCGGATCCTCCACCAGGCCGTCGGTGTAGAGGGCGAGCAGGGAGCCCGGGGGAGCGCCGAACGTCTGCACGTCGAACGGCTCCCGCAGCGCGAACTCGGTGCCCAGGCCGGGGTGAGGGTGGACCGCCAGCGGACCTGCGTGCCCGTCCGGGGAGACCAGGACCGGGGGGAGGTGACCGGCGCTGGACAGCGCCACACGGTGGCTGACCGGGTCGTAGAGGGCGATGCAGCAGGTCGACCCGAGGGCGCTGTAGCCGGCCGCGAGCCCGGACTCCGCGTCGTCCAGCAGCGTCACGGTCTCGTCCAGGTGCTCCAGTACCTCGTCGGGCGCGAGCCCCGCGGACAGCAGCGCGCGGGCTTCCGTGCTCAGCTGACCCATGGTTGCCGCGGCCCCCAGGCCGTGGCCGACGACGTCACCGACCACCAGCGCGGTACGCCCGTCCGGCAGGGGGAAGCTGTTCACCCAGTCGCCGCCGACGCCCGCGCTGTCGGGCGTGGCGGGCTGGTAGACGCTGGCGATCTCGATGGTGTCGCCGCCGGTTCGGGGCAGCAGCCGACGCTGCAAGGCCAGCACCTGCGTGTGCTCGCGCTGGTGCTGACGGGCCAGGTCGACGTGATGGGCGGTCCTCGCGACCAGTTCTTGCAGGTCGAGCAGCTCGCTGTCGCGGAATGGGCAGTCCGCCCGCCGCCAGACCTCCACGAGGCCCAGCACGATGGGCGGGGCGCCGTCCAGGACCAGCGGTATGCATGCCACACCCGCAGACCGGTCGCCGGGCACCAGGGCACGCATCACTCGCGGACTGCCGAGTACCCGCTCGACCGCCTCCCGGTCGGGTATGACGATGGCCTGCGGGGCGTCGTCCCGCCGTACGGCCTGCGCCAGCAGGCGACTCGCGTCGCTGGGAAGATCGTCGCCGGGAGTCACGTAGCCATCGGGCCACGCCCGGTCCGGCACCAGGGCCGCCCGCCGTAGCCGGATGCGCCCCTGAGGCTGCCCGATGACTCCCTCGCCCGTCCACACGGCAAAGTCGAGGTCGACGGCGGCCACGTCTCCCCAAGCCAGCAGGGACTGCGCCAGCGACTGCGCCGTCTCGCCGATGTCCAGCGAGGTGCCGATCGCGGTCTCGGCGGCGTACAGGTGCAGCCTCCTGGCCATGGCGATCACGGAGACCGTCAGGCTCTCCTGAGACACCGCGGCGGGCAGGATGCTCATCGAGACCACCAGCTCCGACCCGTCGCCGCGCCGCAGGCGCTGGATCCGGGCGACGTGCGCCTCACCGGTCTCCAGGACCTGCCGCAACCGCCGTGTGACCGTCGGTACGTCCCCTGGGGGCAGGAGATCGGCGAAGGGGCTCCCGGTCGCGGCGTCCAGACCCGCGAATACGGGGGCGTCCAGGTTGCAGCGGGTGATTCTCAGATCCCTGTCCAGGTTGACCGCGCCGAGAATCTGATCCTGATGGCCGGTTGCCGGGGTGTCGGGTACGCGTCGGCGGGTGCGGTCGCCCTGCGTGTCGGCAGGACCGGCGGCCGCTGCCGCTCCGCCGCGCGGGATGTAGCGCCCCAGGGCGCTGCTGACCAGGTCGAACGGCGAAGAGGGCGAGGGGGAGGGGGAGGGTGTGGAGTCCATGCGGCTCTCTCAGCAATCCCCGGCGCAGTGCCGAGGCCGTACTCGGACCCGTGCGACGGGGCCCCGAGATCCCTGACCGCACACCTCATTGAATAACACCGGTGGTCGCTTCGCCCACACCAGCGGATCGCGCGGTGAACGCGGACAGTGAGGGAATGTCGCGGCCGGTGGGGCCGCGCTCACCCAGCGGGGGGCCGTCGCTCGCCACGATGCGACGACCGCCGGAGCGTCACTGCCGGGCGCCGGCGCCGTCGGTTCTGGTGAGTTCCGGGCACGTGCCGCTCGAGGGCCCTGGCTGTCACGAACGCACACAGGTCGCGCGACCTGCACCAAGAGAGGTCGACGGACGCACCTGATGGCCAGGAGATCGTTCACCGTGGTCGACATCATCAAGATCTACGTCCACTGGTACGCGGGCGGCTCCTGGAGCGAGCGGGTCACGTCGCTCAGGGTGGACCGCAAGAGCTGGTTGCCGCAGTTCGCCGCCCCGGCGGCTGCGGCAGATCACCTGGGACCGGTCCGACGAACACCGCGGCCGGTGGCCGGCGCCGGGCGCCTCAGTCCCGCGCAGGTGTTCGGACACAGAGCCGTCAGGTGTCCCACCGCCTCGTGTGCTCCCTGTGCGCCTCGGTCAGGCCGTCCCGGAAGAACCGTTCGTAGTAGCCGAGTTCGGGATGGTGTGTCTGGAGCCAGATGCCGGGCACCTGAATGGCGTCGACGTGTGCGGGGAACCGGCCGTGCGTGGAGTGGATGTACTCGCACACGTCGCGGGCACACTCGACGACCCGCTGGTCGTACTCGCGGGCCTCGGTGAGGTAGCGCTTCCCGTAGTCGTTGCGGTAGATGCCCGTGAAGAGGTCCTTGTCGTGGTAGATGCCTTTCGGACCGAACTTCGCCTGGACGACCGCGTCCACGGCCTCCGACATCGACGGGTAATACGGGGGACAGGCCGCTGTGATCAGTGGTTCGCCGTCGACGCCGAGCCCGACCGGATGGGACCGCGCGGTCGCGAACCGGGGCAGAGGCAGCTGCCAGCGCGGGAGGTCCAGCGGGCGCCAGCGAGGGGTGACGAAGTCGAAGCCGAGCATCCGTCCGTACCGGGCCGAGAACTTCGGGTCCCCCAGCATGATCTGGGGGTTGATCGAGGCATGGATCCACGCGCCGAGCCCCATGGCGTCCGCGGTCAGCATGAGGTTCTGCAGCAGCAGCTCGGCCTCGATCTGGGTCCGCAGCGGGCCCAGCACACCCAGCGGAAGCTTGAGGTCCTTGTTCAGGAAGCCGTTCCGCACCCACTTGCGCACCCCGGCGGGTCGGTAGAAGTTGCGGTCGTCGACGAGCGTGGGCCGGGCCCCGTCCGGCTGGGTGAGCAGGTACATCAGGCCGTTGATGTACTGGTGCGAGAGGTCGACGACCGGCAGGAAGACGGTGCTGCCCGGCAGGTTGGACAGCACGCGGTTGGAGTCGAGGTAGGCCGGGAAGTCGCGCATGCCCTCGGCGACGTCCAGGCGGTGGTCCAGGACCCGCACCTTGGACTGCCGAGCCCGCTCGACCAGCGCGCCGGGCTCGAAGGAGGCGTCCGGGGACGGCGGCAGCTTGCGCAGATAGTAGGTGCCACTGTCGTTGATCATGAAGAAGTGGGTGCCCTGCGCGTTGTCGGGGCTGCCTGCCGTCCGGCCGAGCATGTTGAGGTTCGGCTTGGCCATGATGGGCTTGCCGTCGCGCGGATCCTCGAACGGCCGGTCCGGCATGGTGAGCCCGGTGCAGCCGGTGAGGGCGATCAGCACCGCCTCCTCCAGCTCGCCGAGCGGTAGCGGGGCGTCGGACGAGCTATAGCTCATCGAGCCGGCGGGGACGGCCGCACCCCGGCCGACCCGGTGGGTGCGCCGCCGCCAGATGGTCTCCAGGAGCGGCCGCGCCAGCAGCGCTTCGAGCCCCCGATGCCGGGTGGACACCGTCATGGTCCTCTCCTTGCCTCAGGAACACCCGCTGACTCAAGACTCCGTGGTGCGGGGACCGTTCGGCGGTGCCAACACCGGCCGCCACGGTACGAACGCGCTCCCGTCGCGGGGCAGGAAGCTCGCCAGCTCCGGGCAGTGCCGCAGGATGACCTCGGTCATGCCACTGCGCTCGATCCAGTCCATGCCGAGCGGTGTGTAGAGCTCGGGGCGGTAGTCCACGGTGAGGAAGCGGTCGCTCTGCAGCCTCCGCGACGCCATCAGGATGAAGACGCGGAAGGCCGTGTCGCTGAATCCGAATCCGGTCGGCGGGTTCTCGGCGAACAGCCCGACCATGGTGTCGATCTCGTCGACCGACCGGTAGAGCTCCTTCAGCCGCGCCAGCGTCCCGGGTTCGGCCGTCAGGTCCTCGAAGCGGCGGATACGCTCCTTGTGCAGGCCGGCCCGGAAGTCGTTGTAACGGGGCACACCACGGCGGCGGGTACGTACCAGGTCGACCACGGACAGGTCGATGATCTCGCCGTCCCGCTCGAAGTGCTGCAGCGCGCGCGGGAAGTTGTGCAGGGTGATCGCGCCCGGATGGGCGATGCCGAACGAGTACAGCGAGTCGGGCAGCCCGGTCTTGCGGATAAGAGGCTCGGCCGCGGCGCCCTGCACGTCATCGAAGCCGAGGATGTCCAGCCGCCGTCCGAGGCGGTGGTCGCAGATCTCGAAGTCGTCCGGGATCAGCGGATGCATCCGGTAGACGGTGACGAAGTCCTCGGTGAGGGAGTAGGGCGCGCTGTGGTGGTCGGGCACGGTCTGGGGGATGCCGGTCAGCGAGTGCGCCTCGAACAGCCACAGCCCCAGCCGTTCCAGCCACTTCGCGGGCGGCCCCTGCCAGTTGGTCTTCAGCGCGATGTCGATCGCCTCGGTGGCGAGGATCGCCGGTGTCCACTCCACCGTGTGGATCTTGGCGATGAGCGCGGACACGACGAGCCGCGCCGTCTGGTAGACGCGCTCCTCCTCCATACGCGGGTACTCGCGCCGCAGCGCCGCGCACACCGCGTTGTGCTCCCTGGCGAAGAGGGTGTGCATCAGGCTGAGGCCCAGCCACCAGTTCTCGCGGACCCCGGTGAGCGGGACGCCGTTCGGGCCGAGCGGCAGATGACCGTCCTCCAGGCGCAGGCCGGCGCCGCCGTCGGCGTCGCGCAGGGAACGGGCGGCCTTCTCGTCGCCGCCGTACAGCTCCGAGCCGTCCCACCAGTGGGAGGCCGAGTCGGCGAAGTGGACCGGCGCGCCGTCGCCGGTCATCGCCACGTTCTCGGCGAAGCGCATCATGTGCTCCGTGGGACCGCCCGGGGTGTTGTGCCACTCGACGTCCGGCGGGAGCGGTACCTCCACGCTGGAGGTACCCGTCGGGTAGCGACTGTGGTTGACCCAGTCGTGCACCTGGAACTGGATCCACGCGGCGGCGAGCAGGTTCAGGGACCGGGCCGGCAGAAACGTGTCGCGGTGCAGCAGCAGCCTGCTGACCTCGTACGGGCTGGGCTCGTCGAACAGGTCCGGGCGCAGCACGGGCGGCATGTTGCGGCCGAAGGCCGCGCCCACGGCCCCCATCGCCGGTGCGGACAGGTCGTTGAACGTGCCGTCGTAACTGCGGGCGACCCGCAGCGACTCGTCGATCGGCGGCGGCACCGGGACGGGCCGCGGTGGCGCCTCGTGGTGATCTGTGTCGATGAGGTTCTTCGTGCGCAACGTCTTGCGCAGGAAGACGAGGTTGAGCAGGCCGGCCGGCAACGGCAGCCGGTACCAGGGCACCCACCGGTTGAGGACGCGGAAGGCGGCGTCCACCGGAGCGCTCAGCACCCTGTTGCGCCGGGGCTCGTCCGTGGTGAAGCGGTAGCCCAGCCGCTGCGCGCTGCTCGCCTGGTAGGCGGCCTTGCGGGCACGGTTGAGATTGCCCAGCGGACGGAACTCCTCGGTGGTGTGCCAGGGGTTGAAGGCCAGCTCCTCGATCCGGCGCGCCGCCGCACGCGCCTCGGCGGTGGCCACGTCCTGGCGGGGGATGGTCAGGGTGGCCACGGGCAGCGCGGGTGCGACGTCCTCCCGCCATTCCACCGAGCCGTCCTCGACGGGGGTGATCGCCTCGTTGACATACCGCTGCACGAGCAGCTCGAAGGCGACGTCGCCGCGGGCCAGGCGCTGCGCGAGCTCGCGGCTCAGGTGGTCCGGGTCGGCGCGGGGCGGTGCGGGCGCGTCGGGTGCGCCCCGTACGGGGCGCAACTGGTAGCGCACCGGCCCGGCCTCGCCCCACAGGACGGCGCCGCGGCTCCAGTACGTCTCCAGGGCCAGGCTGCGCACATCGTCGCGCGCACCGGCCCGCACGTTGCGGCGCATCCGGGCGGCGGTGGACCAGCCGACGGCGAAGGGCAACTTGACGAACAGCGCGAACCCCTTCTGGAGGCGGGTGCGGGCGCCTGCCATCGTCCTGGCGAACGCCACGAATTCCCGGGCGTTGCGCGCGTGGGACACCGGAAAGTTCGTCATGAGAAGGTCGTGCGTGCCGTCGGAGGCCTCGACGCGGAGCGCTGCGCCGCGCATGTCGGGCAGGGTGTCGGCCTGCGGGGCGCCGCTGGCGTTCGACAGCCGGACCGTGACCGGGTACTCGGCACCGGGTCGGACGAAGCCGGCCCGCAGCTCGGGCGGCACCTGGTCGTGGATTCTCAGACGGGCGTTCTCCACGCCGAGCACCGGCTTCGCATGGAAGGTCCTGGCGAAGGCCGCTGCCCCGCCGGACTTCCTGATCCTGGCCTGGACACGCATCAGTTCCTTGGCCAGTTGCTCGAAGACCAGCCGCTCGGCCTCCGCGCTGCCGCCCTCGTACCGCTCGTACTGCTCTGTCCTGCTCATGGTTGCGCCATGCCTTTCCTGCGCCGGTTCGGGCTACCGTCCGCGTGTCATGCCGCGGACGCTGTGACGTGTCGGAGACCGCCGTCGCGCGCGTTGCTGATGATGCGTCGGGTATCGCGTCGGCCGGGTTCGACGGCCGCGTCGATGAAGTCGGCCGCCCCGCAGGTGCGCCGGCGAGGCGAACAGCACGGCGTCCGTGGCGCCCGCGCCGGCGAAGACCGTGGGACGCTGCCTGCCGGTCTCCGACATACGGGATCCTCCATCCTCCGGCGGGGGTGGAGCGGCACGGAGCCTCCGATCGAGGAGGGGCAGCCGGCGGGTCTCCTCACCGCCGGACCACTCGACCATGTTCGCGCAACCCGTCGCCGCTCGCATGTCGCGACGGCCGCCGCACCCGCGGCCTGTGGCAGGAAGTGCCAGGCAGCCGGCGGCTGTGGCCACGAGACCGGCTGCCTTCGCGGCAACCCTGTTCTGCGCTGACGGAAGAGGGATGTCCGCCAGTAGGGCCGCGGGTGACGGCGCACAGCGGTGACTCGCCGACGAGCGGGTACGACCACAAGTGATCATCTGCGCAGCGGTACCGACTGTGTGCGGATTCCGCCGGCCCAGGACGGTGCCGGAATCCCACAGTGCCACGACCGGCCTCGTGAGGTGCTCGAGGCAGCGGTGAACGTCGCCTTCGAGGGGCGACCCGGGCCTGTGCACTCCACGTGCCGCAAAACCTGACCCATCGCCAGGTGACCGTGGACAACTACCGCGGCCTCAAGCTCGACGTGGCGCCGGTGCGGCCCGACCCGGAGCGGGTCGAGGAGAGCACCGCGGTGCTGGCGGCCGCACTGCGGGACGGACGACGGATCGTCCTGCTCGCCGGCTTCGGAGCGATCCGCAGTCATGCCGAGGCCGCGGTGCAGGATTTCGTCTGGCCCATGTCATCGACGCTTGAGGTCCATGTCATCGGCGGGTTGACCTGGGACAAGGCCGCCCGATGGGTCCGGGCGTGACTGTCCGGGGTTCGGTGGCCACTTTCAGCTGTTTTCGGCCGGGGCTTCATCTGCATACTGCGATAAAATGCGACAAGAGTGTCTATGTCAGCCGGTCCCTCGTGGCCCGTGGGTCCGTACTCCCGGAGGTCGGTTCTCATGGACCTCAACACCATCACCGAAGTGGTCCGGCGACCGTCCGAGCGGCCGGGCACGGACTGGCACGAGGGCGACGCCTGGCTCGCAGGCGGAACTTGGCTCTATTCCACGGAGCAACCGGACCTGCGACGGCTGATCGACCTGACGGCGCTGCGTTGGGAGCCTCTCGTTCCGACGGACGAGGGCCTGGAGATCAGCGCCACATGCACCATTCGCGACCTGTACGCCTTCGCGTGGCCGGTGGGCTGGACCGCCGGAATTCTCTTCCGGCAGAGCTGTGAGGCATTCCTCTCCTCGTTCAAGGTCTGGAACGCGGCGACCGTCGGTGGAAACATCTGCATGTCCTTGCCCGCCGGCCCGATGATCACGTTGACGGTCGCACTGGAGGCGCAGTACGAACTGTGGGCGCCCGACGGCTCCACGCGCTTCGTCGACGCCCTCGATTTCGTCACGGGCGACCATCGCAACGTCCTCGCCCCCGGAGAGATCCTTCGGCGCATCACCATTCCGGAGCACGCGCTGCGCAGACGCACCGCGCACCGTCGTTTCACGCTGACCCGGCTCGGCCGTTCGACGGTGTTCCTCGTCGGCACGCAACGGCTGGGAGCGAGTGATCTCTTGCTCACCGTCACCGCCGGCACCACGCGGCCGGTCCGCATCGCCTTCGACTCGCTGCCCGATGCCCGCACCCTGCGGCAGAGCATCGACGCCCTGCCGGCCGACGTCTGGCTCGCCGACCCCAACGGGACCCCTGGCCACCGTCGGCATCTGACACGGCACTTCGCCGAAGAGATCCGCCGCGAACTCACGGCTGGGGACCTGGCATGAGCTACCTCGTGAACGGCAAGGAATTCGACCGGGAACCGGCCCCCGGTCAGTGCCTGCGCACCTTCCTGCGCGAACTCGGCCACTTCGGCGTCAAGAAGGGGTGCGACGCGGGCGACTGCGGTGCCTGCACGGTGTGGCTGGACGGCGCACCGGTACACAGCTGCATCACCCCCGCGTTCCGCGCGGACGGCCGGGAGGTGACCACGATCGAGGGCCTTGGACGGCCCGGCGCCCCGCATCCCCTGCAACGGCAGTTCGAGGATGCCCCGGGGTTCCAGTGCGGTTTCTGCACCGCAGGGATGATCATGACGTCGGCGACCTTCACCGAGGACCAGATGGCGGATCTGCCACGGGCGTTGAAGGGCAACCTCTGCCGCTGCACCGGATACCGGGCGATCGAGGACGCCGTGAAGGGCGTCAGCGCGGTGGAGACGGCGGCGCCGGGCAAGGCCGTCGGGACGAGCGTCGGTGCGCCGGCGGGCCACGACGTGGTGACGGGCCACGCCGAGTTCACCATGGACACGCGGATCGACGGCATGCTGCACCTCAAGGTGCTGCACTCACCCCACGCGCACGCCCGGATCCGCTCGATCGACAAGAGCGGCGCCCTCGCGGTGCCCGGCGTGCACCGGGTCTACACCTGGGAGGACGTACCCCGAAGACGCTTCACCACGGCGATCCACACCGACCACCTGGTCGACCCGGACGACACCTACATCCTCGACGACACGGTCCGCTTCGCCGGCCAGCGCGTCGCCGCGGTCCTGGCGGACACGGTCGGGGCGGCCGAGGAGGGCTGCCGGCGTCTCACGGTCGAGTACGAGGTGCTGCCTGCGGTGTTCGACCCCGAGGCGGCGATGGCCGACGGCGCACCCCAGCTGCACGGCTCCCACGATCCGTTCGTCCGCGACCCGGTCCACAACATCCTGATCGAACTCCACTCGCACATGGGCGACGTCGACGCGGGATTCGCCGCGGCCGACGTGATCCACGAAGGCACCTACTTCTCACCGCGGGTGCAGCACGCGCATCTGGAGACCCACGGCTCGATCGCCTGGATGCAGGACGGCCGGCTGAACGTCCGTACCAGTTCGCAGTCACCGTCGATCGCCAAGGTCAAACTGGAGTACCTGTTCGCGCTGCGCCCGGACCAGCTGAGAGTGTTCTGCAAGCGCGTCGGCGGCGGATTCGGCGGCAAGCAGGAGGTGATCACGGAGGACCTGGTCGCGCTCGCCACCCTGGACACCGGGCGGCCCACCTGTCTCGAGTTCACCCGTGAGGAGGAGTTCACCACGGCCTCGCCACGGCATCCGATGACCCTGACGGTCAAGCTCGGCGCGAAGGCCGACGGAACGCTCACCGCCTTCCAGGTGCGCAACGTGTCGAACACCGGCGCCTACGGCAACCACGGCGGCGAAACGCTCTACGCGGGCGGAGCCGCCGTCATGATCTACCGCTGTCCCAACAAGAAGTACGACGCGTACTCCGTCTACACGAACACCGTGCCGAGCGGGGCGTTGCGAGGCTACGGGATGACACAGCCGGCGTTCGCCGTGGAGTCGGCGATGGACGAACTGGCCCGCGCCCTTCACATCGACCCGCTGGAACTGCGCCGGCGCAACATCGTGCGCCCGGGTGAGCCCCTGGTCGCCCTGCACGACGGCCCCGACGACGTGATCTTCGCTGAGGACGGACTGGCCAAGTGCATCGACCTGGTGGGCGACGCCCTGGCCCGTACGGCCGACCGGCCGCCTCCCGGCCCCGGGTGGCTCGTCGGAGCGGGCGTGGCGAGTTCCCTGCACGAGACCGCGCCCCCGACGGAACACCTCTCCGAGGCCTGGGTCACCCTGGGCGACGACCTCGTCTACGAACTGGCCGTCGGGACGGTCGAGTTCGGGGAGGGAACCTCCACGGCCCATGTCCAGATCGCAGCCAACCAGCTGGGCACGACGCCGTCGCGGATCCGTCTGGTGCAGTCCGACACCGACCGCACGGGATTCGATACCGGTGCCTTCGCGAGCGCGGGCCTCTTCGTGGCGGGCAACGCGGTCCTGCGGGCGGCCAATGCCGTACGCGACCGCATCCTGGAATTCGCCGCGGCGCACACGGCCGTCCATGTCGTGATGTGCACCATGGACGACGACGGAGTCGTCTGCGGGGACCGGCGGGTGTCGCTGGCCGAACTCGTCGCGCTGGCCCGGACGCGTGGAATCCGCTTCACCGCCGCGCGCAAGGCGTACGGCTCGCCCCGGAGCGTCACCTCCAACACGCAGGGGTTCCGGGTCGCCGTGCACCGCGTGACGGGTGAGATACGGATCCTGTACAGCGTGCAGGCGGCGGACGCCGGGGTGATCGTCAACCCGGCGCAGGTCCGGGGACAGGTGGAGGGCGGGGTCGCCCAGGGACTCGGCTTCGCGCTGACCGAGAACCATCACGTGGACGACAGCGGCGTCATGGTCAACCCGAACCTCCGGAACTACCGCATCCCCACCTACGCCGACATCCCCCGTACCGAGGTCCTCCTGGTCGGCTCGGCGGATTCGGTGGGGCCCATGCGGGCGAAGGGGATGGCGGAGTGTTGTATCAACCCGGTCGCCCCCGCGCTCGCGAACGCGGTGCATGACGCCACGGGCGTCCGCTACCGTGCGCTGCCGCTGACTCCGGAACGCATTTACGGCCGACTCCCTGTGGAGCAGTCGGTGTCGGCAGGTTGAGCCACCATGAACCCCGAAAGGAACGTAGCCGCCGCGGCGACGGCGATCATCGGCCAGAAGGTCCTGCCCGGGAGGGAAGGGGAGTACCAGTCGTGGCAGGAGGATCTCAACGTCGCGGCCGCCTACTACCCCGGTTTCCTCGGTGCCGAGATCTCCCCGCCGACATCGCTGCAGCCCGACTGGGTCGTCGTGTACCGGTTCGACTCGGTCGCGCATCTGCAGGCGTGGATCAACAGCGGGACCAGGCAGACGTTTCTCGACGTCGGCGCCAAGTACTTCGACGGTCCGGCGACCCAGCAGGTGGTCAGCAGCGGCACCCAGTCACTGGATCCGCTGGTCACCGTGGTGGTCACCCACCGCGTCCACCCGAACCAGGTCGACGACTTCCTCGACTGGCAGCACCACATGGTCGAGGAGGAGAGCAAGTTCGAGGGGTTTCGCGGGACCGAGCTCTTCCGCCCCATCGAGGGGCTCCAGGAGGAATGGACCACGCTGTACCGCTACGACAGCGCCGAGCACCTCGACGCCTGGCTGACATCGCCCCAACGGCAGCGGATCCTGGCCGAGGGCCGGAGGTTCAGCGACTTCGAACTGCGTACGATCGACAACTCGTTCGGCAGCTGGTTCGCCTTCCAGGGCAACGGCAGGGAGGCACCGCGGCCGCCCTCCGAGACCAGGACCTCCCTCGCCATCTGGGTCGGCCTGTACCCGACCGTCGTGCTGCTGACGCTCGCTCTGTCCCCGCTGCACATGCGGCTCTGGATCGGCCTGCTCGTGGGCAACCTGCTGTCGAGTTTCCTCATGAGCTTCCTGACCATGCCCTACTACGTGAACCCGCTGCTCGGGCGATGGCTGCGACCACCGCCGGACGAACCGAGGACAAGGAGCAACCTCCGAGGCCTCGGTGTCGTAGCGACGGTGATGGCCTTCTGGGCTGTCGTCTTCTACCTCGTCACGGTCCGGTTCTGGACACTGCCGTGACCGGCGACGGAGCGGCTTGCGTACACCATTCCCGGCAAGCCGGTAGGCCGGCGACTCACCGGGCTGCCACGCTTCGTGACCGTCCGGGGCGGACCCAGATCGTCGGCAAGATCCGGATGGCCCACGGTCCCTGTGGTCAACCACTGGTGGCAGCTGTTCTGGGGCCAACTACTCCAGGCAAGCCGGGTGTTCGGGGAGTTCCGAACCCATCGAGACGGGGGCCGGACGTGGCGGGACCCGGGAGTCGTATCCAGCTCCCGGGCCCCTGGGGATGCCACCCAATTGCGCACGCCGGCGGCGTTTAAGAGGACGGATCAGTCATCATGCCGTCGTGTTCTTCCTTTGAACTACCGCAGCACGAGAGAGCTGCAGGCGAGAGTCGAACTCGCATCCGGCGGCGTTCGTCCGGCCTCGGTCGATCCGGCGATCGGCGGCGATGCTGAGACTGGAGCGAGAGTCTGAGATTGACCGCGGCTGCCTCTGCCATGTTGGGCTACCCCGGCCCGTTGCGGGCGCTGTGCCGGGGGAAGGACTCGAACCTTCACTGTCACCGCTTCTTCAGGCTGAACTTCAGTGTCAGCTTGCGCTCATCGCGCGAACCGGTCCTCAATCCGGCCCGCGCCTGTTGCGCACCCCTGCGCTCGCACGCGGGGGCGATCATGGATGCTACCCGTGGTCGGCGTCAGCCGAGCAGGTAGCCGAACACCGCCTCGCCGATCCGCTGGTCGGTCACCTCGGCGCCGTTGGCCTCTTCACGAGCGAACTTCACCGCCTGCTGGAGCTTCTCGACCCGCTCCACCAGCTCGTTCACCCGCCGTGCCGGGAGCGCTCCGGAGAACTTCACGGTCGTCCAGTACCCGATGGGCACGTCCTCGTAGTACACCTCGACCTGCGCCGGGTGCTTGTCGGTCGCCTCCGCCTTGACGTGGTTGCGCGGGACCTTCTTGGTCCGGATCGTGCGAACCGGGTCCGTCTTCCACCAGTCCGTGGAAGGATCGGGCGACCAGGACTCGGCGGCGTCGAGGGTGGGAAGCTTCCTGACGAACGTGTGCAGGTCGGTGAGCTGCTTCTCCAGGAAGAGGAGGTAGCTGACCGGGACGTCGGTGACGATCGTCCGGCCGTCGACCGTGACGTCCGCGCGGGCCGTGCAGTTCGCCCAGTCCTTGGTGGCGGTGACGTCGAAGAGCCGGGTGAGCGACGCGGACATCTCCCGCAGCACGTCCTCGGCCTGCACCTGCACTCGCGTGGACTCGGGCGGCAGTTGCTCGCCCTCCTCGTCCTTCGGCTGGTACGTACGCGAGATACCTGCCAGCAGTGCCGGCTTTTGCACCTTGTGGTGCGCCGCGGTGATGTCCTGGAGCGACTTGCTCTTGACACCCTTCTCGACAGCGATGATCTGGTTCAGCTTCGCCACTTCGGGTCCCCCTTCGAACAGGCAGGAACGTACCTCACCGGCTCGAACCCCGCACTTCCTTTATCGCCACGCCAAGATGCCCACCCTGGCCGGTGAGGGCGACGTCCCACCGAACCGCCGCCTCGTCGGCGCATACCGACCGGTCGCGCCGCACGCTCCACTGAGTACATCTGCTTCGGCCGGCTTCGACGGCGCCTGGGCGCCCTCCTCAAGGACGTCACGTATCCGCGGGACGACGTCGTCGAGCTGCGCGCCCGCCTGAACCGCGCCGAAGCCGACACGCGTGTCCTGGAGGAGAAGGCGGAGGAACAGTACCGAGCCCTCGCCGAACCGCACCGCACCGTGGACGCGCTCCTGGGATGCCCAACTCTGGTTCGGTGACGGCTATTTTGTGCACCCGGACTTGTCGACGCCTTGACGATCCGTTCCATGGACGTTCAACCAGCTGTCTGTACCTGCGTTGTGAACTGTCCCTAAGGTCCCTGAAGGTTTCGAAAGAAGGGACTCATGGACACACTCCTCGCAGTCCGGGCCCGCGGGATCACCAAGAGTTTCGGCGACGTCGTCGCGCTCGACGGCGTCGATCTGGATGTGGCGCAGGGGCAGATCCACGGCTTGGTCGGACCGAACGGCGCCGGCAAGACGACATTGCTCGGTCTCCTGCTGGGCCTGGCCGTCGCCGACGGCGGCCGCCTCGAGATACTGGGTACGCCGGTCCAGCGGGCGCTCACCGCTCCCGACGGTGTCGCCGGCTTCGTGGACGGGCCCGGCCTCTACCCTTCGCTCACCGCCAGGCAGAACCTCACCGCGCTGGCCGCTCTCCGCGGCCGCGACGCGAGGACGGCGGGGGTCGACGACGTGCTCGACCAGGTCGGGCTCACCGATGTGGCAGATGACCAGACCCGCGGGTTCTCCCTCGGCATGCGTCAGCGACTGGGGCTGGCCGCAGCCCTGCTCACCAAGCCCCGGCTGCTCGTGCTGGACGAACCGTCCAACGGCCTCGACCCGGCAGGCAAGAAACACGTGCACGGTGTCCTCACCCGGCTCGCGGCCGACGGAACCGGTGTCGTGCTCTCCAGCCACCGCATGGACGACCTCCAGGCACTGTGCTCCGAAGTCACCATCATCGCCACCGGACGGGTCGTCTTCTCCGGCCCGCCCGGCAAGCTGGCCGCCGAGAACCGTGAACTCGACTACCGGCTGCTCACCTCCGACCCGCAGGCCGCCCGGCGGCTGGCCGGCGACGCGGCCGGGATCCGGATCGTCGACGACGCCGGGGCACGACACGACACAGCGGCGCTCGTCGTGCGCGCGCTGGTGCCCGCCCTGGACGAACTCGTGGTGCAACTCGTGCGCGCGGACATCGCGTTGCGCGAGCTCGCACCCGTGGTGTCGCCGCTCGAAACCGCGTTTCTCGCCCTCACCGAGCCAGAGGGGACCCGCCGATGACCGCGACCGTCGCCGCCGACAACGTTGCCCCTGCCCGCCCCGTCTCGGTTTCGCGCGGCTACCGCTTCGAGCTGGTCAAGCTGGTCTCACAATGGCGGATCCGCTTGCTGGTCCTCGCCTGCTGGATCGCGCCGGCGCTCTTCGTCGCCGCTGTGAGCCGGCAGAGCACGCTGCCTGCCGACACGCTCTTCGGCCGCTGGATGCACGCCACGGGATGGGCCGGACCGCTGGTGATGCTCGGTTTCGCGGGCAGTTGGGCACTCCCTTTGCTGACCTCGGTGGTCGCCGGCGACGTGTTCGCCTCCGAGGACCGGCTCGGTACCTGGCGCCACCTGCTCGTGGTGGTCCGGTCGCCCAGGCGGATCTTCGCGGCGAAGGCACTGGCCAGCCTCACCGTCCTGCTGCTGCTCGTGGCCGGGCTGGCCTGTTCCGGTGCGGCCGGTGGTCTCCTGGCAGTGGGCAACCAGCCGCTGGTCGGCCTCGACGGCCACCTGCTGACGCCTGCGGACGCGGCAGGCAAGGTCCTGCTCGCCTGGATCTGCGTACTCGCCCCGACGCTGGCGCTCGCCGGGATCGGACTGCTCGGGTCCGTCGCGCTGGGACGTTCCCCGATGGGGCTGCTGCTGCCCGCGGGCGTCGCGCTGGCGATGCAACTCGCGCAGATGATGCCGCTTCCCGCCGTCGTACGACTGGCCCTGCCCAGCTACGCCTTCATCGCCTGGAACGGTCTGTTCACCAGCCCGGGTCAGCTCGGCCCGCTCCTGATCGGCATCGTGGTCAGCCTGGTGTGGGCGGTGATCGCGACGGTGCTGGCCTATCTGCTGTTCGTGCGGCGCGACTTCACCAACGCCGCCTACGACGGCTCGGGGCGCCGCGCGGTCACCGCCGGAGTCCTGCCACTGGCCGGGGTGGTCGCGGTGACCGTCGCGGTCCTGGCCGCGACGACCGGGGCCACGGGCTCCGGCGTCGAACAGGACAAGGTGCAGCGCTCGCTGGCCACGGCGTTCGCCCACCTCTATCGCATGCAGACGAAGCAGCTCAACCGCCCCGACGTCACCGAGGCGCAGTTGAAGGCCACGGCGACGTGCAACAAGGGCAGCATCAGGGTCGCTGCCGAGGGACCGGGCAACGACTGGCGCTGCGTCGTCTCGTGGCATCTCCCCGGCGTCGAGGCCGCAGGCACGGCCATCTACCAACTCGACGTCACCCCAGACGGGCGGTTCATGGCCGATGGCGATGGACCGAAGGAAGTGAACGGCTACTTCCTGGTGCGGACCCCGACCGGCGACGCACCGAACCCACTTTGGCAGTTCGACGGCAACGTCGAACTTCTCCGCGTCCCGAAGGAATGACTCCATGCAGGTAACTCGCCACCGCCGGACTGCCGAGACGGGTCTTCTCGGCAGACGACTCGGTCGCCGGAGCACCCTCACGGCAGCCGCCACCGCGGTCGTCCTCGCCGCTACCGCCGGCATCGGTTACGCCCAGACGCACCAGTTCGGCACCGACCAGGTCGGCCAGGCCACCGACCGGGGCCAGGTCATCTCCAGCGACCAGTACATCGCCCCCTACGGTGACCGCCTCGTCATCAACAACGGCAAGATCATGTCGTCCTCCGTCAGCCCGGACGGCACCCACCTCGCGGCCTCGGTCACCGACGGCGGGAGTGCGCTGGCCATCGTCGACGTGCAGAACTGGAAGGTGCAGCAGGTCGTCGGCACCGCCGCGTCGTCGGTCCCGCGCCTCAGCAGCAACAGTGTGGGACAGGAAGGCCCCACGTACTCGCCCGACGGCAAGCAGTTGTGGCTGGGCCAGACCGACGGCTACACCCGGTTCACGGTGAACCCGGACGGCTCCGTCACCAACCCGACGTCGATCAAGATCCCGGTGGACGGGTCCAAGCACGCGCTGGTCGGCGAGGCGGTCTTCTCGTCCGACGGCTCCACCGTGTACTCGGCGGTCAACGGCCAGAACCGGGTGGTCGCCATCGACGCTGCGACCGGTGCGGTCAAGCAGAGCTGGGCCGTGGGCAACGCCCCGCGCGGCATGGTCCAGGTCGGCGAGAAACTCTACGTCAGCAACGAGGGCGGCCGTCCGGCCCAGCCGGGCGACACCACCATGAACTCGTACGGCACTCGGGTTCCGGCCAACCCGAGGACCGGTGCCACCACCACCGGCACGGTCAGTGTCATCGACCTGGCGAACCCGGAGGCCGCCCCGTCGAGCATCGACGTCGGTCTGCACCCGACGGCCCTGTACGCCAAGGGCAAGGCGCTGTTCGTCACCAACACCGCCACCAACAACGTGTCGGTCATCGACACCGGCAAGGACAGGGTCGTGCAGACCATCGACACCCGGCCGTGGCCGGAGGCGTCGGTGGGCTACGAGCCCAACGCGGTGACGCTCACCGACGACGGTCGTCTGCTGGTGACGCTCGGCCGGGCCAACGCGGTCGCCGTCTACCGGTACGAGGGCGCGCAGGAGCCGGTCGGCTACGTCGGCCTGCTTCCGACGGACTACTTCCCCGGGGAGATCACCACCGTCGGCAAGCAGGTGCTGGTCTCCAACACCCGTGGTATCGACGCCCGCCGGCCCACCAACAGCGCCGGGCACGGTACCCACGACACCACGTCGAGCGTGCAGCGCTTCACGCTGCCGGACGACAGCGTCATCAGGTCCCGGACGGCCAAGGTCTTCAAGCAGAACGGCTGGGCCCCCGGCTCGGTCAAGCTGGCCAAGGGCAAGAGCCACGGCACGCCGGTCCCGGTCCCGCAGCGGATCGGCGACCCCTCGACGATCAAGCACGTCTTCCTGATCGTCAAGGAGAACCGGACCTACGACCAGGTCTTCGGTGACGTCCCGAAGGGCGACGGCGATCCCTCGGTGACACAGTTCGGCGAGAACGTGACGCCGAACCAGCACGCGCTGGCCGAGCAGTTCGGCCTGTACGACAACACCTACGACATCGGCACGAACTCGGCCGAGGGTCACAACTGGCTGATGCAGGCCGACGACCCGGAGTACACCGAGTCCTCGGCCGGTGAGTACGCGCGCAGCTACGACACCGAGGACGACGCCCTCGGCCACCAGAAGTCCGGCTTCCTGTGGACCGGTGCGCAGGCGGCGGACAAGACCGTGCGGGACTTCGGCGAGTTCCAGTCGATCGAGGGCAAGCCGTCCGACGCCTCCTGGCAGAACCTGTACTGCGACGCCAAGAACATGGACGCGACCGGGCAGAACACCGCCTACCCGATACAGACGGGCTCGGCGATCCCGTCGCTCAACGACGTGTCGGTGCAGGGCTTCCCGATGTTCGACACGAGTGTCCCGGACATCTACAAGTACGAGATCTGGAAGCAGGACTTCGAGAAGAACGGTCCGGCGGACCTGAACATGTTCTGGCTCTCCAACGACCACACCGGTGGTCCGGCGAGCCCGGCGGCCCAGGTCGCGGACAACGACCTCGCGGTCGGCAGGATGGTCGACGAGATCTCGCACAGCAAGTACTGGAAGGACTCGGCGATCTTCGTCGTCGAGGACGACTCCCAGGCCGGACTCGACCACGTCGACGGCCACCGTGCCCCGATCCAGATCATCAGCCCCTGGGCCCAGCACGGCACCGTCGACAGCCGCTACTACTCGCAGATCACGATGATCCGCACCATCGAGCAGATCCTCGGGATCCACCCGATGAACCAGAAGGACAGCGCGGCCAGCCCGATGGCCGGGGCGTTCACCAGGAAGCCGGACTTCACGCCGTTCACGGCGCTGCCCAACCGCACCTCGCTGACCGACGGTCTGAAGACCCCGCCTTCCTGCGGTGTGGACACCCCCGCGCCGCAGGACCCCAAGGCGGCGGCCGTGCCGCCGTCGAAGGTACCGGCGGACAAGCGGCAGCTCGCGGCGAAGTGGGAGGACTGGAAGTCCAAGCAGCGGCTGACCGGGCCCCACGCCGTGCCCGACTACGCGAACCCCGCGCAGATGAACCACCTCACGTGGTACCAGACGCACAACTGGGCCAAGCCGTACCCCGGCGAGAGCAAGATCTACGCCCCGAACGACGTGCCGGGCGCCTACATCCCGTCGTCGGAGTCCGACGGCTGACGCGGTCTGCTCGCCTGAGGGCCCCTGGCGCGGCCTCACCGCCGCGCCAGGGGCCCCCTGTGCGCCATGGCCGCGTCCTTCGTCCCGCGCCCACCCCGGTTCGTCCCGTGCCCACCCCGGCACGCCGCTCGGCCCTCGACCGAGCGGGTGCCTTCCGGCGTGCCGGAAGGTGGTTTGACGCGAGCGGTAGCCGATGCCTCCTAGCCTCGGCGACATGCTGGGGCTTCCTGCTCGTGTCCGTGCCTGCCTGTTCGACCTCGACGGTGTCCTCACCCGGACCGCGAAGGTGCACGCGGCCGCCTGGAAGGAGATGTTCGACGACTATCTCCGCGAGCGCGCGACACGTGAGGGGACCGAGTTCGTGCCCTTCGACGCGGTGGACGACTACGACGAGTACGTGGACGGGCGGCCCCGTGCGGACGGCGTGCGCACGTTCCTCGCCGCACGCGGGGTGCACCTGCCAGAGGGAACGCCGCAGGACACGCCGCAGGCGGAGACGGTGAACGGACTGGGCAACCGCAAGAACGACCTGGTGCTGCGCCGGATCCGCGAGGACGGGGTGGAACCCTACGAGGGCTCGGTCCGCTTCGTTCACGCGGCGCGGGAGGCCGGCCTGCGCTGCGCGGTGGTGTCGTCCAGTGCGAACTGCCGGGACGTCCTGGCAGCGGCCGGGATCGAGGACCTGTTCGAGGAACGCATCGACGGAGTGGTGGCGCACGAGCGCCGTCTGCGGGGCAAGCCCGCCCCGGACACCTACCTGGAGGCGGCCCGCGTGCTCGGAACGGATGCGGACGCGGCCGCGGTGTTCGAAGACGCCCTGGCCGGGGTCGAGGCCGGGCGAGCGGGACGGTTCGGCGTGGTCGTGGGCGTCGACAGGGTGGGCCAGGCGGATCAGCTGCGGGCGCACGGGGCGGACATCGTCGTCCGCGACCTTGCCGAACTTCTGCAGTCGCGGTGATCACCCATCCCAGCTACACGGTCGAGCCGTGGTGCCTGCGCGAGACCGAGCTGAACCTGGACGTGCTCGCCCAGAGCGAGTCGGTGTTCGCGCTGTCCAACGGGCACATCGGTTGGCGCGGCAACCTCGACGAGGGAGAGCCCCACGGGCTGCCCGGCGCCTACCTCAACGGCGTTCACGAGCGGCATCCGCTGCCCTACGCGGAAGCGGGCTACGGATATCCCGAGTCCGGCCAGACGATGATCAATGTCACCGACGGCAAGGTCATCCGGCTGCTGGTCGACGACCACCCGTGCGATCTGCGCTACGGTCGGCTGGTGGCGCACGAGCGGGTTCTGGACTTCCGGTCCGGATTGCTCAGCCGCACGGCCCGGTGGACATCGCCCGGCGGCCGCACGGTCCGGATCACGTCACAGCGGCTCGTGTCCTTCACCCAACGCGCGGTGGCCGCCATCGTGTACGTGGTCGAGGCGATCGACGGCCCGACGACGGTGGCGGTGCAGTCCGAGCTGGTCGCCAACGAACAACTGCCCCGCCTGAAGGGCGACCCGCGCGTGGCCGCGGCGATCGAGTCCCCCCTGCAGGCCGAGGAGCACTTCGCGCAGGACACCCGCCTGCGGCTCGTGCACTGCACCAGCCGCAGCGCACTGCGGGTGGCAGCAGCGGCCGACCATCTCATCGAGGGGCCCGAGAGCACTCGTTGGACGGCGCAGAGCGAGCCCGATGTCAGCCGTCTGACGGTGACCGCGGACCTGGTGCCCGGGCAGCCGCTGCGGCTGGTCAAGTTCGTGGCCTACGGCTGGTCGGGGGAGCGTTCGCTGCCGGCCGTGCACGATCAGGTGGACGGAGCCGTGGCGGCCGCGGTCAGCACGGGGTGGGACGGGCTGGTCGCCGCGCAACGGGCGTACCTGGACCGCTTCTGGGCCGGCGCGGACGTCGAGGTCGAGGGCGACGCGCAGATCCAGCAGGCGGTGCGGTTCGCTCTCTTCCACGTGCTCCAGGCGGCGGCCCGCGGTGAGAACCGGGCCATTCCCGCGAAAGGCCTGACCGGAACCGGGTACGACGGGCACTCCTTCTGGGACACCGAGTCCTACGTGCTGCCGGTCCTGACGTTCACCGCGCCGGAGACCGTCGCGTCGGCACTGAGATGGCGGCACCAGATGCTGCCTGCGGCCCGGGAACGCGCGAGCCAGCTGGGCTTGTCGGGAGCGACGTTTCCCTGGCGGACGATCGACGGTGGCGAAAGCTCCGCCTACTGGCCGGCCGGTACGGCTGCCTTCCACATCAACGCCGACATCGCCATGGCCGCCGGCCGGTACGTCATGGTGACGGGGGACGAGGACTTCGAGCGCGGTGTGGGGCTCGACCTCCTCGTGGACACCGCTCGGCTGTGGCGTTCCCTCGGACACCACGACCCGGCAGGCGTGTTCCACATCGACGGGGTCACCGGACCCGACGAGTACAGTGCCATCGCCCGCGACAACCTGTACACCAACCTGCTGGCCCGGCAGAACCTGCTGGCCGCCGCAGAGGTGGCCACGCGTCATCCCGACCGGGCCGCGGAACTCGGTGTCGACGACGAGGAGACCGCCGTGTGGCGGGACGCCGCGGCGCGCATGGCGATGCCGTACAACGAGTCCCTCGGCGTGCACGAACAGTCCGCCGGGTTCACGAGTTTCCAGCGCTGGGACTTCGAGGCGACCCCGCCCGAGAACTACCCGCTGCTGCTGCACTACCCCTACTTCGACCTGTATCGCAAGCAGGTCGTGAAGCAGGCCGATGTGGTGCTGGCGATGCTGGAGTGCCCACACCTCTTCTCCGACGAGCAGAAGGCGCGCAACTTCGCCTACTACGACGCGCTCACCGTCCGCGACTCCTCCCTGTCGGCGTGCTGCCAGGCGGTGCTCGCCGCCGAGACCGGGCACCTGCGGCTGGCCTACGCCTACCTCGGCGAGGCCGCGCTGATGGACCTGGACGACCTGGAGCACAACACCCGTGACGGGCTGCACATCGCCTCCCTCGCCGGGACGTGGATCGCCCTGGTCGCGGGTTTCGGCGGCTTGCGCCGGTACATCGGCGAGGACGGAAAGCCGGACCTGCTGGCGTTCGCACCGCGCTTGCCGGAAGCGCTGTCCAGGGTGGCGTTCACGGTGCTGGTACGTGGACGCAGGCTGAAGGTGGACATCGGCCCGGCCCATGCACGTTACCGGTTGGTCGAAGGTGAACCGCTGGTTCTGCTGCATCACGGGGAACGGCTGACCGTGACCGCCGACGCCCCGGTGGACCGGCCGGTGCCCTCGGTGCCTGTGCGCCCCGAGCCGCAGCAGCCGCCGGGCCGCCGTCCGGTGGGCCTGCTCGCAGGGGAGGAGCACCAAGCGGACACACGGGACTAGGTTCTGTCTCCTTACGGTCCGGACGGCGAACACTCCTCCTTCCCGGCGGCCGGGAAACGGTGCCGGGCTCTCGGCTGAACCGGTTCGCTGTTACGGCTGCCCGGCCGCCGCAGAGCCGTGCTCTACGTCCGCCCCGCACCCTGGTGCATCCGCAGTCCCGCCAGCGCGGTCAGCACGGTGTCGTTGGCATTCCGGTCGCCGACGGTGAGCCGGAGTCCCTCGCCGGGGTAGTGGCGCGCCTGGACACCGGCGTCGGTGAGTGCTGCGGCGCCCTCATCGATCGGATCGGGCGCGGCGAGCCAGACGGAATTGGCATGGCCGGGGCGTACACGCCAGCCGAGGGTCACGAGTTCATGGCGGAGCCGTTCGCGTTCGGCGACGACGGTGTCCACGCGAAGGCGCAGCTCGCTCTCGGCCCGGAGTGAGGCCTTCACCGCCGCTGTCGCCACCGCGTTGATCCCGAAGGGCAGTTGTTGCCGACGGATCCGCTCCACCAGGTCGGGGGCGCCGAGTCCGTAGCCGACCCGCAGTGCGGCGAGGCCGTACGCCTTGGAAAAGGTGCGCAGGACCAGCAGGTTGGGGTGTGCGTCCAGGAGCGCGGACGTGTCCGGCAGGTCGGTGTCGCGGGCGAACTCCACGTACGCCTCGTCGAGGAGCACGGTGACGTGTCGGGGGACCTGGCTCAGGAACGCCGACAGCGCGTCGGCGGTGACCAGGCTTCCGGTGGGGTTGTGCGGATTGCACAGCACCACGACGCGGGTGCGGTGGTCGAGCGCCACGAGCAGGGCGTCCAGATCCTGGTGTCCGTCCGGCGACAGGGGGACGGGGACAGGCTGAGCGCCGACCATGGCGGCCAGGAGGGGGTAGGCGTCGAACGTGCGCCAGGCGTAGGCCACTGTGTCGCCGGGCCGGACCACTGCCCGGAGCAACTGCAGGGCCACGCCGACCGATCCGCTGCCGACCGCGACGCGGTCGGAGGCCACCCGGCACCACGCGGCGATCCGGTCGGTGAGGTCGTCGGGGTGGAACTGCGGGTAGCGGTGGGCCTGGGCGACGGCCCGTTGCATGGCCGCGCGTACCGAGGGCAGTGGGGGGTACGGGCTCTCGTTCAGGGCAAGTCGGTGCAGTACGGGGACGTCCATGGCTCAGTCCCGTCCGCCGTGCCAGCGAACCGCGACCGCACCGGCGAAGTCGCCGGCGTGGGCGAATCCCCCGAGCACCATCAGGTCGCCGTCCGCCACCTGCCGGGAGCCGAGCGCGCGGTCCAAGGTGACCGGGATCGCCGCCCCGAACAGATTGCCGCATTCGTCGAAGGTGTTCAGGTGCCGTTCGGCCGGCAGTTGCAGCGCCTCGCGCCAGTTCCGCAGGAAAGTGCGGTTGGGCTGGTTGGTGATGAGGACGTCGATGTCGGTGCTCGCCACGCCGAGCCGCCGGCACAGGTCCATGACCACCTCGGGGACGAGGCGGTTGCCGCGTGCGAGGACCTTGGCGACGCTTGCGTCGGTGAACCCGATCCGCAGCTGGGACTCTCCCGGCTCCCAGTACTTGCGTCCGTCCGCGACCGCCACGGTCATCTCGCCGGCGTACTCGCCGATGTGCCGGGTCTCCACGTCGAGGACCGGCGACTTCGCCGACTTCGTCACGAACGCGACACCGCACCCGTCGCCCGGGATCGCCGCCTGGGCGAGCCTGCGCACCTCGGACTGCGTGAACCATTGTCCGGCGGCGCTTTGCGCGTTGCAGATCAGCGCGGTCTTCGCGTCGGTGGTGGTGAGGATCTGCCGGGCCAGCTTCAGCATGTATACGAAGGAGGCGCAGCCCGCGTTGGCCACGTCGACGAGCCACTCCGGTTTCAGGCCCAACCGGCGTGCCACCTCGGTGCCGGCGCCGACGAACGGCAGGTCCGGCAGCTGGCTGTGCACCAACAGCACGTCGACGCCTCGGATCGCGGTCCTGCCGTGCCGTTCGACCAGGGGTTGAACGGCACGCTCGATCATGTCTGCGTTGGTCTCGTCCGAGGCCACGTGGTGCCGTAACGGCGGGACCTTGAACATGGGATGGTTGCGGAGTTTGTCCTCGGCCCCGGGGTAGTCGGTGTAGAACTCCGCGGGGACCGGCTCGCCGGGCAGGTAGCTCGCGACATCGGTGAGGCTGACGGCAGTCACCGCGCCACCGCCCTCGCCGGCGCCGAACTGACCGGCAGGCCGTTGCGGTGGCGGTGTTCCAGGATGGCCTTGAGGTTGTTCATCTCCACCGTGTGCCCCGCGTAGAACAGGTCCCAGTAGTCGCCCACCCAGGGCCGGTCCGGTCGGGGAGCCGAGTCGGGGTGCGGGTTGGCGTCGTAGTAGGGGTGCCGGCAGTTGGTCCAGGTGATCACCGATCCCGGCTTGTCGAGCACCAGGCGGGCCGGTACGACGCGCATCAGGTAGATCATCCACAGCTTCTCGCCCTGGTCCCAGGAGCAGTGGTAGTCCACGGTCATGGCCTCGGGGTTCGCGAGCACCTTGCAGTAGATCCTGGTGTCGTCCTCCAGCCGGTCGTGACCGACCCACAGTCCCGGTGTGCCGGTGGGCGCGAAGTCCCGCAGGCTGCAGGTCCACTCCTCCAGATGGTGCCCCCGGCTCAGATAGTCGTAGGCCTGCTCCGGGGGGCAGTCGACGTACTCGTGGATGGTGCAGTACTGCCCGTAGACCTGATGGTGGGGGTAGACCGCGTGGGTGAGCTCCATGCAGTGGGCGGTCAGTTCCTCCTTGCCGGCGTTCTCGATCCGGATCAGACCGGGGATGTCAGCCAACGTGGACGACTCCTCGCTCATCTGAACCCTCCTTGCTCTCGGTGGCTTCGGTGAAGGACTGGAAGGGAAGAAACGGGGGGATCTCCCGCGGATCACAGGCCACTGCCACGAACGCCGGGCCGCGGCCCGCATTGCTGCGCAGCAGTGCCGTGCGCAGTTGCGCCGCATCGACGGCTCCCGTGGCCTCCAGGGACGGAAAGGCGGCGGCCACTCCGGCGGCCAGGTCGGTCCGGGCGAACAGGTCGTCGCTGCGTATGCCGCCCTGGAGGAGCTCCTCGCGCAGCGCGCACATGGCGTGGGCGTTGTTGTTGAAGATCACGAACGTCACGGGTGCGTCGTACTCCACGGCGGTGTGCACTTCCATCCCGTGCATGAAGAAGGACCCGTCGCCGGCGAGGACGTAGGTGCGTCGGCCGGTGGCGAGCGCGGCGCCGATGCCGGCACCGAAGGTGTAGCCCATGCCGCCCATGCCGACCGCCACCACGAAGCGGCCGTGGCGCGGTGCGGGGAGGAGATGGACCGCGCTGGCCCCCGCGTTGCCGGCGTCCACGAAGACGTGCGCGTCCTGGGGGAGTGCCGCTTCCACGGCGGCGACCGCCTGGGGATGGGGGACGGTTCGCTCCCGGGCCCGAATGTGCGGGCCCGGCATGAGCGTGGGAAGGGGGCCGGCGTGCGGCGGGCAGGGACGTGGGTGCGACGGCAGTCGGGCGGTCACCGCGCGCAGCGCGTCCCGCAGGTTTCCACCCAGTGTGGTGCCCGCCACGAACGGCGGTTCGGGGCCGAGGCAGACGACGTCGGTGTCGGCCAGGGCCCGGTCGAGTCCGCCACGTGCCAGGAGCGGCAGTCGGGTACCGACCAGCAGGCACACGTCGGCCCGCCGCAGACAGTCCTCGACGTTGGCGTGGCCCATCACCCCGGCCACGCCGGCGAACCGGGGATCACGGTTGTCGAAGACGTCCTTGGCGTCCGGGGTGACCGCCACCCATGCCCCGAGGCGCTGGGCCAGTTCGGCCAGATCCCCACGCGCGTCGTCGGCGGCAACATCCTCACCGGCGATGACGAGGACGCGACCAGCCCCGCGAAGGGCGTCCGACACGGCGCTGACGGCTGCTGTGTCGAGCCGTGCCGCGGACGCCGTCGCACGGCCGGCCGGTGACACGGCCACGCCGCGGGCGGGCACCTGGATCCACGCCTGCTGCACGTCCTTGGGCAGTAGCAGCACGGCCGGCCCGCGCGGATCCGCCTGTGCCGCCGCGACTGCCCGGGGCAGCAACTCCGTGAGCGAGTCCGCATCGTCGACCCGCGCGCAGAACCGGGAGACGGGCGCGAAGACCTCCCGTGCGTCGAAGGAGCCCGCCTTGCCGCTGGAGTCCTGGAACGCCCCGTGCCCTTCCTGGCCGGTCGGCGGCTGGCCCACCAGGGCCAGCACGGGCACCCGGGAAGCGTACGCCTCTGCCAGACCCGGCACGAGATTCATCGCCCCGCCGCCCGAGGTGGCCGCGACAACGCCGAGGCGCCTGGTGGTACGTGCGTAGCCGTCGGCCATGGTGACGGCAGAGAACTCGTGTTTGGCGACGATGCCGCGGACAGCGCCGCCGCGGTGCACCGCGTCATACAGGTCCTCGATGTTCGCGCCGCCGACGCCGAACATGTGGGTGACGCCGGCCCTCGCCAGTTCCCGGGCCACGTAGTCGACCAGGCGTACCGTTTCTGCCTCGCCCGATTCCGAGGCCGTGGTCGTCATGCGGGGCTCCCCTCCCTCTCGTGGTGCCGGTCGATGAGGCCGGATGGCGAGATGACCTGAAAGCGGTGCCGGTATTCCTTGGGGGTGAGTCCCAGCGTTCGTCCGAAGGAGCGGAAGAACGTCTCGGTGGCGGCGAATCCGCAGCGGCCGGCTATCTGGCTGATCGTCAGGTCTGTGGTTTCCAGCAGTTCGCGTGCCCGGGCGATACGAGTCCGCTCGACGTACTGGCCGGGTGTCGTGCCCACCTCGCGCCGGAAGACCCGGGCGAAGTTGCGCTGACTCATGTTGGCCTGCCGCGCGATCTCGGCCACGGGCAGCGGGTTGTCCAGGTTGTCCAGGATCCACTCCTGCGCTGCCCGGATCGGCGGATGGTCGGCCAACTGGGCGTCGAGGACGGCGCTGTACTGGGACTGTCCTCCGTGCCGCTTGAGGAACAGCACGAGAAACCGGGCCGTCTCCAGCGCGAGCGCCGATCCGTGATCGGCCTCCACCAGAGCCAGCGCCATGTCGATGCCTGTCGACACGCCCGCGGAGGTCACGAAGGGGCCGTCCCAGACGAAGATCGGCTCGGCGTCCACCGTCACATCCGGATAGCGGCACGCCATCGCCTCGCTGTACGCCCAGTGCGTGGTGGCGCGTCTGCCGTCGAGGAGACCGGCCTCGGCGAGCAGGAAGGATCCGCCGCATACGGAAGCGACTCTGCGCGACCGGGCTGCTGCCCGGCCGATCCAGGACACGAGCACCTGGTCCCGGAGCGCGTTGTCGAGACTCCATCCGCCCGGCACGAGGAGCGTGTCGATCGGGCCCTGCCCCGCCTCCAGTGGCGATGCCTCGACCACCACTCCCGAACTCATGCGCACCAGTGGTGCGTCGGCGGAGACGAACTCGGTCCGGTAGGGGGTGCCCGAGGGGCCCAGGAGCCGGTTCGCGGTATCGAACACTTCAATCGGTCCGGTGATGTCCAGGGCCATCGCACCCGCGTACACCACCACAACAACACGTCGCTCCAACACGGTCACAGCCTGTATCGGATGTCGCACTGGCTGCAATGACAGATTACTGACGTATCCGGCCAACGAGCGGCGTCGGACGGGTGGGAGGGGCGCTGGTCAGGCAGTTCGTGCGCCGAGCAGGAAGCAATGGGTGAGGCAGCTCACAGGGGGCTCGTGCTGCTGCTTTTCGCTGGGAGGTTCACCGACCAGTGCCGTGAAGCGACTGGCGAAGGCGGCGCGGGACATGCCGGCCTGGGCGGCCAGGTCGGCGGCCGTCCAGCGACGGCCGCGATCCGCGTGCAACAGGCGCAGTGCGCGAGTTCGTAGGCTCCCCGGAGCATGATCGTGGCGCCGGGCGGACTTGTCGGCGGCTCTTCCGCGGGCCGCCGCCGGGTCGCTCAACGGTGGCCGACCCCGCGTCAGGGCCCTGCAGACCGGAGCGTCCGGTGGGAAACCGTCTCTGCGCCGCGAGGTCGAGTACCGCGGTGACGAACCGTGGGGCGCCACCCGCCGGATCGAGAACGGTGTGCTGATGCTCGGCGGCTGCGGTTACCTCCCGCAGGATCTTCGTCAGTGACGGACCAGGCAGAACGGATGACCTGCGGGGTCGGCGTATATCCGCCAACTCCGTCCATCCGCACCGTCATCCAGCACCGTCGCGCCGTGGGCCAGCACCTGTTCCTGAGCACTGTCCAGGTCGGCGACACCGAAATCCAGGTGGAACTGCTGTGGCCGGCTCGGGTCCGGCCACAGCGGCGGCTGGTACTCCGCCACCCTCTGGAAGGCCAGGACGAGGCCGGACGCCGTGTGCAACGTGGCCCAGTCCTCGCTGAGCGCCCATCGCCGGTCCGGTTCGTTGACGGTGCCACCAAGGAGCGACTGGTAGAACTCGGCGAGTTCGCCGGGGTCGGAGCAGTCCAGCACCACGCACTGCAGATCAGCGATCACGGGGCTAGATCCTAGGCGGCTGTACGCGCGCTCGGCCACTCATGACCGGGATCGCCGAGTCAGGCCCTGGTACCCGAAAAGAAGTTCATGCTCTTTGCCCGTCCGGGTCGGAGGCGCGCGGGAGCAGGCAGTCGAAAACCACCTCTGCCAGCCGACCGGGTCGGTGCTTCGCATCCCGCCGGCGCTCCGCTGTGAGTGCGGCCACGACGATGGCTTGCACGTCGGCTGCATCCACGTCGTTGCGCACTTCCCCCGCTTCCTGCGCGCGGGCGAGGAGTGCACCGAACAGCTCGCGCAACCGTGCCGCCTTTTCCTCGGTTTCGGCGCTCATGGGGCCGCCCGCCGCCATGACGGCTTCGGTCAGGTCCTGTTTCGCATCGGCTTTCGTGGCCATCCGGGAGAGGAAGGCGAACAACGCGGGCCCGGCCTCCGGGTCCTCCAGGGCGGTGCGCACATCGCGGGTCAGCTGCTCCAGGTGCTCCCGGACGACAGCGTCGAACAGCGCCTCCTTGGTGGGGAAGTGCCGGTGGACCGTGCCCGGCCCGACGCCGGCTCTGCGGGCGATCTCGTCCAGCGGGGCCGAGATGCCTTCAGCGGCGAATGCCTCACGGGCCGTCTGCAGGATGCGCTCCCTGTTGCGGCGTGCGTCGGCTCGCAGAGGGCGCTGTCGCTCGGTGGTCAAGTGGCCTCCCAGGAACGGGACTTGGGATATTGATAAGCGGGGCGAGGGCCCCGTATATTCCATCATGCAACCGGGGCGATGGCCCCGGTTATGTCGAGAGGAGTGTCCCATGAGCACTGCCGCACCGCGCGACGTCCTCCAGCATCTCCTTCGCCTGACCGCCGATGGCCCCAACGAGGCGATGGCCGACCTGTTCAGCACAGACGCCGTCTTCGAGATGCCCTACCTGCCTCCGGGCGCGCCCGCGCAGGCGCCCGGACGGGATGCCTTCCGGGCCCATCTGCGGGAAGGGGCACGGCTGCAGAGGTTCACCGCCGTGGACCACGTCCACGTGCATCAGACGACCGATCCCGAACTCCTCGTCGCCGACTACCGTCTCCACGGCCACGTTCTGGCCACCGGGAAGCACTTCACCTTCGACATGGTCATGTTCGCCCGCATCAGGGACGGACTGATCATCTGGTCACGCATCTACTCCAACCCGCTCGACGGGCTGATCGCCTTCGACGCGGCCGAGGGACTCCTCGCCGCGATCACGGCCGCTGAGAACTCCTGACAGAGTGGCATCGTCCCGGGCGACGTCGCGTGGCGTCGAGGTCCGCCCGAGGGCTGGGAATCGGGCGGGTTCTCGGTCACAGTGGACGTACTCGGCCGAGGGGAAGTCGTGGCGGGGAAGGAAGACCGATGACGGAACCCGGTCTGTTCGAGCTGGAAGCCGTCGTGGTGGGGCAGCCGAAGCGTTCACGATGGCGCAGTTACGTGGGTCCCGCCCTGGCCGTGTCCACCGTGAAGGGGACCCCGCTCGCCTGGGTCACGTACACCGACGACACGTACTGCGTCCTCACGACCACGTCCGGCGAGTTCATCGTCCGTATCGAGCAGTTCGGGCCGGTGGAGTTCCGCTTCACCGACGCTGCGGACCGGGAGGTCGGCACCGCCGGTGCCCGTGGGCTCGTCAAGACCCGGCAGATGAGCCTCCGGACGGAGCAGGGACGCCAATTCCTCCTCGCGCGGCCGGGTCTCCTGTACGCCGAATGGCATCTGACGGAGACCGATACGGAAGGGGGCCCGGCGCCGGAGATGCTCGGCCGGGTCACGGTGAGCACCATCGACTCGTGGAGCGGGTTGCAGCAGTACGTTGTCGAAATGGATCCTCGCCTGGACGCCTCCGAACGGCGGGCCGTCGTCGCCTCGGTCGTCTGTCTGCACCGGCTCCGCCGGCCTCCGGGTGGCAGCGCCGCGCCGGCGTGAGAGGGGCCGCACTGTGGTTCTTCAGCCGTCACCGGCAGATGATGCCTCAGGCCTGATCCTGGCCGCCCGGACTCGAGTCGGTTCGACGTTCCCCACCGACACCGGATGCACGACAGTTTCCTGGACAGGCGCCGCGGCAATGGCCGTTACGGCAGTGTGGCGAGGGGCACGGACTCATCGGCGACGTCATCGTCATCGTCCGTCCGCTCTCGCGCACACGGCCCTCTCGCCGCCTCTGATTGTCGGCTCCGGCAGATCATGGACGAGGCGGAGGGAGGGCGAGAGGCCCGGTCAGCCGAGCTTGAGCAGGCCCGCATCGACGACGGCGCGACCGTAGGGGCTCGCGAGTTCGGCCAGACGCTCACAGCCGGCCTCGCCCAGGGCGGCGTAGGCGGGAAGGGCCAGGTCGTCGGTGCGGTCCTCGATGTGCCGGCGCAGGAGTACGCCTTCCGAGCTCAGGGAGTCTCCGTCGAGAAGGCCTCGCTCGCGCAGGTGCTCCCGGGTACCGGCCCACTCCTCCTCGGGCCATGCGCGGCTCTTCTTGAGGAGGTCGACGGGAATCTCACCGGTGGCTGCGTGCAGGATCAGGGCCTCCAAGCCTCCGACTCCCTCTCCGAGCAGGCACGCGACATGGCCGTCTCCACGGAACTCCCGCAGCAGCGTCTGGGCGTGCCACAGCTGCAGTACCGGCTCCTCGGGCCAGGGCAGTGCGGCATGCGCGGCGAACAGCGGGCGGCCCTGCACGTGTTCGCAGGCCGCCTCGGCGGCCCGGCGGGTCAGCGCCAGGACCTCGTCCAGGTGGGGCAGTTCGTGGATTCCCGCCCGCCGCAGGGCTTCGTCCGCCGCGGCGTACCGCGCGTCCAACACCTGCTGCGGTGTCGTCGTGTCCCAGGCTCCGTCGATCGCCTGCCGCACGAAAGCGGGGTTGAAGTTGTAGAAGGTCGCGATGACCAGGTCGGCGGATGCTCGGCCGAAGGCGGCGCTGCGGGAGGCGAAGTACCCGGCGCGTCGGCTCAGTCCCAGGTCCGCGTACCGTCGCCCGGCCTCGGGGACGAAGTAGATCATGCCGTGTACGGGCTCGAGGCGGCGCCAGGCCGCACGTGCCGTCTTCATGCGGTCACCTCTCCGGGGAGTCGACGAGCGGGGTGTTCGCTGCAGTTCCGTACTCGCCGTGCGCTCGCAGGTGTTCGAGCAGCAGCCGGACGAGCGGTTCGGGTGCCTCCTCGGGGACCCAGTGGCTGACACCCCGGAGGATCTCGAACCGGTACGGCCCGTTGACCCACCGCCCGGTCTCCTGTGCGGCCGCCGGGCCGAACGCGCTGTCCTCCGTGCTCCAGACGTACAGGGTGGGTACGTCGACGGCGCCGATCCTGCCTTCGGGGCGGCCGGCCCGGTACCAGTTCAGCGCCGCGGTGAGAGCGCCCGGCCGGGAAAGGTGCCGTACGTAGGCCTCGGCGCTGTCCTGCGGGACCTTTCCGGTGTAGAGGTCGCGAAGCGCTTGGGCGTCGTGGGCGAGCATGCGCTCCTCGGTCGCGGGCGTCTCGCGCCAGTCGATCATGTAGCGCGAGCGTTCACGCTGATCCCGGTCGGTGCGCAGGGCGGTGGCGAGCGCGGTGGGGTGCGGGGTGGAGACCACGGTCAGGGTGCGTACGCGGCCGGGGTGGGAGTGAGCGGTCCACCAGGCCACCGCACCTCCCCAGTCATGGCCGACCAGGTCGAACGCCGGCCAGCCCAGTTCCTCGGTGATCGCGACCACGTCGTCGACGAGGAGGCCGATGCGATAGTCCTCGGGCCGCCGGGGGCGGACGCCGGGGGAGTACCCCCGCTGGTCGGGCGCCACCACCCGGTAGCCGTGCGCGGCCAGCGCCGCGATCTGCCGTTGCCACACCAGCCCCGTCTGCGGGAAGCCGTGCAGCAGCAACACCGGGCGGCCCTCGGGTGGACCCGCCACGATGGCGTCGAACACGCCCGCGTGGGTGGAGATGCTCAGCTCAGTCACGATCCGCCTCTTCGTACCGACTGGTCGGTAGCCTCCAGGTGGAGTGACGGTCTGTCAAGACCGCGAGCACGTGACGCGTCGGGCCTCTCAGCCGGACGGTGCCGACAGATGGATCAGGATGCCGCACACCTCGTCCACGATCTCCCGGGCCTCCGCCTCGTCCCCGCAGTCACCCAGCTCGCGCGCCGCCCCTCCGATGACGGTGGTCAGCACGCTCACCCGGACTCGGCCGGCGCGGCGCCGCTCGTCCACCTCCAGCAGCCGGGCGTTGCGGCGTACCCATGCTCGGTCCCACTGGCGGCGCAGCGCGTCGAAGCCCGCGGGGCCGTCGTCCTCCACGAGGAGTCTGCCGAGCCTCCGATTGTCCCAGGCACCCTCCAGGTACGCCCTGGCTCCCGCCACGAAGAGAGCGATGGGGTCGTCCACACCACGGCTTCGCTCGGAGGCCAGCGTGGCCGCGGTCCGGCGCTCCTGTTCCTCCCGGAACTCCTCCCAAAGGGTGAGGTAAATGCCTCGCTTTCCGCCGTAGTGCTGGAAGAGGGCGCCCACCGGGATGCCGGAGCGCGCCGCGATCTCGGTGAGGCCGGCGTCGGTGTAACCGCGCTCGGTGAACACCGCCAGCGCGGCGTCCAGCAGCGCACGCCGGACCGTTCGGCTCTGCCCGGCGAGCCCTTCCGGCAGGCACATCCCCCCTTGCCCGCCCGGCAGCTGACATGCCGCCTCGCTCCCGGCGGACTCCACGATGCCGCTCACCGGCAATCCTCACCTTCCCTGGCGCCGTCGCGGATGGCGAGGGCGACCAGCAGTTCCAGCAGGTCGGCGATCCGGCGCGGATTGCGGCCGGTGCGTTCCTCGATCCGGCGCAGCCGGTAGTGCGCCGTGTTGTGGTGCACCCGCAGCCGGTCGGCTGCCAGCCGCAGATTGAGGTCTGCCTCCGCGAAGGCCCGTATGGTGGCGGCCAGCGTGTCGCCACGCCTGCGGTCCTCCTCCAGCAGCACTCGCACCCGGGGATCGACCAGTTGGCGGGCGAGGTCGTCGGCGCGCAGCGCCAGGTAGTCGAACGGGGACAGCCGGGGCAGCGCCGCCACCCCGCCCTCGCTCGGCACCAGGTCGAGAGCGGCCCGCGCCTCCTCGTACGCGCGCGGCAGTTCGGACGCGCCCCGGGCGACCGTGCTGATGCCCATGCAGAGCATGGTGCCCTTCCGCGCGAGCCGCTCCTGCAAGGCCTCGAAGTGGGCGCATATGTCCTCTGCGTCCATGCCTGCCCGGAGCACGGGCACGGCCACCACCTCGCCGTGGCGCACGACGACCAGGGTCCTGCCGGCCCAGGGCCCGGCGACGCTGATCGACACGCTGGTGGCATACCCGTTCTCGGCCGAGGTGTGGTCCCCCGAGCGCGTGTCACCGACGCAGACGGCCACGACCGCCATCATCGGTGAGCGCGGTCCGATGCCGTACGCCTGTGCCGCGGCGAACAGCGGACCGCGCGTCGGTGCCATGCCTGCCAGGAGCTGGTCCAGGAGATCCCGGCGTTCCCGGTCCGCGTCCGCCACCACGTGCTGCTGGTACTCGACGTATGCCTGCGCGGCATGGGTGCTGGCGTAGTCGACGTACCTCATCAGCGGGGTGACGAGGGACAGCGCGGCCTGCTGGGCCTCGGGGGACGTGCCCGCGCACTCCAGCAGAGAGTCCCACAGCACCTGCCGGCCGACCCGGAAGGCACTGATCCAGTCCTCCAGGGCGAATCCCGCGCGCGCTCTGCGCATCGCTGCCGCACGGCTGAAGACCAGGTCCTCGGGGGCGATGTCCCGGTCGCCGGCCACCGCCGCCAACTGCATCCGGTAGTGCTCGAGCACCTGATCCCGTACGTCGTCGAAGAACCGTTCGTCCTGCAGCGCGTACGACGGGATCTCCGCGCGCATCACCTCGACGGCGGTCTCCGCCACCTCCTCGACCCGTTCGTGGACGGCGTGCAGGATCCGCCACCGCTCCCGGCGGAGGGGTTCGGAGAGTTGGGGAGTGCCCAGGGCGGGACCGCGAGGCATGGCGCCGATCGTCGCCGTCCGCCTAGTACTCCGTCAACAGGCTCGGCGTGAGACATCTTCCGGCACCTGTGCGCGGCGCACAGTTCGGTGACCTGCAAGTTGGGTGCTCGCACCCAATGTGCGCCTGGAACGCCCCCACCTACTGTGACGCTCGCCCACCCCCCCCAGCACGTCGGAAGGGGCGTCACTCATGCTCGCGGTCGACGGTATCACCGTGCACTTCGGCGGGATCACGGCACTGGACGGTGTCGCGTTCACCGTCGAGCCGGGCACCGCCGTGGGGCTCATCGGGCCGAACGGAGCCGGCAAGACCACCTTGTTCAACTGCCTCACCAGGCGCTGCACTCCCGACGGAGGAGACGTGCGGTTCGAGGACGAGGACCTGCTGGCCCTCCCTCCGCACGCCGTGGCACGGCGCGGCATCGCCCGGACCTTCCAGAACCTGGGTCTGTTCCCGCGGCTCACGGTCCGGGAGAACGTCATGGTCGGCGCCCACAGCCGGGGGCGCACCGGACACCTCGCCGCGGCGCTCCGGCTGCCCCGCGTCCGGCGGGAGGAGAGGGAACTACGTGACCGGGCGGACGACTTGCTACGGCGGCTCGGCCTGGCGGACGTCGCCGACCACCCCGCCTCCGGCCTGCCGTTCGGCACGCTCAAACGCGTCGAACTCGCCCGGGCCCTCGCGGTGCGGCCCAGGCTGCTGTTGCTCGACGAGCCCGTCAACGGGCTCAGCCACGGCGAGGTCGGTCAATTCGCGGATCTGGTCCGGTCGGTGCGCCAGGAGTTCGACCTCACACTCGTGGTGGTCGAACACCACATGGGGTTCGTGATGGGCTTGTGCGACAAGGTGGTCTGCCTCGACTTCGGCCGCAAGATCGCCGAGGGAACGCCGGAAGAGATCCAGCGCGACCCGGAGGTCGTCGAGGCGTACCTGGGGGTGGCCGTATGAGCGAGCCCACCACCGACCGCACCGAGGCCGCGGCGAGCGCGGAGCCGGACTTCCTGAAGGTCTCCGGCCTGCACGCCGGATACGGCCAGGCCCGCGTGCTCCAGGGCCTCGACTTCTCCGTCGCCCGCGGTGAGGTGTGCGCGATCCTCGGACCCAACGGCGCGGGCAAGACCACGACACTGCGGGCGCTGAGCGGCATGGTCCGCGGCCGCGGCTCGGTCACCCTGAACGGCGCCGAGCTGCTGGGCCGCTCGCCCGAGCAGGCCGCCAGGCTCGGCGTCGCGCATGTCCCCGAGGGCCGCGGCACCTTCAACGACCTGAGCGTCGAGGAGAACCTGCGCATCGGCGCCCACTTGCGCACCGGTCCCCGATGGCGCGGCCGCGCCGAGCGTGCGGCCGTGGCGGTCGACCTGGACCGGATCTACGGCCACTTCCCCAGACTGCGCCAGCGGTCGCGGCAGGCCGCCGGCAGCCTCAGCGGCGGGGAGCAGCAGATGCTCGCCATCGGCAGGGCGCTGATGCTGCGGCCCTCGCTGCTGCTCCTGGACGAGCCGTCCCTGGGTCTCGCGCCGCTGGTCACGCGCGAGCTGTTCGAGATCGTCCGTGCCGTCAACGAGGAGGAACGCACCACCGTGGTCGTCGTCGAGCAGAACGCCCAGCTGGCGCTGGACATCGCGCACCGGGCGCACGTACTGGAGGCCGGCCGCCTGGTGCTGTCCGGACCGGCCGCACAGATCCGTGAGGACGGGCAGGTCGCCGAGGTGTATCTCGGTGTCTCCGTCCGCTCCCGGAAGGCCGGGTGAGCGCCGTGACCGATCTTCTCCAGCAAGTGGTGGAAGGACTGGGCTCCGGTGCGGTGTACGCCAGCCTGGCGCTGGCCCTGGTGCTGATCCACCGTTTCACGGGGATCGTCAATTTCGCGCAGGGCGAGCTGGCCATGCTCTCCACGTACGTCGCCTGGCAGCTGGTGGCGTCCGGGATGCCGTTCTGGCTGGCGCTGCCGGTCACCCTCGCGGTGTCCTTCGCCGGCGGCATGCTGGTCGAGCGGATCGTCATCCGCCCCGTGCAGGGCGCGCCCGAGCTGACGGTGGTCATCGTCACGGTCGGCCTGTTCATCTTCGTCAACGCGCTGGCCGGCCTGATCTGGTCCTTCACCGTGAAGGACTTTGCGCAGCCGTTCCCCGACGGCGGGCTCGACCTGGCCGGGGTGCGTGTGGACTGGTCGACGCTCGGGATTCTCGGCGTGGTGGCCGTCGTGATGGGCCTGCTCTATCTGCTGTTCCAGCACACCTCCATCGGCCTGGTGATGCGGGCGGTCGCCTGCAACCCCTCCTCCGCCCGGCTGTCGGGCATCCGGGTGGGACGCGTGCTGATGCTCGGCTGGGGGCTGTCCGCGACGGTCGGCGCGGTGTCGGGCGTGCTCGTCGCCCCGGTGTTGTTCCTGGAGCCCAACATGATGGGCGGGGTGCTGATCTACGCGTTCGCCGCGGCCACCCTCGGTGGCTTCGACAGCCCGGTCGGTGCGGTCGTCGGCGGCCTGTTCGTGGGCGTCGCCGAGACACTGACCGGGGCGTACGTGGGAGTGATCGGTGCCGATCTGAAGGTGGGCGTCCCCCTCGTGATCATTCTGGCGGTACTGCTGGTGCGGCCCCAGGGCCTGTTCGGACGGGCGGCGGTGGAGCGCGCATGAACACGATCACAGCGGTACTCGGCACCGACCGGGCCCGGTGGCTGCGGGCCACGACCACCGTGCTGCTCGCGGCGGCAGTGGCCGTCGGCGCACCTTTCTACTTCGCGCCCTTCCAGGTCTTCCAGCTGACCATGGTGCTCCTGTACGCCGTGGCGCTGGCAGGGCTGAACCTGCTGGTCGGCTTCGGCGGGCAGATATCGCTCGGACACGGCGCGTTCTTCGCGGCGGGGGCCTACACGGCGGCGGTCATGCTCGACCGGTACGACACCGGCCACCTGGCCACGCTGCCGGTCGCGGCCGCCGGATGCTTCCTGCTGGGCCTCGGGTTCGGAGTGCCGGCCCTGCGGCTGCGCGGGCTGTACCTGGCCCTGGTCACCCTTTCGTTCGCGGTGTTCCTGCCGCCCTTGCTCAAGCGGCTCGAACCGGTGACGGGCGGCTCCATGGGCCTGACCGTGGACAAGCTGCAGCCGCCCGCGTGGAGCGGGTTGGCCGAGGACCAGTGGATGTACTTCGTCGTCCTCGCCGTCACCGCGGTGGCCCTGCTGCTCGCCCGCAACCTGCTGCGGTCCCGGGCCGGCCGGGCCCTGCTCGCCGTGCGGGACAACGAGAGTGCCGCCGAGGTCATGGGCGTGCGGCTGGCGCTGCACAAGACCCTTGCCTTCGCGTGGAGCGCGATGTTCGCGGGTGTCGCCGGGTGTCTGTACACCTGGGTGATCGGCTTCGTCTCGCCCGACTCCTTCAGCTTCGTTCTGTCCATCACCCTGCTGGCCGGCCTGGTGGTCGGGGGGCTCGCCTCGCTGTACGGCCCCCTGCTGGGTGCGGCGTTCGTGATGTACGTGCCGAGCGTGTCCCAGGACGTCAGCGAGGCGGCACCGGGAGTCGTGTTCGGCCTGCTGATCATCACGGTGATGTTCGTGGCCCCGACGGGGCTGGCCGGTCTGCCGGGCCGTGTCCTGGGCGCTGTCGCCCGTCGACTGCCCCGCACCGCTGCCGCCCTCGACCGGACGCCCGAGGCGGTCTCCGGGCCTGAGGCGGATTCCGCACCCGAAGCGAAACCGAAGTCCCCGGCAGGATCCCGACCCGCCACGACCCTCACCCCTGCGGACTCCGCAGTTGTCGACGCCGAACCAGTGGGCGGACCGCCCCGCACGGAAAAGGAATGAGTCACATGCGCAAGACGACCGCACTGCGGGCGGCCGCGGCCGCGACCGCCGCCCTGCTCACCGCAACCGCCTGCAGCAGTCAGCGAGGGCAGGACGACCAGGACACCGTCGCCGGTGGCGCGTGCAAGGGCCAGCAGACCACCGGCATCACCGACAGGACCATCAAGCTGGGCGGGATCTATCCGCTGTCGGGACCTGCCTCCGCGTACGGAACGATCAGCAAGGGCGTGGCCGCCTACTTCAAGTACGTCAACGACAAAGGCGGCATAGACGGCCGCAAGGTGCAGTTCATCGTCCGCGACGACGGCTACCAGCCGCCCAAGGCGGTCGAAGAGGCCCGCAGACTCGTCGAGCAGGAGAAGGTCTTCGCCGTGTTCCAGACCCTGGGCACTCCGTCCACGGCGGCCGTGTGGGACTACCTCAACAAGCAGAAGGTGCCGCAGCCGTTCGTCGCCACGGGTGCCTCCGTCTGGGGCACGGACGCCAAGCATCCCTGGACCATCGGGTGGCAGCCCAACTACGTGGCCGAGGCCCGGGTGTACGCCAAGTACCTCAAGGACAAGAAGCCGAAGGCCAAGGTGGCTGTCCTCTACCAGAACGACGACTTCGGCAAGGACCTGCTCGGCGGGTTCAGGAAGGCCGTCGCCGGCAGTGGCATCAAGGTGGTCGCCGAGGAGAGCTACGAGGTCACCGACCCGTCCGTGTCGGCACAGATGGCGAGCCTGTCCCGCTCCAAGGCGGACGTGCTGCTGGACGTCACCACCCCCAAGTTCGGCAGCCAGGCCCTCGCCGCCGACGCCAAGAACACCAAGTGGAACCCGCTGCACATCGTGAACAACGTGGCCTCGTCCGCCGCCGTGCTCCAGCCCGTCGGGTTCAAGAACGTGCAGGGCGTGGTCTCGGCGACGTACTTCAAGGACCCCGCCGACCCGCAGTGGGCGAACGATCCCGAGATGAAGACCTACATGAACGCCCTGCACAAGTACGCCCCCGACGCCGACCCGGCCAACCAGTTCAACGCCTACGGCTGGGCCGTCGCCTCCAGCCTGTACAAGGCCCTGGACGCGATGAAGTGCCCGACCAGGGAAGGGCTGCGGGACGCCGTGCGCAACCTGAAGGACGTGAAGGTGGGACTGCTGCTGCCCGGTGTCACCCTGTCCACGGGCCACGATGATGCCTTCCCGCTCGAGACGATGCAGCTGATGCGGTTCAAGGGCGAGCGGTGGCAGCTGTTCGGCGAGCCGGTGGACACCCGCAAGGAGTTCGGCCCGCTGACGAAGTGAGCCGGCGGGGGCGGTCCCGAGGGTCGATGCCCTGACCCTCGGGACCGCCCCCGCCCCACGGAGCGGACAGCGGCCTGCGTGCTCAGACGGCGCTCAACCCTCCGTCGACCACCAGGCTCTGCCCGGTGATGTAGGAGGCGCGGTCGGAGAGCAAGAAGGTCACGGCTTCGGCAACCTCCCAGGCGCTGCCCTGGCGTCCGAGCGGTATGCGGGTGAACGAAGCGGAACGCGACCCCCGCCCGGCCGAGGCCTCGCGGCCCATCGGGGTGTCGATCAGACCCGGAACGACCAGGTTGGCGCGGATCCCGCGTGGTGCACCCTCCTTGGCGACATGGCGGGTGAGACCGAACAGGCCCGCCTTGGAACTGTCGTAGGCAGGCGAGTTGGTGGCCGCGCGCAGCCCGGCCACGGAACCGACGAAGACGATCGAGCCACCGTCGGCGATCACGGGCAGTCCGTTCTTGGCGGCGAGGAAGGGGGCGCTCAGGTTGAGCGCTAGCACACGTTCCCACTGCTGCGGTGAGGTGTCCGTCAGGCCCGCGCCGAGGCCGATGCCGACGTTGACCACGAGTGCGTCGAGCGTGCCGAGTGCGCGGCGGGCTTCGGCGACCATGGACGAGGACTGGCCGGGATCCGTGGCGTCACCGACCACGGGCAGGCCGGGGGCGCCCTCCTCACCGACCAGGGCGGCGGTGGCCGCTGCGGCGGAGGGGGAGACGTCGGCGCAGGCCACGGCGGCTCCCTCACGGGCGGCCAGCACCGCGACCGCCCGCCCGTTGCCCACCGGGGCCTTCGGATCGTCGCTGGGGCGGGTGCCCGCGCCGATGACCAGTACGTTCCGGCCGCTCAGGAGGCCGACCGGACGGGTCGTGGGGTACCGGGACTCAGGCATCGCCGTGCGCCCCTTCCGCCGTGTCCGCGCCGGCCCCCGTGGGCGCGGGCAGGGCTTCCGTTTCCCAGCCTGGCTCGAGCCGGGTACCGGCGGAATTCAGGAAGAACGCGACCATGTGGTACTGACCGACGAGCATGGTGATTTCGATCAGCTGTGCCTCGTCGTGATCGGCTGCGAGTGCGGACCAGGTGGCCGCGGACAGGCATGCGTCCCGACGCAGTTCGTCGGCGGCACGCAGCAGACAGGCGTCGGCCGCCGACCAGCCCTGCGCGTCCGGGCCCGCGCCGACCCGCCGGATCTCTTCGTCGGAGATCCCGGCGGCCCTGGCCAGCGGTACATGCCGTCCCCATTCGTACCCGGCCCGGGTGTTGCACGCGGTGCGCAGGATCAGCAGTTCCCGGGTCCGGTCCGGAAGACGGCCGTCGCGCAGCAGATGGCTGCCGAACGGGAGGAAGTGCCGGAAGAGGCCGGGGTGGCGCACCAAGGTGGTGAAGACGTTGGCGAGGTGGCCGTCGACGTCCCTGGGTACGGGGGCGAGCAGCTCCCGGGTGGACGGGTCCCAATCGTCCTCGGGCAGCGGTGCGAGGCGCGGGCCGGTGTCCGGGGCGGCGTGGTGGGGGCGGTGGTGGTGCTCGTCGGTCATGGTGGTCTCCGCACTCTTCGTCAGGTGGGGCGGTAGCACGAGGGCGGCTCTGAGCACGGTCGATCGGCGCCTCGTCGCGTGTGCCTCGATGCGGGCGCCCTTTGCCGCTTGCCGCCTTGCCACTGTGCTTTCGGGGACGGCGGGTTGTCGACGGCTCGCCGGCCAAGGCCGGAGGGCGGCATATTGTTCAGTTGCACAACGGCCGGTGCCGAAGGGCGGAGGTGAGGCCCATGGGCGGACAGGCGGGCGCGGCGGCATCCCTCGAACAGGTCATCGCCGCGATGGCCGCGCAGCAGAGGCACCTGGGCGGGCGGTTGCACGAGGATCTGGCGGACCACATCCCGTCCTACCGCGCGGTCCCGCGGGAACTCCTGGACCTGGTCTGGAATCGGCACTTCCAGCGGGCCCTCGCGGTGGTGAGAGAGGGGACGGTGCCCGCGCCGGAGGATTTCGACGAAGCCGAGGTGGCCCGGGACCGGGCCGCCCGAGGCGTGCCGCTCAGTGACGGGCTCCGCGCCTTCCGCCGGGGGCTGAGCGCGATACGGGATCTGTTCCTCGCCGAGGCGACCGAACGCGGGCTGGAGCCCGGCCTCATCGTCGACCGCACCAAGTGCCTGTGGGAGCTCGCGGACGTCGCGAGCCTGCAGATCGCCGCCGTCCACCGGCAGGCGGAGGTCGCCTCCGCCCTGTCCGACGCCCGCCGCCGCGCCGACTTCCTGCGTGGGCTGCTCTACGGGACGCTGAGCGCGGCGGAGATCCACAGCGGTGCGGCGATCTACGGACTGGACCTGTCGCGGCCGCACCGGGCCATCAGAGCTGTACCGAACGGCAACGTCGGTCCGGACACGCTGGAGCGCTCCCTGGAGTCCCACGGCCGCAGCAACGGCCGAGGCGCGCTGCTCACCGTGCTGGACGAGGTTGTCGCCGGAGTCGCCGAGTCAAAGCCGGAGACCGGTGACCTGGAGGTGACGGCCGGGCTGGGCCCACCGACGGACCTGGCCGCTGTGCACCACTCCTTCCGCGCCGCCGGCAGGCTGCTGCAAGCCGCCCGAGCGTACGGTCTCCGCGGCGTGTACGACCTGAACGACCTGTCCTGGCGGGTGGCGGTCGTCGCCGAACCGGAACTCGCCGAGTTGCTGCTCGACCGTTATCTGCGCCCACTGGAGGCCGAGGGGGAGTTCGGTGCGCTCATCGAGGAGTCGGTGCGGGGGTACCTGGAGAGCGGACGGCACATCCGCGAAGTCGCTCGCAGCGCACACGTCCATGTCAACACCGTCCGCTACCGGTTGCGCCGTTTCGAGGAGCTCACCGGCACCAGCCTGGACGCTCCGGACACCGTGGTCGAACTCAGCTGGGCCTTGGCGGCACGCGAGTTGGGGACACCGCCGCGAGGCCCGGCGGGACCTGCTCATGGCACGGCGGGCGAGGCCGCGGCTCCCATCGGGCTTCCATAGGCTCGCACGGCATCAGCAGGTCAGCGTGCTCGGAGAAGCTCCGAGCGGTGTCCAGCGGTGCAGCAGCGGATGAGGTTCTCGTGGCAGGATCGCGCCACGGCGCGACGGGACCTGGGACCCTGGCGGGCTGCAGCGCCGGCACCGAGGCCGTTCGTGCAGCCCGCCCCCGCCGAGGTGGTCATTCGGCTGCGGCGAGCAGCCGGGCCTCGCTCTCCTCGTACAGCCGCTGGTTCTCGCCGCTGACGGCGGGGCGGCGCCGGTGGTCCCATCGGCTGCCCAGCCATCCCGCCAGGTAGCCGAACGGGATGGAGACCAGTCCCGTGGACTGCATGGGGAACAGGTCGAAGTCGGCGTTCGGGAAGACGGCTGACGGCGTGCCCGAAACGGCCTTGGAGAGTGCCATGAGCAGCAGCGCGCAGGCCGCGCCGCCGTAGAGGGTGGCGAGCAGGCCGGTGCGCGTGAACCCTCGCCAGAACAGGGAGTACGTGAGCGCGGGTGCCACCGCCGATGCACCTATGCAGATGGCCAGGGTGGTCAGCACGCCGACGTCCCAGTTCTGGACCAGGGTGGAGAGCCCGATGGCAACGGTCCCCACGGCCACGCTCGTCCAAGCCGCCACCGTCATCTCCGTACGCGGCTCGGCCTCTCCCCGGCGCGCCGCATGGGCGAACAGATCGTGGGCGAGCGACGAGGCCGCGGCCAGGGTCATCCCCGCGACCGACGACAGCAGGGTGATGAACACCATGCCCGCCACGGCCGAGTAGAGAATCGTCGAGCCTGCGGAGTCGGAGGCTCCGCCGAGCACCTGCGACAGCATGAGCACCGACGTCCTGCCGTGCGGGTCGGCCGCGGTGATGTACCGCGATCCCACCAGCGCTGCCGCGCCCGTACCCATGATGATCACGAGCAGGCAGAACGTGGTGACCGTGCCGACCGCCCACGACATGGAGCGCCGCACGGCCGGCACGTCCTGCGCGGAGTACAGGCGCATCGTGATGTGGGGCAGGCAGGCCACGCCGAGGACCACGGTGATCTGGAGACCGACGAAGTCCAGCCGGTCCAAGCCCGAGGTGCCCAACTGAAGGCCCTGCTGGAGGAAGGCCGGGCCCGCGCCGCTGCCGTGCTGGGCCGCCCTGAGGACGTCTCCGGGGCTCCAGTCGAAGCGGTGCAGCACCAGAACGGCGACGACGGCGCTGGTGCCGAGCAGGAGCACGATCTTGATCATCTGAATGAGCGCGGTGCCTCGCATACCGCCGAGCGCCGCGTAAAGGATCATCAGGCTGCCGACGATGACGATGCACACCGTCCTGGCGCCCGCCACGTGCGGGATGTTCAGGATGAAGGTGAGCAGCGACCCGGCGCCGGAGAGCTGGACGACCAGGAAGGGCAGGGTCGCCGAAAGCGTCACCACGCAGGCGGCGATACGCACGGCCCGCCCGGGCATGTTGCGGGCCAGGACGTCGCCCATGGTGAACCTGCCGGCGTTGCGCAGGGGTTCGGCCAGCAGGAACATCAGCAGCACCAGGGACAGGGCCGTGCTGACCGCGAGGACGTAACCGTCGTATCCGGCGAGCGCGATGATGCCCGTGGTGCTCAGCACCGTGGCCGCGGAGATGTAGTCGCCCGCGATCGCCAGGCCGTTCTTGAACGGGGTGAGCGAGCGGTAGCCGGTGTAGAAGTTCGTCAGGTCGTCGCGGTCCGGTCCCGCCATCACGCACATCAGCAGCGTGACGGTGACCAGCGTGGTGAACAGAATCAGGACCGTGGCCTGCGTCCCGGAGCTGAAGTCGGTCATCTCGCCATCCCCGTGTTCCGGCCGGCGGGGACCGCCCGCTCTCTGACGGCGCGGGCCAGCGGATCCACCGAGCGTCGTGCGCTGCGTCCGTACCAGGAGACCGCCGCGAAGGTGACGACGAGCTGGAGGACGCCCAGGGCCATTCCCAGGCTCAGCTCTCCGGCGATCTTGGCCCCCATCAGGCCGGGCGCATAACAGGACAGCACGACGTACACCACGAAGGAGCCGAGCGCCGTGAGCGTGGAGATCCGGCGGAGCAGGCGGTAGGCCGAGCGCAGAGCGGCGAGGTCGGCGCTGCGCCGATGAGTCTCGTGCGCGTGCGGTTCGCCCCAAGGGGCTTGTCCGTACGGTGCGTCCCAAGGGGTTTGCCCGTACGGGTCGTACGAGCCGTATGACCCGTACGACTCGTACCGAGGGGCGTTGGGTGCATACCCCTGGGGGTCGATGCGGGGCGGCCACCCCGTTTCTGATGGCGGGTACCGGTTCTCGTCGGCGAATGTCATCGCATGGCCTTCCGCTGCGGCTCGGATCCGTGGGGGTGAACGGGGGGATGGCTGTGGCGGCGCACGATACCGACTGGTTGGGATGCCCATAAGGTCACCGGGGGTCACGTTTCGGGGTCGGGTGGACGACAGTCCGTTCGGCTCGCCTTCCCGCCTCGCAACCCAGCACGTGGCGAACATCACACGCTCCGACATACCTACCGGTCGGTACCCTGCGGCGAAGCCGTGAACGACAGGAGGCGCGATGTCTGCGACCAACCGCCAGATCCGTCTGGCAGCCCGCCCCGTGGGCGAGGTCAAACCCGATGACTGGGAGCACTGTTCAGGACTCGTCGACGAGCCCGGGCCGGGCCGCTTCGCGGGGCGGACACGCGTCATCTCCCTGGACCCGGCGATGCGGGGCTGGCTGGACGACCGTCCCTCCTACCTGCCGCCGGTGGGCATCGGCGAGGTGATGCGCGCCGGATCGGTCATCGAGGTCACCGCGTCCAACCACCCCGACTTCCAGCCGGGCGACCACGTGGTCGGCACGTTCGGCGTCCAGGAGTACGTGGTCTCCGACGGCAGGGGCGCCATGAAGATCGACACCTCCCTCGCCCCGCCCTCGACGTATCTCGGCGCGCTGGGCATGCCCGGCATGACCGCCTACTTCGGTCTGCTGGACGTCGGGGCGCTGAAGGACGGCGAGACCGTCGTGGTGTCGGGCGCGGCCGGCGCGGTCGGCACCATCGCCGGTCAGATCGCGAAGGCCAAGGGCTGCCGGGTCGTGGGCATCGCCGGCGGGCCGGAGAAGTGCGCCATGCTCACCGACGAACTGGGATTCGACGCGGCGATCGACTACCGCGCCGAGGACGTCAGGAAGGCGCTGCGCCGGGAGGCCCCCGACGGCATCGACGTCTACTTCGACAATGTCGGAGGGGACATCCTCGACGCCGCCCTGACGCGACTGGCGATGCACGCACGTGTCGTGGTCTGCGGTGCGATCAGCCAGTACAACAACGCCACGCCGGTCAAGGGCCCCTCCAACTACCTCTCGCTGCTGGTGCGCCGCGCCCGCATGGAGGGCTTCGTCGTCTTCGACTACGCCAAGCGCTATGCGCAGGCCGCGCAGGACATCTCCGCCTGGATCGGAGCCGGCCGCATCAAGGTTAAGGAACACGTGGTGAGGGGGAGCGTGGACGACTTCCCCGAGACGTTGGGGATGCTCTTCCGCGGGGAGAACGTCGGCAAGCTCGTCCTGGAGCTGTCATGACCGCCGTCGAGAGCGACGCCGCCGCACGGCCGGGACCGACGGACGGCGCCGCGCTTCAGGGCAAGGTGGCCATCGTCACCGGCGGTGCCAGCGGACTGGGCCGGGCCACGGCGCTGACGCTGGCGAAGGCGGGCGCGCGCGTGGTCGTCGCGGACCTCGACGCACAGGGCGGTCGCGAGGTGGCCGAGATGGCCGGCGGTCATTTTCGCGCCTGTGACGTCTCCGACCCCGACGCCAACCGGGCGCTGGTGGAGTTCACCCAGGAGCAGTGCGGCGGTGTCGACATCGCGTTGCTCAACGCCGGGGTGGCGACCGGGTGCGGCGTCGGCGAGGACTTCGACCTGGCACGCTACCGTCGCGCGATGGGAGCCAATCTCGACGGCGTGGTCTTCGGCACCCATGCGGTGCTGCCGGCGCTGCGGGCTCGCGGTGGAGGGGCGATCGTGGCGACGGCGTCCCTGGCGGGCCTGGCGGCCGTACCGCTCGATCCCCTGTACGCGGCCAACAAGCATGCGGTCGTAGGACTCGCCCGCTCGCTGGGGCCGGCTCTTGCGCCGGAGAACGTGCGCTTCAACGCCGTCTGCCCCGGCTTCGCCGAGTCGCGGATCATCGATCCGCTGCGCGACATGCTCTCCGAGCAGGGACTGCCGGTGATCCCGGCTCAGGTCGTGGCGGACACCGTGCTGCGGATCGTCACGGGAGACGGCACCGGGGAATGCTGGTTCATCCAGCCCGGCCGCGACCCGGAGCCGTTCCGCTTCCGTAAGGTCCCCGGTCCGGGCAAGCCTGCCGGCGCCTGAGAAGGGGAGGGCACTCGGCGGCTCGCCACCTCCGGTGAGCCGCCGGGTCAGGCAGCGGCGTCCTGCGCGGTGAAGGCGCGCTCCAGCAGCGCGTACAGGGTGTCCTGCTCGTGCTCGCTGAGTCTGTTCAGGCCGGCCAGCGTGTTGTTCATCTTCCCGCGGATCACGTCGATGACCTGCTCGCCCTCAGCGGTGAGGAGGACGTTCTTGACGCGCCGATCGGAGGGGCTGGGCTCGCGGCGTACCAAGCCGCGCTTCTCGAGCCGGTCGATGATCCCGGTCATGTTGGAGGCGTCGCAGGTCAGCGTGGTGGCCAGCACGCTCATGGAGGCGGGCCCCCGGCGCAGCACATTGAGCGTCTTGCCCTGGCTGGCCGTGAGGTTCTCGCTCGCGGCGGCGACCGTGAAGTCGCCGTAGTAGGCAGCCAGCGACACGGAGAGCAGCTCCATGAGCTGGGCGGGGTTGACGCGGGGGAGTGCCGTCATGCGGGCACCTTACCCCCGGAAACTTGACGATCTCAAATATTGACGGCTACGGTCTCGCCCATTACTTGAAGTTCTCAAGCTTCGATGTTCTGAAGTAGTTCGTCGAAGTCTCAATCAGGGAAGAGATTCCGTGTCTCACGAACAGCACACGGCGGCCGGACGCCGCTCGGCGGACACCGCGGTCGTCCTGGTGCTCGGGCTTTCCGCGATGGTCGTCTCGATGATGCAGACCCTGGTCGTCCCGATCCTGGGCATCATTCAGAGCGACCTGCACGCCACCACGGCGAACGTCAGCTGGGTGACCACCGCCACGCTCCTGTCGGCCGCAGTCTTCACCCCGCTGCTCGGCCGCTTCGGCGACCAGCACGGCAAGAAGCCCACCCTCGTCGGCGTTCTGCTGGTGATGATCGCGGGCTCGGTGCTCGCCGCCACCACCACCTCGCTGACGTGGCTGATCGTCGGCCGGGTGATGCAGGGAGCGGCGACCGCGATCTTCCCGCTCGCGCTCTCCATCCTGCGCGAGGAGATCAAGCCGGAGAAGCTGCACGGTGCCATGGCCCTGGTCAGTGGCACGCTCGCGTTCGGCAGCGGGCTCGCGCTGGTCGGTGCGGGGCTCCTCACCCGCGGCTCCGACCCCGACTACCACCGGGTCTTCTGGCTCGCGGTGGTGCTCGCGACGGTGGCGCTGGCGGGAGTGCTGTTCACGGTGCCCGCTTCCCGGACGACGACGGGAGGCCGGACGGACTGGCTGGGCGCGCTCACCCTTGCGATGCTGCTGGTGCTGCTGCTTCTGCCCATCTCGCAGGGGCACGAGTGGGGATGGACGTCCGGCCGCACGCTCGGCTCCTTCGCCGGGGCGATCGTCATGGCGGTGGTGTGGGTCGTCACCGAGAGCCGGGTCGGGGAACCGATGGTGGACATGAAGATGTTCGTCCACCGGCCCGTTCTCTTCACCAACCTGGCCGGATTGTTGCTGGGGTTCGCGATGTTCGCCCAGTTCATCGGTGTCTCCTACCTCGTCCAGGTGCCGGAGAAGATCGCGGGCTACGGCTTCGGCGCTTCCGTGCTCGAAGCGTCCGTGGTGTATCTGCTTCCGACCACACTCATTTCGCTCGCGGGCGCCCAGTTCGGCGGCGTACTGGTGCGCCGGCTCGGTGCGCGCGTCACCCTGGCCGCCGGGGCCTGCTTCGGTGTGCTCGGCTTCACGTGGCTGAGCGTCGCGCACGATGCGACCGCCTCGGTGATCGGCGCGGGCATGGTCATCGGCCTGGCGATCAGCTTCGGGTACGCCGCCATGCCGGCGCTCATCGTTGCCAGCGTCCCCGCCCACCAGTCCGGCATCGCCAACGGCATCAACTCCATCTCCCGCTCGGTCGGCAGTGCCGTCGCCAGCGCGGTGATCACCTCACTACTGGCGTCGAAGACCATCCCGCTGCCGGAGGGAGCGCCCGCTCTGCCCCAGGAGAGCCAGTTCACGACGAGCTTCGTGATCGCCGGCGTGGCCTTCGGCCTGGTTGTCGCCGTGTCCCTCCTCGGAATCAAGTCGGCACATGCGCCCCGTACGCCCGTGTCGAAGAAGGTCGCGGACTCCGGAACGGCGGGGGTCGCAGAAGCGGAAGTCGGCGCCGAGCTCGTGTGACCGTGCTTCTCGCGCCGCCGCCGGCCCTGCGTACGGGCTGACGGCACAGCACCTGGGTCCGACGACGGGTTCAGCCACGACAAGGCCGTCATCGGTCACCCGTCCGGTCGAACCCGCGGTTTCTCCGAAAGGCAAGTCACGATGAAGACGTCTGACCACACCCGGCCCGCGTCCGGTTTCCCCTCGGTCGACCACCGCACGGCGGTCGCGGCGGAGACCGCCCGGTTCGTCGCCGCGGTCAAGGGAGCCGACCTGGCCACACCCGTGCCGAGCTGTCCCGGCTGGACGCTGGCCGACCTGGTCAAGCACACCGGCAGTGTCCAGCGCTGGTTCTCGGTCCTCTTGCGGGCGCGTGTCCAGGAACCACCGCGCACACGTGAAGTGGACCTTCGGCTCCCGGACCAGGAGGACGGGTACCCCGACTGGCTGACCGAGAGTGCGACCGTGGCCGCTGACGCCTTCGCGGCCACCGAACCGAACCTGCCGATGTGGGCCTGGGGCGCCGACCAGTACGCCCGGTTCTGGGCACGCCGGATGCTCTTCGAGACCCTGCTGCATCGGGCCGACGCCGAGCTCGCACTCGGACTGCGGCCCGTGATCGACCGCCCGGTCGCGGTCGACGGGATCGATGAGTTCCTCGTCAATCTGCCCTTCGCCGGCTTCTTCGCCCCCAAGGTGGCCAACCTGCGCGGCCCCGACAGGACCATCCGCTTCCGCGCGACCGACGGGGACGATGTCTGGGTCGTCCGGCTGCGGCCCGACGGCTTCGGTCTCGACACCTCCCACCCGGCCGCGGCCGCCGCTGACGCGACCGTCCAGGGGACCGCGGCCGACCTGCTCCTGCTCGTCTACGGCCGACTGCCCTACGAGGCGGAGGTCTTTGCCCACGAGGGCGACGAGCAGCTGCTGGCCCACTGGTTCGCCGACTCCGCCTTCTGAGAAAGCGCATCTGCCGATCTTCCGGTGCTGGTTCCTTCTCGCCGATCCGACACTTGGTTTACTCTTCAAGCATATGGGTGTCGTGAGGAGGTCCGGTCATGACGGAACTCGGTCTGGCGGACACGGTCGGCATGCTGCGGCAGGCCGGCGTGCGGACACGACACACCAGCTCAGGGCTCGGATGGGACCAGCTGTATCTCTCCGCGCAGGAGGAGCAGCCCTACCGCGCGGCGTTCGATCCGGCCCCCACCCACCTGCTGATCCTGCACCTCAATGGTCCCGTCACCGTACGACGGGGGCAGGGCGCGGACGGGCGGGCACGGACGATCCCGGCTGGTGGGTTCTTTCTGCAGCCGGCCGGCCGAGCTCTCGCCGTAGAGCTCGGCGGGCGGCTGGAGACGATCCACGCCTACCTCACGGACGACGCCCTGCGCGACGCGAACGGCGGGCGGCCCGTGGAGCTGTCCGAGGAGTTCGGGGCCAGTGATCCACTCGCCGAACAGCTCATGCTCGCGCTGGAGGGCGCGGTCCGCTCCTGGGAGCCGTCGGCCCGCACGTACACCGATCACCTGACCGGTATGCTCGCCGCCCAGCTCGCACGCCGCCACGGTGTCCGCGCGACCGCACCCCCGCCCGACCGGTCCGGGCTGTCCGACCGGCAGCTCGCCGCCGTCCGCGAACTCATGGAGCAGCGCCTCGCCGAACCGCTGCCGATCGCGGACCTCGCCGCCTCGGCCTCGCTGAGCCCGAGCCAGTTCACGCGGAGGTTCCGGGCGAGTACCGACCACTCGCCTCACCAGTTCCTGCTCAAGCTGCGGCTGGAGGCCGCGTGCCGGATGCTGCGCACCGGCTCAGCCCCGATCGCGGAGGTGGCTGCCGCCTGCGGCTTCTCCCACCAGGAGCATCTCACCCGGGTGATGCGTGCCCGGCTGGGCACCACCCCGGCCGCGCTGCGCCGCTCCGGCTGAAGAGGCCTCGGACAGCTTTTTGCATCCTCCTCTCAGCGCTCCAGCACCAGGGCCAGACCCTGGCCCACTCCGATGCACAGCGCCGCCAGTCCCGTGCCGGTGCCCGCGGCGGCCAGCTGGTGCGCGACCGCTCCGGTGATGCGGGCGCCCGACGCGCCCAGCGGGTGGCCGATGGCGATGGCGCCGCCGCGCGGGTTGACCACCTCGGGGTCGAGCTCCGGCAGCGCGGCCAGGCAGGCCAGCGCCTGTGCCGCGTAGGCCTCGTTCAGCTCGATCGTGTGCAGATCGCCGGGGGCGACCGCGGCCTTGGCCAGCACCTTGCGGATGGCGTCCACCGGGCCGAGTCCGAAGTACTGCGGCTCGATGCCCGTCACCGCCGCCGCCCGGACCCGGGCCAGGGGCTCGCGCCCGATCGCGGCGAGTCCGTCCTCGTCGGCGAGCAGCAGCGCGGCCGCCCCGTCGTTGAGCGGTGAGGCATTGCCGGCCGTGATCGTGCCGTCCGCGGTGAAGGCCGGCCTCAGCCGGGCGAGGGCCTCCAAGGAGGTGTCGTCCCGGATGCCTTCGTCACGGCTCAGGTCCACGCCCTCGACGGGGACGACCTCGCCCGCGTACCGGCCCTCGCGCCAGGCGCGAGCGGCGTTGCGGTGGCTGGCCAGGGCGAACGCGTCCTGGGCCGCCCGGGTGACGGCGTACTTGGCGCCGACGAGTTCCGCGCTCTCGCCGAGCGGGATCGACCACTCCGCGGGCATCCGCGGGTTCACCATCCGCCAGCCGAGCGTCGTCGAGTACAGCTGCTGATCCTTCGCCGGGAAGGCCCGCTCCGGCTTCGGCAGCACCCAGGGCGCGCGGCTCATGGACTCGACACCGCCCGTCACCGCGATGGAGGCGTCGCCGAGCGCGATGGCGCGGGCCGCCTGGATCACGGCCTCCATACCGGATCCGCACAGTCGGTTGACCGTGGCGCCGGGCACAGAGACCGGGAGTCCGGCAAGCAGGACGGCCATGCGGGCCACGTCGCGGTTCTCCTCGCCCGCGCCGTTGGCGTTGCCGAGCAGCACATCGTCGATGCGTCCGGGGTCCAGGCCGGGGCTGCGGTCGACCAGGGCGCGCAGCACACCGGCGGCCAGGTCGTCCGGGCGTACACCCGCCAAAGCACCGCCGTAACGGCCGACGGGGGTACGGACGGCGTCGACGACGTACACGTCACGCGGTTGCTCGATCATCGGTTGCTCCCAGCAGGTTTCTCACGAGGGATCGTCAGAGGCGTGTGGGCAGCGACCTGATCGGCCGTCACACCCGGTGCGGTCTCGACGAGTTGGAGCCCGTGAGGGGTCACGTCGAGGACGCACAGGTCGGTGATGACCCGGTCCACGCAGCCGCGGCCCGTCAGCGGCAGCGTGCACTCCCGGACGATCTTCGAGTCGCCGTCCTTCGTCAGGTGCTCCATGAGTACGACGACCCGGCCGGCGCCGTGGACGAGGTCCATGGCACCGCCCATCCCCTTGACCATCTTTCCGGGGACGGCCCAGTTGGCGAGGTCGCCGCGGACCGAGACCTGGAGCGCGCCCAGAACGGCGGTGTCGATGTGGCCGCCGCGGATCATGCCGAAGGACAGCGAGGAGTCGAAGAAGGACGCTCCAGGCCGTAGGGTCACGGTTTCCTTGCCCGCGTTGATGAGATCCGCGTCGACCTCGTCGGGCGACGGGTACGGCCCCACACCGAGCAGCCCGTTCTCCGAGTGCAGGACGACGTCGACGCCCGGTGGCAGGAAATCGGCCACGCGGGTGGGCAGCCCGATGCCCAGGTTGACGTAGTCGCCGTCCCTCAGTTCGCTCGCGGCGCGCGCCGCCATCTCGTCCCTGCTCCAGCTCATCGCTCGCGCACCGTCCTTTTCTCGATTCCCTTGTCGGCCGCCTGCTCGGGGGTCAGTGCCACGACTCGCTGCACGAACACGCCCGGCAGATGGATCTCGTCGGGGCCGAGGACGCCCGGCTCGACCAGCTCCTCCACCTCGGCGACGGTGATGCGCCCGGCCATGGCCGCCAGCGGATTGAAGTTGCGCGCCGCGCGGCGGAAGACGAGGTTGCCGTGGCGGTCCCCGCGCGCCGCCCTGACCAGCGCGTAGTCCGTGGTGATGGCGTGCTCCAGAATGTGGTCCACGCCGTCGAAGGTCCGCAGCTCCTTGGGCGGCGAGGCCACGGCGACCGAACCGTCGGCGGCATGGCGCCACGGCAGTCCGCCCTCGGCGACCTGTGTGCCGACGCCGGCGGGCGTGTAGAAGGCCGGGATCCCCGAGCCACCCGCCCGCAGCCGCTCGGCGAGCGTGCCCTGCGGCGTCAGCTCGACCTCCAGCTCGCCCGCGAGGTACTGGCGGGCGAACTCCTTGTTCTCGCCGATGTACGAGCCCGTCACCCGGGCGATGCGGCCCGCGGCCAGCAGGATGCCGAGGCCGCGGCCGTCGACGCCGCAATTGTTGGACACGACCCTCAGACCGCTCGCCCCGCTCTCGTACAGGGCACTGATGAGGACCTCGGGGACGCCGCTCAGCCCGAAGCCGCCGACGGCGAACGACCGTCCGTCCGCCACGTCCGCCAGGGCCGCCTCGGCCGTGGCCATCACCTTGTCCATCTCGTTCTCTCCTATCGGGCCAGCACCCGGCGCAGTGCGCCGAGCAGCTCGTCCTGGGCCGACTGTGCGCTTGCGGGGGCGGTGGCGCGGCGCCAGGCGACGTGGCCGTCCGGGCGCACCAGCAGCACGCCGTCCTCGGCGATCTCGCTGACCCGGCTCCACTCGCCGTACGCGTCACGGGAGCCGTCGTCCCCGATGCGCACCACCCGCAGCGGGATGCCGAGGTCCGCCCGGCACGCGGTCGCGGCCGTGTCCCAGACGCCGCCCGACAGGCCGGTCAGCACGGTGAAGGTGCCGTCGCCGACGACGTCCAGCGTGGAAAGACGCTCGCCCTGGGCGTCGACGAGCCATGCGTGCGGCAGTTTCGCGCCGGGCCGTGTGGTCGGCTCGGCCACCAACTCCCGGTCCTGCTCCCAGACTTCGGCAGGGGCGTCGTCGGGAAGCACCGCGCAGGAGACGTAGCGCTGATTCATCTCGACGCCGTGCGCGTTGAACTCGTAGTTCTTGAGTTGGATCGCCTCTTCGAGCAGGCGTCGCTTCTTGGCGCCCTCGGGCGTCGGCGCGCCGATCGCCGTGAGTCCCTCGGCGATGGCCTCACGGTCGCTGCCACCGCCGATGCCGAGCACCTCGAAGATCGGGCCGAACTGGTCGCGGCTGAGGTTGGCCCGTTCGACGATCTGCCGCCCGACGGGGGCCCGTTCGGCGGAGTAGCTGTCGAGCAGCTCGGGGCCGGCCTCGCCACGGATCACCATGGCGAGCTTCCAGGCCAGGTTGTAGGAGTCCTGTACGGAGGTGTTGGAGCCGAGTCCGTTGGACGGCGGATGACGGTGCACCGCGTCGCCCGCGCAGAAGACCCTCCCGGACGAATACGCCGAGGCATGGCTGTGGTTGACGGTCCACAGCGAGGTGGACGTGATCTCCACCGGCAGGCCGGGGTCCCCGACGAGGTCGCGCACGATCTGTCGCGCCGACTCCTCGTCCACCTCCGGCGGCGGCTGCTCGATGTCGTATCCCCACACCAGCAGCCATTCGTTCCACGGACGGACCATGCGGACCAGGCCCATGCCGATGCCGCCGGTCTCCGCCCCGGGCTGCAGCACCCAGTACAGGACGCTCGGCCGGTGGGCGCAGTACCGGGTGAGGTCGGCCTTGAAGACGATGTTCATGCTGCCGGCCTTGGCCATACGGCCGTCGAAGGGGAGGCCGAGCTGCTCGGCGACCGTGCTGCGCCCGCCGTCCGCGCCGATCAGGTAGCGGGCCCGTACGGTGAACTCGTCGCCGCGGACGCGGTCGCGCAGCAGCGCGGTGACGCCGTTCTCGTCCTGGGTGAAGCTGAGGAACTCGGTGTCGAAGCGCACCTTGGCGCCGCGGGCCGCCGCGTTGTTCACCAGGATCGGCTCCAGGTAGGTCTGCGGCAGGTCGATCATCTCGCAGGGGCTCTTCGCCGCGTACTCGCCGGCCGTCGCCGGCCCCGTGCCCCAGCTGCGGATGCGGCCGATCTCCTGCCCGGTCAGCGCGGTGCACAGCACCGTGTCGCCCATGAGGTGGGACGGGCTGCCGACGGCCAGCGCCTCGGATTCCACTCCGAGGTCGCGCAGGACCTCCATGGTGCGCTGGTTGGTGATGTGGGCCCGGGGCGTGTTGGCCAGCCAGCCGTACTTCGTCACCAGCAGGGTGCGGATGCCGTAGGTGGCCAGCAACAGCGCGGCAGAACCCCCGGCGGGGCCGCTGCCGACGACGAGGACGTCGGTGTCGTACGTGTCGTGCGCATCGGTGGTGGTCATGGGTGGGCGCTCCTCGGTCATCCGGCCAGGGGGGCGAGGCGGAAGGTGTATGAGAGCCGGCGCCACTCGCCGTCGACCCGGCGGCCGTCGGGGGTGGGGCCGGTCTGCGGCGCGAAGTCGACGACGAGCTCGTCCTTGACGCCGAAGACCGTGTCGCTGTCCAGGTAGGCCCCGCCCGACACGAACAGCTGGGTGACGAGCCGGCGGTGGCCCGGCGCGTCGAACATGAAGTGGAGGTGCGGCGCCCGGAAGGGATGGCGCCCGACCGCCGCGAGCATCTGCCCCACCGGCCCGTCCTCGGGGATCGGGTACTCCGAGGGCAGGATCGACCAGAACGTGATCCGTCCCTCGGCGTCGGTGCGCAGCCGGCCACGCAGGACCGGCCCCTCCAGGTCCGGCAGCTGGACGTCGTAGAAACCGTCCTCGTTGGACTGCCACACGTCCACGACCGCGTCCTTGACCGGTTCACCTTCGGTGTTCGTGACCCGCACGTCCACCCAGAGCGGGGTGCCGGGCAGCCCTCCGGAGATGTCGCCGCCGTGCGGGGTGTCGGGCGGGCCCGCCAGGTAGAAGGGACCGAGCACGGCGGACGGAGTGGTCAGGGGCGTACGGGAGTTGGTGAGCAGATCCACGGCACTGGAGACACCGAGCGTGTCCGACAGCAGCACGAACTCCTGCCGGGTCAGGCTGCAGCTCTCGCCGGTGCGGGTGAGGAAGTCGACGGCGTACTGCCATTCCGCATCGGTGACGTCGTTGGCCGCGACGAAGGTGTGCAGATGCCGGACCAGGTCGCTCAGCAAGGTGCGCACGCGCGGGTCGGGCGCCTGCGCGAAGCTGGCCACGACCTGTTCCGTGAGACGGGACAGCTCGGCCTCGGTGGTGGGGGGACCTTCGGGGCGGCGCCCGTGCCAGGCGCCGGCCAACAGCTCCGCGATGCCCTCGGTGGTCAGCTCGCGCGGGTTCGGGTACGGCGTCGACGTGGCCAGCTCGGCCGCGCGGGCCAGGCCGGGCTCCGGCATGCCGAGGTCGCGCAGGGAGGTGGGGCCGCCCAGGGAGGCGACCAGGTCGTACACACCGCCGGGGGCGTCGGGCACGCCCAGGGCGTCGGCGATGCGGCGCATCACGCCGGGCACCGCGGGCGCGTTGTAGGCCATGGCGTGTGGCAGTACGACGGTGTGCGTCGCGGCGTGCGGCAGATCGAAGCTGCCGCCCAGGGTGTGGCACAGCTTGTGGTGCAGGCCCATACCCACCGTGGCGAGGCAGGTCCCCGCGAGCCAGGCGGCGCGCAGCAGGTCGGCGCGCGCCTCCAGGTCGGCCGGGTCGGCGGCGAGCCGGGGCAGCGCCCGGGCGATGCGCGAGATCGCGTCGAGGGCCTGTTGGTCGGTGACCGGGTTCGCCTCGCCGGAGTACAGGGCCTCGACGGCGTGGGCGAGCGCGTTGACGCTGCTCGTGACCGTCAGGGACAGCGGCAGGGTGAGGGTGAAGTCGACGTCGTAGACGACGGTCTCGGGCAGGATCTCCGGAGAGGACCTGGTGACCTTGCGTCCGTCCCGGGTCTCGCCGAGGACGGGGGTCACCTCGGAGCCGGCGTACGTGGTCGGCAGGATCACCTGCGGCAGTCCCGTGCGCAGGGCCAGTGCCTTCGACAGACCCGTCGTCGAACCGCCCCCGACGGCGACGATGCCGTCCACGGACGACCTCTCGAGCAGGTCGAGAGCCTGCTCGGTCACCTCCACCGGGGTGTGCATGGCCGCGGCGTCGAACTCCGCCGCCAGGAGGGTGCCGAGCGCCTGGCGAACCCGCGCCGAGGCTGCCGCGAGGGGCCCGCTCGACAGCAGCAGCACCCGGGAGCAGCCGAGCCGCTCGACCTCCTCGGCGAGGCGGCCGACCGTGCCGGCACCGAAGACCACCCGTGAGGGGTGAGATGTGTAGACGAACGTCCGCATGGAACTCTGCCTCCGCGTGTCATCCGGTCGCATCGGTCTCTTGAGTCACCGAGTATGCGAAGGACATCCGCGTGAATTCCTGCACGATCCGCGCGCCCCACTGCACGAAACACGCGTCTGTGTGATGCGGCGGCGGCCGTCACATCGCTCGAGCAACAGGACGAAGACCGCTGCGCGGAGTCGGAATGAGGAGAAGCCGGACCCAGCGGAAATGCGCCGAAAGAGCGTCGATCCTCGGCTGAAGAACGGGCGTTGCGGATGCGCCTGCCACCGTTCACGCGGCCGTCGAGTGCGCCCGGGTGTCCGGCTGTCCGACGCGGGTGACTCAGGGAGGGGTTCTCACGGGAAGCGTGTTGCGCATCCGTGAGTCACCCGTCAGTATGGTTACGTGAACCATGCTTTCCCCTGCGGGACGCTTCCTCTGGACTTCGTCGGCACGCTGCGCGCGCGACGCACCGCCGAGCCGATGGAGAAGCTCGCCTCCCCCGAGCTGCTCGACGACTGGTTCCTGGAGTCGGGGATGCTCGATCTGGCGCCCGGGGCGAGCGAGGCCGACCTCGCCATCGCCCTGGAGTTGCGTGAGGCGATCTACGCGCTGGTCGCGGCCCGGATCGAGCGGCGGCCACTGCCGGCCGAGGCGGTCGCCGAGGTGAACCTGCAGGCGGCCGGTCTGCCCGTGACGGTACGGCTCGGTCCCGACGGTGCGACCCGTACCGGCACGGCTGTCCAGGGACTTGCCGCCCTCGCCCGTGAGGCCGTCGAGATCGTCGGGGGTGACGAGGCGGCGCTGTTGCGCGAGTGCGCCCGTCCCGAGTGCACCCAGGTCTACCTCGATCGCTCACGAGGCCACCGACGGGACTGGTGCGCCATGCGGACGTGCGGCAACAGGGTCAAGGCCGCCGCCTACCGGGCCCGCCAGCACGGAGGGAAGAGCTGACGTCGCGTAGGTGCGATGCGCAGCGTCATCTGGCACTCACTGGGGAGTGAACGGTTGTGACCAGCCGATCAGCCGCCTCGCTCCGAGCGCGGTACGTCGAACAAGCCGTGTCGGATCTGGCGGAGAACCGCCGCCGACAGCGTGAACTGGCACAGAAGATCAAGATGTTGGAGCAGGAGGAAGCCCTCCTGATGGACATCCTGACGCTCGCCGAACGGTATGAAGAGGCGAATCCTGCTCCCCTTCCCGAGCAGGTGCAGCAGCGACCCGTCACCACCCGGGCGAAGGCCGCCGAGAGGGGGAAGTCGCGGCAGCCTCTGCTCGGAGATGCCCTGATCGAACTGCTCGATACCCATGACGAGCCGCGGTCGGCAAAGGATCTGCGTGAAGAGCTGATGGAGCGGCACCCGGACCGCTCGCCCACCCCGCAGGTCGTGCGCAACACCCTCGAATCGCTCGTCGCGAAGGGGCGGATCCGGCGCCACAAGCGGGAGCGCTCGGTGTCGTACGCGCTCGTGGGGCGCGCGACGAGCTGACTTCTGTCGCGGCGGAGTCGAGTTCACTCCCTCACAGGCGGTCCGCGTCGACCACGGCCTGGGCGAACGCCGTGGGCGCCTCCTGCGGCAGGTTGTGGCCGATGCCGGTCAGCGTCCGGTGCTCGTACGTGCCGGTGAACTTGTCGCGGTACAGGGAACCGTCACCGGGCAGCGTGAAGGGGTCCTTCTCGGGGTCGAGGGTGATGGTCGGCACCGCGATGGACGGTGCCGTGGCCAGCTTCTCCTCGTAGCGGTCGTAACGGTGTTCGCCGTCGGCCACGCTGAGCCGCCAGCGGTAGTTGTGGATGACGATCGCCGCGTAGTCCGGGTTGTCGAAGGCGGCCGCGGTGCGCGCGAAGGTGGCGTCGTCGAAGTTCCAGGTCGGGGAGACGAGGTCCCAGACGAGCCGGGTCAGCCGGAGGCGGTGGTCGTGGTCCTCCATGGCCTTCCTGCCGCGCTCGGTGGCGAAGTAGAACTGGTACCACCAGGTGTGCTCAGCGGCCGCCGGGAGCGGTTCGAGCTGGGCCTTGCGGTCGGTGATGAGGTAACCGCTCACCGACACCAGGGCCTTGACGCGCTCGGGCCACAGTGCCGCGAGGATGTCACCGGTCCGCGAGCCCCAGTCGAAGCCGGCGATCACCGCCTTGTGGATCTTGAGAGCGTCCATCAGCGCGATGATGTCCAGGGCGATCGCCGACTGCTGCCCGTTGCGGAAGGTGCGGGAGGACAGGAACCGCGTCGTGCCGTGACCGCGGAGATAGGGGACGATCACGCGGTAGCCCTCGGCCGCCAGCAGGGGAGCGACATCGACGTAGCTGTGGATGTCGTAGGGCCAGCCGTGCAGGCAGATGACGACCGGGCCGTGGGCGGGGCCCAGCTCGGCGTAGCCGACGTTCAGCAGACCGGCCTTGACCTGCTTCAGTGAGGGGAATGCGGTGTGAGTGCCCGGGGTGTCCGGGGTGCCCGCATCGATGCCCGAGGAGGCCGGGGTGGCGCTCGAAACACCCTGCAGACCGGCCGGCGAGACGGCGGTCGCTCCCGTGCCCAGACCCATCGCCTTGGTGAAGGTGCGCCTGTCGATCATGTGAAGCCTCCCGTGTTGTTGGACCAAGTGCCGCACGGATGACGCGAGTTTGCGTGCAGGGTGACACTGACACAGAGTGCGTCACTAGTCAAAGAGGTTACGGATTGAATCAAGTAACCCATTGGAATGGTGACGCGTCTTGCGGTTGCGTTCGTCACCTGTCAAGGTGGTTACTCGATGCAGGGTGTGACCCTGGGCGGCATGAAGAAGTGGAGTTCGGCATGGGCAAGGCAACGGAACCGATGACGGACCCCGCCGCTGCGGCACGGCACGCGCGGTACGGAAGGCTTCCTGAGCGCATCCGCTTCGAGGACATGACCGAAGAGGCGGAAGCCGGCCGGAGCGGCGGGGTGACGGCCGCGTACGACCCCGAGGGCTCGTGGAACTACTACTCGTGTCTGGCCCTGGACCTGGGGCTGTAGGAGTCGAGTCGGATCTCACGGCCCTGTCGTCGCCTACAAAGGGCCAGGGCGACCCGGCCGACGCCGACAGCTTCCGCTGCGTCCCGCCACACCGGCACTGACCGGAATCCCGGAATCCCGGAATCAAGCGTCTCGACCACATCCGGCACATCCCGATACCTCACGACCCTGGATGGAGGACCTGTCATGGCAGTCAGCTACACGGCCGTCGTCAACGTCACCGGAGAGGGCCGCAACGGCGGCACCGTCCGCTCTCAGGACGGCCTCCTGGACCACACCTTGTCCATACCCAAGGAGCTCGGCGGCGCGGGCGACGCCACCAACCCGGAACAGCTCTTCGCCGCCGGCTGGGCAGCCTGCTTCCTCGGTGCCCTGCGCCGCGCCGCCGCCACCCGCGGGATCAAGCTCACCAGCACCGACATCACCTCCGAGATCACGCTCACGCACGACGACGACGGCGAGTTCACCCTCTCCGCCACGCTCAACCCCACCCTCGGTGGCGTCGACGAGCACACCGCCCGGGAACTGGCCGAGGCCGCCCACCAGATCTGCCCCTACTCCAAGGCCACCCGCGGCAACATCCCCGTCACCGTCAACGTGGCCACGACATCGTCCAAGGACGACTCGCGGTGAACGTGGAGAAGCGTTTTCACACAGCACAGTCCGAACGGTCCGAAGCTTCCGGAGGGCGATTTCTCGTGGTCGGTACGAAGGGTGTGCGCGGGTGGCGGTTCGCGAGGGCTGCCGCAGCGACGGTCATGGCGGGTGCCGCGGTCGGTGCGTTCGCCGTCTCCGCGAACGGAGCGTCCCGGCCGGCCGCGGCGGATCGGCAGGCCAGGCCGACCATAGTCCTGGAACACGGCGCCTTCGCCGACGGCTCCAGCTGGAACGGCGTGATCGAAAGGCTGCACGCCGACGGCTATCCGGTCGTCGCTGCGGCCGACCCGCTGCGCGGTCCGCACAGCGACGCCGCGTCCCTGCGCAGCGTCCTCGACCACGTCAAGGGCCCCGAGATCCTCGTCGGCCACTCCTACGGCGGCTCTGTCATCAGCCAGGCCGCCGCCGACGACCCGCAGGTCAAGGCACTGGTCGTCGTCGCGGGCTTCCTCCCGGCTCCCGGCGAGAGCGCCCTCGCTCTGACGAACAAGTACCCCGGCTCCACTCTCCCCGACGCCCTCGATCCGGTGCCCCGCACCGACGCCGACGGCACCACCGTGACCGACCTCTACATCCGTCAGGACAAGTTCCGTCACCAGTTCGCCGCCGACGTCCCCGCGGACCGGGCCGCCCTCATGGCCGCCGCCCAGCGGCCCATCGCCCAGGCCGCGCTGGAGGAGACGGCCACCGCCGCCGCCTGGAAGAACAAGCCCACCTGGGACGTCGTCACCACCCAGGACCTCAACATCCCCGCCGCCGTACAACGCTTCATGGCCCGGCGCGCCCACGCCCACACCATCGAGGTCGCCGCCTCGCACTCCGTGGCCGTCTCGCGTCCCCGCCTTGTCGCGGATGTCATCGAGAAGGCGGCACGAGCCACCCGCTGAGGCCGTCTCCGCCGACCGACCCGGTTGCGCCGCCCGCCCCCCTCGGCGGGCGGCGCAACCGGCTGGGCCGTAAGCCCGTTGCCCAGGCCCTTGAGCCGGCCGCTCGGCGCACTCACGCGCCCGGACCGTCGAGGCGCCAGGCAGTCAGGTCCAAGTGCCGGCTCCTCGCCGCCTGCCTTCACCACGCGGCGGTTCGAGGCGACGCCGGACAGAAAGCGCCGGGCGCCGCCCTCTTGTCGCAGGTCTGCGTGTACCGCCTGACAGATCCTTGACCGCTGCTTCGGCCTCCGCGATGCTGTGTTGCGAAACACGAGATGTGTACCGCATTAGGCAACGTCTCGTCCCTCTGTCAGCCGAGGAGTGGCCATGTCTCAGCAGGTCCGAGCGGTCGTCGCGCGGAGCAAGGGCGCCCCTGTCAGTCTGGAAACGATCGTCGTGCCCGACCCCGGCCCGGGTGAGGCAGTGGTCAAGATCGAGGCCTGCGGCGTCTGCCACACCGATCTGCACTATCGCGAGGGCGGCATCAGCGACGAGTTCCCGTTCCTGCTGGGGCACGAGGCGGCGGGGGTGGTCGAGGCCGTCGGTGAGGGGGTCACCGACGTGGCACCCGGTGACTTCGTGATCCTGAACTGGCGTGCCGTGTGCGGGCAGTGCCGGGCCTGTCTGCGCGGGCGGCCCTGGTACTGCTTCAACACGCACAACGCGAAGCAGAAGATGACCCTGACCGACGGCACGGAGCTGTCGCCCGCGCTGGGGATCGGCGCCTTCGCCGAGAAGACGCTCGTGGCGGCCGGGCAGTGCACCAAGGTGGACCGGGCCGCGTCGGCGGCCGCCGCCGGACTGCTGGGCTGCGGGGTGATGGCGGGCATCGGCGCGGCCATCAACACCGGCAGCGTCGGGCGCGGTGACACCGTGGCGGTCATCGGCTGCGGCGGCGTGGGGGACGCGGCGATCGTCGGGGCCAAGCTCGCGGGCGCGGCGAAGGTCATCGCCGTCGACATCGACGATCGCAAGCTGGCCACGGCCGCGAAGCTGGGCGCGACCCACACGGTCAACTCCAAGGAGACCGACGCGGTCGACGCGGTGCGGGAGCTGACCGGGGGCTTCGGTGCCGACGTGGTCATCGAGGCGGTGGGCCGTCCGGAGACCTACCGGCAGGCCTTCTACGCTCGCGATCTCGCCGGGACCGTGGTGCTGGTCGGTGTGCCGACCCCGGAGATGAAGCTGGAGCTGCCGCTGCTGGACGTCTTCGGCCGGGGCGGGGCGCTGAAGTCCTCGTGGTACGGGGACTGCCTGCCCTCCCGTGACTTCCCGATGCTCATCGACCTCTATCTGCAGGGCCGTCTCGACCTGGACGCCTTCGTCACCGAGACCATCGCCCTGGACGAGGTCGAGAAGGCCTTCGAGCGCATGCACCACGGTGACGTCCTGCGCTCGGTGGTGGTCCTGTGACGAGCGGCGCCCGCATCGAACACCTCGTCACCTCGGGGACGTTCTCGCTGGACGGGGGCACCTGGGACGTCGACAACAACGTGTGGATCGTGGGGGACGACGACGAGGCGCTCGTCATCGACGCCGCCCATGACGCCGACGCGATCGTCCGGGCCCTCGGCGGACGCACCCTGCGGGCGATCGTGTGCACCCATGCCCACAACGACCACATCGACGCCGCGCCCGAACTCGCCGACCGGACCGGCGCCCCGATCCTGCTGCACACCGACGATCTGCCGCTGTGGAAACAGACCCATCCCGACCGGCTGCCCGACGGCGAACTGACCGACGGGCAGCGCATCCCGGTCGCCGGTACCGAGCTCACGGTGCTGCACACCCCGGGCCATGCCCCCGGAGCCGTCTGTCTGCACGCCCCGGACCTCTCCGCGCTCTTCAGCGGCGACACGCTGTTCGCCGGCGGGCCGGGGGCGACGGGACGGTCGTACAGCGACTTCCCCACCATCGTCACCTCGATCAGGGACCGGCTCCTCGGTCTGCCGGAGGGCACCGTCGTGCACACCGGCCACGGGGAGACCACCACCGTCGGCGCCGAGGCGCCGCATCTCCAGGAGTGGATCGACCGCGGTTTCTGACCGCGTCGGCGGAGAAGCGGCCCTGACCCGGTAACGGACCTCGTGGACGGCACCGGGTCAGGGCCGTCGTCGTACCGGACGAGGTCTTGTCCCCCTTGTTCACCTGCGCTTTCGAGGTCGCTTCGGCGTGCCTCGAAGACCGTCGCCGCACCGTGCGCAACCCGGCCCGTGGACGCCTTGACAACGCTTCAGAACGGCCCGCAGACTGGCGTTGCGTCAATCGCAATCCGTTTCGTTATACGCACCGAGGTGTCATGATGATTCCCGCGTGCCGTCTCGCGGATCTGCCGCGAGGCGAGGCCCAACGGCTCGACATCGACCCGCCCGTGTCGGTGTTCCACACCGACGACGGCGAGCTCTTCGCCATCGACGACACCTGCACCCACCAGGACGCCTCGCTCGCCGACGGCTGGCTGGAGGGCTGCGAGGTCGAATGCCCCTTGCACGCCTCGAAGTTCGACCTGAGGACCGGAGCCGTGGACGCACCCCCGGCCAAGCTCCCGGTCCGCACCCACGAGGTCGTCGTCGAGGACGGGACGGTCTACGTCCGGCTGTCCACGGACGCACCCAATCTGCCGCCGTGCGTCGCCTCCCGCCTCGCCGGAGGCCCCGCGTGAGGACCGTCGCCGTGGTGGGCGCGTCGCTGGCCGGTCTGTCGGCCGCGCGCTCACTGCGGCAGCGCGGGTACGACGGCCGGCTCGTCGTCATCGGTGACGAGCCCCACCGCCCCTACGACAGGCCACCGCTGTCCAAGGAGTTCCTCGCCGGTGCCGTCGGCGAGGCGGACCTGGCACTGGAGCGGGACGACGAGGAACTCCGGGCGGAATGGGTGCTCGGGGTCCGCGCCACCGGGCTCGACCGCACCGAGCGGGCGATCCGGCTCGCCGACGGCCGGGAGATCCGCGCCGACGGCGTGGTCATCGCGACCGGAGCCGCCGCCCGCACCCTGCCCGGCACCGAGGGACTTGCCGGGGTCCACGTGCTGCGCACCGTCGACGACGCCCGCGCCCTGCGGGACGACCTCGCCCGCGGCGGACGGCTGGTGGTGATCGGCGGCGGGTTCATCGGTGCCGAGGTGGCCTCCACGGCGTACGCCCTCGGCCTCGACGTGACCGTGATCGAGGCGGCGCCGACGCCGCTGGCCGGACCGCTCGGCGAGGCGATGGGCCGGGTCGTCTCGGCCCTCCATGCCGACCACGGCGTACGGCTGCTGTGCGGGGTCGGGGTGAAGGGGCTGAGCGGGGAGCGCAGGGTCGATGCCGTACTGCTGGAGGACGGTCGCTCCGTTCCCGCCGACACGGTCGTCGTCGGTGTCGGCGCGCGTCCCTGCGTCGAGTGGCTCCAGGGGTCCGGTGTCGCGCTCGACAACGGCGTGAAGTGCGGCGCCGACGGGCGCACCAGTGTTGCCGGGGTGGTCGCCGTGGGCGACTGCGCCAACTGGTACGACCCGCACACCGGAATGCACCGCAGGGTCGAGCACTGGACCGGCGCGCTGGAACGGCCCGACGCGGCCGTGGCCACGCTGCTCGCGCACGGTGCCACGGAACCGGGTGTGCCACGGCCGCCGTACTTCTGGTCCGACCAGTACGGCGTGAAGATCCAGTTCGTCGGCCACGCCGCCGGGGCCGACAGCGTGACGGTCGAGGAGGGCTCGGCCGACGACCGCAGCTTCCTGGCCGTCTACCGGCGGGCGGGCCGGCCGGTCGCCGCGCTCGGGATGAACCAGCCGCGGCTGTTCACCCGCTGGCGCAAGCAGTTCACCGCCACGGCATCTTGACACCGCGCCGGCGGCCTCTCATGCTGCGTTGCACATAACGCGCCGCATTGCATTATGTGCAACTTTGTATGAAGTCGCTCTTCCCGGCACGTGACTGAACCTTCCACGACGTTTCCCGAGGAGTGCAGCGTTGACCTCGACAAACCTGCCGGACAGCCTCATCGCCACCCTTCCCGGCTCCGCCTACACGGACCCCGAAATCTTCGCCCAGGAGCAGGAGCGCATCTTCGAGACGATGTGGTTCTGTGTCGCCCGCGCCGCGGACCTGCCGAAGCCCGGCGCCTTCCGTACCGTCGACGTGGGCCGCGAGAGCATCCTCGTCACCCGGGCCCGGGACCACTCGATCCGTGCCTATTTCAACGTCTGCCGGCACCGCGGAGCCAAGCTCTGCACCGAGGATTCCGGCGAGGTCAAGCGGGCCTTCCAATGTCCGTACCACGCCTGGACCTACGGCCTGGACGGCAAGCTGGTCGCGGCTCCCAACCTCACCAAGATGCCCGACATCGGCCGCACCGAGTACGGCCTGGTGAGTGTGGCCGTGCGCGAATGGCTCGGCTACGTCTGGGTGTGCCTCGCGGAGGATCCGCCCTCCTTCGAGGAGGACGTGGTCGGGGCCGTGGTCGAGCGGCTGGGCGACGTCGAGTCGATCGAGCGCTACGACATCGACAACCTCGCGGTGGGCAGGCGGATCGTCTACGACGTCAAGGCGAACTGGAAGCTCATCATCGAGAACTTCATGGAGTGCTACCACTGCGCCACGATCCATCCCGAACTCACCGAGGTGCTGCCCGAGTTCGCCGACGGCTACGCCGCCCAGTACTACGTCGGTCACGGCGCCGAGTTCGGCGAGGACGTCCAGGGATTCACCGTCGACGGCACCGAGGGGCTGGACCGCATCCCGGGAGTCTCCGAGGACCAGGACCGCCGGTACTACGCGATCACCGTCAAGCCGCAGGTGTTCATCAACCTGGTGCCCGACCACGTGATCTTCCATCGGATGTATCCGGTCGCCGTCGACCGCACCGTCGTCGAGTGCGACTGGCTCTATCTCCCGCACGTGGTGGAGAGCGGCAAGGACGTCGGCCGGTCCGTGGAACTCTTCGACCGGGTCAACCGCCAGGACTTCGACGCCTGCGAGCGCACCCAGCCGGGCATGAGCTCGCGGCTGTACGCCAAGGGCGGTGTGCTGGTGCCCAGTGAGCACCACATCGGCGCCTTCCACGACTGGGTGCACGAGCGGCTCGGTACTCGGCAGCCGGAGTGACGCGGAGGGGGAGTGCCCGTGGCCCGCGCGGGGGCGAACGCGGGCCGTACGGCGGTCGTACTGTGTGCGCTCAGCCCAGGTACCCCATGCGATGGCTGATCTCCTCCGCGCCCTTCACCAGCAGCGGAGCCAGCTCGTGCATGCGCTCCTCGGTGAACCGGTACGACGGCCCGGAGGCGCTGATGGACGCGATGACCTGGCCTTCCCGGTCCCGGATCGGCGCGGCCATGGCGTGCAGCCCGATCTCCAGTTCCTCCAGAGTCCAGGCGTAACCGCGCTCCCGGGCCTCGGCGAGGTTCTTCTCCAGCTTCGCCTTCGAGGAGATCGTGTGCGGGGTCAGCTTCTTCAGGCCGGACTCCGTGATCAGCGCGGCGCGGTCCTGGGCCGGCAGATGCGCCAGCATGATCTTGCCGCTGGAGGTGGCGTGCAGGGGGGTCAGCTGGCCGACCCAGTTGTGCGCGGTGACGGCGGACTGGCCGCGCACCTGGTAGAGGTTGATCGCGTAGTGCTCCTGCATCACCGCGATGTTGACCGTCTCGCCGATCTCCTCGGCCAGGCGCTCGCACACCGGACGGCTCTGCTGGGTGATGTCGATGCGTCCCGTCACGGCGCCGGCCAGGCGTACGATGCCGAAGCCGAGCCGGTACTTGCCGCGCTCGCCCGACTGCTCGACGAGACCGCGCGCCTCCAGGGCGCCGAGCAGGCGGAACGCGGTCGACTTGTGAACATCGATCTCGGCGGCCACCTCGCTCACGCCCGCCTCGCCGCGCTGGGCGAGGATCTCCAGGACGCTGATGGCCCGGTCGACGGACTGCACGCCGCCGGACGGTGAACCGTTCGTTTCGGTATCCGGACTGTAGTTGCTCATAGCGGAACTATACGCGTAGTAAACAACACACTTGCAAGTAACGCGGTGTGAACAAAGTTCTTACAAGTTGCGTTGTTCGCAACCTAGTGCGCATAGCGATACTCGTACTAGCATCCCGGCATAGCGACGACGCGAGCGAGACGAGGCACCATGGCTCTCCTGCACTACGACTTCGTCATCGTCGGCGGTGGATCAGCCGGCAGCGCACTTGCGAACCGGCTCTCGGCCGACCCCGGGAACCGGGTGCTCGTGCTGGAGGCGGGTCGCCCCGACTATCCCTGGGACGTGTTCATCCACATGCCCGCGGCGCTGACCTATCCCATCGGCAGCCGCTTCTACGACTGGAAGTACGAGTCCGAGCCCGAGCCCCACATGGGCGGCCGGCGCATCTACCACGCGCGCGGCAAGGTGCTCGGCGGCTCCAGCAGTATCAACGGCATGATCTTCCAGCGCGGCAATCCGATGGACTACGAGCGCTGGGCCGCCGACCCCGGCATGGAGACCTGGGACTACGCCCACTGTCTGCCGTACTTCCGCCGGATGGAGAACTGTCTGGCCGCCGACCCGGACGACGAGTTCCGCGGCCATGACGGCCCCCTCGTCCTGGAGCGCGGCCCGGCCACCAACCCGCTCTTCTCCGCCTTCCTCGAGGCCACTCAGGAGGCGGGCTACGCGCCCACGGACGACGTCAACGGCTACCGGCAGGAAGGTTTCGCCAGGTTCGACCGCAATGTCCACCGCGGCCGGCGCCTCTCGGCGTCGAAGGCGTACCTCAAGCCCGCCAGGAAGCGGTCCAACCTCACCGTGAAGACCCGCGCCCTCGTCACCCGCGTCCTCTTCGAGGGCAAGAAGGCCGTGGGTGTCGAGTTCCAGCGCGGCAAGGGCGCCCTCCAGCAGGTCCGGGCCAAGGAGGTCATCCTCTGCGGCGGCGCGATCAACTCCCCGCAGCTGCTGCAGCTCTCAGGCGTGGGCAACGCCGAGGAACTGCGCGCCCTCGGCATCGACGTCGTCCACGACCTGCCGGGCGTCGGCGAGAACATGCAGGACCACCTGGAGGTGTACATCCAGTACGCCTGCAAGCAGCCCGTCTCCATGCAGCCGTACCTGGCGAAGTGGCGAGCCCCCTTCATCGGCCTGCAGTGGCTCTTCCGCAAGGGACCGGCCGCCACCAACCACTTCGAGGCCGGCGGCTTCTGCCGCAGCAACGAGGACGTGGACTACCCCAACCTGATGTTCCACTTCCTGCCCATCGCGGTCCGCTACGACGGCTCCGTGCCCGCCGGCGGCCACGGTTACCAGGTCCACGTGGGACCCATGTACTCCGACGCCATCGGCTCGGTGAAGATCAAGAGCAAGGACCCGCGCGAACACCCGGCGCTGCGCTTCAACTACCTCTCCACGGAGCAGGACCGCCGCGAGTGGGTCGAGGCGATCCGGGTGGCCCGCAAGCTCCTCAACCAGCCCGCGCTCGCCCCCTACAGCGACGGGGAGATCTCGCCCGGCCCGTCCGTGGAGACGGACGAGGAGATCCTCGCCTGGGTCGCCAAGGACGGCGAGACCGCCCTGCACCCCTCCTGCACCTGCAAGATGGGTACCGACGAGATGTCCGTCGTCGACCCGCAGACCATGCGGGTGCACGGTGTGGACGGGCTGCGCGTGGTGGACGCCTCGGTGATGCCGTACGTCACCAACGGCAACATCTACGCGCCGGTGATGATGATCGCCGAGAAGGCGGCCGACCTCATCCTCGGCAAGGAGCCGTTGGCGCCCTCCAAGGCCGCGTACTACCGGCACCGCGACGCCCAGAAGCAGGCCGGGTAGCCGGTGGGCGCCGAGGCCCTGCGGGCGCTGCTCGCCCGCGTCCGCTACGAGGTGCTGCCGGCGAGGGCGACGGAGGAGAAGGTCCTCGCCCATGTGCCCCGCGATGTCGTGGTCACGGTCACGGCGTCGCCGGTCAAGGGGCTGGAGCCGACGCTCGGCCTCACCGAGCGGCTCGCGGCGCACGGCTACCGCGTCGTCCCCCACGTGCCCGCGCGGCTGCTGCGGGACGACGCGCACCTCAAGGACGTGGCCGAGCGGCTGCGGGCGGCGGGAGTCGACGACCTCTTCGTCCCGGCGGGTGACGCCGACCCGCCGGCCGGGCCGTACGGCGGAGCCCTGCCGGTGCTGCGCAGACTGAGCGAGCTGGGCAGCCCCTTCGCGGATCTGGGGATCACCGGCTATCCGGAGAGCCATCCGCTCATCCACGACGACATCACCATCCAGTCGATGTGGGACAAGCGGACGCACGCCACGTACATCGTCAGCAACCTGTGCTTCGACCCGCGCGCGCTCGGCGACTGGATCGCCCGGATCCGGCGCCGCGACGTGACACTGCCCGTGCACGTGGGTGTCGCCGGGCCCGTGCAGCGGGCGAAGCTGCTGTCCATGGCGACGAAGATCGGGGTGGGGGAGTCGACCCGCTTCCTCACCCGGCACGCCTCCTGGTTCCTGCGGTTCGCGGCACCCGGTGGGTACGACCCTGAGCGGCTGCTGGCCCGCGGCGCGGGGGTGCTCACCCGGCCGTCGGCGGGGGTGGCCGGTCTGCACCTCTTCACCTTCAATCAGATCGCCGAGACGGAGCGCTGGCGCCGTAAGGTGCTGGACCGGCTGGGCGGCTGACATCCCCGGTGGAACGCCGCTCCGGTGGCCGAATCGGGACATGCAGACCCCTTGACGGGTGTCCGTACATTCGGCCAGGGTGTTCCACCACAAGCAATACAGTGCACAATGCGCAACGAAATTTCGAAGGGCGCGGCAGTGGCAGATCTGTATGTGGACGGAGAATGGCGTGCCGCGGTGGCCGGTGGCCACCGGGAGATCCGCTGTCCGGCGGACGGCACGCTGGTCGCGACGGTCTCGGAGGCGACCCGCCCCGACACCGAGGCGGCGATCGCCGCGGCCCGGCGCGCCTTCGACGGCGGCCCCTGGCCGCGTACCCCCGAGCGTGAGCGCGGCGCACTGCTGCTGCGCACGGCCGACCTGATCGAGCGCGACGCCAAGGAGTTCGCCCGGGCCGAGTCGCTGGACACCGGCAAGCGGCTGGTGGAGAGCGAGTACGACATCGCCGACGTCGTTTCCTGCTTCCGCTACTACGGCGGGCTCGCCGGCACCGACGCCGGCCGGGTGATCGACACCGGCCGCGACGACGCCGTCAGCCGCGTGGTCTACGAGCCCGTCGGTGTGTGCGGGCTGATCACCCCGTGGAACTACCCGCTGCTGCAAGCCAGTTGGAAGGTCGCCCCGGCGCTCCTCGCGGGCAACACGATCGTCCTCAAGCCGAGTGAGCTGACCCCCTCCAGCTCCGTCCTGCTGATGAAGGCGCTGGAGGAGGCCGGGCTCCCGCCCGGCGCCGCCAACCTCGTCCTGGGCACCGGGCCCGAGGTGGGCGCCCCGCTCTCCGAGGACCCCGCCGTCGACATTGTCTCCTTCACCGGCGGCCTGGAGACCGGCAAGCGGATCATGGCCACCGCCGCCGCCACCGTGAAGAAGGTGGCGCTGGAACTCGGCGGCAAGAACCCCAACGTGATCTTCGCCGACGCCGACTTCGAGACGGCCGTGGACTTCGCCCTCACGGCCGTCTTCCTGCACTCCGGACAGGTCTGCTCGGCCGGTGCCCGTCTGATCGTCGAGGACTCCCTGCACGACCGACTCGTCGACGAGGTCGTCCGCCGTGCCCGGCGGATCCGCCTGGGCGGACCCTTCGACCCCGAGGCCGAGACCGGTGCGCTGATCTCCGCCCAGCACCGGGACAAGGTCGAGGCGTACGTCGCGGCCGGGCTCGCCGAGGGCGCCGTACTGCGCTGCGGCGGGCAGCGGCCCGCCGACCCCGCCCTCGCGAACGGCCACTACTACCCGCCGACCGTCCTCGACGAGTGCCGGCAGGACATGCGCGTGGTGCACGAGGAGTCCTTCGGCCCCGTCCTCACCGTCGAGCGCTTCACCGACGAGGACGACGCCGTACGCATCGCCAACGACACCGAGTACGGACTCGCCGGAGCCGTGTGGACCCAGGACGCCGGAAAGGCCCAGCGGGTCGCCCGGCGGCTGCGCCACGGCACGGTGTGGATCAACGACTACCACCCCTACGTGCCGCAAGCGGAATGGGGTGGCTTCGGGCACTCGGGCGTGGGCCGGGAGCTGGGGCCGACCGGCCTGAACGAGTACCGAGAGCCCAAACACATCTGGCAGAACATCCACCCCCGGCCGCAGCACTGGTTCCGCGGCTGAACGCCGAAAAGAGGTCGATCGTGACCCCAACACAGACCGAGGTGCCGCAGCGGCGCGGCACACCCCAGGACTCGGACGCCACTCCGGTCGTATCCGTGCGCAATCTGTGGAAGGTGTTCGGGCCGAAGGCCGACCGGGTGCCGGGCTCAGAGGAGCTGTGCGGTCTCTCCCGCCGCGAGCTCATGGAGCGCACCGGATGCACCGCCGCCGTACGCGACGTGAACTTCGAGGTGGCGCCGGGCGAGGTGTTCGTCGTCATGGGTCTGTCCGGCTCCGGCAAGTCCACGCTGGTGCGATGTCTGACCCGGCTGATCGAACCCACCGCCGGTGAGGTCGTCTTCGAGGGCCAGGACATCCGCCAGGCGGACGACAAGCGCCTGCGCGAGCTGCGCCGCCGCAAGTTCTCCATGGTCTTCCAGCACTTCGGGCTGCTGCCCCACCGCCGAGTGGTCGACAACGTGGCCTTCGGTCTGGAGATCCGCGGCATGAGCAGGGCCGAACGAACCAGGCGGGCCCTGGAGGTCGTCGAACTGGTGGGCCTCGCCGGCTACGAGAACTCCTACCCCGACCAGCTCTCCGGCGGTATGCAGCAGCGCGTCGGCCTCGCCCGGGCCCTGGCCGGCGACCCGGACGTGCTCTTCTTCGACGAGCCGTTCTCCGCGCTCGACCCGCTGATCCGCCGCGACATGCAGAACGAGGTCATCCGGCTGCACCACGAGGTCGGCAAGACCATGGTGTTCATCACCCACGACCTCTCCGAGGCGCTCAAGCTGGGCGACCGCATCCTGATCATGCGAGACGGCAAGATGGTCCAGTGCGGCACCGGCGACGAGCTGGTGGGCGCACCCGCCGACGACTATGTACGCGAGTTCGTCAAGGACGTGCCGCGCGGCGACGTGCTCACCCTGCGGTGGATCATGCGCCCCGCCGAGCCCGACGACGCCCTCGACGGGCCCGAGTTGGGGCCGGACGTCGTGGTGCGCGAGGCCACCCGTGCCGTCCTCGCGGCCGACAGGCCGGTCAAGGTCGTCGAGAACGGCAAGCTGCTCGGCATCGTCGGCGACGAGGAGATCCTCTCCGTGGTCGCCGGGCGGGAAGGCGGCGCGTGATGACCGTCGCCATGGAGAAGCCCGAGAGAACAGAGGTCGCGGAACCGGCCGTACCCGCCAAGGGCGCGCGCAAGGTCAGCCGGCCCGTGGTGATCGGCGGGATCCTCGTCGTCTGGCTGGTGCTGTTCGCCGTACTGCGCGGCAAGCAGACCCTGTCCCTGGCGGTGGCCGATCTGACCGACCTGCACCGGTGGATCAACGACCTCAACGACTCCATCGGCGCCAACCGCAACTCGAACCCGCTGTTCCTGTACTTCTTCAACGAGATCCGGCTGGTCATCGACAACCTGGTGACCTTCGTCCAGCATCTGATCTCCCAGCCGTCCGGGACCCGCCCGGTCCCGGAGATCGGCTGGCTCGGCGTCGTCGGCCTGGCCGGCTACGTCTCCTGGGCCGTGGGCAACTGGAAGGTCGCCCTGCTGGCCGTCGCGGGCTTCACCTTCTTCGGGTTGCAGGGGCTGTGGCAGGAGAGCATGGACACCCTGGCGCTCATCCTGTGCGCGGTGTTCGTGGCCCTGCTGTTCGCGATCCCGCTCGGGGTGTGGGCCGGTCTCTCGGACCGGTTCAACCGGCTCATGACGCCCTTCCTGGACTTCATGCAGACGATGCCGACCTTCGTCTACCTGGCGCCGCTGACCCTGTTCTTCCTCATCGGCGGCGCGTCCGCCACCATCGCCACCGTGATCTACGCGGCCCCGCCGACGATCCGCATCACGGCGCACGCCATCCGCAACGTGTCGAAGACGACGGTCGAGGCGGCCGACTCACTGGGTGCCACGCGCCGCCAGTCGCTGCTGAAGGTCCTGCTGCCGATGTCCAAGCGGACCGTGGTGATGGGCGTCAACCAGACCATCATGGCCGCCCTGGCCATGGTGACCATCGCGGCCCTGATCAACGCGCCGGGTCTCGGTGTGAACGTCCTCCAGGCACTGCAGTCGCTCGACGTCGGCACGGCCTTCAACGCGGGACTCGCCATCGTGGTCATGGCGATCGTCCTGGACCGGGTCACGACCGCGGCCAGCGCGCGCGAGGAGAACGCGCGGCGTTCCAAGAACCGCTTCGTGAAGTGGCGGCGGCCGCTGCTGGGCGCCGGTGCTGCGGTCACGGCGGTTCTCGTCTACCTGTCGCACACCTACCTGTGGGCGGCCGAATTCCCCGGTGACGGCACCGTCGGCAGTCACATCGCGAGCGCGGCGGACACCGCGACCAACTGGGCGCAGGACAACCTGTCGGGCCTGACCAACGCCTTCCGCGACGCCATCACCAACGGTCTGCTCAACCCGTTCCAGACGCTGCTCACCGACTCCCCGTGGTGGCTCGTCGGCGCGGTGCTGGTCGCACTGGCAGTGGTGCTCGGCGGCTGGAAGGCCGGGGTCACCACGGCCGTGTGCGTGGGCCTGCTGGTCGCCACCGGCGTGTGGTCGGACGCCATGACGACGCTGGCCTCGACCCTCGTAGCGACGGTGCTGGTGATGATCCTCGGCATCGTCTTCGGCGTGTGGATGGGGCGCAGCGCGCTCGTGGACCGGCTGATCAGGCCCAGCCTGGACGCGGCCCAGGTCATGCCGCCGTTCGTCTACCTCGTGCCGTTCCTCGCGCTGTTCGGCGCCACCCGCTTCACGGCCATCGTCGCCGCCATCGTCTACGGTGCACCGGTCGCCATGAAGATCATCGCCGACGGGATCCGGGCCGTGCCCGAGACCACCGTGGAGGCGGCCACCTCAGCCGGGTGCAACACCTGGCAGATCATCACCAAGGTTCAACTGCCGATGTCACGCAGTGCCCTGACGCTCGCGACCAACCAGGGCCTGATCTACGTGCTGTCGATGGTTGTTGTGGGCGGCCTGGTAGGAGCAGGGGCCCTCGGCTACGACGTCGTGGCCGGATTCTCGCAGGGAGAGCTGTACGGCAAGGGGCTGGCGGCGGGACTCGCCATCGTACTGCTCGGAGTCATGTTCGACCGGATCACTCAGGCAGCGGCGCGACGCGCGAGCGCTTAAAGGAGCAGGACACCATGGCAAGACACTGGCGAGCCGGCGCGGCCGGCCTGGCCGTCCTCGGCCTCACGCTCACCGCGTGCGGCGGAGCGAAGGTCGGCGACACCTCCTCGGGTTCGGACAACGCGGGCAGCTCCGGCAAGTGCGGCGCGTTCAACCTCGCGGTCAACCCCTGGGTCGGGTACGAGGCCGACGCGGCGGTCGTCGCGTACGTCGCGCAGCACAACCTCGGCTGCACGGTCAACAAGAAGAACCTGAAGGAAGAGATCGCCTGGCAGGGCTTCGGCACCGGCGAGGTCGACGCCGTCCTGGAGAACTGGGGCCACGACGATCTGAAGAAGAAGTACATCACCCAGCAGAAGACCGCCGTCGACGCCGGCCAGACCGGCAACAAGGGCGTCATCGGCTGGTACGTGCCGCCGTGGCTGGCCAAGGCACACCCCGACATCCTCGACTGGAAGAACCTCGACAAGTACGCGTCCAACTTCAAGACCTCCGAGTCGGGCGGCAAGGGCCAGCTCCTGGACGGCGACCCGTCGTACGTCACCAACGACGCGGCGCTGGTGAAGAACCTGAAGCTGAACTTCAAGGTGGTGTACGCGGGCAGCGAGACCGCGCTCATCCAGGCCTTCCGCACCGCCGAGAAGAACAAGCAGTGGGTGATCGGCTACTTCTACGAGCCGCAGTGGTTCCTGTCCGAGGTCCCGCTGAAGAAGGTCTCCCTGCCGAAGTACACGACGGGCTGTGACGCCGTCGCCGAGAAGGTCGCCTGCGACTATCCCGTGTACGACCTGAACAAGATCGTCAGCGCGAAGTTCGCCAAGTCCGGCAGCCCCGCCTACAACCTGGTGAAGAACTTCAACTGGACGAACGACGACCAGAACGAGGTCGCCAAGTACATCGCCCAGGACAAGATGTCCGACGAGGCGGCGGCGAAGAAGTGGGTCGACGCCAACAAGGACAAGGTGGACGCCTGGCTCAAGTAGGCCGAGTCGGGAAGACGGGTCGGACATGCCCGGCGGGCGGTGCGTGCAGGTGCGCGCCGCCCGCCGGGCATTGCCGTGCCCAGGGGCGTGTTTCGGGCTGTTTTCCGACGTCACGGACCCCTTGACACCCCCTCCCGGGACAGGCACATTGAGTTGCGCAACCTGAATCAAGTTGCGGAGAAAGCAACTGCACCGGTCTCAATGTTCGGAGGTTGGGCGATGGCGGGACCCCGAGTGGTCATCATCGGAGCGGGCGTCGTGGGAGCGGCCCTGGCGGACGAGATCTCCGCACGCGGCTGGACCGAGGTGACCGTTGTCGACCAGGGCCCCCTCCCGGCCACGGGGGGATCCTCCTCGCACGCGCCGGGCCTGGTCTTCCAGACGAACCCCTCGAAGACCATGACCGAGCTGGCGCGCTACACCGTCGAGAAGTTCTGCTCCCTCGACGTCGACGGCAAGCCCTGTTTCCTCCAGGTCGGCGGCCTCGAAGTGGCCACCAGCCCCGAGCGCCTCGCCGAACTCCGGCGCCGCCACGGCTGGATCGCCGCCTGGGGCATCGAGTCGCGCCTGCTGACCCCCGACGAGTGCGTGGAGAAGCACCCGCTGGTCGACCGTGACAAGATCCTCGGCGGCCTCCTGGTTCCCACCGACGGCCTCGCCAAGGCCGTCCTCGCCGTCGAGGCCCAGATCCGCCGGGCCACCGAGCGCGGTGTGCGCTTCCTCGCCCGCCACGAGGTCCTCGACGTGCGGCAGAGCGAGGGCCGCGTCACCGGCGTGGTGACCGACCAGGGCGAGATCCCCGCCGACATCGTCGTGTGCTGCGCCGGCATCTGGGGACCGAAGATCGCGCGCATGGTCGGAATGAACCTGCCGCTCACCCCGCTCGCCCACCAGCTCGCCTGGACCGGCCCGATCCCCGCCCTCGCCGGCCAGACCGAGGAGGCGGTGCGCCCGATCCTGCGCCACCAGGACGCCGACCTCTACTACCGCGACCGCTTCGACGGCCTCGGCATCGGCTACTACGGCCACCGCCCCATGCCCGTCTCCGCCGACGACATCCTCTCGGTGGACGAGGCCGAACGGATGCCCTCGGTCCTGGAGTTCACCGAGGCGGACTTCGAGGACGCCTGGACCGAGACCCAGTCGCTGCTTCCCGCGACCCGCGAGGCCAAGGTCGAGGAGGGCATCAACGGCCTGTTCTCCTTCACCACCGACGGCTACCCGCTGCTCGGCGAATCCCAGGAGGTCCAGGGCTTCTGGGTGGCCGAGGCCGTGTGGGTCACCCACTCCGCGGGCGTCGGCCGGGCCGTCGCCGAATGGCTGGTCGACGGCTACTGCTCCTCCTTCGACCTGCACGAGTGCGACGTCAACCGCTTCGAGCCGCACCAGCTCTCCCCGGAGTACGTCCTGGCCCGCGACTGCCAGAACTTCGTCGAGGTCTACGACATCCTCCACCCCCTCCAGCCGAGCGGGAAGCCGCGCCCGATCCGCACCAGCCCCTTCTACGCCCGCCAGCAGGAACACGGCGCGTTCTTCCTGGAGGCGGGCGGCTGGGAGCGGCCCCAGTGGTACGAGGCCAACGCCGGGCTGGTCGAAGGCCGCGCCATCCCCACCCCCAACGACTGGGCCGCCCGCTACTGGTCGCCCATCGTCGGCGCCGAGGCCCAGGTCACCCGCGAGACCGTCGCCCTGTACGACATGACGGCCCTCAAGCGCCTGGAGGTGAGCGGCCCAGGTGCCGCCGACTTCCTGGAGGGCCTGGTCACCGGCAAGGTCGCCAAGTCCGTCGGCTCGGTGACGTACACCCTGCTCCTGGACCACGACGGCGGCATCCGCAGCGACATCACCGTCGCCCGTCTGGCCCGCGACCTCTTCCAGGTCGGCGCCAACGGCAACCTGGACCTCGACTGGTTCACCCGCCACCTGCCCGCCGACGGCACGGTCCAGGTCCGCGACATCACCCCCGGCACCTGCTGCATCGGCCTGTGGGGCCCGCTGGCCCGCGAGGTCCTGCAGCCGCTGACCGACGAGGACTTCTCCAACGACGGCCTCAAGTACTTCCGCGCCAAGCGCGCCTACATCGGCTCGGTGCCGGTCACCGCGATGCGGCTGTCGTACGTCGGCGAACTCGGCTGGGAGCTCTACACGACCGCCGACCAGGGCGCCCAGCTCTGGGACACCCTGTGGCGGGCGGCCCAGCCGCTCGGCGGCGTCATCGCCGGCCGCGGCGCCTTCAACAGCCTCCGCCTGGAGAAGGGCTACCGCTCCTTCGGCACCGACATGACCTACGAGCACGACCCCTACGAGGCCGGCGTCGGCTTCGCCGTCAAGCTCGACAAGGGCGACTTCGTCGGCAAGGCCGCACTGGAGCGCCGCAAGGCCGACGTGCGGCGCAGGCTGAGCTGCCTCACCATCGACGACCCGCGGGCCGTCGTCATGGGCAAGGAGCCGGTGTACGACGGCGATCGCGCCGTCGGTTACGTGACCAGCGCCGCCCATGGCTACACCATCGGCAAGGGCATCGCCTACGCCTGGCTCCCGGCGGAGCTGGCCACCCCGGGTACCACGGTGCACATCGGCTACTTCGACCAGCGCGTCGAGGCGACCGTCGCCGAGGAGCCCCTGTTCGACCCGACCATGTCCCGCCTGCGTGGCTGACCGTGGAGAAGGAGAACCGTCGGTGACCGCACAACTCCTCGACGGCCGGGCGACCGCCGCCGCCATCCGTCGTGAACTCGCCGAGCGCGTGGCCAAGGTGATCGCCGCCACCGGACGGCAGCCCGGCCTCGGCACCGTCCTGGTCGGCGACGACCCGGGCAGCCACGCCTACGTCGCCGGAAAGCACCGCGACTGTGCGCAGGTCGGTATCGCCTCGCTCCGCCGCGAACTGCCCGCCGACGCCACCCAGCAGCAGGTCGAGGACGTCATCGACGCACTCAACGCCGACCCGGCCTGCACCGGCTACATCGTCCAACTGCCGCTCCCGCGCCACCTGGAGGCCAACGCCGTACTGGAGCGCATGGACCCCGCCAAGGACGCCGACGGCCTGCACCCGGTCAACCTCGGCCGGCTCGTCCTCGGCGTCGACGCCCCACTGCCCTGCACCCCGCGCGGCATCGTCGAACTGCTGCGCCGCCACCAGGTCCCGCTGGCCGGAGCGCGCGTGTGCGTGGTCGGCCGGGGCATCACCGTCGGGCGGCCGATCGGACTGTTGCTCACCCGCCGCTCCGAGAACGCCACCGTCACCCTGTGCCACACCGGAACCAAGGGCCTGGCCTGGCACGTACGCGAGGCGGACATCGTCGTCGCGGCGGCCGGCTCGCCCGCACTGATCACCCCGGACATGCTGCGCCCCGGCGCGGCCGTCCTGGACGTCGGCATCACCCGCACCGAGCACGGGCTCGTCGGCGACGTCCACCCGGAGGCCGCCCAGGTCGCCGGATGGGTCGCGCCCATGCCCGGGGGAGTGGGACCCATGACCCGGGCGATGCTGCTCGCCAACGTCGTCGAGGCCGCCGAGAGGAACGCGAACCCCGCATGAACGCGCTGAACACCCCGCTGGCCGAACTGGACCCCGAGGTCCACACCGCACTCCGCGCCGAGCTGCACCGCCAGCAGTCCACCCTGGAAATGATCGCCTCCGAGAACTTCGCACCCGCCGCCGTGATGGAGGCGCAGGGCTCGGTCGCGACCAACAAGTACGCCGAGGGCTACCCCGGCCGTCGCTACTACGGCGGCTGCGAACACGTCGACGTCACCGAGCGGTTGGCGATCGAGCGCGTCAAGTCCCTCTTCGGCGCGGGCTTCGCCAACGTCCAGCCGCACTCGGGCGCCCAGGCGAACACCGCCGTCTTCTTCGCCCTGCTGCAGCCCGGCGACACCGTCCTCGGCCTCGACCTGGCGCACGGCGGCCATCTCACCCACGGCATGCGCATCAACTACAGCGGCAAGATGCTCAACGTCGTGCCCTACCACGTCTCCCGGGCGGACAACCTCGTGGACATGGACGAGGTGGAACGGCTCGCCAAGGAACACCGGCCCAAGATGATCATCGCCGGCTGGTCGGCGTACCCGAGGCAGCTGGACTTCGCCGCCTTCCGCCGTATCGCCGACGAGGTCGGTGCCCTCCTCATGGTCGACATGGCGCACTTCGCGGGCCTGGTCGCCGCCGGACTGCACCCCAGCCCCGTCCCGCACGCCCACGTCGTCACCACCACCACGCACAAGACCCTCGGTGGGCCCCGCGGCGGAGTCATCCTCACCAACGACGCCGACCTCGCCAAGAAGCTCAACTCGGCGGTGTTCCCCGGGATGCAGGGCGGCCCGCTGGAGCACGTCATCGCGGCGAAGGCCGTCTCCTTCAAGGTCGCGGCATCGCCCGAGTTCGCCGACCGGCAGGCCCGTACGCTCGTGGGCGCCCGCATCCTTGCCGAGCGCCTCACCCGGCCCGACGCGGCCGCGGCCGGAGTGAAGGTGCTGACCGGCGGCACCGACGTCCACCTCGTCCTGGTCGACCTGCGGGACTCGGAGCTGGACGGCCGACAGGCGGAGGACCTCCTCCACGAGATCGGCATCACGGTCAACCGCAACGCCGTCCCCTTCGACCCGCGCCCGCCCATGGTCACCTCCGGCCTGCGCATCGGCACCCCGGCCCTGGCCACCCGCGGTTTCACCGAGGAGGACTTCGCCGAGGTCGCCGACGTGATCGCGCTGGCCCTCCAGCCCGAGCCGGACGTGACCGCCCTGCGCGCCCGCACCGAGGCGCTGGCCGCCGGGCACCCGCTCTACCCGCACCTTTCCGGTCCCTCAGGAGACGTCCGATGAGCCTGCGCACCCCCGGCGCCGACCTGCCCGATCACCCCGACTGGCTCTGGCGCGATCCCGAGCCCAAGCGGTCGTACGACGTGGTGATCGTGGGCGGCGGCGGACACGGCCTGGCCACCGCGCACTACCTGGCGAAGAACCACGGCATCACCAACGTCGCGGTCCTGGAGAAGGGCTGGCTCGCGGGCGGCAACATGGCTCGCAACACCACGATCATCCGCTCCAACTACCTGTGGGACGAGAGCGCCGGCATCTACGAGCACGCCCTCAAGCTGTGGGAGGGACTGGAGGAGGAGCTGGACTACCCGATCCTCTTCTCCCAGCGCGGTGTGCTGAACCTCGCCCACAGCCTGCAGGACGTCCGCGACAGCGTGCGCCGGGTCGAGGCCAACCGGCTCAACGGCGTCGACGCCGAATGGCTCGACGCCGAGCAGGTCAAAGAGGTCTGCCCGATCGTCAACATCTCACCCGACGTCCGCTACCCGGTCCTCGGCGGCACCTACCAGCCGCGCGCCGGCATCGCCAAGCACGACTACGTGGCCTGGGGCTTCGCCCGCTCCGCGGACGCCGCCGGCATCGACATCATCCAGAACTGCGAGGTCACCGGCCTGGACGTGGCCGGCGGCCGGGTGGTCGGCGTGCAGACCACGCGCGGCCCGATCGCGGCGGGCAAGGTGGCGCTGTGCTCGGCCGGCCACACCTCGGTCCTCGCCGCCATGGCGGGCATCGAACTCCCGCTCCAGAGCCACCCGTTGCAGGCGCTCGTGTCGGAGCTGCTGGAGCCGGTCCACCCGACGGTGGTCATGTCCAACGCGGTCCATGTGTACGTCAGCCAGGCACACAAGGGCGAGCTGGTGATGGGCGCGGGCATCGACGCGTACAACTCCTACACCCAGCGCGGCGCGTTCCACATCATCGAGGAGCAGATGTCCGCCGCCCTGGAGCTCTTCCCGGTCTTCGCCCGCGCTCATGTGCTGCGCACCTGGGGCGGCATCGTCGACGTCAGCCCGGACGCCTCACCCATCGTCGGCCTCACCCCGGTCGACAACCTCTACCTCAACTGCGGCTGGGGCACCGGCGGCTTCAAGGCCACCCCGGGCGTCGGCTGGGTCTACGCCCACACCATCGCCCACGACACCCCGCACACCCTGAACGCCCCCTTCTCGCTCGACCGTTTCACCACCGGCGCGCTCGTCGACGAGCACGGCGCGGCCGCGGTGGCCCACTAGGGAGCCGAACCATGCTGCTCATCCCCTGCCCGTGGTGCGGGCCCCGCGACGAGGCCGAGTTCCACTACGGCGGCCAGGCCCACGTCCCCTACCCCGAGGACCCCGCGGCCCTCACCGACGAGGAGTGGGCACGCTACCTCTTCTTCCGCGACAACCCCAAGGGCCCGTTCGCCGAGCGCTGGAGCCACGCGGCGGGCTGCCGCAGATGGTTCAACGCGGTACGGGACACGGCGACGAACGAGATCCTGGCGGTGTACCGGGCGGGGGAGGAGCGTCCGGCAACGGCGGAGCCGCGGGCGGCAATCCCGGCCCGTCCGGGGGTACCCCCTCCGGGGAAGTTCGAGGACGAGCCCGAAGGGCGATACACGACCACCGGCCCGCAGCCGACGACAAGGCATGAGCCCGCAACGCTCGGCATCCCCGGTCAGTCGTTCCGTCTCTCGGCAGGAGGCCGAGTCGACCGCAGTGAACGGCTGAGCTTCACCTTCGACGGCATCCGGTACGAAGGGTTCCGCGGCGACACCCTCGCCTCGGCCCTGCTCGCCAACGGCGTTGTCGCGGCAGCCACCAGCATCAAGCTCGGCCGCCGCCGAGGAATCTTCTCCGCCGGCGTCGAAGAACCGAACGCCGTGGTCCAGATCGAGGCCCCCTTCCCGGAGCCGATGCTGCCCGCGACGACCGTCGAACTCTACGACGGCCTGGTGGCCGGCAGCCTCCCCGGCCAGGGGCGCCTCGCCACCGAACCCGACCCTGCCCGCTACGACGCCGTACACGCCCACTGCGACCTTCTGGTCGTCGGCGCCGGCCCGGCCGGCCTCGCTGCTGCCGTCGCGGCAGCGACATGCGGCGCACGCGTCATCCTCGCCGACGACCAGCCGGAGCCCGGCGGCAGCCTGCTCGGCACCGGCGAGCACGCCGACTGGGTGGCGGCGACGCGCGCCCGGCTCGAATCCGCCCCCGAGGTGCGCGTCCTGCGCCGCACCACCGTCTTCGGCCACTACGACGACAACCACCTACTCGCGGTGGAGCGCCGTACCAACCACCTCGGTGCCGACGCCCCGGAGCACGTCTCCCGCGAGCGCGTCTGGCGGATCCGCGCCCGGCGCGTCGTCCTCGCCACCGGCGCCCACGAGCGCTCGCTGGCGTTCGGCGACAACGACCGCCCCGGCGTGATGCTGGCCGCCTCGGCCCGGACGTACCTCCACCGGTACGCCGTTCTGCCCGGCCGGCACGCGGTCGTGTTCACCACCAACGACAGCGCCTACGCCGCCGCACTCGACCTGGCGGCGGCCGGAGTCGACATCGCGGCGATCGTCGACACCCGCCCCGAGCCGGGGGAGTGGGCCGGGCGTGCCCGGGCCGCCGGGATCGAGGTCCTGGCCGGACACGCGGTCACCGGCACGGAGGGCGTGGACCGTCTCACCGCCGTGACCGTCGCCCCGTACGGGGACACCGCCGGACAGCGGGAGTTCGCCGTCGACCTGCTCCTGGTCTCCGGTGGCTGGAACCCGGTCGCGCACCTCTTCAGCCAGGCGGGCGGCAAACTCCGCCACGACGACGTGCTCGGCACGTTCGTGCCCGACAGCTGCCGTCAGGCGGTGGAGGTCGCGGGCAGTGCGAACGGGGCCTTCGACCTCGCCACGACCCTCGCGCAGGGCGCGGCGGCCGGCGCCCGCGCGGTCGAGGCGGAGGGGTACACCGCAGAGGCGGCCGTCCTTCCGGCCGTGCCCGCTCAGCCGCACACCCCGCCCATGCAGGTCTTCACCGTCCCGACCGCCACCGGTGCTCCCCGGTTCGTCGACCTCCAGCGCGACGTCACGGTCGACGACCTCGCGCGGGCGACCGGTGCGGGCCTGCGCTCGGTGGAGCACACCAAGCGGTACACCACGGCGGGCACCGCCAACGACCAGGGCAGGACAGGGGGCTTCCTGGCGAGCGGGGTCGTCGCCGAACTCCTCGGCGTGGACGTCTCGGCGCTCGGCCTGCCCACCTTCCGGCCGCCGTACACGCCCGTCTCCTTCGCCACCCTCGCGGGCCGCGACCGCGGCGCGCTGCACGACCCGATCCGCACGACCACCCTGCACGGCTGGCATGTCGAGCACGGTGCCCTCTTCGAGAACGTCGGGCAGTGGAAGCGGCCCTGGTACTACCCGCAGGACGGCGAGAACATGGAGACCGCCGTGCTGCGCGAGTGCCGGGCCGCACGCGAGGGCGTGGCCTTCATGGACGCCTCCACGCTCGGCAAGATCGATGTGCAGGGCCCGGACGCCGCGCTCTTCCTCGACCGGCTCTACACGAACCTGATGAGCACCTTGAAGGTCGGCATGATCCGCTACGGCGTCATGTGCCGCCCGGACGGGATGGTGTTCGACGACGGCACCGTCATCCGGCTCGCCCAGGACCGGTTCCTGGTCACCACCACGACCGGCAACGCGGCGGCCGTCCTGGACTGGATGGAGGAGTGGCTGCAGACCGAGTGGCCCGAACTGCGGGTGCACTGCACCTCGGTCACCGAGCAGTGGGCCACCGTGGCGCTGGTCGGGCCCCGCTCCCGTGAGGTCCTGGCCTCTCTCGCGCCTCGACTCGCCGTCGGCAACGAGGACTTCCCCTTCATGGCATGGCGGGAGACGCCCGTCGCCGGCATCGACGCGCGGGTGTGCCGGATCAGCTTCTCCGGGGAACTCGCCTACGAGCTCAACGTGTCGCCCTGGGACGCCCTCGCCCTGTGGGAGGCGCTCCACCAGGCAGGCGCCCCGTACGACATCACCCCGTACGGCACCGAGACCATGCACGTCCTGCGCGCGGAGAAGGGCTACCCGATCATCGGGCAGGACACGGACGGCACGGTCACCCCGCAGGACCTCGGCATGAGCTGGGCGGTGTCGAAGAAGAAGCCCGACTTCATCGGCAAGCGCTCCTACGCCCGAGCCGACACCGTCCGCCCCGACCGCAAGCACCTGGTCGCCCTGCTCCCGGACGATCCCGGCGCCTTCCTCCCCGAGGGCACGCAGCTGGTCGCCGAGAGCGAACTGCCCGCCCCACCCGTCCCGATGCTCGGCCACGTCACCTCCAGCTACCGCAGCGCGGCGCTCGGCCGGACCTTCGCGCTCGCCCTCGTCAAGGGGGGCCGGGACCGCATCGGCGAACGCCTGTACGCGCCCGTCGCCGACCGGCTGCTGCCGGTGACCGTCGCAAGCCCTGTCCTCTACGACCCCGAGGGAGCCCGCCGCGATGGCTGACACCGTCCTGACCGCATGGCAGCGCAGCCCCATGGCGGATGCCGCGCACCGCCTGGCCGCCGTGACGCGCTCCTCCCAGGGCGCGATCCGCCTGGCCGAACTCCCCTTCCTGGCCCAGGTGAACGTCCGCCTCGATACCAAGAGCCCGGCAGCGGACACCGTCGGGCTGGCCCTGGGACTCCAGCTTCCCCTGGAACCCAACACGGTCGTGCACGCGGCTGACGTGACCGCGGTGTGGCTCGGCCCGGACGAATGGCTGGTGGTGGGCCGGCCCGGCACCGAGCGGGACCTGGAGGAGCGGATCCGTGCGGCGGCCGGGGACGAACCCGTCTCCGTCACCGACGTCTCCGCCCAGCGCACCACACTCCTCGTCGGGGGCCCGCGCGCCCGCGACCTGCTCTCCCACGGCTGCCCGCTGGACCTCCACCCGCGCGCCTTCGGACCCGGCCGCTGCGCACAGACGACGCTGGCCCGCGCCCAGGTCGTCCTCGTCGCCCGCGACGAGACCAGGGCCGGCTTCTGGGTACTGGTGCGCTCCTCCTTCGCCGGCTACCTGGCCGACTGGCTGCTGGACGCGGCCGCAGAATACGTCGGTGCAGCGAGGGGGGCGACATGATTCCCGTGTGCCGTCTCGCCGATCTGCCGAGAGGCGAGGCCCTCCGGGTCGAGTCCGGCCCTCCCCCAGACTCCGTCCGGGGGGACCCCCATCTCGCTGCGCTCGTCGCCGTGTTCCACACCGAGGGCGGCGAGGTCTACGCCATCGACGACACCTGCACCCACCAGGACGCCTCGCTCGCCGACGGCTGGCTGGAGGACTGCGAGGTCGAATGCCTGCTGCACGCCCCGAAGTTCGATCTGCGCACCGGCAGCGTGGACGCGCCACCGGCCAGGCTGCCCGTGCGCACCCACGAGGTCCTGATCCACGTCAGGCTGTCCGAGGCACCGCCGAACCTCCCGCCCTCCTGCGTCGCGGCACGCCTCGCGGGAGGCGCGGCCGCCGGGGGCGCCGCGTGACGCGTGGGCCGGCGCGCAGGGCGGAAGCCCGGTGACCGCCACCGTCTCGACGCGCCCCGGACTCCCGGACCTGCACCCGCACGGGCTGCCCCGGCCGGGCCGGACGCTGGTCATGGGCGTGGTGAACGTGACCCCGGACTCGTTCTCGGACGGCGGCCGGTCGTTCGCCCCGGAAACGGCCGTCGCCCACGGACTCGCGTTGTTCGAGAAGGGCGCCGACATCGTGGACGTCGGCGGTGAGTCGACCCGCCCGGGCGCCGTACGCCCGCCTGCCGAGGAGGAGTTGCGGCGCGTACTGCCCGTCGTCAGGGAACTCGCCGCGGCGGGCGGGGTGGTCAGCGTGGACACCATGCGGGCCGAGGTGGCCGCCCGCGCCCTCGACGCGGGCGCCCGGCTGGTCAACGACGTCTCGGGCGGCCTCGCCGACCCCGCGATGCTGCCGTTGATGGCGCGGGCGGACACGCCGTACGCGCTGATGCACTGGCGCGGACACGCCGCCGGTATGCAGGCCAACGCCGTATACGGAGATGTCGTCACGGACGTGGTCGACGAACTGCGCCTGCGGATCGAGGCCGCGCTGCGGGCGGGGATCCCGCGCCACTGCCTGATCGTCGATCCCGGGCTGGGCTTCGCCAAGGAGCCCGGGCACAACTGGGAACTGCTGGGCCGGCTCCGGGAGGTGGCCGCACTGGGTCGTCCCGTCCTCCTGGGCGCGTCACGCAAGTCGTTCCTGGGCCGACTGCTGGCGGATCCGGAGACCGGAGACCCCCGCCCGGCGCCGCTGCGGGACGCCGCGACCACCGCCGTGTCCGTTCTGGCCGCAGCGCAGGGCGTCTGGTGCCTGCGTGTGCACGATGTCGCCTCGACGTGCGACGCGGTACGGGTGACCGCTCGCTGGGGCGCCGAGGCCGATATGTCGGCGCGGGCCCAGCTGCGCTGACAGCACTGTCCGCCCTGTTCGCCCTGTCCGTGAGGAGAGACAGCCATGGCACGCAAGGCCCCGCGCGAGGAACCCGGCGAGGGCGCCCTCGAGGTGACCGCGCCCAAGCAGTGGGCCGCCGGGCTCCCCGCGGTGACACACGCACTGCGCATGGGGTACGACCAGATGGGCGCCCGGCGCACCGCGCTGACCCTGCTCAAGGTCAACCAGAGGAACGGCTTCGACTGCCCCGGCTGCGCGTGGCCCGAGCCGGACCACCGGCACACGGCCGAGTTCTGCGAGAACGGCGCCAAGGCCGTCGCCGAGGAGGCCACCGTCCGCCGGGTGACCCCGGACTTCTTCGCCGCGCACCCGGTGAGTGAGCTCGCGGGCCGCAGCGACTACTGGCTGGGCCAACAGGGCCGGCTCACCCGGCCGATGTACAAGCCGGCCGACTCGCAGACGTATGTGCCGGTCACCTGGGAGACGGCGTTCGACATCGTCTCCCGGGAGCTCGGGGCGCTGCGCAGCGCCGACGAGGCCGCCTTCTACACCTCGGGCCGCACCTCCAACGAGGCCGCGTACCTCTACCAGCTGTTCGTGCGGCAGTTCGGCACCAACAACCTGCCGGACTGCTCGAACATGTGCCACGAGTCGAGCGGTTCGGCGCTCACCGAGACGATCGGCATCGGCAAGGGCAGTGTCCACCTCGACGACCTGTACGACGCCGAGCTGATCTTCGTCGTCGGGCAGAACCCCGGCACCAACCACCCCCGGATGCTGTCCGCCCTGGAGCAGGCCAAGCGCCGCGGAGCGCGCGTCGTCGCCGTGAACCCACTGCCGGAGGCCGGGCTCCTGCGCTTCAGGAACCCGCAGAACGCCCGCGGCCTCGCAGGCGGCGGCACGCCCCTCGCGGACCGCTTCCTGCAGATCAGGCTCGGCGGCGACCTGGCGCTCTTCCAGGCGCTGTCGCGGCTGCTGCTGGACGCCGAGGACGCCGCGCCCGGCACGGTCCTCGACCACGACTTCATCGCCGAGCACACCGACGGCTTCGAGGCCTACGCCGACCAGTTGCGCAAACTCGACTGGGGCGACGTCGCGGAGGCGACCGGACTTCCGCTCGACGCCGTCGAGGCCACCGCCCGCGACGTCCTGTCCGCCCGGTCGGTCGTGGTGTGCTGGGCGATGGGCCTGACCCAGCACAAGCACTCCGTGCCCACCATCCGTGAGGTGGTGAACTTCCTTCTGCTGCGCGGCAACATCGGGCGTCCAGGCGCCGGAGTGTGTCCCGTGCGCGGCCATTCCAACGTGCAGGGCGACCGCACGATGGGCATCTACGAGAAGCCGGCGCCGGATTTCCTCGACGCGCTGCAAGGCGAGTTCGGCTTCGAGCCGCCCCGCAGGCACGGATTGGACGCGGTGGAGACGATCCGGGCGATGGGCACCGGCGAGGTGAAGGTGTTCTTCGCCATGGGAGGCAACTTCGTCTCCGCCGCCCCGGACACGACCGCCACCGAGCGCGCCCTGCGCGGCTGCCGGCTCACCGTCCAGGTCTCCACCAAGCTGAACCGTTCCCACGCCGTCTGCGGCCGCGAAGCCCTCATCCTGCCCACGCTCGGCCGTACCGAGCGCGACCGGGGGCCGGACGGGGCGAACCGGTTCGTCACCGTCGAGGACTCGATGGGGATGGTGCACGCCTCCCGGGGCGGACTGCCGCCCGCATCGCCGCACCTGCTCTCCGAGCCGGCCATCGTCTGCCGGCTGGCCCGGAGCCTCTTCGGCCCGGGCGGCGACGTGCCGTGGGCGGTCTTCGAGGCCGACTACGACGCCGTCCGCGACAGCATCGCCCGGGTCGTGCCCGGCTTCACCGACTTCAACACCCGGGTGCGGCGCCCCGGCGGCTTCACCCTGCCGCACCCCCCTCGCGACGAGCGGCGCTTCCCGACGCGCACGGGCAAGGCCAACTTCACGGTCAACCCCGTGGAGGTGCTGCGGGTACCGCCTGGCCGCCTGCTGCTGCAGACCCTGCGCAGCCACGACCAGTACAACACCACGATCTACGGCCTCGACGACCGTTATCGCGGCATCCGCCAGGGACGACGGGTGGTCTTCGTCCACCCAGACGACCTCGCGGAGCGCGGGATCGAGGACGGCGATCCGGTGGACCTCGTGAGCGAATGGCCGGACAGTCCGGACCGGCGGGCGGAGGCGTTCCGTGCCGTCGCGTACGACACGCCCCGTGGCTGCTGTGCGGCCTACTTCCCCGAGGCCAACGTGCTCGTCCCGCTCGACGCGGTGGCCGACACCTCCAACACGCCGACGTCCAAGAGCGTCGTCGTACGCCTGGAACGCCGTGTCGCGCCCGCCGCGGGCCCGGAGGGGGCTCAGCCCAGGTAGCCCATCCGGTGGCTGATCTCCTGCGCGCCCTTGAGCAGCGCGGGTGCGAGTTCGTGGATGCGTTCCTCGGTGAAGCGGTACGCCGGCCCCGATGCGCTGATGGCGGCGATGACCTCGCCGTCCCGGGAGCGGATCGGGGCCGCCATCGCGTGCAGACCGACCTCCAACTCCTCCAGCGTCACGGCGTATCCGCGCTCGCGCGCCTCGGTGAGGTCTTGTTCGAGCTTCGTCTGTGCGGTCAGGGTGTGCGGCGTCAGCTTCTTCAGCCCGGCGGCCGCGAGCACACGGGCACGCTCCTGCGCCGGCAGATGGGCCAGCAGGATCTTGCCGCTGGACGTGGCGTGCACGGGAGTGAGCTGCCCGACCCAGTTGTGCGAGCCGACGGCGCCCGGGCCGCGCACCTGGTAGAGGTTGACCGCGTAGTGCTCCTGCAGGACGGCGATGTTGACCGTCTCGCCGACCTCGTCTGTCAGCCGCTCGCACACCGGCCGGCCCTGCTGGGTGAGGTCGAGGCGGCCGGTGACGGCACCTGCGAGACGCACGATCCCGAAGCCCAGCCGGTACTTGCCCCGCTCGGCCGCCTGCTCGACCAGACCGCGTGCCTCCAGCGCCCCGAGCAGCCGGAACGCGGTCGACTTGTGGACGTCGAGCTCGGCGGCGACCTCGCTGACCCCCGCTTCGCCGCGCTGGGCGAGGATCTCCATGACGCTGACGGCACGGTCGACGGACTGCACCCCGTTCACTCCGGGAGCTGCTGTTTCTCCATCTGCCGTGTAGTTGCTCATAGCGCAACTATACGGACCGGAGTCCCTGTGTCCCGTGGATTCGGCGAGGCAATGGTGAAGGCGTCCGGCGCGTCAGCGGAAGACGACCGTGCAGTGGCCGTTGACCAGTACCCGGGACTCGCTGTGCCACTGCACGGCGCGGGCGAGCACCTGGGCCTCGACGTCGCGGCCCAGGGTGACCAGCTCGTCCGGGGCGTGCGAGTGGGTCACGCGGACGACGTCCTGTTCGATGATCGGGCCTTCGTCGAGGTCGGGCGTGACGTAGTGCGCCGTGGCCCCGACGAGCTTGACGCCGCGCTGGTGGGCCTGGACGTACGGCCTGGCCCCCTTGAAGCTCGGCAGGAAGGAGTGGTGGATGTTGATGGCCCGGCCTTCGAGCTGCTTGCACAGGTCGTCGGAGAGGATCTGCATGTACCGGGCGAGTACCACCAGGTCGATGTCGAGCTCGTCGACGAGTCGGAGCAGCCGCGCCTCGGCCTCCGCCTTGGTGTCGGGTGTCACCGGGATGTGGTGGAAGGGGATGCCGTAGTTCTGCGCCAGCGGCTCGAAGTCGCGGTGGTTGGAGACGATCGCCGGGATCTCTATGTTGAGCGCGCCCGTCGACTTGCGGAAGAGCAGGTCGTTCAGGCAGTGGCCGAACTTCGACACCATGATCAGCGTGCGGGTCGGGGTCGACGCGTCGTGCAGCCGCCAGGTGATCCGGTACGCCTCGGCGACCGGACCGAAGCCGGTGCGCAGGTCCTCCAGCGAGGCGGGACCCGAGACGTCGAAGTGCACCCGCATGAAGAAGCGGTCCTGGAGCCGGTCGTCGAACTGCTGACTCTCCAGGATGTTGCCCGAGTGGCTCACCAGGAAGCTGGTCACGGCGTGGACGAGGCCGGCCCGGTCGGGGCACGAGAGGGTGAGGACGAACTCGCGGCCGGGCTGCGGTCGAGGAGACATGACATCCTCCCTTGGTGCGCAATGCGCAACGATTTGGATGATACGCAACATGGTCCAGCCAGGGTGGCTGACTGGTCAAGGGGTGGTGTTCTTCTTGGCGCATCGCGCTGTGTGATGCGCAACGGCCGGATGTCGGGGTGGGCTCAGCGGCGAACGAGATGGCCCAGCCGGTTCGAGATCTGCTCGGCGGCGGCCCGCACCAGGGCGGAAACCTCCGGCAGTCGCTGCTCGGACAGCCGGAAGGACGGTCCTGAGGCGCTGAGTGCCGCCACCGCCTGGCCGTTGAAGGTGAAGACCGGCGCGGCCACCGCGTTCAGCCCCGTCTCCAGCTCCTCGACGCTGTAGGCGCACCCGTCGGCGCGTGCGCTCCTCAGCTGTGTCCGCAGCGCGCCGGGATCGGTGACGGTGCGGGGTGTGCAGCGCTCCAGGGGTGCCGCGAGCCTGCTCTCCAGTTCCGGTTCGGGCAGGTGTGCCAGCAGGATCTTGCCGCTGGAGGTGGCGTGCAGCGGTGTGCGCCGGCCGAGCCAGTTGTGCGTGGTGATGGCCGAGGGGCCGAGCACCTGGTCGATGTTGATGGCGGCGTCCCCGTCGAGGATGGCCACGTTGATGGTCTCGGCGATCTGTACCGCCAGTCGCTCGCGCACCGGGCGGCTCTGCCGGGAGAGGTCCAGTCGCACGGTGGCGGCGCCGGCCAGGCGGATCAGGCCGAGGCCGAGGCGGAACTTGCCCCGTTCCTCCGCCTGTTCGATCAGTCCGCGCAGTTCCGGGGCGGTGGCCGGCCGGGATGCCGTCGACTTGTGCACCCCGAGTTCGGCGGCGATCTCGGTGACGCCCGCCTCTTCCTGGCGCCCCAGTAACTCGAGGATGCTCGCGGCCCGGTCGACGGACTGCACCGGGGACTCGGGTCGACCGTCCGTGCTGTTGCTCATGGCGCAACCTTACGTAGAGCGGCACGTGTCTCGTCATGTGATGCATCAATCGCAATGCGCAACATCATGGAGGCGGCTCGAGAAAGTCGCAAGAGCTTCGGTGGCGCGCCTTGACAGTTGCCGCCGCAGGAGCAGACAGTTTGACCGTTGCTTATAGCGACGCTTAATGCGTAATACGCAACGACGCTCCAGTCTTCTCTCCCTCCGTCGATCACTCCGGAGGAACGATCGACGTCCCGCCGTCCCGAACATCCCCTCAACGAGGAGAGCCAAGTGGCACACGAGGTACGCGCCGTAGTCGCCCGGAAGAAGGGTGCCCCGGTGACGGTGGAGAGCATCCGGGTGCCCGACCCCGGCCCGGGCGAGGCGCTGGTGCAGGTGCAGGCGTGCGGCGTCTGTCACACCGACCTGCACTATCGGGAGGGCGGGATCGGCGACGAGTTCCCGTTCCTGCTCGGCCATGAGGCGGCGGGCGTGGTCGAGGCGGTCGGCGAGGACGTCACGGACGTCGCACCCGGCGACTTCGTCGTACTCAACTGGCGTGCCGTCTGCGGCAAGTGCCGGTCCTGTCGCAGGGGCAGGCCGTGGTACTGCTTCGCCACGCACAACGCCACGCAGTCGATGACGCTGTCCGACGGCACCGAGCTGACCCCGGCCCTCGGTATCGGTGCCTTCGCGGAGAAGACACTGGTCGCCGCCGGGCAGTGCACCAAGGTGGACGCAACCGCCTCGGCCGCCGCGGCAGGGCTCCTCGGCTGCGGCGTGATGGCTGGGTTCGGCGCGGCCGTCCACACCGGCGGTGTCGGCCGCGGAGACTCGATCGCGGTGATCGGATGCGGCGGCGTGGGCATGGCCGCCATCGCGGGTGCCAAGGTGGCGGGCGCGAGCCGGATCATCGCCGTCGACGTCGACGAGCGCAAGCTCAAGTGGGCCGAGGAGTTCGGCGCCACCGACACCGTCGACTCCACCAAGACCGACGCCGTCGAGGCCGTTCGCGCCCTCACCGGCGGCTTCGGCGCCGACGTCGTGGTGGACGCGGTGGGCCGCCCCGAGACCTACCGACAGGCCTTCTACGCCCGCGACCTGGCGGGCACCGCCGTCCTGGTCGGCGTCCCCACCCCGGAGCTGACCCTCGAGCTGCCCCTCCTGGACGTCTTCGGCCGCGGCGGGGCGCTGAAGTCCTCCTGGTACGGCGACTGTCTGCCCTCCCGCGACTTTGCCGCCCTGATCGACCTGTACCTGCAAGGCCGCTTCGACCTGAAGGGCTTCGTCACCGAGACGATCGCCCTGGACGAGGTGGAGGCGGCGTTCGACAGGATGCATCGGGGCGAGGTGCTGCGCTCGGTGGTGGTCCTGTGACGGCGCGGACCGATCGTGCACACCGGGCACGGTGACACCGGCACGACACGCATCCCGGAGACGTCGCGCATCCGGCGCCGAACCGCCCCGGGGCGGATCCCACGCATCGTCAGCACGATTCCCAGGGAGATGGACACATGGCCCTTTCGTACGACGTCATCGTCGTCGGCCTGGGCGGGATGGGCAGCGCAGCCGCCTACCACCTCGCCGTCCGCGGTCAGCGGGTGCTCGGCCTGGAACGCTTCGGGCCGGCCCACAACCTCGGCTCCAGCCACGGCGGTTCCCGTATCTACCGCCAGGCCTACTTCGAGGACCCGGCCTACGTACCGCTGCTGCTCCGCGCCCACGAACTGTGGGAGAAGCTGGCCGTCGACTCCGGGTACGAGGTCTTCACCGAGACCGGTGGTCTCATGATCGGCCGCGAGGACAGCACGGCCTTCGCCGGCACCCTGCACAGTGCCCGGCAGTGGGACCTGGACCACGAGGTCCTCGACGCCGCCGACATCCGGCGCCGTTTCCCCACCTTCAACCCGGCCGCCGAAGACGTCGCCTTCCACGAGCGCAGGGCCGGGATCGCCCGGCCCGAGGCGACCGTCACCGCGCACCTCGACCTGGCCCGGGCCCACGGCGCCGACCTGCACTTCGCGGAAGTGGTCCTCGGCTGGGAGGCCGACGGTCCGGGCGGCAAGGCCTGGGTGGTCACCGACCGCGGCGCCTACACGGCCGACCGGCTCGTCTTCGCCCCCGGAGCCTGGGCGTCGAAGCTCCTGCCCGACCTCGGTGTGCAGGTGACGGTCGAGCGCCAGGTCATGTACTGGTTCCAACCCGAGGGCGGAACGGGCCCGTTCACCGCCGACCGGCATCCCGTCTACATCTGGGAGGACCCGGACGGCACCCAGATCTACGGCTTCCCGTCCCTCGACGGCCCCGAGGGCGGCGCCAAGGTCGCCTTCTTCCGCAAGGGCGTCCCCAGCGACCCGGACACCCTGGACCGGCAGATCCACCCGGACGAGATCGAGGCCATGGCCGCGCATCTGCGCCCGCGCATCCCGGCCCTGCCCGGCCGCTTCCTCAAGGCCGCGGCCTGCATGTACAGCAACACCCCGGACGAGCACTTCGTCCTCGCGCAACACCCCGAGCACCCGCGGGTGACCGTGGCCTGCGGATTCTCCGGCCACGGCTTCAAGTTCGTACCGGTGATCGGCGAGATCATCGCCGACCTGGCCACCGACGGCACCACCGATCACCCCATCGCCCTCTTCGACCCGCGCCGCGTCCGCGTCTGACATCTTTCGAGGTGACACCGATGACCACGACCGATCTGCCCCCGAGCCTGATCTCCACGCTCTCCGGGGAGTACTACACCGACCCCGCCGTCTTCGCTCTGGAGCAGGAGCGCGTCTTCGAGGCCATGTGGTTCTGCGTGGCCCGTGCCGCGGAACTGGCCGCGCCCGGTCAGTTCCGCACCTGTCAGGTCGGGCGGGAGAGCGTGCTGGTCTCACGCTCCCGGGACGGCGCGATCAAGGCGTTCCTGAACATCTGCCGGCACCGCGGCGCCAAGCTCTGCACCGAGGAGTCCGGCGAGGTCAAGCGGGCGTTCCAGTGCCCCTATCACGCCTGGACCTACGGCCTTGACGGCAAGCTGGTCGCCGCGCCGAACCTGACCTCGATGCCGGACATCGACCGGACCGCGTACGGCCTCGTCAACGTGCACGTCCGGGAGTGGCTCGGCTATGTGTGGGTGTGCCTGGCCGACAATCCGCCGTCCTTCGAGGAGGACGTGATCGGGGCCGCGGTCGAGCGGCTGGGCGACACCGAATCGATCGAGAACTACGGGATCGACGACCTCAAGGTGGGCCGGCGCATCACCTACGACGTCGAGGCCAACTGGAAGCTCATCGTCGAGAACTTCATGGAGTGCTACCACTGCGCCACCATCCATCCCGAACTCACCGAGGTCCTGCCGGAGTTCGCCGACGGGTACGCGGCGCAGTACTACGTGGGCCACGGCGCGGAGTTCGGGGAGGAGGTCAAGGGCTTCACCGTCGACGGCTCCGAGGGCCTGGATCGCATTCCCGGGGTCGCGCAGGGTCAGGACCGCCGGTACTACGCCATCACCGTCAAGCCGCAGGTCTTCATCAACCTCGTGCCCGACCACGTGATCTTCCACCGGATGTACCCGCTGGCGCACGACCGCACGGTGGTGGAGTGCGACTGGCTCTACCTGCCGCACGTGGTGGAGAGCGGCAAGGACGTGGACCGTTCGGTGGAGCTCTTCCACCGCGTCAACCAGCAGGACTTCGACGCCTGTGAGCGCACCCAGCCCGGGATGAGCTCGCGGGTCTACACCAAGGGCGGTGTCCTGGTGCCCAGCGAGCACCACATCGGCGCCTTCCACACCTGGCTGCAGGACAAGCTCGACGTAGGACCCGTCCGCTGATCCAGGCCGCCCCCGGTACCGCCCGTCCACCTGCCGCTCGGCCCCTCCGGCAGGTGGACGGGCCCAGCTCTGCCCTACTGCCTCCCCGCTGCGTTGCGGATAGCGATGTCCGGTTCGCCATGGAAAACAAATGTCCGCCCATCTCTTGACAGTCGATCGGCGCAGCGGAAAGCATGTTGCGTATAGCGATCGATGTTGTGTTATTCGAGACAGTGTTCTGTACCCGGAGGACCGGCATGAGGAGCATCACCGTCGTCGGAGCGTCGCTGGCCGGCCTCAGCACGGTGCGCGCGCTGCGCACGGAGGGCTACGACGGCGAGATCGTCGTGGTCGGGGAGGAGCGGCACACCCCCTACGACCGGCCTCCGTTGTCCAAGGAGTTCCTCAAGGGCGACCTCGACGCCGACGCGCTCGCGCTGGGCGACGCGGCCGAGTACGAGGAGCTGCGGGTGCGGTGGCTGCTCGGCGAGCGCGCGGTCCGACTGGACCCGGCGGACCGCTCGGTGACCCTGGCCGGAGGACGGCAACTGCGCACCGACGGAGTGGTCATCGCGACGGGAGCCACACCCCGCAGGCTCCCCGGCATGGAGGGGCTGGCCGGCGTCCACACCCTGCGGACCCTGGACGACGCCCGGTCCCTGCGCACGGAGTTGCTGAACGGCCTGCCCCGGGTCGTCGTCATCGGCGCAGGTTTCATCGGCGCCGAGGTGGCGTCCACCGCCCACCGGCTGGGGCTCCATGTCACCGTCGTCGAGGCGCTCGACGTACCACTGGAGCGCCAACTGGGGCGTGAGATGGGGCTGGTGTGCGCCTCGCTCCACAGCGATCACGGGGTCGGACTGCTGTGCGGCACCGGCGTGGCGGGCTTCACCGGCAGCGGCCGGGTCACCGGAGTGAGACTGACCGACGGGCGGGTGCTGCCCGCCGACATCGTCGTGGTCGGGGTGGGGGTGCGACCCGCCACCGACTGGCTGGCCGGCTCCGGCGTACAGGTCGACGACGGCGTGGTGTGCGACGCCGGCTGTGCGACCGCCGTCCCGGCCGTGGTCGCCGTCGGTGACGTCGCCCGCTGCCCGCATCCGTTCACCGGACGGCATGCCCGTGTCGAGCACTGGAGCAACGCCACCGAACAGGCGACAACCGCTGCCCGCACGCTGCTCTCCGGGGTGTCGGCCCCCGCCCCGCGCACCGCGCCGTACTTCTGGTCCGACCAGTACCAGGTGCGCATCCAACTCGCCGGACACGTCGCTCCCGGTGCCGTGCCCGAGGTCGTCGAGGGCGACCTCGACAGCCGCTCCTTCACGGCCGTCTACCACCGTGAGGGCTCCGCCGTCGCCGTGCTCTCCCTCAACCGGCCGAAGCTGTTCAACCGGCTTCGCCGCACCCTCGTCCCGGCCACCGCGGCACCCGTCGCATGAGCCGCCCGTCCCCACCGCCCGCGCCGTCCGCGCTCGGGGTCCGCGTCACCGCCCTGGCGGAGAAGCAGCCGCTCCACCCGGGCCGGTGACCGACAACCCTCCCGCAGGGGCGTGCCCGGGACATGCCCGGCACGCCCCGCCCATCCCACGGAGTATGGCGTGGCAATCAGCGTCTTCGACCTGTTCTCCATCGGCATCGGCCCGTCCAGCTCGCACACCGTCGGCCCGATGCGGGCCGCCGGGATGTTCGCCGCCCGGCTGAAGAAGGACGGCCTGCTCGCCCAGACCGCCGCGGTGCGGGCGGAGCTCTTCGGCTCCCTCGGCGCCACCGGGCACGGCCACGGGACCCCCAAGGCCGTACTGCTCGGGCTGGAGGGCAACGAGCCGCACACCGTCGACATCGCCCAGGCCGAGCTGGACGTCGAGCGGATCCGCGCCACGCGACGCATCCGCCTCCTCGGGGCGGAGATCGGTGCGGCCCACGAGCTCGACTTCGACGTCTCCACCGACCTGGTCCTGCACCGCCGGCGGTCACTGCCGTACCACGCCAACGGCATGACCCTCTTCGCATACGACGCCGACGGCCTGCCACTGCTGGAGAAGACGTACTACTCGGTCGGCGGCGGCTTCGTGGTCGACGAGGACGCCGTCGGCGCGGACCGGATCAAGCTCGACGACACGGCGCTGCCCCACCCCTTCCGCACCGGCGACGAGTTGCTCCGCCTCACGAAGGAGACGGGCCTGTCCATCTCGTCGCTGATGCTGGAGAACGAGAAGGCCTGGCGCACCGAGGAGGAGATCCGCGCGGGACTGCTGGAGATCTGGCGGGTCATGCGGGCCTGCGTCTCCCGCGGCCTGTCCCGCGAGGGCATCCTCCCCGGCGGCCTGAAGGTGCGCCGCCGGGCCGCGGCTGCGGCCCGGGCGCTGCGCAGCGAGGGCGACCCGGGGAGCCGGGCGATGGAGTGGGTGACCCTCTACGCGATGGCGGTGAACGAGGAGAACGCCGCGGGCGGCCGGGTCGTGACCGCGCCGACGAACGGCGCGGCGGGCATCATCCCCGCCGTCCTGCACTACTACCTCGACTTCGTTCCCGGCGCCGACGAGGAGAGCATCGTCCGGTTCCTGCTCGCGGCGGGCGCCATCGGCATGCTCTTCAAGGAGAACGCCTCCATCTCCGGGGCCGAGGTCGGCTGTCAGGGCGAGGTCGGCTCGGCCTGCTCGATGGCCGCGGGCGGTCTGGCCGAGGTGCTGGGGGGCAGCCCGGAGCAGGTGGAGAACGCCGCCGAGATCGGGATGGAGCACAACCTCGGCCTGACCTGCGACCCGGTCGGCGGCCTGGTCCAGATCCCCTGCATCGAGCGCAACGGCATGGCCGCGGTCAAGGCCGTGACCGCCGCTCGGATGGCCCTGCGCGGCGACGGCCGTCACCACGTCTCCCTCGACAAGGTCATCAAGACCATGAAGGAGACCGGGGCCGACATGAAGGTCAAGTACAAGGAGACCGCGCGTGGCGGCCTCGCCGTCAACGTCATCGAGTGCTGAGGCGGGAGTCGGGCCATGGGACGGGTCACCGAGCGACGGCGCGTGCTGCGCATCCGGGACGGAGCGGTGAGCGCGCGGCCGGACACACTGGTGGCCGAGGAGCCGCTGGAGATCAGGCTGGGCGGCAGGCCACTGGCGATCACCATGCGCACACCCGGTGACGACTTCGCGCTGGCCACCGGGTTCCTGGTGAGCGAGGGCGTCGTCCGCCGGGCCGAGGACGTGGCGAACATCGTCTACTGCGCGGGCGCGACGGAGGACGGTGCGAACACGTACAACGTCGTCGACGTACGGCTCGCTCCCGGCGTGCCCCTGCCCGACATCACGCTCGAGCGGAACGTCTACACCACCTCGTCCTGCGGGCTGTGCGGGAAGGCGAGTCTGGAGGCCGTGCGGACCACCGCCGCGTGGCCGATCCGAGACCGGCCCCCGCTCCGAGTCACCCCGAAGGCGCTGGCCGCCCTGCCCGACCGACTACGGGCCGCGCAACGGGTGTTCGACCGGACCGGCGGCCTGCACGCGGCCGGGCTCTTCTCGCCCGAGGGCGAACTGCTGGATCTCCGGGAGGACATCGGTCGGCACAACGCCGTCGACAAGCTCATCGGCCGCGCACTCCGGTCCGGCGAACTGCCGCTGTCCCGGAGGATTCTGCTGGTGTCCGGGCGGGCGTCCTTCGAGCTGGCACAGAAGGCGGTCATGGCGGGCGTCCCGATGCTGGCGGCGGTCTCGGCACCGTCCTCCCTGGCGGTGGACCTCGCGGCGGAGACCGGGCTCACTCTCGTCGGCTTCCTGCGCGGCGGCTCCATGAACGTCTACTCCGGCGAGCACCGCCTCGACCCGCCACCGCAGCCGGAGGGAGGGTTCGAGAAATGAGCCGGCACCTGCCCCGCCGCGTGGCCATGCTCAGCGTGCACACATCACCGCTGCACCAGCCGGGCACCGGCGACGCCGGCGGGATGAACGTCTACATCGTCGAGCTCGCGGTACGCCTCGCCGCCCTCGGCATCGAGGTGGAGATCTTCACGCGGGCCACCTCCGCCGAGCTCCCGCCGAGCGTCGAACTCGCGCCCGGAGTCCTGGTACGGCATGTGCACGCGGGCCCCTATGCCGGCCTGGCCAAGGAGGAACTCCGGGGCCGGCTGTGCGCCTTCACCCGGGGTGTGACGCAGACCTGGGCCGGCCACCGCCCCGGTCACTACGACCTGCTCCACTCGCACTACTGGCTCTCCGGCCACGTCGGCCGTCAACTCGCCGAGCGCCGGGGCGTCCCGCTGGTGCACGCCATGCACACCATGGCCAGGGTGAAGAACGCCTCCCTCGCCGAGGGCGACACCCCCGAGCCCGCGAGCCGCGTGATCGGGGAGACACAAGTCGTGCGGGCCGCACACCGGTTGATAGCGAACACCGAGAGGGAGGCGGAGGACCTCCTGCGCCACTACGACGCCGACGCCGACCGGGTCGCCGTCGTCCACCCCGGAGTCAACCTGGACCGGTTCAGGCCCGACACCTCCGGCGTCTCGGCCGGCCGGGCCGCCGCCCGCACCCGCCTCGGTCTGCCGCACAACGCACTCGTCGCGCTCTTCGCCGGCCGCATACAGCCGTTGAAGGGGCCGGACGTCCTGTTGCGCTCGGTGGCCCGGCTCCTGGAGGAGCGGCCGTGGCTGCGTGAACGGATCCTGGTGCCGGTCGTGGGCGGGCCGAGCGGCAGCGGTCTGTCCGAGCCGGACGAGCTGCAGAAGCTGGCGGCCCGGCTCGGCGTCCTGGACGTCGTGCTGTTCCGGCCGCCGGTCGGCCAGGACCGACTGGCCGACTGGTATCGCGCGGCGTCGGTTGTCGTCATGCCGTCCTACAGCGAGTCCTTCGGGCTGGTCGCCGTCGAGGCACAGGCCTGCGGCACACCGGTGATCGCCGCCGAGGTCGGCGGTCTGCCGGTGGCGGTGCGAAACGGTGTGAGCGGAGTTCTCGTACCAGGGCACGATCCGGCTGACTACGCACGGGAGTTGTGCCGCTTCGCCGACGACCCGGCACGCTCCGCCCGCATGGGTACGTCCGCGGCCCGGCACGCCCGGTCCTTCGGCTGGGACGCGGCTGCCGCGGCGACGGCGGAGGTGTATGCGGCGGTGTTGCGCGAGCGTCGCCTGCGCAGGTGAACACCCGCGTCGACGGGTGGCCGCTTCATTGATCGCGTCGAGGTGGGAGGCGGGCTCGTCCAGCAGGAGCAGCGAGGGGCGGGCCGGCAACGCGTGGGCGAGGGCGATGCGTTGGCGTTCGCCGCCGGAGAGGTCGCTGCCGCGCTCGCCGACGTCGGCGGCCGGGCCGCCGGTCGACGACCTCGCCCAGCCGGGCCAGCTCGACGAGGCGCCGGATCTCCGCTTCCGGGTGTGAGTAGTCGAGGTACAGAAAGTGCCGCTGAGATTGATCTCGCTCGGGTCCGCCTACTGCGCGGGCTCTTCGAGCTGACGGGGCACGGCGCCCGTGCGTAGTTCGCGCAGGTCGGGCAGCAGGTCGCGGGCAGCCTTGATGACTTCCTCGGTGGCGACGGTGGGGCGTCCGCCGGCCCGGCCGCGGGCGCGAGCTGCGGCCAGGCCCTCGCGGGCTGGACAGCCGATTCCGGAAGCCGAGCAAAACTCCCTTGCCTAATGGTCAAGAAGTGTTGACTATTGGAGGCATGCCTACCGATGATCTTCCCGAGACGTTCCACGTCACCACTGACGAGCAGCTGCGCGCCGTTTCCAATCTCACGCGTCACCGGATCATGGCCGTGCTCCGCTTCGAGCCCGCGACGATTACGCAGATCGCCGAGCGAGTGGGCCTTGCGAAGGGGAGTTCCAGCTACCACGTACGGCTGCTGGAGCGGGCGGGCCTGGTGAAGGTGGTGCGAACGCGGAAGGTCCGGGGGGTCACCGAGCGGTACTACGCAATGGCCGCGCGGGCGATCGTGCTGCCGGATCCGGGCGAGGGAGGGCCGGATGTGCTGATGCGGCATGCGGTGGCGGATCTGGAGGCAGCGCCGGTGGATGGCGAGCGGCACGTGCGGATGGCGCATCTGCGGCTCACCGAGGAGCAGTTCGCGGAGCTGGGGGCACGGCTGCAGGCACTGGCGGACGAGTACCGGGAGCTGTCCGATCCGTCGCTGCCGGACGCGTCACTCGTCTTCGCACTGTTCCACCCGGCATCGCGCGGGCAGGTCGAAGGGGACGCCAAGTGACCTCAGACGTTCGGAAGCTGCCGACCGGGTTCGGGCGGCTGTGGACTGCACAGACGGTGTCCTCGCTCGGTGACGGGGTGTCGCATGCCGCGCTGCCGCTGCTCGCGTTGACGTTGACGCGGGATCCGATGGCGCTCGCTGTCGTCACGGCCGCCGGAACGCTGCCGTGGCTGCTCTTCGGGGTGCTCGGCGGTGCGCTGGTGGACCGCTGGGACCGGCGGCGCACGATGTGGGTCACGGACGCGGCACGTGCGGTGCTGCTCGCGATACCGGCGGCAGCGGCCGCGCTCGACGTGCTGAGCATTCCACTGTTCGCGGCCGTCGCCTTCCTCCTCGGCCTCGGCGGACTCTTCTTCGACACGGCCGCCACGGCCTATCTACCGGATCTGCTCGGCCGTGACCCCGCGCTCCTGGAGCGCGCCAACTCCCGCCTGCGCGGCACCCAGACCGCCGCGTCGGGCTTCGCCGGGCCACCCGCGGGCAGTGCCCTGCTCGCGCTCGGGCGGGCGGTTCCGCTGCTCGCCGACGCGGTCTCGTTCGCGCTCTCCGCACTGCTCGTACGGTCGCTGCCTGCCGCACCCCGGCCCGTACCGCAGGCCCGCGAGTCGCTGCTGCGGCAGGCGCGGGCCGGCGCCTCGTACGTATTGCGGGATCAGTTGCTGCTCGGGCTCGCGCTGCGTCCGGCGGTCGGGAACATCGCCTTCCTCGCCGTGGAGACCGTACTCGCCCTCTTCGCGCACGACCGTCTCGGCATCGACACCTTCGGCTTCGGCCTGCTCCTCACGGCGGAGGCCACCGGCGGTCTGCTCGGCGCGGGCATCGCCTCCTTCCTCGGCCGACGACTCGGCACCGGCGCCGCGCTCACCTGCACGGCCGCAGTCGAGGGACTCGCCATCCTGGGCCTCGCCGTCGCCTCGAACCCGTACGTCGCCGGCCTCGCGCTCGCCGTCTGCGGCGCGGGCATGGGCGCCACGATGGTGCTCGGCCCCTCCCTCCGACAGGCGATCGTCCCCGCCCATCTGATGGGCCGGGTCGCCTCCACCTCCCGCATGCTCGCCATGTGTGCCGCCCCGTTCGGCGCCTTCCTCGGCGGCTGGCTGGCCGCCACCTACGACGTACGCACCCCGCTCTGCACCGCCGCCGGCCTCCTCCTCGCCATGACCACCGTCACCGCGACGATGACCAGCAACCGCCGGGTTGATGCGGCGCTGCGTGCCGCCGCCCCGGCCGGTGAGCCAGATCACCCGGATTCCTCGGATCCCGTTCAGGAGCGTGCCGTTTAGGGCTCCGCGAGGTCGTCGGGCCAGTGCTGAGGCCGGCTCGGCGTTCCTCGCCTCGGCCCCGGAGCGTCGGGCGCCTGGCCTCAACGGGACGCAACGAGTGGCCCGGCGGAGCCGGACGAGCTCGGCGCCTCGTAGGCCTTCTTCATGACCACTCCTCACATACCGGTTCCGGCCACTTCCCCCGAGCGACGGCCGCGGCTCGTCGGGAGACGCACCCGTGGGTGTGCTCCCTCTTCGCTCGCCGTCCGAGACCAACCGGGTTCGAACACAAAGGCGACAGCCGCTATGATCTCCGCGGCAAGGCTGTAGCGCAGAGGTCGTCGCGCCCAAGCATCAAGCTGGAGGACGTCGGTTCGAATCCGGCCAGCCTTGCCGCCCTTGTCGTGGAGGAAAGTCGATTGGCGTCGGTTCGTCCTGGGCGGGCGGAGGGCGATGCCGCCCTCGGCGAGCCGGGCACCGGCGATGGACCGGTGGAGTGGTGATGACGCAGCCGACACCCGTACGCTGCCCCGCGATCGAGCACCCCGACATCCCGATCAGTGATCCCGCCGCTCTGGAGCCCTTGCTCGCCCGACTGCGGTCCGCTCGGCCGGTCGAGGCCGACGAGACCTTCCCGCTCGGCACGTTGCGTGCGGACGGGCGTGTCGACCTGTGCAAGCAGGGCCTCGGAGCGGTCGGCGCCGCCCGGCTGGTGCCCGTCGCCGCCGCCTCCGCGCACGCCACGCACGTCCTGCTCGGCACCAACGCCATCGGGAACCAGGGAGCGCGCACGGTCGCCGACGCACTGGTCGACGGCCACGGCCTGCACACGCTCTACCTCGGCTGCAACCGCATCGGCCCCGAGGGCGTCACCGCGCTCGCCGACGCGCTGACGACGGACGGCACCGTCCGCGCCCTGTGGCTCAAGCGCAACCCCGTGGGTGACGAGGGCGCCCGCGCGCTCGCTGCGATGCTGCGCCGCAACACCACGCTGCGCACCCTCGACCTGGTCAACACCGGCCTGACCACCGACGGTCTGCGAGCCCTGTTCGACGCCCTCACCCACCGGCCCAGCCCGGTGGAACGCCTCTTCCTCGGCGGCAACGGCCTGACCGCCGACGCGGCCCCGCTGCTGGCGGCGCTGATCCGCGAGGCGGGTGTGCGCGAGCTGTACCTCCCCGCCAACCACCTCGGAGACGAGGGCGCCGCGATCCTCGCCGCCGCGGCCGACCCCGCACGGCCGGTGCGCCTCGGCCTGGGCGGCAACGGGATCGGCCCCGTCGGTGCCCGGGCCCTCGCCGACTCCCTCGGCGGGATCGAGGCACTCGACCTGGGCCGCCCGCCGTCGGAACGCAGCCTCGGTGCCCCCGCCAACACCACCGGCGACGCAGGCGCCCACGCGCTGGCCGCCGCGCTGCCGGGCAGCCCACTGCGCCGGCTGGAGCTGTGCCACACCGGCCTGACCGGCCGGGGCGCGAAGACACTGCTGGCGGCCGTGCCCGACAACTCGCCCCTGGAGTACGTCGGTCTGGGGCCCGGCCTGCCCCGCAAGGTGAAGCGGTCCTTCACCCAGCGTCTGCGGCCCGTCGGCAGGGCCCATCCCGACCTGCACGCGATAGGGAGTGTCTACCGTTGAGCTCTCGTGGCGAACTCCGTTGTTTCCCTGCGGACGAGGTGGCCAGCCGGCGCCGGATCCGCCGGTACGCGGTGCCCGGCCGGATGATCGAGCGCGCGACCGAACGCCGTCTGGCCGGTGACTGGTCGGGCGCCTGCGCGGCGGCGAACGTCGACGTCACCTTCGACCTGGCCGAAGTCGCCGACCACTGTGGCGACGAGGTCGCCGCGGCTCTTGCGGACGACCTCCGCCACTTCGCCCCCGACCTGCTGCGCTGGCACCTGCCGCGCGTGCTCGGCGGACGGACCACGCTCGCCACCGACACGACGGTCGTCCTCGCGCGCTACCGCCCGAAGACAACGGACGAGGGCCGCCGGGCCACGCCCTACCTGCACATCACCACGCCTGCGATGATCGACGGACCGCAGCGGATCGCCCTGCGGTTCAGTACGGTCACGGACGAGCAGGCCGCAGGCGTCTTCGGGCGGACCACGCAGGACTGGCGGTACGCGCGGCACCTGTGGGACGCACGGCACGCCGCCGAGCTGCGTGAACGGTGCGGCGGCGGCACGGACAGGCCGCCGTTCTTCCACGCCGACGCCACCCCGCGCGGCACGGAGGAACTGCCTGCGGCCGATGCAGGCGACGGCGACCCGGCGGCGCGGGCCGAGTGGGCCACGCTGCTGCACCAGAAGGGCGAGATCCAGGCCGCCTTCGCCGCCGCCGGTATCGAGCTGGACCTGACACCCCCGCAGAAATCGGGCTGGTACCAGGCGGATCCGGAGCAGCTCCTGGGCGGGCTCGCGCTCGACCACACCCGCCTGGAGCCGGAGATCCGTCGGCAGATGGCCGAGGGCGTCGGCGTCCGTTTCCTCATCGCCGCGCACTGGCGGACCTACGTCCTGCTGGAGCCCACGGACGCCGGCGGGCTGCTGGCGCGGGCCGTCGACCGGGACGACGTGAAAGGCGAGCCCATTCTCGCCGAGGCCCTGTGGCGCAGGCTCCCCGACCTGGACTTGATGCGTGTCGGAGGCGTCGCGGCGGAGCATCTGCATCCGCTCGTCCGCGAGGCGCTGTTCCCCGCCCTCCAGGTCCCGGACGGCCCGGTCGGCCCGCCAGGGGCGCCGGCTCCCGCACCCGTGCGGGTCAGGTGCCGCGGGGAATGGCACGAGGTGGCCTTCCGGCCCGGCGGCCTGCTGCGCATGCCGCACAGCGACGAGGAACAGCAGCGCGAACGCGCCCTGCGTGCCTTCGGCGGAGCCGTCGCCGGATGCTTCGCCGTGGAGCAGACGTGGACCTCTGGAGAAGGCCGTCTGCCGAAGGCGCTGCGGGCGCAACGCCACGAACTGTTCCTGCGCGCCCAGCACGGTGACACCCCTGGCGTGCTGGAGCTCCTGGACGCGGGCTTCGATCCCCGCGTGCGGGACGCCAGTGGTCGCACCCTGCTGCACGTACTGAACCTCCTCGACCACGAGACGCTGCTGCCGCGGCTGCTGGCGCAGGGGCTGGACCTCGAGGCCCGCGACCGGCGGGAGCGCACGCCGCTGTTCGTGGCGGTCAACGACCTCGGTTCGAAGGCGCTGGTGGAGGCGCTCGTCGCCGCCGGGGCGCGGCTCGACGTGATCGACCAGTCCGAGTTGTCGCTCGCCCAGCTCGTCCGCCGGTACAAGCGGCCCGACCTGGCCTTCCTCCGGGCACGCGTGCAGGAGGAGCATCCGGGCGTCGGCGCCGAGTGGTGGGACGAATGGATGGACGAGCAGGACGAGTACTACGCCGACGAAGCCGAAGAAGCAGACGAAGCCGATGAAGCCGACGACGAGGAAGAACCGGTCCTTTGAGTACCGACCGTACCGCCCCCACCGCGCCGTCCGGTCCGCTGGCGGCCGCGGACGACCTCAACCGCAGGCTGCGCGCACGACGGACCGAACCCGCCGCGAACCCGCAGCTGGAGGCGCTCGCCCTCGCCGTGACGGCCAATCAGCCCGTGCTGCTGTGGGGGGAGCCGGGAATCGGCAAGTCGGCCGCCCTGGAGCAGCTCGCCGCCGGGCTCGGCCTGCCGCTGGAGACGGTCATCGCCAGCGTGCACGAGCCCTCCGACTTCGCCGGCCTGCCCATCGTCGGTGACGACCCGGCCGTGACCGGCGTGCCGATGGCCCCGCCGGACTGGGCGGTCCGCCTCGCCCGGGCCGGACAGGGCCTGCTCTTCTTCGACGAACTCTCCTCCGCGCCGCCGGCCGTGCAGGCGGCGCTGCTGCGTGTGGTGCTCGAACGACGGGTCGGCAGCCTCGTCCTGCCGGAGGCGGTGCGCATCGTCGCCGCCGCCAACCCGCCGTCCAGCGCGGCGGACGGGTGGCATCTCAGCCCGCCGCTCGCCAACCGCTTCGTCCACCTCGAATGGACCCATGACCCCCGGACCGTCGCCCGCGGCATGGCCGGTACCTGGCCGGAGCTGACCGTGCCCGTCGTCGACGCCGGCAAGGTGCCCGGCGCGGTTGCACGGGCCCGCGGCGCGATCTCCGGTTTCCTCACGGCCCGGCCCGGCCTGGTCCACCACATCCCCGGCGACGCCGAGAGCCGCGGCCGGTCCTGGCCGTCCCCTCGCACCTGGGAGATGGCACTCAAGCTGCTCGCCGCCGGGTACGCCGCCGGCGTCGGCCGCGAGGCGCTGGCCGCCGCGCTCACCGGCGCCGTCGGGGACGGCGCGGGCATCGAGCTGCTGTCCTACCTCGAAAACCTCGATCTGCCCGACCCCGACCGGGTCCTCGCCGACCCGGACGCCTTCACCCTGCCCGGCCGCGGCGACCGGCAACTGGCGTTCCTCATCGCGGTGGTCGCCGCCATCCAGAGTGACCTCACCCGGCCGCGGTGGGAGGCCGGCTGGGCGGTGCTGGCGAAGGCCGTGGACGCGGGCGTACCGGACGTGGCCGCCCGGGCCGCCACCGACCTCGCTGCGATGCGGCACCTCGACTGGCCCGTACCGCCCGGCATCGACGGGTTCCTGGACCTGCTGCAGATGTCCGGGGCGCTGCCCGGCGCCGGCCGGTGAGGAGCGCGGGGATGACGGAGGATTCCCGCCGCTCCCTGGACATGACCAGACTGCTCGCCGCCCGCTACCGGGCGGCGAGCGACCGGCCGTATCTGGCTTCGGCGTTGTACGCCCTGACCGTCGTTGCGAGCACAGAGGTCCGGACGATGGGGGTGGACCGGCACTGGCGCTGCTATGTGTCGCCCGCCTTCGTCGACGCGACGCCGGTGCCCGAGCTCGCCGGCGTCTGGGTGCACGAGGTGGCGCACCTGCTGCGGGACCACCACGGTCGGGCGGACCGGCTCCCGGCCGCCGCCCAGCGCGACTGGCACCGCGTCAACGTCGCGCAGGACTGCGAGATCAACGACGACCTGCTCGCCGACGGCCTGCGTCTGCCCGAGGGGCGCATGGAACCCCGCCTCTTCGGCCTCCCCGAAGGCCAGTTGTTCGAGGTATACCTGGAACAACTGCCGCCGCAGGTGCGGGCGCCGGACTGCGGATCGGGCGCCCACGGCCGGCCCGCGCCCTGGGAACTCCCCGACTCCGCCGGCCCCGCACGGCTCGGCGAGGTCGAGGCGCAGGCCCTGCGGCGGCAGACCGCCGAGGCGATGCGCGCCCATCAGCGCACCCGTGGCACCCTGCCCGCGGGCTGGCAGCGCTGGGCCGAGGAGATCCTGGAGCCCACGGTGGACTGGCGACGGGCGCTGTCCGGCGCGGTCCGGGAGGCCGCCGCATGGGCCGGCGGAGCCGTCGACTACACCTACCGCCGCCCCTCGCGCCGTACCCCGGCGCTGAGGGGCGTCGTCCTGCCGAGCCTGCGCCGCCCGTTGCCGCGGGTGGCCGTCGTCATCGACACCTCCGGTTCGATGGGCGACGCCGAACTGGCCGCCGCCCTCGCGGAGGTGACGGGCGTCCTGCGCGAGGTGGGCCTACGAGGCAACCGTGTGACCGTACTCGCGTGCGACGCCGACGTGCAGGCCGTGTCCCGGGTGGCGGCCACCGAGCAGATCACCCTGGGCGGCGGTGGCGGCACGGACATGCGCGTCGGCATCGACGCAGCGCTCGCGACACCGGACCGCCCGAGCATCGTCGTCGTCCTCACCGACGGGTTCACCCCCTGGCCCGACGAGAACCCACCCTGCCGCGTCATCGCGGCCCTGATCGGCTCCGCCGCACCACAGCCCCCGAGCTGGGTGGAGACGGTACGCATTCCCACCTGACCCAGGGAGCCCGGTGCACTCCGGGTTCACAGCAGCAGGGGAAGACTCACCAGCGCCGCGCCGCTCGCTCCGAGCGCCGCCAGGATCGAGGCCGGCCAGTTGCGGGACTGGGCGTACGTCAGCAGGCCTGCCAGCAGTCCCGCCACCACCGCGGCTAACAGGATGAGCGCCCAGCGCAGTGACAACCGCTCAGGCGGAGGCGTGGGCGAGGTCGGTTCGGGCATACGGCTCTCCTGCGGCTGCGTCGGAACGGGGACGAGGCAGCCCTGCGTCAGCTGCCGCGCGTCGAAACCGGCCCTGCGACGGCGCACATCCACTCGCTCCGTCCGGTCCTGGGCGATACCGAAACCTTTCGAATGGGTGACCACGGTACTCATCTGATCTAGGTCAGAGAAGGCTTCTGATGCCTCATCAATCGGCCTCGGAGTCGCACGGGGAAGGTACTGGCCTGCGGAGCGCTCCGGCGTGCGCCCCCAGGCCATTCAGTGCTCCCTCAGGCTGCGTTCGGACGGCTGACCAGTACGCCGCTGTGACCTAGCATCTCCGCCATGACTGGTCCCGAAGCCGACCTGCCCGAAGGATCCGAGGACGTGTCACGGGGCTCCACCGCGAGGGTGGTGGAGCGACTGGGCTGCCAGATCGTGGAAGGCGGCAAGCCCCGCGACCACCACCTCACCGTGGACGCCGTCACGCAGGAGTTCGAGGTCACCCGGCCCATGGCCCGCGAGGCCCTGCAGACGCTGCACCAGAAGGGCCTGGTGAATCTGCAGGCCCGGATCGGGGCCACCGTCCAGGCGCTGGAACGGTGGGACCTGCTGGACCCGGACGTGATCGCGTGGCGGCTGGAGGTGGCCCCCGACAGCCAGATGCGTTCACTGACCGAGTTGCGCGAGGTGATCGAACCCCGCGCGGCCAGACTGGCCGCCCTGAGCCGGTCCGCGGAGATCTGCCACGACCTCACCAGCCACGCCCGCACCCTGCTCGCCCTGAGCGAGGACCCGGACTTCGCGCAGCCACAGGAGGGCACGGCGGTCCGGCAGCGCTTCAGGGACGTGGACGCGGCCTTCCACCGGACGCTCCTCGCCGGCTCGCGCAACGAACTGTTCGTCCGCCTCTCCTATCCGGTCGTCATGGCGCTGAACCACCGCATCGACAGGGACTGGGCCGGCGCCCACCAGGAGTCGGTGGTCACGCCGACGCGGGCCGTCGTCGGTGCCGACACCGTCCAGAGGTATCCCACCCGGCCGGAGCCGATCGCCATGTGGCTGCACATGGGACTGGCGTACGCCATCGACCAGGGGCTGGCCACGGCCGCGGAGGCCTTCGCGGAGGCTCTCCTCGCCGAGATCCGCAGCGGACGGCTGCACGATCCCGGCGTACGCGACCGACTGCGGGCGGGCCTCGACCAGTTCAACGCCAACGGCCTGCCGCCCGCTCATCGAGCCGGCTTCCAGGAGGCCATGGCCGGCTTGTTCCACGCCCGGCGCCCACCCGTCGTCGTCATGGGAGTCAGCGGATGCGGCAAGAGCACCGTGGGCCGCTACCTGGCGGATTCGCTCAGGGTGCCGTTCGAGGAGGGTGACGACTTCCATCCCCTGTCCAATGTCCGATCCATGAAGAACCGAATCCCTCTCGACGACCGCAGCCGCAGTCCGTGGCTGGCCGCCATCGCGAGCCGTATGCGGGCGGCGGGTCCGGAGGAGGGGCTGGTGATCACCTGCTCCGCGCTGAGACGCATCTACCGGGAGTTGCTGCGCGTGGCCCGGCCCGACGTGTTCTTTGTGTACCTGGAGATCGACCAGGACGAGGCGACTTCCCGCGTGGAGAGCAGAGAGCCGCACTTCATGCCGGCCGACCTCGTCTCCTCACAGTTCGAGGACCTGGAGCCACTCGACAAGGACGAGGAGGACGGAACCGAAGTCGACGCGACCCGGCCGATCGCACAGATCGTCGCCGAGGTCCAGACAAAGCTGGCCGAGCGCACCTGGGGTCTGTGACCACCCCGGTCTCATCCCGTCCGAACCGACCGAACCGCCGGAAAGAGGGGGGATCCACCATGCAGATCGTGTCCGCCGAGGTGATCGTCACCAGCCCGGGACGGAACTTCGTCACCCTGCGCATCACCACCGAGGACGGCGTCGTCGGCCTCGGCGACGCCACGCTCAACGGCCGTGAGCTGGCCGTCCATTCCTACCTGGACAGCCATGTCGTGCCCCTGCTCGTCGGGAGCGACGCCTCCCGCATCGAGGACACCTGGCAGCACCTCTACCGAGGGGCGTACTGGCGCCGAGGCCCCGTGACCATGGCGGCCGTCGCGGCCGTGGACACGGCGCTGTGGGACATCAAGGCCAAGTGCGCGGGGATGCCCCTCTACCAGCTCCTCGGCGGTGCGTCCCGCACCGGCGCCCTCGCCTACGGACACGCCTCCGGCCGCGATGTGCCCGAACTGCTCGACTCCATAAGGGCGCACCGGGAGCAGGGCTACCGTGCGATCCGCATCCAGACCGGGATCCCCGGCTTCGACTCCGTGTACGGAGTTGCCGCGTCGAGCGCCGGCGGCGGAGATCGCTACGACTACGAGCCCGCGCGCCCCTCCACCGGCGGCCGGGCCCGGCCCACCGTGGAGACCTGGGACACGCGCGCGTACCTACGGCACCTGCCCGGCGTCTTCGAGGCCGTTCGGGCGGAGTTCGGGCCTGAACTCCCGTTGCTGCACGACGGACACCACCGGATGACCCCGATCCAGGCCGCCAAGCTGGGCAAGGCACTGGAACCGTACGACCTGTTCTGGCTGGAGGACGCCACGCCCGCGGAGGACCAGGCGGCCCTGCGCCTGATCCGTCAGCACACGACGACACCGCTGGCCATCGGCGAGGTCTTCAACTCCGTGTACGACTACACGACGTTGCTGAGTGAGAGGCTGATCGACTACGTGCGCTCCGCGGTGACCCACACCGGCGGCGTCACCGCGATGAAGAAGCTGCTCGACCTCGCGGCCGTCTACGGTGTCAGGTCCGGGATGCACGGTCCCACCGACATCTCCCCGGTGGGCATGGCCGCCGCCCTCCATCTGGACCTGGCCGTTCACAACTTCGGCATCCAGGAGTACATGCGGCACTCCGAGCGCACCCTGGAGGTGTTCCGCACCTCCTACCGCTTCGAGCAGGGACTGCTGCATCCGTCCGACACGCCGGGGCTGGGCGTCGACCTCGACATCGAAGCGGCACGTCACTTCCCCTATCAACAGGCGTACTTGCCGATCAGCAGGCTGCAGGACGGGACCGTGCACGACTGGTGAGGAGGGGCAGGACGCCGCGGGGTGCGTCCTGGGACGTCACGGCCGTCTTCCGGTGCGTCCACCGCAGCAGGGGCTCCTAGGGTATGGCCAGCTCGGCCCAGATGGTCTTCCCGGACGAGGTGTACCGCGTGCCCCAGCGCTGAGACATCTGGGCGACGAGGAACAGGCCGCGGCCTCCCTCGTCGTCCCGGCGCGCTCGCCGCAGGTGGGGTGCGGTGTGCGCGTTGTCCGAGACCTCGCACAGCAGGGAGCGGTCCCTGATCAGCCGCAGCATGACGGGCCCGGTGGCGTACCGGATGCTGTTGGTGACCAGCTCGCTCACCACGAGTTCGGCGGTGAACGACAGATCGGACAGGCCCCAGGCCTCCAATTGGCGCTCGGCGACCGTGCGGGCGTGCGCCACCATGGCCGGGTCGGGCGGCAGTTCCAGGTCGGCCACCCGGTCGGCGTCGAGACGGCGGGTGCGGACGAGCAGCAGCGTGGCATCGTCCGCCTGCGGTCCGGGCGGCCGGGCCGACAGCGCCCGGTCACAGAGTTCCTCCAGCGGGCAGCGTTGCCAGGTGAGCACATGGGCAAGGCGGTCGATGCCGCTGTCGATGTCGGTGCGCCGGTCCTCCACGACGCCGTCGGTGAAGAAGGCCACCACACTGCCGCTGGACAAGTTCAGATCGACGTTCTCGTAGGGGAGGCCGCCCAGTCCCAGGGGCGGTCCCGGCGCCAGCGCGGACAAGGCCACCGAGCCGCTCGCATCGGCCACGATCGGCGGGGGATGGCCCGCACTCGCCCAGGAGCACCGGCCGTTGACCGGGTTGTAGATCGCGTACAGGCAGGTCACCCCGAGCGCCTCGTCGCTCAGCCCGTCGTTCGGGTGGGGTTCCGAGTCCTGCGCGACCAGGCCGTCCAGCCGGGTCAGCAGTTCGGCCGGGTCCAGGTCCAGCAGGGCCAGGGTCCGTACGGTGGCGCGCAGCCGGCCCATGGTCGCGGCGGCGTGCATGCCGTGGCCCACCACGTCGCCGACGGTCAGGCCCACTCTGGCACCGGACAGTGGGATCAGGTCGAACCAGTCGCCGCCCACGCCCACGCGGCTGTCGGCAGGCAGGTATCGGTACGCCACGTCGACCGCGCTCTGCTCGGGCAGGTGCTGGGGCAGCAGGCTGCGCTGCAGTACCAGGGCTGCCGCGTGCTGGCTGGTGTAACGGCGCGCATTGTCGATGCCGACGGCGGCTCGCTCGGCCAGTTCCACGGCGAGCGTCTGCTCCTCGGGTCCGAAGGGGTCGGGGTTGCTGCTGCGCCGGAAGGTGGCAAGGCCCAGGACCGTATTGCGCGTCAGCAGCGGTACGAAGAGGCAGGAGTGCGAGGCGCCCGATCCCTCCCCGCCCGGTGCCTCGGGCGGGGAGGCGTCGACGACGAGGCGGCCGGTGCCCAGACTCTGAGCCTGCGGTGACGACGATGGATAGGAGACGGGACTGGTCCGGAACTCTTCCGGGGTCCTGCCGTGCATCCGCAGCAGACCGTGCCCCGGCGCCGAGCCCGTCGGCGGCTGCCGTCCCTCGATGACCGCCGGCGGCAGGTCCACCAGCACTTCGTCGGCCAGCTGCGGTACCGCCACGTCGGCCAGTTCCGCGGCCGTACGCCGCACGTCCAGCGAGGCACCGATGCGCTTTCCCGCCCGCACCAGCAGCGACAGCCGTTCCTGGGCGCGATAGCGGTCGGTGATGTCCAGGGACTCCTCGAACAGCCCCAGCAGCTCGCCCCGGGCGTCCACCAGCCGGTGGTAGGAGCAGGACCAGACATGTTCGCGCACCGGGTCGGCGGGGGCGCGGCCGCGATAGTGCATGCCCATGATCGGTTCGCCCGTCGTCATGACGTGCTCCATGATCTGGTCCTCGTCCGGGGGGTGGTGCCGGGAGATGAATTCGCCCTCGGGAAAGAGATCCGAGGCCGGCCGGCCGATGTACTGGGCGATCCCCGCGAGCTCCAGATCGGTGGAGACGTTGCCCCAGACGACGCGCATGTCGGTGTCGAAGATCGTCAGGCCCACGGTCGACTCGGTCGCCAGTCCCTGCAGCAGCGCCAGCTGCGCCTCCCAGCCGCGCAGCGCCTCCAGATCGGCCGCGACGACGACGGTCGCGGCGACGCCCAGGTGTTCGAGCGGGCTGAACGTCACGGCCGCGCGCAGGGTACGTCCGTCCCGGCAGGAGAGGTCCAGGACGGTGCTGCGGGGCTTGTGCGTCCGGCAGAGGGCGGACAGCCGTTGCCCGGGGGCCGCTGCCAGCAGCCGGCCGGCCGGCTTTCCGAGCACGTCCTCGGGCGAATGTCCGAGGAGACGCTGGGCCGAGGCTCCCCACCCGGAGATGTTGCCTTCGGCGTCCAGTACCGCGGCGGCGGCTTTGGAGAGGTCCAGAGGACTGTGGAAATCGACGTTGGCGGCATTCGGAAAACGATCCATGACACCGCTTCCCTTCGTGCTCCCTAGCATCCCGTGCCGCACGACGGACGACAACCGCACGCGCGATCGCCACCGCCGAGGTCCACCGACATCTCCACCAGGTGCGTGGCCAGCACGCGGGCGGCCCGAGGCCGAACGCGCCGGAGACCATCGGGTGACGCGTGTCCGGTACGTGAAGCCGGCCGACGAAAAGCGCGGTGCCGATCATCACGGCGGTGACGATCCGGGGTATCCGCACCCACAGCAGCAGGCGTGAGGCGCCGGTGTCGCGCGGTCCGGCCCCGGTGCCGGGTTCGAGCTCCTACGCCGATCCGAAGACCGCCCAATGTGTGCAGTCGATGACAGGCCGTGACGCGGAGCGGCGACACCGCCCCGCCGCACCAAGTGGCGGCACGCCGGCGGCAGCCACGAGGTGTGCGCTGCGTCGGTCCGGGTCGACCATGGATGAAGCAGAACGCCCACCGGAACGGCACGAGCCAAGGCGCCGAGCCGGAAGGAACATGAGGCACGCATGGGCACGACGGAGTCTTCCCGAGCAGGCGGCGGCTGGTCAGCGGCCGACCGTGCCGCGCCGCCCAGTGGCCTGCTCGATCTGCTCAGCGTCGCTGCCGTGGTGCTGAACGCGAAGGGCCAGGTGGTCTTCTGGAGCCCGAAGGCCGAGGAGCTGTTCGGCTACACCGCGGCTGAGGCGCTGGGTCGGAACGCGGCTCGGCTGACGGTCCACGAGGAGCACCAGGACGAGGTGATGAACCTGTTCGCCGAGGTCATGGGGTCCGGCGCCGACTGGGCCGGGGCCTTTCCGATCCGGCACAAGGACGGCAGCACGCGCCTGGTGGAGTTCCGCAACATGCGGCTGCTGGACGACCTCGGTGACGTCTACGCGCTGGGCCTTGCGGCGGACCAGGCGACCGTCGAGCGGGTCGAGCGCGATGCCGCACTGGCCGTGCGCCTGGTGTCCCAGTCCCCGGTCGGGCTGGCCATTCTGGACCCGGACCTGCGGTACCTGGCCGTGAATCCCGCTCTCGAACGCATCACCGGACAGCCCGCCTCCGAGCGTCTCGGCCGCCGGGCCGACGAGGTCCTGACCTACCTGGACACGAACCCCGAGGCACGGCTGCGACGGGTCCTGGAGACGGGCGAGTCGGTCGTGGACCGGGACATCGTCTGTCGTCCCCCTGGCGACCCCGACCACGAGCATGCCTGGTCCGTCTCGTACTACCGGCTGGAGGACTCCGGCGGGCGGGTGCTGGGCCTCGCCTACTCCGTCATCGACGTCACTGAGCGTTATCGAGCTGCCGCGGAGGCGGCACAGGCGCGGCAGCGGCTGGCCCATATCGCCAGGGCTTCCGCCTCCGTGGGTACCACCCTCGATCTGGAGACGACGGCGCGCGAGCTTGCCGACGTCGTCGTACCGGTCCTGGCCGATGTGGCAGCCGTGGACATGCTCGACAGCGCCCTCGACGGCCGGACCGCGCCGCACGAGGGTCCGGCCCGCTTCCGCGCCCTGGCCGTCAGGGCCGCCCACGCCACCGAGGCGGTTCCGGCTGCCGACCTCCCGGGGGAACTCTCCTCCTACGACAGCGACCGTCTGATCACCCAGTGCGTGCGCACCCGCCAACCGGTTCTGGTGCCCCGCACCACCCGTCGGGATCTGGCGCGCATCGCCCGGGACGGCGAGGCCGCCTCCCTCCTCGCGGAGGCCGGCGTGCACTCCTACCTGGCGGTGCCGCTCATGGCCCGGGGAGAAGTCCTGGGCGCTCTCGATCTCAAGCGCACCCGGAACCCCGCACCCTTCGACGAGGACGACGCGTTCCTCGCCCGGGAGCTGGCCGCCCGAGCCGCGGTCTGCATCGACAACGCGCGTGGATACCAGGCCCAGCGCCATGCGGCCCTGACCCTCCAGCGCAGCCTGCTTCCCGACCCCCCGACGCACCTGCCCGGCCTGGAGGTTGCCTGCCGCTACCAGCCCGCCGGCGCCATGAGCGAGGTCGGCGGCGACTGGTACGACGCCATACCCTGTCAGGGCGACAGAACCGCGCTGGTCGTCGGGGACGTCATGGGCAGCGGCATCAACGCCGCCGCCACCATGGGTCAACTCCGCAGCGCTGCCCGCGCCTTCGCCGAGGTCGCCCTCGCCCCCGCCGAGGCCCTCCGTCACCTCGATCACCTGACCGAAGGTGTCGAGCAGACCATCACCACCTGCATCTACTGCGTCTACGACCCTCACCGGGGCCAGTGCGAGATCTGCCTCGCCGGCCACCTGCCCCCGGCCCTGATGCGTCTCGGCCATGCGGCACAGCTGCTGGACCTTCCCACCGGCGCACCGCTGGGCGTCGGCGGGGTGCCCTTCGAGGCCACCACCATCGCCTTCCGCCCCGGCGACGAACTGGCCCTCTACACCGACGGCCTGGTCGAAACCCGGAGCGAACCCATCGACGCCCGCCTGAACACCCTCCTCGACGCACTCACCGCGACACGTGGCCAGGATCTGGAGGACACCTGCGACCGCATCCTGGAGATTCTGCGCTTGCCCGGTGGCGAGGACGACGTCGCGCTGCTCGTCGCCCGAGCCCAGCCCTGGACAGGTTGACGGCGCGTCCGGCCGTCGACGGCACAGGCTTCGGTGAGCGGCACAGGACCGACCCGCCGCGGCTGTCGGCAGCACCCGGCCCCCGCCTCGGCAGGTGGGCGGTTCGGCGGGGATCCGGTCGCCGCCCACGAGGCATCGAGGAAGTGCACGGCCTTGCGCTCGTAACGGTGACCGGCCCCGGCGAGCCTCCACGAGAACCACCAGCACCGGCGGCGAAGGCAACTGCCTGGCCCACACCGACGCCTCCGGCGGCGTCTCGACCTACGAGTACACCCACTTCGACCTCCCGCTCGCCGGCACCCGGCCCGACGGCGGCCGCCACGAGTTCGAGCACGACAACGACCTGCGCCCGCTCGGGTTCGACCGGGCGAGCCGGGAGCTGGTCGGCGCGGAGTTCCGGCTGCCCCACGAGTCCGCCTCCGCCGAGGAGTGCGCCCGCCTCCCCTCCGGGCCCCCCGTCCTCCCGGGCGGGCTGCGCGCGGACGAGGAGCGGAACTGCCGCCTGGAGGTGACCTCGGTGCTGTGCCGTGCGCCCGGGGGCGCCGTACTGACCGCACTGCGCGACCTCGACGTCCTCGACGAGCCCCTGGAGGCCCGCATCGGCATCGCACCGGACGCGGCGCTCCTGGTCCAGCACGGCACCGTAGCCGGCTGGAGCCTCTCCGATTCCGCGCGCTATCTGACGACCGCCTACGCCGCCCCCGACCCGGCCCCGCCGTCCCCGGCCACCCGCCGGCTGCTCAGTGCCTGCCTGGACCTGATCACCGACCCGCTGCTCGACGAAGTACAGGACCGCGAACCGGCCGCCCTGGCCCGGCTCCGGGAGATCCACCAGGCCCTGCGCGCCCAGCGCGAGGACCGGCACCGCGCCGACGCCCTGCTCTCGCTCATCGGCAACCTGGTGGAGGACTACGGGGACCGGTGACGATCCCCGGCGTCACGGACGTTCGGGAGAGCCGATCTCCCGTAGCATCCCGAAGGCCCGCAGGAGGGGCGCCGGTCCCGTGTCCGTGATGCCGGACGCGCGGCGCGCCCGGCGGGTCCGCAGTACGGCGCGCACCGCGGAGAGAGCGGCGCAGGCGATCACGGCCGCCTTGAGGTCGGCGTCCGGAGTGTCCGCAGGGAGCCTGCGACGGACCAGGACGGTGAGCCGCTCCTCGAAGTCGGAGAAGGCCTGCACGAGGCGGGCCGTGACGACGACTTCGATGTCCTCGAGCGGGTGACTGAGGGCGGTCAGGGTGGAGGCCGCGAACGGCTTGGCCGCCTCCAGCAGGGCGTTGCACACCGCGTCGAGAGGCTCCTCGTCCGCCGGACGCTCCGACAGGGCGTTCTCGACGTAGGCGAAGATCTCGACGCCGTCGGGCAGCAGCAGCGCTTCCTTGCTGTCGAAGTAGCGGAAGAACGTGCGCGCGGAGACGTTCGCGTATGCGGCGATGTCCGCAACCGTCGTGGCCTCGAAGCCGCGTTCCCCGAACAGGCGCGCGGCCCCTTCGAGCAGCAGGCGCCGCGTCTCCTCCTTCTTGCGTTCACGCAGTCCAGTAGGGGTGATCTCACTCGGCATGGGGCGAAGCCTCCGCCATGGTGTCGCGGCTGTCAATTGGCACGCGTGTCACGCGAAGAGCTGTCGCGGGCGCAAAGTGTCATGGATGCCAATTGTCATTCGTGCCACTTCTTCTCTAGAGTTCGTGTCACTCGTGACACTTTCCTTGGAGACCACGGTGCCCCGACCCTCACAACACCCCCCGGCGCCGGCCGACGCCCGCACCGATACGCGTCCGCCGGTGAACCCCGCCCCGGTACCCGGCGGACTCGGCCGCCTCGGCGGCTTCTGCGCCCGGCATCCGGCCACGGTCGTCGCCGCCTGGCTGCTGGTCCTCGTTGCCACTCTGGTCGGACGCCACCTCGCCGCGCCCACCTTCAGCGACCAGGTCAGCCTGCCCGGCACCGCCTCCCACACCGGCACCGACCTCCTCGCCGCCTCCATGCCCCAAGCGGGCCGGCCCAGCGGCAAGGTCGTCTTCCACGCCGACTCCGGCACCGTGGCCGACCAGCGGTCCGCCCTCGACCGAACCCTGGCCGACCTGCGCGACCTGCCTCACGTCACCGCCGCTTCCACCCCCGTGACCAGCGACGACGGACGCACCGCGTACACCACCGTCTCCTTCGACGAGCAGCTGAAGAACCTCGGCCACGACTACACCGAGCGACTCGACACGGCGACGGAGCCCGCCCGGGCGGCAGGGCTGGGCGTCGCCTACGGCGGCGACCTCGAACAGGTGGTCCGGGAACCGGCCGACGACAAGCTGAGCGAGGGCGTGGGCGTCGTCACCGCCCTGGTCATCCTGCTGCTGGCCTTCGGCAGTGTCCTCGCCGCGTTGCTGCCGCTGGCCACCGCCCTGATCAGCGTCGGAGTCGGCCTCGGCATCGTGGGCATCGTCGCCGCGACGCTGTCGTTCGCGACCTCCGCCACGACCCTCGCCGGCATGATCGGCCTGGGCGTCGGCATCGACTACGCCTTGTTCCTGACGACGCGCTTCCGCCAGGACCTCATGGACGGACGCGATCCGGTCGAGGCCGCGGCCCGCACTGCGCACACCAGCGGACGCGCCGTTCTCATCGCCGCCCTGACCGTGGCCGTCGCCATGCTGAGCCTGTACGCGTGCGGACTGAGCTTCATCGGCAAGATAGGGCTGGCGGCCACCCTCGCCGTGATCGTGACCGCCGCTGCCGCCCTCACCCTGGTCCCGGCGGCCCTGGGCCTGGTCGGCAGACACATCGACCGGCTCCGCCTGCGCCGCCCCGTGGCCGAGAGCGGGGGAGCCCGCGACGGCTGGCACCGCTACGCCGAACTCGTCTCCCGGCGCCCGTGGACCTTCCTGGCCGTCGGCCTCGCCGTCCTCGGAGTGTGCTCCGTACCCCTGCTGTCCATGCGCCTCGGCCACGTCGACGCCGGTGCGGACCGACCCGGCAGCAGCACCCGCACCGCGTACGACTGGATCGCGCACGCCGACGGCCAGGGCTTCGGAGCGGGGGCGAACGGCCCGGTCGTCACCGTGGTCGACGTGAGCCACGCGAGCACGCCCGTCGACCGGATCTCGAACGACGTGACCGCGGCGTTGAAGGACACCCACGGCGTGGCGTCCTTCACCCCCGTCAAGGCGAGTGCCGACGGAAAGATCCTCGTCACCACGGTCACCCCGACCACGGGCCCACAGGACGCCGCGACCGCCGCCCTGCTCGACACCCTCTCCGGGCGAACCCTGCCGAAGGCCCTCGACGACACGGGCGCCGCGGCCTATCTCACCGGCAGCGTGGCCGGCCAGGCCGACTTCCGTGACACGGTCGGCGAGCGGCTCCCGATCGTCATCGGCATCGTTCTGGTCCTCGCCTTCCTGCTGCTCATGACCGTCTTCCGCAGCGTGGTGATCCCCCTCAAGGCCGTCGTCCTCAATCTCTTCACCACGGCGGCGTCCTACGGCGTGCTCGTCGCCGTCTTCCAATGGGGCTGGGGCGACTCACTGCTGGGACTGTCCGAGCCCGTGCCCATCGAGTCGTACGTCCCGATGATGATGTTCGCGATCGTCTTCGGGCTGTCCATGGACTACGAGATCTTCCTGCTGTCCCGGATCGCCGAAGCCTGGCATCGCACCGGTGACAACCGGCTCGCCGTGGGGGAGGGCCTGTCCGCGACGGCCCGCGTGATCTCCGCGGCGGCCTTCATCATGACCGCGGTTTTCCTGTCCTTCACCTCCTCGCCGACCGTGGTCGTGAAGATGCTCGCCCTGGGGCTGGCGATCAGCGTGATCGTCGACGCCACGGTGGTCCGCCTGGTCCTCGTGCCGTCCGCCATGTTCCTCATGGGCAGGGCGAACTGGTGGCTTCCCCGCCGACTCGACCGGGTCCTCCCGCGCCTGCACGCCTGATCACCCCACCGTCCGCCCACCGACCGATTCGGAGCAAGTGAGCACGTGGCCCCCAACCTTCGGAACAAGCCCCGCATCCTCGTCGCGATCAGTGCGGCACTGGCCGCCCTGGTCTGCGCGACCGATCTCCTGGTCGAGCACAGGACCGAGGAGCGGATCGACATCCAGGCGTCGCGCCGGCTGAAGCCGGAAGGCCCGGTGCACGCCGATCTCACCACGCCGCTCGCGGGACTGCGCACCCTCGGCGGGGAGATCGGCGACGTCGAGCTGAGCGCCAAGGGCGTACGCCGTCAGCATGCGGTGATGGACGTGACCGTCCGCTTGAAGGACGTCACGACGGACGGCAACAGCGCCGGTGGCACCGGGACCGCCACCGTCGGATACGACCAGGTGACCCGCCGCATGGGCGCGCTGGGTGACGGCCTGACAGCCGGTGGCCAGGGCAGCGATCTGATCCTCGGCGGGAGCGTCGGCCGCCTCGGGTTGCCGCTCACCGTACGGGCCAAGGTGTCCACGACCTCGGACGCCTTCACCGTCACGCCCACGACGGTGACCGTTCTCGGCCGCAGTATGGCGGTCGACGACCTCGATGCCCTGCCGGCCGCCTCCGGGCTGCGGGACAAGCTCGAGCCCCGGACCGTGGCCGTCACCGGACTGCCCCATGGCGTCGCGCTGACCTCGGCGCACGCCACCGACGACGGCCTCGTGCTCGCCTTCTCGATCGCGGCGGGCCCGACACCGGGCACCCGCGGGGGAGCCGCCTGACGGTCCGAGCGGTCGCATGCCCGCACGGGCGGAGCCCGGCCGCCGTCGCCTTCCGTGCCGTGTCGGCCGCGGTCACACTCTCCTCGCCCGCGGTGTGAGGGTGGCGCAACCGAACTTCCCATGTGGCCTTACGGGTCGGAAACCGCCCGGGGCGGCGCTCGGGCTAGCTTCGTGACGTATGAGGGTGTGGAAGCCGTTACGGCCGCTGCTCGGCAGGCTTGGTGCAATCCGCAAGGGCAGTTCGGGCAAGAGGAGTTCAGGGAGCCGCCACCACGGCCGAACCGCTCCGGGCCGCCGGCCGATGCCGGGCTGGCGCAGCATCAGGGGCCGGGTGGCGGTGGTCATCACGGTCCCGATCTGCCTGCTGCTGGCGGTGGCGGGTCTCGCGGTGCACGACCGCGTCGAGGACCTCGGCAACGCCCGCACGACCCGCACCGAGGTCGGTCTCAGCCTGCGGATCCAGGCACTGGTGCACCAGCTGCAACGCGAACGCGGCCTGACCAACGGCCTGTTGGGGGGTGAGAAGGCGTTCCGCCCCACGCTGGACGCCACGCGCACGCGTGTCGACACGGCGCTGCGCGCAATGCGGGGTGACAGCGCCGTCGGGGTTGTCGTCCGACGGAACCTGGGGCGACTCGCCGACATCCGTGCCGCCGCCGACCGGGGCACCGCCGACAGGGCGGCGACCCTCACCTTCTACACCGACGCCGTCGACGCCCTCGACGCTGTCGACCCGGTCGCGCAGACCCCGACGCGCGCCGACCGCCGACTGAGCGACGGGCTCGCGGCACTGCGGGAGCTGGCCGCGGCCAAGGAGTCCGTCGCTCTCGAACGCGGGCTCCTCAACGGCGTGTTCGCCGAAGGCGCCTTCCACGGCCGCGAGTACCTCGCCTTCACCGAGGTGCGCGCCACGCGTGTCGCCGCCCTGGCCCGCTTCCGGCACGTCGCCACCGCACCCCAGCGCACGGCCCTGGAACGGGCCTTCGCAACCGCGGAGGCCCGACGCGCCATCGCCTACGAGAATCGGGCGGACGAAGCTCCCGACGGCTCCGCACTGCGCGCCGACGCCGGAACCTGGTGGAACGCGATGACCGTGCTCGTCGACGATCTGTACGCCGTCCAGCTGTCGGTCGGTCACGACGTACGGGACCGGGCCGACCGGCTCAGTCACGACGCCGAGACGGGCCTCGCCGCCTACCTCGTCGCGGGGACGCTCGTGGCCGCCCTGCTGGCGGGCCTCGCCGCCTTCGCCTCCCGCTCCCTCACACGCCCGCTCGGCGCGCTCACCGAGACCGCCCACGACGTGGCACGGCACCGACTGCCCGCGACCGTCGCCCGTATCCAACAGGCCCCGCAGGATCACATGGAGCTCCTGCTGGCGGCGGACGCCCCGGACCACCGCGATGCGCGGCTGCTGGGCGGCGCGACGGAGATCACCGAAGTCGCAGCCTCCCTGCACCAGGTGGAGCGCACCGCTCTCCACCTCGCGGCCCAGCAAGCCGGTCTGCGCCGCAACACCACCGAGTCGCTCGCCAATCTCGGACGCCGCAACCAGAACCTCGTGCGTCGCCAGCTCGCTCTCATCACCCGTCTGGAACGCCAGGAACTCGACCCGGACGCCCTCGCCGAGCTCTTCGAGCTCGACCACCTCGCCACCCGTATGCGGCGCAACGCCGAGAACCTGCTGGTCCTCGCCGGGCAGAATCCGCCGCGGCCCACGGCGGCACCGGCCGGCGGCCTGGAAGTCGTCCAGTCCGCCGTCGCCGAGGTGGAGCAGTACCGCAGGGTGCTGATCGCGCCCGTGGAGCCGGTGCGGGTGCGCGGACACGCCGTCGCCGATGTCGTCCATCTCCTCGCCGAACTCATCGAGAACGGGCTGACCTTCTCGCCGCCGACCGAACCCGTCGAGGTGCACGGCTGGTATGACACCGACGACGACACGTACAGCTTCGCCGTCGTCGACCACGGCGTCGGCATGTCCGAAGCCGACAAGGAGCGCGCCCACGCCCGCTTCTCCGGCTCCGGGGAGGAGGCCCTCCTCGCCGCGCCCACCCGGTTCCTCGGCCACCTCGTCGTCGGCCGACTCGCCGACCGCCTCGGTGAAGGCACCCAGGTCCACCTCTTCGACACCACCGGCGGCGGCCTGTCCGCTCTCCTCGCCCTCCCCGGGCGCCTGCTCGCCCCCGCGGGGGATCCCGCCGTGTCACCCCCGCCCGCCCGGCCCGCCGTCTCCTCCCTGCTCAACGGCTTCAGAGCAGGTGTCGCCCGTGGCGAGGCCCGCACCACTCAAGGAGCGTCATCATGACCACCGCCGTCCAGAGCTTCGGCTGGCTCATCTCGGAGTTCGTCCGCACCGCCGACGGTGTCATCGACGCCGTCGCCGTCTCCTCCGACGGCCTGCTCATGGCCGCCTCGGACAGCCTCGGCCGAGACCGCGCCGACCACCTCGCCGCCGTCGTCTCCGGCATCACCAGCCTCGCCCAGAACGCGGCGACGGCGCACGGCTTCCACGGCATGAAACTCGTCATGATCGAGATGCTCGGCGGCTTCCTCATGGTCGGTCGCATCCGCGACGGAAGCTGCCTCGGCGTCCTGGCGGCAGAGGGGTGCGACGTCGGTCTGGTCGGCTACGAAATGGCCGTCCTCGCCGACCGCGCCGGCGAACTGCTCACGCCGCAACTGGTACGCGAACTCCACTCCGCGCCCGTGGCCGCGGGACAGGCGTAACGCGACGGGAACGCCCGCCGCGCACTCCTCGGAGAAGCTCTCGCCACGGGTATCGGAGAGGTCGAAATTCGACGCTCGCGATGCATCCAGGGGGGAACGGCTGCGCGCGGACGGCTGCACAGTCTTCCCTCAGCCGGAGGAGTGCCGGCAAGATCCTGAAGAGGGAGATCGTCCCGCCGGCCGGGTTCAGTTCCGCAGCGACGACAGCGCGGCAGCGACCCGACCGGCCGCCTCCGGCGGGGTCGAGGCGTGCGGGGAGAGCCTGAGCGAGTCGGTGCGCACCGTCGGGGTGACACCCTCGGCATGCAAGGACTTCGCGACGAGGGACGGATCGTGGTCCGGCATCGTGAAGGAGAGGATGCCCGCGCGTCGCGCCGGGTCGGTGGGGGAGAGGACCTGGCCGCCGTACTCCTGGACGACGTCGGTGAGTTCGGCGATGCGCGTCGCGATCGCGGCCTCGATCGCCGCGACGGTGTGCCGCTCGACGAGGTCCAGTGCGGCCGCGAACGAGGCGGCCGTCACCGGGCTGAGATTGGTGATCGACCACCGGCGCGCGTCCGGGGCGGGCGGGTGCTCCGCTCCGTCGAAGAGGCCGACGTCCTCGACGCCCGTCCAGCCGGTGAGGACCGGCTCCAGGGACTCCAGTGCGCGATCGGACAGCGTCGCGAAGCCGGTGGCCCATCCCGCGCGCAGCCATTTCTGACCGCCCGCGACCAGCACGTCGGCCGCGTCCCAGGGCATCCCGGCCACGCCGAACGCCTGGATGGCGTCCACGACGAGCAGCCGGTCCGGTCCGATCGCCTCGCGCAGGGCCGCCAGGTCGGCGCGGAAGCCGGTGCGGAAGTCCACGGCGCTGACGGACACGGCGACGACGTCGTCGGTCAGCGCGGCGCGGACCAGGTCGGGGGTGACCCCGCCGCCGGGCGCCGGGTCGAGCCAGCGGGGCGTGGCCCGGCCCAGGTCCGCCGTCCGGCGCCACGGATAGTGGTTGGCCGGGAAGTCGGTGCGCGGCGCGAGGACCACACCTTCCCGGATGCCGAGAGCGGCGTGGAACAGGCCGGTGGACGCGTTGGGGAGCAGTACGGTGTGCCGCGCGTCCGTGCCCGCGAGCCGGGCGGCCGTGTCCCGCGCGACCCCTTCCGCGCCCATCAGACCGTCCACGGTGGTGTGGTCGGCGCCGGCGGACTCCTCCATGGCTCGCACGGTGGCGGCTACGGCGTCCCGTGACGGCGGACCGAACCGTGCGAAGTCGAGATACCCGGCGGGCGTGTCGAAGTGGGCTGCGTACGACGTGAGCACGGGGCTCGTCCTTTCGGGACGGTGCGGGTCCTGCCGGGAGGGCATCGGCGAAGTCGTAGCGTACGCGTCCGCGTTCGCCGGGTGAACGCGGGCCGACCTGATCCTGAATGGTCCAGGCCTCCGGGAAACATCAGGCGCGTGGAGCCTCCAGCGTCGCCGGGGTGGGGCCGTCGGGGCGGACGGTGATGCCGTACGCCGCCTTCGTGGGGTTGGAGGAGAAGACCGGGATGTGGGCCGGGAGCAGGTGTTCGAGCAGGATGGTCGTCTCACGGAGCGCGAACTGCAGACCGAGGCAGGCGCGGGCGCCGATGCCGAAGGGGAAGTAGGCGCCCGGGTGGGCGGGGCGGCCGTCCGGGGTGAGGAAGCGCCGGGGGTCGAAGCGCTCGGGATCCGGCCACAGTCCGGGATCGCGGTGCGTGAGGTACGGGCAGGTCAGGATGTCGGTGCCCGCCTCGACGGCGTAGCCGGCGAGGGTGTCGTCCTCGGTGGCGTGGCGGGGCAGGATCCAGGCGGAGGGGTAGAGCCGGAGCGTCTCGTGAACCAGGGCCTGGACGGCCTGGCGGCGTGGTGCAGAGCCTTCGGCCCCGGCGGCGAGAGCCTGTTCGCGGGTGGCGGGGTGCCGGTCGAGGAGCAGGTAGAGCCACGTCAGGGTGCTGGCGGTGGTCTCGTGCCCGGCCACGAGCAGCGTGACCAGCTCGTCGCGGATCAGCCGGTCGGTGTACTCGGGGCGCTCGGTGGAGGCCTCCACCAGCACGCGCAGCAGGCCCGGCCCGTCGGGGCCGGCCGCCCCGCTGCGGGCGGTCTCGATGGCGTGCCGGGCGACCGCGTCGATCCTGGCGAGATCGGCGGCGACGGCGCCCTGGGCGTCGGTGGCATCGGCGGGCAGCGTCGGAAGGGCGGTCGCCACGGCTGCCACGGCGGCCAGTTCGTGCTCGGTTCCGTCGTCGAGAGGGTGCCCGGTGAGCGAGCGCCAGATGGCGTCGAGGGCGAAGCGGCGCATCTCCCCTGCGACATCGAGGGTCTGCCCGGTACGGGCGTACCCGCTCCAGCGCCCGGCGGTGGTCCGGGCGGCCTCGACGATCCGCTGTTCGTAGCGGCGCATCCCGATGCCGGTGAACTGGGACTGCAACAGGCGGCGTTGCTGCTTCCACGCCGTACCGGTGGCGGCGAGGACACCGTCGCCGATCAGCAGCCGGGCGCGGTGGGAGCGCTTGACGTACCGGTCCGGGTGCCGGGCGAGGACGTGCTGGACCGCCTCCGGGTCGGTGACGAGAACGGTGGGCGCCGGCCCGAGGCGGAACGCGGCGACCCCGCCGAACCGCTCGCGCACCTGGGACAGCAGGTCGACCAGTTCACCTCCCCCCGAACGCCACCGCTCCACGAGCCCGGGCTCGGCTTCGGGAACCGGCCGCCCCGTTCCGGGAAGGCGGGCAAGGGAGTCGGGACTGGCTTCGGTGTCCATGGTTCCTCTCCGGGTCAACCGATGGGCGTGGTCGCGATGGAGCGTCGGCACCACGGACTGTACGGGAGCGGGCGCATCCGGTGACAGGCCGTCCCCGTGCGGTCGCCCCGGAAACGGGACGGCCGCCGGGCACCCCTGAGGAGGGGGTCGGCGGCCGTACTTCGCGATGCCGAGGTGGCCGGGACTCAGTGCCCGGCGGAGCCCTCGGGGCGCGCGTGGCGCGGCAGGAGGAACGCGAGCAGGAAGGTCAGGGCGAGCATGCCGTCCACGATCCACAGCAGCGTCTTCATGACGGAGCCGAAACCGCTCTGGAAGGCCGACGACGCGGTGGACTTGAGCGCTGCGGGTATCCGGGCCCCGGCCTGAGGGGAGCTCACGGCGGACCGGGTGTCCTTCTCCAGGCGCGTGCAGGACGCCGGGGTCGCGGCAGGGTCCTTGGCGACGGCGCGGTCGGAGGCGCACGCACGCAGGTCCGTCACGATGCGGTCCCGAGCGGCGGGCGCGACGTGCGCGGCGGCCAACTGGCCCCGCAGGCCGTCCGAGTCGTGGTCCACGGCGGTGGCGATCCCGCCGCCCAGCAGGCCGAAGAACACGGTGCCGAGGATCGCCACGCCGAAGGCGCCGCCGAGCTGCTGCATCGCCGTCATCGTGCCGGACGCCGAACCCGTCTCGTGCTGCTCGACACTGGCGAGCACGATGTCGAAGAACGGCGCCATGAGCAGGCCCATGCCGATACCGGTGACGAGCAGTGAGGGCAGGAGCTGCCAGGGGCCGACACCGCTGCCGACCATGTCCAGGGTCAGCCACACGCCGAACACTCCGAGCGCCATGACCAGCGTGCCCGCCTGCAGTACCGCCCGCCCGAACCGGGCGACACCCTGGGCGATCCCGAAGCCGACGATCATGCCGCCCGACCAGGGCACCATCACCAGGCCGGCCTTGAGCGGCGAATAGCCCAGGCCGATCTGGGTGTAGAGGTTGAAGACCAGCATGAAGCCCTGCATGGTCGAGAAGAAGACCAGCCCGAGGGTCATGCCGCCGCTGAACCCGCGCTTGCGGAACAGACTGGGGACGACCAGCGGGTCCCGCCCGTCCCTGCTGCGGCGCGACTCGTACTTGGCGAAGAAGACGAACACGACCACCGAGGCGGCCGTCATCACGAACGTCCACGCGGGCCAGTCGTACTCGCGACCCTGGACCAGCGGGAAGATGATGAGCAGCGCGGCCAGCGAGACCAGGAGCATGCCGGGGATGTCGAGGCGCGGCTTCGTCTCGGAGCGGCCCCGCGGCAGGTAGCGCAGGGCGCCGAGGAAGGCCGCGGCACCCAGTGGGAGGTTGATCAGGAAGATCATCCGCCAGCCGGTGCCGAAGTAGTCGGCGTCCACCAGCCAGCCCGCAAGGATCGGCCCGCACACCGCGGACAGCCCCATGACCGGGCCGAACATGCCGAAGGCCTTCTGCGACTCCTTCGGCGGGAACATCTCCTTGATCATGCCGAGGCCCTGCGGCAGCATCACCGCGCCGAACAGGCCCTGGACGACACGTGCGCCGATCAGCATCTCGGGCGACACGGATATCGCGCACAGCAGCGAGCCCAGGGTGAAGCCGGCGGCCCCGATCAGGAACATCCGGCGGCGCCCGTGAATGTCGCCGAGCCGCCCTCCGGTGACGAGGCCGACGGCCATCGAGAGCGTGTACGCGGCGGCGAGCCACTGCAGGGTGGAAGCGCCGCCGCCGAGGTCGGCCCGCATGGAGGGGCCGGCGATGTTCGTGACGACTGCGTCGAGGAGATCCATCACCTCGGCCGCGAGGATCACGAAGAGCGCAGCCCAGCGCCACCGGTAAGGCGCTGGTGAGTCGGTGGGCGTCTCGACGGACGCGACACCGGTGGTGGACATCGGAACTCCTCGCACATGGGCCGCGCCGCGGTGAGGACCCGCGGGCGCGGTGGGACGGATGAAGGTGACTGCCCGGTCGCTGGTGCTGGGTTCGGCCCGGGAAGACGGACGACCGGACTGCGCGGCAGAACACTGTTCACCTTAACAGAACAGTGCTCACCAAGAGAACGGCGTTCATTAAGATATAGCGCAAGCCCGACGCCGGGACAAGATATATCGCGTTTGTTGTCATGCATGCCGCTCAGTGAAGGTGAACAGTGTTCTCCCAGCGCCTAAACTGTCGGCATGACCGACGCGGCCTCGAGCACCCCCGCAACCCCTCCGCCGTCCCCCTGGGAGCGCGAGCGTCCCGCCCGGGCCCGTGTCACCCCCGCGCGCGCACCATTGTCGCGCGAGCGGGTCGTCGAGGCCGCCTTCACCGTGCTGGACCGCCAGGGACTGGACGGGCTGTCGATGCGTCAGGTCGCGGCCGAACTGGGGGTCACGGTCTCCGCCCTCTACGCCCACGTCAGCTCCAAGGACGACCTCCTGGAGCTGATGTACACCCGGCTCTTCGACGGCTTCGAACTGCCCGAAGCCGACCCGGAGCGCTGGCAGGAGCAGGTGCGGGACTACGCCCGCTCCGGACGGCGGCGCCTGCGCTCCCACCGGGACATGGCCAGGATCTCCATGGCCCACGTCCCCTTCACAGCTGAACTGCTGCCGCACGTCGAGGCGTTGCTCGCCATCTTCCGCACCGCCGGGCTGCCCGACCGCATCGCGGCGGAGGCCGGTGACCTCATCTCCACCTACATCGACGGGTTCGTCCTGGAGGAGGGCATGTGGCAGGACCGGGCCGGGCAGCACGGTGGTGACGGTTCCTCCCTGGCCCGCCCCGACTGGCGCGAGATGGCCGAGGAGATGCAGAACTACTTCGCGTCCCTGCCCGAAGGCGACTTTCCCCATCTGCGCGCCCTGTCCGGGCTGATGGTGGCGGACTCCGCCGACGAGCGGTTCGACATCGGTGTCGAGATCATCCTGCGCGGCCTGGCCAGCTACCTGCCGGACAGGGGCGAGGGCCGGTCGGGCGGTTGACGCCGGCCGGCTGGGCACCGACACCGCGGCCCGGGACGAGGCCGCGCTTCCAGCGCCCCTCAGCCCACCGCCCGCACCGTCGCCAGGGCGAACACCGCGGTCACCCACGTCCACAGCACGGAGAGCGCGAGGTGGCCCGCCGTCCGCAGCCGGTGCCCCCGCCACAGCCGCGGTGAGAAGTAGGCGAACTCCATGACCCAGCGCAGGCCCCAGAACAGGGTCTGTCCGCACAGCAGGGCCGTCGGCAGCGGCGCGCCGCTCACCAGTTCACGGGAGAACGCCAGCGGCAGCGCGCCGAGCAACACGCAGGTCAGGCCGATGAAGAACACGTGCGCGTAGGAGACCTGACGGGTGAGCAGGCTGCTGTCGCCGAGGTCGCCCGGCCAGCCCAGGATGCGCGGCAGGACCACGTGCAGCAGCCCCATGCCCACGAGGGCCAGGCCGACCAGGCGCAACTGCGAGGTGAGCGTGAGCAGTTGGGTCACGCGCATCCTCTGGTGAAGGCGAAGGCCGTGACCAGACCTGCGATGCGGCGCTCGGCCGCCGGACGCAGCCCGGCGTGTGCGGCCAGCCGCAGCCACTCTTCGCGCGGGAAGAAGTGCCAGGCTCCCGGTCCGAAGACGGCCGTGTTCGCACCGTCCCGCAGGTGTTCCACCAGGACCAGGCGCCCGCCGGGGCGCAGCGCCCTGGCGCACTGCGCGAACAGCCGCTCCCTGTCCCGCGCCCGCCGCAGCTCGTGGGCGGCGAACACCAGGAAGACGGCATCCGCCATGGCCGGGGGCACCGGCAGCGCCTCCGCCCGGCCGGGCACCGCGTCCGGTGGCGGGGGCACCCTGCGCCGGGCGCGGCGCACCGACCCCTCGGTCATCACGGCCGGGTCGTAGAGGTCGACGGTGGTCTGCCGGGAAGCCGGCCAGCGGGCGGCCAGCGGGACACTCGCCTCGTCGAGGCCGGTGCCCACCACCACGTGCGCGGACGGTGCCTGCGGCAGCAGCGCGTCCAGCCAGTCGTAGCCGTACAGCTCCGAGCGGTCGTAGACGAGCCAGCTCGCGAACGTGGCGGAGGCGAGCAGACCGAACGCGGCGGCGGAGCCGGCCCGGGCCATGGTGCGCAGGGGCGGGGGAAGCCGGTGGGCGAGTGCGGCCGAGGCCGCCGCGGCGGCCAGACCGGCCGTGTACCGCGGCCAGTTGTAGGCGATCACGTCCCGGACACCGGAGCGGCTGATCATCGCTCACCGCCGGTCTCGGTCCGGCGCAGGCCTCGTTCCCAGCCGTACTCCAGGTCGGCGACGTGGAAGGCGTTGGCGAGGACCGGCCGCGTACCGGCGAACGGGGAGTGGTCGAAGAACGTCAGGCGGTGTACGTCCACGGAGACCGGTTGCGGGTCCCAGTGCGTGCGGAACGCCTTGATCACGATCATCGAGCGGGTCTGCGGTTCGTACTCGAAGGTGTAGGGGAGCGGGCCCGCGAAGCGCCGGGCGGCGCGCGCGTCCGCGAACGGGCTGCCGGCGGGCAGCGGTGCCGGCGCGCTGCCGAGATCGGCCTGCACATGCAGATCCGCCCGACCGTCGGCGCTGTCCACCCGGAACTCCAGCAGGCCGGCCTCGACACGGGTACTGATGCGGGCCAAGCGGTAGTTGTAGCGGGTCATCAGATTGCCGCCGAGCACCATCATCCTGCTGTCGGTGTCGCTGCGCAGGATGCGCAGTCCGCGCATGACCCGGCCGCCCGGGGTGCGGAAGCGGGTGAAGACGCGGTAGCCGGTGAGCAGGTAGTCCGCCCCGAGGCGGGCGGGCAGGCCCGCCGGTCGCAGGGCGCGGGTGTCGACCAGCGCGGCGGCCACGAACCCGTGCTCCCCGTATGTGTCCAGTTCCAGGCCCGGCGGCACCAGCGGGCGCAACGCCTCGGCGGGCAGCGCGTACGTCAGCACCAGCGAGTGCGCGAAGTGCGTGCGTATGGCTACGGGATGACGCTGCAGCAGATATCTCACGGCTCGATCCTCCGATCCGCGGCGTCGCCCCCGAGGCGCACCACGCGTACCACTCCCCACAACACCGAGCTGTCCTGCGCCGCCCAGCCCGGCCCGTCCGGGCCCGGCTCCCGGGCGCTGCGCAGCACCACCACGCCGCCGGGCCGCACCGCGTGGCGCACGGCCGCCCGCAGCCGCCGGGCGAACTCGGGGCCGGGTCCGTCCAGCACGTTGGAGAGCGTCACCGCGTCATAGGCGCCACGCGGCGCCTGCTCCAACGCGTGCACCACGTCGTCGCGGACCAGCCGGACACCCGGTGCCCGGGGTGACGGGGTGCCCGGCGGTTCAGCCCCTGCCAGCAGCCGCCACAGCCACGGGTTGCTCGCGTTGGGATGCCGGCACACGGTCCGTTCGAGGCGCCGCCGCAGCACCTCGTCGAATCGCTGCGGGACGACACCGGCGAACGACGGGCGCAGGGCCACCGCGAGGGCTCCGCCGGGCCGCAGTGCGACCCGCATCAGCCGGCGCAGACCCGGTGTGTCCAACTCCTTGCGCCAGCGGCGGGCTTGCTCCTGCGGATCGTCGAGGGCCAGAAAGCCGTGCAGCTCCGTCCGGCGCCAGGCGGGCAGCAGCCGGGCCGCGGCGCCCCGGCCCAGGCGCATGACCGCCTCGGCCGTACCCTCCCTGGTCGCACCGCCGGCCAGCCGCTGGTGCGCGTAAGCGAGCTGCACCGGATTGACGTCCACGGCCGTCACGTCGTACCCCGCCGCATCCAGGGCTGCCGCCGTGTCACCTGCCGAGGCGATGCACAGCACCCGTGCGCCCGCCGGCGGGAAGACCGCCAGCTCGACACCCCAGTCCTCGTACATCCGGCCGAAGAGCAGGCGCGGGCCGCCGAACCCGCCGAGCAGCCGACCGTGCGCCCAAGGTGTCCCGCTCACTCGGCCTCCGTCCATGCCACCAGCCAGATCAGCGCCAGCAGGGCCAGGTCCTGTGTCACGAGCCGCCCGGGCTCGTCGATCTGGTCGGCGCCGAAGAGCAGACCGCCCGTGTTGAACGCCACCAGAAGCACGGTCTGTACGAACGCGGCCGCCCGCGCCCGCCGCCCGCTCAGCACCCACACGCCGATCGCGACCTCGGCCAGGCCGATCGCGAGGAGTGCCCCCGTCACCGCCCATCCGGGCAGGAACGGTACGTCGCCCACGATCGCCCGCTGATCCGCCCGCCCCGGCCAGATCTTGCACCAGAACCCCTCGTAGAACCACACCAGGGCGATCGCCCACCGCGCCGCCCAGCCCCGCCATGTCTTGTTCACGCGGTGATCATGCCTGCCGCCCTCGCGCGCGCCGCCTCCGCCCCCCTCACCAGGAACCCTGGTGGGACGGGGTGCAGGAATCACTCGCCCGTGCGTGCCGCCGGGAGTTTGCGCCCGTACGCGAGCAGAAGAAACTCCTGAGCGGGGCGCAGCACCTGAGTGCCCCTGCCGTACGACCACTACAAGGTGTCCCGCAGCGTGGCGGCGGGTTCGTGCGGGGTGAGGGCGGCGGCGTCGCGGCAGCATAGCCCTCAGGAGTGAGCGAAACGACGCTGCACGTCGGGCCGTGTCCTGAGCCGCTCCGGATAGCCGGGGCCCATCCGCACGGACGTGTCCTCGGACCGCATCCGCTCCCCGCACGAGGAGCAGACCACCTCGGCGTGGGCGTCGTGGTCACACGCGTCGTGATGGAGGGTGACGGGTACGCCCTCCTCACCCGCGAGCCACCGGTCGCCCCAGCGGGTGACGGCGGCGAGGACCGGGAAGAAGTCGTGTCCCTTCTCCGTCAGGTGGTACTCGTGGCGCGGTGGCTCGCTCTCGTAGAGCCGCTTCTCCATGAGTCCTTCGTCGACGAGGCGGCGCAGCCGGTCGGTCAGGGTGTTGCGGGCGATGCCCAACTGCTGCTGGAACTCCTCGAACCGGTGGCTGCCGTAGAACGCCTCCCGCAGGATCAGGGACGTCCAGGCGTCACCGATGATGTCCACGGTGCGGGCCACGGAGCACGGCCAGTTGGCGAAGGACGGGCGCGCGGGACTCACGAGGCGTCGCCGACTTCGCGGACCAGTTCGATCGCCCGGCCCAGCGTGGCGAGCCGGGCGTCCAGGGTGTCACCGGCCGGGTAGAGACGGACGGTGTTCACACCGGCGTCGCGCCACACGCACAGCCTCCGCCGCACCATGTCCTCGGTGCCGATCAGCGTGGTGGCGAGCACCATCTCGTCGGTGACCAGATGCGCCGCTCCGTCCCGGTCCCCCGCCTGCCACCGCTCGCGTACCTCCGCGGCCACCTCGGCCCAGCCCTGGCGGCTGTACGCCTGGTTGTAGAAGTTGGTCGACGCCGAGCCCATCCCGCCGAGGCTGAAGGCCAGTTCCTTCTTGCGACCGGCGACCATGGGGCCCAGTGCCTCCTCGTCCGGCGCGAACGACACTTCGGCGCCCTGACAGACGTCCAGGTCGGCGCGGCCGCGCCCGCTGCGGGCCAGGCCTTCGTCGAGCGGCGCGAAGTAGGCCTGCGCCGCGCCTTCCGGTACGAAGCTCGTGCCGAGCCAGCCGTCCGCGACCTGCCCCGTCAGCCGGAGCATGGCGGGGGACAGGGCGGCCAGATAGACCGGGATCCGGTGCTCGGCGCGCATGGAGAGCCGCATGGGCCGGGCGTCTCCTCCCGGCAGCGGGATCCGGAACTCGCTGCCGTCGTAGGAGATCTTGTCGCCCCCCACCGCCCGGCGCACGATCTCCACGGTCTCGCGGACGCGGGCCAGCGGCCGGGCGAAGGGGACCCCGTGCAGCCCCTCCATCACCTGCGGGCCGGAGGGGCCCAGGCCCAGCAGGAACCGCCCTGCGGAGAGGTTGGACAGCGTGATGGCCGTCTGGGCCAGTGCCACCGGGGTGCGCGTGCCGACCTGCATGACCGCCGAGCCGAGCAGCATGCGGTCCGTGCGGGCCGCGTAGAAGCCCAGGGCGGAGGGCGCGTCGGAGCCCCACGCCTCGGCGACCCAGCAGATGTCGAGCCCCAGCTTCTCGGCCTCGACCACGAAGTCCGCCTGGTCCGACCAGGCCTCCCCGCCCGCCGCCTCGATCGTCGTCGCGGTCCGCATCACGCCTCCGCCCGCTTCTTGAGGTGCTCCAGGGTGATGGTGATGTTGCGCTCGAACTCCCGCAGACGCACGAACACGATCTTCTGTTCCTTCTCCGGCATCGCGTCGATCGCGAAGGACAGGCCGGAACGCCCGGGACCCATCTGCATCCACTGGGAGAGTTCCGTCCCGCCGTCCTTGGGCGTGAGCCGGAAGCGCCAGACGGCGCTGGGGTCGGCGGGGTCCTGCACCGCCCAGGCGAACACCCGTGGTGGTTCGCACTCGACGACGTGGGAGGTGGTCTCCCACTCCCCGTACGCCTCGTGCCTGCTGCGCCCCACGAACCGGGCTCCGACGGCCGGCTCGGTGACCCCGTCGAGCCACTCCACCGACTGCAGCTCCTCACTCATGGCCGGCATCAGGCTCACGTCCGAGACCAGCTTCCACACCCGCTCCGGCGCCGCGTCGATCCACGTCGCCACCTCGACCGTCGGTCTGTCCGCGTACCGCGCGCCCGTCCACTCCATCGCGAGACCGGCCTCCTCGTCGTCGTCATCGACTCCTGAGGAGAGCGTTGCGTAACAAGACTTAGCTAGTCAAGGTGTCCGTGACGAGATCTTCGTGGGGACATGCCGGGCGCGTCCCTCAACCGCCGGGCGGTGGCTCGGGCTTGGTCCAGTCGGGGTCGGCCCAGCGGCCCGGTTCCTGCGGGCCGGGCAGGTCCGGGCGGTACCCGGGATCCCGCTCCCGCCGCAGCCTGACGCTGGCATGCAGCAGGGCGTCGTCGGGCACGGGACGGGAGCGCCGGCCCGCGAGGATCCACAGCGGGCCGTTGTCGTGCACCGGAGCGCCGGCGAAGTCCTCGGTGACGGCGCACGTCGTGCCGTATGCCTGGGGCCGGAACACCAGGTCCTGGGTGACACCGTCGGTGATCCACTTGAGCGGGACCGTGGAGAGCAGGGGGTCGTCCTCGGCATGCGCGAAGGTGCCGCCGACATCGGAGTGCACCCCCGTGAACCACACCTCTTCGACGGTGTCCTGACGGGGCGCCGGGCGGGGTGCCACCAGGAACTCGTGGTAGGGGCGGCGGGTCTCGTCGAGCGACACGGCATGCCGGATGCGGGCCGCGTTCGGCAGCTGGTGCGTGTACGGCCACTGCAGATTGCCCAGCCGCAGAAGGCCGGCCGCCTTCACGGTGTCCCAGACGCCGAGGTAGGTCACGGGCAGGGCGTGGTGGGAGACCTGCCGCGGATTGTTCTGCTTCACCTCCGCCCACAGCGGCTCGTTCTCCGTGCGCCGGCAGAACGCGTGCGAGAACCGCGCGACCTCCTTCTCGCTCCGGTCGATGTCCTGGTTGAAGGAGTACTTCGCCACCGCGTACGGCACCAGGTTCTCCGAGCCCGGACGCATGAGGCCGGGCTTGTTGAGCATGCCGACGAGCGCCCGGGCGGTGTATGCGCCGCGGCTGAAGCCGAACACGTAGACCTGGTCGCCCGGTTGCCAGTTCCGCATGAGGTACGTGTACGCCTCGGCGAGATTGGTCCGCAGTCCGCTGCCGAAGGCGAGGCCCCACAGGCGGGAGAGCCGTTGGCCGACCGGTCCGTGGGCGGTGGCCGACGACATGGTCCCGACGCCGGGGTCGTAGTAGACGAGCTGCCGTGCCGGATCGTCCGCATCCAGCATTTCCACCAGCCTGACCACGTTGGTGGGGTGGCTCGCGCCCACCTGGTTGCCCGTCCCGTCGAGGCAGATGACGATCGTGCGAGGCATGCCGTCCTCCCTGCTAGCCGGAAGTGGGTCCGCCGTGCCGTGCTGCGGCGGCGGACAGGGGACCGGAGGCGGTGTGCCGGCCCGGGGCGATCTGCCGGGCGAAGGCCTCCATGGCCACCGGGCTGTTCGCCGGCAGGACGGCCATGAGCCCGCGGTTCTGCGCCTCCGCGATCGTCGCGGCGGCTTCGCTGCCCTCGGGGACGAAGGCCAGGCGGACGTGTCCGTCGCCGGAGCCGCGGCGGTCCACCGGGGTGACGGCACCGTGGGTGCCGTCCGGCAGGGTCACCCAGAGCTGGAAGTCGTCGAACCGGACGAAGTCCGCGCCCTTCACGGGCCAGGGATAGTGGTGTTCACCCGGCACCCTGGGCAGGATCCCCTGGTGGTTCGCACGGCTCAGCGGCACACAGGAGTTGAACAGGGAGTCGGTCCAGGCCTCGACCCCGTCGGCGTCCTCGATCGGCGTGCGCAGCAGCTCCTCGGCGCGCTCGTAGCCCAGTTCCGCCAGGGCGGGCAGGGTGAGCGGGAAGGCGTCGACCAACTCGGCGGCCTCCTGCCGGAGCCGGTCGACCTTCTCGGGATCGGCGCAGAACTGCATGCTCCACTCGATGCCGACCCGGGCGCGGTACATCAGCCAGCGGTCGCGTCCTCTGACCCACAGGCTGCCCCCGTGGTGCATCTCCCAGTGCTCGGAACCGTTCGGTCCCGCCCCCGGATCGACGGGTCTGGGCCCGTAGGGCAGGTCCTTGTCGTCCATGGCGCGCAGGATCGCGTGGGCCGCCTTCTTGGCGGCGACGAAGTGCGACGATTCAAACCGCTTCGGGTGTTTGACGAGGCGGATCTTCCAAGGATGGTTCTCCGATTCGAAGCCGCCCGGCTGAAGCTCGGTGTGGGTCATGGCTGTTCCTCGGCCGGCCCCACGGCCTGTCACCGGCTCGCGGGGCGGAGTTCCCCTGAGTCCATCGTGCGCCTGTGACGGGGCGCCCGCGAGTCGAGCGGAGGCGGCGGGCCGCACGAACCGGCTTGCCGAGGTGCACTTCTGACGTCGACGCACACCCGCCGGACACCCCTTGCGGGCGTCAGGGTCCCGTGCCCGGGATCCCGCCGGGCGAGCGTGAGCCTCCGGGACCATCCTTCTGGTCGGGCAGGGCGCCGGCCACGGCATTCGCTGACGGACGGTCTCAGGCAGTCACTGAGAGTGATCAGCGCGGCACGCCATGACTCACGCCCGTTATGACCGTATCCTCGTCAATGCCGGGTTTGAGTAAATTGCGATTAATGCGAGTATGAGCGAGGCGAGGCGTGGTGCGGTCCGGCGGGGAACCGACGCCCAGGGTGCGTGCGACCGGCGGGGCAGGGCCCGTCCGTACCCGTGAGCGGTTCCTGCAGGGGGAGACGGTCGAGGGAGGCGTACGGTCGCCGATCCTGGATTCCTGGCAGCGCTCCCGGTCGCTGGGTCTTTCGCCGGACCAGGCCGATCTTCCCTACCGAACGGATTTCGATCCGGACGGCAGGCTCGTCCGTGCGGCCCTTCCGGTGCTCGACCGCCTGCAGTCCAGATTCGCGGGCAGCCAGATGAACATCTCCGTCGCCGACGCGAGCGGGATCGTCCTCGTGCGCCGCTTCGGCGATGCGTCCATGGTCAGGACCCTCCCCGCGTTCCAGCGCGTCCCGGGATTCGTGTTCGCCGAGCGGTACGCCGGAACCAACGGCATCGGTCTCGCGCTGGCGGAGCGTCAACTCATCAGGGTCTACGGCGCCGAGCACTTCGCCGAGCGCGCCCAGGGCAACGCCTGCCGCGCGCTGCCAGTCCGGCACCCGCTCAGCGGGCACATCGAAGGCGTCCTCTGCTTCGGCTATCCGCGCGGCGCCGAGAACCCGGTGCTCGCCACCGTGCTCCGCAAGGCGGCCCAGGCCGTCGAACGGCGGCTGCTCGGGCAGAGCTCCGTGCGCGAGCGTGCGCTGCTCCGGTCGTACCTGGCCGCCCGGGCCGATGCGGCCGCGGGGCCGCACACCCGCATCGGCGTCGACGAGCTGGCCCCCGAGCTGCACCCCGGTGACCGGGCCGTTCTCCTGGACAAGGCCACCGAGCTGATCTCCTGCGCACAGCGGGGCGCCGTGGACCTGCGCCTGTCCGACGGCCGGCGGGTCACGCTCGTGAGCCGGCCGACGACGACCGCCACCGGGGTGGAGGGCATCGCCATCGAAGCCGTCCTGGCCGGCCCCGCATCCCGGCCGCCCGGCGCCGTCCCGAGCCGAGCCGACGACGCTGTCGACAGCGCCCGGCTCGCCGCCCTGTCCTTCCTCCGGCCGCCCGGAGACGGCCCTGCCCTCCTCGTGCCGGACCGTCTCCACGTCGGCCCGTTGCCCGGTCTGCGTGCCGGAGCCGCGCCGGTCCAGGGCGGAGCGAGCCGTGAGCGGATCTACCTCGCAGCCCCTGCCGGGGCGCCGGACCTTTCCGTGGACTCCCGGCCGCTGGCGAGGGGGCTCGTGCTGGTGGGGGAGCCTACGGTGGGGGAGTACGCCCTGGCCGCGCGCCGCCGCCTGGAGCTGCTGTCCGAGGCCAGCGCCCGCATCGGCACGACCCTGGACGTGCGCCGCACGGCCGAGGAGCTCGCCGAGACGGCCGTTCCGCGACTGGCCGACTTCGTCACGATCGACCTGCCCGAGTCCGTCCTGCGGGGCGAGGAGTCCGCCGACCCCCTCGGTGAACTGCGGCGTACGGTGGTGCGAGGCATCCGCGACGACCTGCCCTTCAGCCCGGTCGACAAGCGGATCGACTTCGGCCCGACCACGCCACAGCTGCGCTGCCTGGTCAGCGGGCAGGCGGTGCTGGAACCGGACCTGAAGGTCGCCGCGGGCTGGCTCGCCCAGGATCCCGAGCTCACCGGACAGCTGCTGGCCGCCGTCCACTCCCTCATCACCGTCCCCCTGGTCGCCCGCGGCGTCGTCCTGGGCGTCGCCAGCTTCTACCGCTCGCAGGATCCCGCCCCCTTCGGCGACGACGACCGCTCGCTGGCCCAGGAACTCGCCTCGCGCGCCGCCCTGTCCATGGACAACGCCCGCCAGTACACCCACGAACGCGCCATGGTCCTGGCCCTGCAGCGCAGCCTGCTCCCGCGCGCTCTGCCCGATCTGGACGCCGTCGAGGTCGCCCACCGCTACCTGCCCGCCGAGTCCGACGTGGGCGGTGACTGGTACGACGTCATCCCCCTCTCCGGCACACGCGTCGGTCTCTTCGTGGGCGACGTCGTGGGCCACGGCATGCTGTCCGCCGCCACCATGGGGCGCCTGCGCACCGCCGCGCGCAGCTTCGCCGAACTCGACTTCCCGCCGGACGAGGTCCTCGCCCACCTCGACAACGTCGTGGGCCGCCTCGACCGGGAGGATCCCGAGTCCGCGGACTTCGGCATCATCGGAGCGACCTGTCTGTACGCCGTCTACGACCCGACCACGCAGCACTGCGCCATGGCCCGCGCCGGCCACCCCCCGCCCGCGCTCGTCGGCCCCGACGGCACCGTCTCGTTCCCCGACCTGCCCGCCGGGCCCCCGCTCGGCCTCGGCGGCCTGCCCTTCGAGGCGGTCGAGGTCCACCTGCCGGAGGACAGCCGGCTGGTCCTGTACACCGACGGACTCATCGAGGACCGGGACCGCGACGTCGACGACGTGCTCGACCACCTCCGCGGCGCCCTGGCGCACCCCGAGCACACACCCGACGAGGTCTGCCAGACCGTGCTGGATCTCGTGGCGCCCGACCACCCCTACGACGACATCGCCCTGTTGGTCGCCCGTACCCACGCCGTGGACCGGAACCGGATCGCCACCTGGGACCTGGCCGCCGACCCGGCCCTCGTCGGCGAGGTCCGCGCGGACGCCGTGCGACAGCTGGCCGACTGGGGACTCGACGAGACCGCGTTCGCCGCGGAACTGATCCTCAGCGAGCTGGTCACGAACGCCGTCCGCCACGGCGCCGGGCCCATCCGGGTACGGCTGCTGCACGCCCACAACCTGATCTGCGAGGTCTCCGACACCAGCAACACCGCCCCGCACCTGCGCCGGGCGGCCAGTACCGACGAGGGTGGCCGCGGCCTGTTCCTCGTGGCGCAGCTGTCGCAGAGCTGGGGCACGCGCTACACCACCCAGGGCAAGGTCATCTGGGCCGAATGCGCGCTGGACGCGGCCTGACGACCGACTGACCCGAAAATCTGTGATATGCCCCGTTAGTATCCTTTGTGCGTATGGGATGAACCAGCCAGGTCGAATCTCCGGAGATGTCCGTGCACGACGCTCCACCCCTGGTCCGTGTCCGCGGGCTCGGCAAGCGCTTCGGCGGAACCCTCGCGCTGGCCGGGGTCGACCTCGACGTCCAGGCCGGCAGCGTCCTCGCCCTCCTCGGCCCCAACGGTGCCGGAAAGTCCACCCTCATCAAGGTGCTCGCGGGCGTCCACCACGCCGAGACGGGGCAGATCACCGTGGCCGGGCACCCGCTCGGCACCCGGGAGGCCTCCCGCAGCATGTCCTTCATCCACCAGGATCTCGGTCTGGTGGAGTGGATGACGGTCGCCGAGAACATCGCGCTGAGCACCGGATACCCGCGCCGTGCCGGACTGATCTCCTGGCGGCGCACCAGGGAGCAGTGCACCGAAGCCCTGCGGATCGTCGCCGCACATCTCGACCCTGAGACGACCGTCGCCCAACTCGCCCCCGCCGAACGTTCGTTGGTCGCCATCGCCCGATCCCTCGCCGCCCGGGCGAAGCTCATCGTCCTCGACGAGCCAACCGCCCGTCTCCCCGCGGTGGACTGCGCCCGGCTCTTCGGGGTCCTGCACGCCCTGCGCGACCGAGGGCACGGCATCCTCTACGTCACCCACCGCCTCGACGAGGTGTACGAGGTGGCTGACACCTTCGCCGTCCTGCGCGACGGACGCCTGGTCAGCCACGGCCCGGTGGCCGGCCACAGCCCCGCCCGCCTGGTGCGCGACATCGTCGGTGCGGAACCGACCGACTTCCACCCCGCCGGAGTCCCGGCCGGCGGTCCGTCCGTCCTGACGCTCGACCGCGTCCGCGCCCCTGGCGTGGGACCGGTCAGCCTGGAACTCGCGGCCGGCGAAGTCCTGGGCCTGGTCGGCCTGACGGGCGCCGGACACACGGACCTGGGCCGTGCCCTCGCCGGCGCCAGGCCGATCCTCGCAGGACGGGTGCTCCTCGGCGGCCGGCCCTATCACCCCCGCACCGTCGCGGACGCCGTGGGCCTCGGCGTCGGCCTCGTCTCCGCCGACCGGCAACGGGAGGGCTGCGCCGCCGAACTGACGGTACGGGAGAACCTCCTGGCCAACCCCCGCGCGGGCGGCCGGCCGGCGCTGCGCTGGATCGGCCCCGGCCGGGAACGTGCCTGCGCCACCGCCCTGATCGACCGCTTCTCGGTGCGTCCACGCGACAGTGAGGCTCCCATCGCCGTCCTGTCCGGCGGCAACCAGCAGAAGGTCATGCTCGGCCGGTGGCTGCGTGCGGGTCTGCGTCTGCTGATCCTCGAGGAGCCGACGGCGAGCGTGGACATCGGCGCCCGCACCACGGTCTACCGCCTCCTCGACGAGGCCCTCGCCGCCGGCCTCGGGGCCCTGCTCGTCTCCACCGACTTCGAGGAGGTCACCCGTGTGTGCGGACGCGCCCTGGTCTTCGTCCGCGGGTCCCTGACGGCCGAGCTGAGCGGTGCGGACCTGACGGTCTCCGGGCTCACCCGAGCCGCCTCCGCCCTGCCCGAGTCCGGATCCGCGACCACCTCGTGACCGCCTCGCCCTCCCCGCCCCGGCCGCCCCGGCACCGACGCGGCGGCCACCTCGTCGCCGCCTACGGCCTCCTGGCCCTGACGGCCCTGCTCTTCCTGGTCTTCTCCCTCGCCCTGCCCCGCACCTTCCCCACCCGGGAGACCATCGACTCGATCCTGTCCGCCCAGTCGATCCCGGCCATCCTCGCGCTCGCCGCCATGGTCCCCATCGTCACCCGGGCGTTCGACCTCTCCATCGGCTACGTCCTCGGTCTCGCGCACGTCATGGTGCTGCAGCTCATCGTCGACGAACACTGGCCGTGGCCGCTCGCCTGCCTCGCGGTACTCGTGGGAGCGGCCGTCGTGGGCGTCCTCAACGGCGTCGTCGTCGAGTTCGGGCAGATCGACTCCTTCATCGCCACGCTCGGAACCGGCAGCATGCTGTACGCCGTGACCGGATGGGTCACCGGCGGTGCCCGCATCGTCCCCGGACCCCGCGGACTCCCCACGGGCTTCACCGACCTCTACGACTCCACGTTCCTCGGTCTGCCCGTACCCGCCCTCTACGTGCTGGCCCTCGCAGCCGCCCTCTGGCTGGTCCTGGAGCGGCTGCCGCTCGGCCGCGGTCTCTACGTCGTCGGATCCAACCCGCGCGCCGCCGACCTGCTCGGCATCCCGACCCGCAGGTACACCGTCTACGCCTTCACCGCGTCGGGGCTGATCACCGGCTTCGCCGGGGTGCTGCTCGCGGCCCAGCTGCAGGTCGGCAACCCGAGCGTCGGCCTGGACTACCTGCTGCCCGCCTTCGCCGGCGCCCTCCTCGGCTCCACGGCCGTCAAACCCGGGCGCCCCAACGCCCTGGGCACGCTCGTCGCCGTCGCCGTCCTGGCCGTCGGCCTCACCGGAATCGCCCAGCTGGGCGGCGACTTCTGGACGACCCCGCTGTTCTACGGCGGCACCCTGCTCCTCGCCGTCGGCCTGGCGGGCTACTCCGCTCGCCGCCGCCTGCGCACCGGCACCGCGGCCGCCGGCGACCTGCCCTCCGCGCCGCCTCCACCCCCGTGATCGCGCCGATTCTCCTAGGAGTTCCCGTGCACGGCACCCGCAAGGCCGCCCGCGGCCTGGCCCGGTACACCGCCGCAGCCCTGCTGGCAGCGGCGGCAGCCACCCTTGCCGGCTGCGCACACGGCTCCTCGGACGTCCGGGGAGGCCCCACCACCGGCCCGGTCGGCTGCCCCGCGGCCCATGCCAAGGCGCAGACCGCGGTGGAACGGGCGGAGAAGACGGACATGCCCTGGGACGGGCCCACGAACGGCCCCGGAGCGGTGCCCGGCAAGAACATCGTCTTCGTCGCCCAGACCATGACCAATCCCGGAGTCGCGGGCGCCGCGAAGGGCGTACGGGAAGCCGCGCGCGTCATCGGCTGGAAGATCCGGGTGATCGACGGCGGAGGCACTCCCGCAGGGATCCAGGCTGCCATGAGCCAGGCCGTGACCCTCAAGCCCTCGGGCATCGTCATCGGGGGCTTCGACCCCGACTCGACCTCCCAGCAGGTCGCCCGGGCCGACGCGCAACGCATCCCGCTCGTCGGCTGGCACGCGCTCGCCGCCCCCGGCCCCAGCCGCCGCCCCCCGCTGTTCACCAACGTCACGACCCGGGTCGAGGACGTGGCGGCGATCAGCGCGCAGTGGATCATCGCGGACTCCGACGGCCACGCCGGGGTCGTGCTCATCACCGACGCCTCGATCCCGTTCGCCAAGGACAAGTCCGAGCTGATCCGCAAGCAGCTCGCCACCTGCCCGAGCGTGCGGCTGCTCGCCTACGAGAACATCCCCATCGCGGACGCGAGCAGCCGTACCCCGCGGGAGGTCTCGTCGCTCCTCTCCCGCTTCCGGAGCAGGTGGACCCACTCCGTCGCCATCAACGACCTGTACTTCGCCGACGCCGCCCCGGCTTTCCGAGCCGCCGGCCGGAAGGGATCCGGGCCGCCCTTCAACATCGGTGCCGGCGACGGCGACCCGTCGGCCTTCCAGCGCATCGAGACCCGGCAGTATCAGGCGGCCACGGTGCCCGAGCCGCTGGCCCTGCAGGGCTGGCAGATCGTCGACGAGTTCAACCGCGCCTACGCGGGGCGGCCCGCCAGCGGCTACGTCGCCCCCGTCCACCTGGCCACGGCGGCCAACAGCGACGCCACCACGAGCTGGGACCCACCGGGTTACCGGGAGGGCTACCGAAGGATCTGGGGCCGGTGACCGGTGCAGCCTCGTGAGGGGACCGTCACTCCGACTCCGTCACCGTCCGGTACGCCTCGTGGCGTACATCGGGATGCGCGTGCCCGCGGAGCAGGCGCAGCAGGGAGCGCCACTCCTCCGGCCAGTCGAGGCTGCCGCCCGCTCCGGTGACCAGCGCGGTCGCCAGGAGACCGGAGGCGGCACCGCCGTCCCGGGCCAACCGGTCGGCCGCCGCCAGCAGGGCCCCGGCGTGCTGCGGCAGCGTGTGGCGCGCCCAGGCACCCTGCAACCGGCCGGCGGTCTGTACCGCGACGGTCACCCCGGCGTCCTCCAAGGCGTTCGCCAGGTCCTGCAGACGTCCCAGGAGCGCGTCCGGCTCCGAGGCGGGGTGGAACGTCCGACGCAGCAGGTCCGCGCGTTCGGCCGGCAGCAGCGGTTCCGGCGTCGGCTGCCCGACGAGCACCGCGAGCAACTCCGCACGCTGCCCGGCATCCGCCAGACGTTCGCCTTCCTGGGCTTGATGACCATCATCTGGGCGTTCCTGCGCACCTCGCCCGGGTGCGTGGGACGATTACGGAAGACGAGGGGCACCTCCTGGAGGCCTCAGTGCGCGTTGTGATCGTCGGTGACCGTTTCATTCCTGCCGAGTTCTACATCGACGCCCTGGCGAAGGTCTGCGGTCCGGATTTCGGACCGGTTCGCGGCGTGGACTGGCACGGAACCAAGGCGGAGCAGCACGCGGCGCAGCAGACCATGGAGTGGCGAGGTCCCGAGGCCGTGGCGGTGCCCGCTGAGATCGTGGAGGCGGTGGGAGAGGCCGAGGTGCTGGCAGTGCACTTCGCTCCGGTGTCCCGTGCGGTGCTCCTGGCCGCCCCGGCACTGCGGGCCGTGTGTGTGGCGCGTACGGGGCTGGAGAACGTCGATGTCGCTACCGCGACGGTCCGCGGGGTGGGGGTCGTGCCGGTGTTCGGCCGCAATGCCTCGGCCGTGGCCGAGCTCGCCGTCGGTCTGATGCTCGCGGAGGCCCGGGGCATCGCCCGGGTGGACGCCTCGGTCAAGGCCGGCGGCTGGCGGAAGACCCTCAGTCGTCCTGGCCTCGAGATCGGCGACAGCATGGTCGGCATGGTCGGCTTCGGTCATGTGGGGCGCGCGTTCGCCACGGTGCTGTGCGGATTCGGCTCGCGTCTGATCGCCTACGACCCGTATGTGACCGACGCCGTTCTGGCAGAGCACTCGGTCGCCCGGGCCGACAGTTTGGACATGGTCTTCCGCGAGTCCGACTTCGTCCAGGTCTTCGCCCGGTTGACGGCCGAGACCGAGCGTTTCATCAGCGCGAGCCACTTCGCGCTGATGAAGCCGACCGCCTACTTCGTGAACACCGCGCGCAGCCGGCTCGTCGACACCGGCGCCCTGTACGACGTCCTGGCGGCCCACCGCATCGCCGGGGCCGGGCTCGACGTGCACGACCAGGAACCCCTCCCGGCGGACAGCCCGTGGCGCCGGCTGGAAAATGTCACGCTCACCACTCACTTCGCTGGTGACACGACGACCACGAGCGTGCGTTCGGCCCGGCTGGTCGCCGAAGCCATAGCGGAACTGACCGCCACGGGCCGTTGTGTTTCCGCGGTCAACGCTCGTGAGCTGGGGTGGGTGTGAGCGGTGGCGGGCGATCTGGTGCTCGGTGTCGATGCGGGGCACACCGTGACCAAGGCCGTGCTGTTCGACTCGGCAGGCCGGGAGGTGGCGCAGGGCGTCGGCACGATCCCGCTCGACACCTCGCGTCCCCGCTGGGTGGAGCGGGACATGGACGACGTGTGGCGAATCACCCACCAGGCCATCAGGGCCTCTCTCGCCGCAGCGGGCGCTGAGGGACGGGCCGTCGTCGCGGTGGGGGTGGCCGGACACGGTGACGGCCTCTACGCCATCGACGAGCGGGGAAGGCCGGTGCGGGCCGCGATCGTCGCGATGGACACGCGTGCTGAGCCCGTGCTGGCCGAGTGGCGGGACACCCAGGTCTGGGAACGTGCCCTCACTCTGTCGGGCACGGTCCCCTTCGCTGGTTCCCCGGCCGCCCTGCTGGCGTGGCTCGGACGTCATGAGCCGGGCGTGCTGGAGCGGGCCCGCTGGTTGCTGTCCTGCAAGGACTGGCTGCGCTGGCATCTGACGGGTGTGGTGGCCACTGATCCGACGGATGCCAGCGCCTCGTTCACCGACATGAGCCGGGGCGGATACTCGCAGGAGCTGCTCGACCTGTTCGGGCTCGGGCCGCTCGCCGCCAAGCTGCCGCCCGTGCGGGCCTGTGAGGCGGTGTGCGGAACGGTCACCCGGCAGGCCGCGGCCCTCACGGGGCTCGCTGCCGGCACGCCCGTCGTCACCGGCGCGCACGACGTCGACGCGGCGGCGCTGGGGATCGGCGCCACAGGGGTGGGCGAACTGTGCCTGATCGCGGGGACGTTCAGCATCAACCAGGTGGTCTGCGATCACGTTGTCACCGACCTCCGTTGGCAGTGCCGCAGATTCCTTCACCCCGGACAGTGGATGATCATGTCCACCTCGCCCGCCTCGATGGCGAATCTGGAGTGGTTCCTGCGGGTCACGGACGCACCGCCCGGACACCGCGACGACGTCCACACTGCCATTGGCCAAGAGGTCGGGGCCCATCTGAAGGGCCCTTCGGAGGTGCTGTTCCTTCCGTACGTCTACGGATCCCCCCACCCGCAGCCGGCCTCCGGAGCCTTCCTCGGCATGCGCGGCTGGCACCGTCGCGGGCACCTGCTGCGGGCCCTGATGGAAGGTGTCGTCCTCAACCACCGATGGCACGTCGACGCGCTCCACTCCAAATTGCGCATCACCGGGCCTGCCATGCTGACCGGCGGCGCCGCGCGCAGCGCCGTCTGGAGCCAGATGTTCGCCGACGCGCTGCGGTGCCCGGTAGTGGTGACAGGCGTCAAGGAGAGCGCTGCCCGAGGGGCCGCGTTGCTCGCCGCCGGTGCCGTCGGACTGCTCGGTAACGGGGCGGATCCGCGCGTTGGCGCTGCCGTCCTCAGGCGCCATGAACCGGCCGCCGACCGGGCTGAGGTCCTGGAGGAGGCCTACCAGGTCTACCGGGAGGCCCAGGAGGCCCTCTGGCCCGTCTGGGCCCGCCTCGACTCGGCCCGGGCGGCGGAGTGACCAGCGTCTGGGGCCCGGCCCGGTAGCTGACGACTGTCTGGTCACGTATGAGATATCGCGGGGAATTTAACACATTCTTCGAGATTTTCTATAAAAATCTATTGCAATTTGACTTGGTCAGGCGTACACAGAAATCAAGACGACCCGCGCCCGGCCCTCAACGGCGCGGCCCCCGCCACTCGACGTGGCACCCCCATCGTCAGTCCGAAAGCTACGGCCATGCCCTCCGACACCGCCCCGCCGGTCACCCCCGACATCTCGCCCGTCGCGCCGTGGGACAGCGTCCATTTCCTCGGCTCCGGGACAGTGATCCCGCACCACCCGGCAAAGGCCCAGTTCACACTGCCGGCACAGACGGCACTGGTCGGCTGTCTGCGAAGCGCCGCCCGCGCGGTGCTCACACGTTGGCACCTGTCCGAGGACGAGCGGGACTCGGCTCTCCTGATCGTGGGAGAACTGGCCGCGAACGCGGCCGTCCACGGGCGGAGCGAGATGTCGCTGCGCATGGTCCTCACCGAGGGGACCCTGGGCATCATCATGGGTGATCACGGATACCCCACATCGTCCCACCGTCCCTGCGCGTATGACGATCAGGACGAACACGGCCGAGGCCTCGACATCGTCCACACCCTGTCCACTCGGGTCGACCTGCATCACGACGATCATGGAACCTGGATTCTCGCCTGCCTCGCCGTCATGGCCACCCGCCCGGGAACCGACTGACCGAGCGGTGTCCGATGAGCGGGACACCTGGGGGAGCCGCAGCCCCCCGGCCTACGGGCTGCGAAGGGGTCGGCAGGCCGTAGCGCCGGAACGGCGGCCGGGCACCCGCGCGCGTACACGTGTCGGCCGCGACTCCGACTGCGTACGCGAGCAGCCCGGCAAGTTCGTCAGGACACAGTTCCGCGACGCCTTCCCTGCCGAGTCGGCCGGTCCGGTGCAGATGGGCGAGCACGCCCGCGGTGAAGGCGTCGCCCGCCCCGACCGTGTCGACGACCTCCGTCACCGGGGCGGGCATGTGCGCGCGGGCCGTGCGTCCCGCAGCCCAGGTGCCCCGAGCGCCCAACGTGACGAGGGCGAGCTGCGCCCCGGACGCCGGTCGGCGCTCGGCCACCAGCTCGTACGCCTCACCTGGGTGGAACCAGGCCAGGTCCTCCTCGCTCGCCTTGACGGCGTCGGTGAGCGCCACCCACTCGGTGAACCGTCGGAGATGACAAGAGCGGTCGGTGACCAGTCCCGGCCGCATGTTCGGATCGAGGCTCACCAGCCGGTGTCCCGTCCCCCGGCGCGGCAGCCCGTCGAGCTTCGAGGCGAGGGGTTCCAGGACCAGGCCGAGCGAGCCGATGTGAAGTGCCGCCGCCTCGGGCAGGTGTCCGGCGTCCGGCAGGGTGCCGAGGTGCTCGGGCCGCAGGCCGCGGTCGGCGGCACCGTTCGCGTGGAAGGAGTACGCGGCCGACCCGTCGTCGCACAGCCGGACGGCGGCGGGGGTGGTGGGGTCGGAGGTCGCCGGCACATGGGTGAGGCGTGTGCCGGATTCTGCAAGGCGCGCGCGCAGCAGGTCGCCGAAGTGGTCGCCGGAGGTGCGCGCGAGCAGGCTTGCCGGCGCACCGAGGCGGCCGAGGCCGGCAGCGACGTTGAGGCAGGAGCCGCCCGGCCGCGGCAGGTAGGCCGTGTCACCGGTGGCCGTCCGGGTGGGGGTCTGGTCGACCAGTGCGTTTCCGGCGACGACGACGGCGCAGGGGCCTGCGGGGCTCGGGATCGCTCTCATACGGGATTCCTCGGGGATGCCGGCACGGTGGGCTGCGGGGGACTGCGCGCGGAACCCCGCCGGGCGAGCTGCCCTCGGCCGCATCGGCGGCGACCGGGAGCGAGGCGGGAGTGTCTCGCGCTGACGAGACGATGTGACGATAGATCCAGCAAAGTTTTCTCGCAATATGTGTTAACAACGGAACGGTGTGCTGCTAATAATTCGGCCAAGCGATGCCACACCCCACACCCTGGGGAGGCGTCTCCCTCCTCAGCCGAGCGTCGGTCGACGTCTCGACGAGATCCACCCGCTGAGCGGTTGCACCCACGAGCCGTGCCGCCACGGGTGCTCCACAGGCCGTTTTCCGACCCACCCGCACGAGAGGTCCCCGTCATGCGTCCGACGAGATTCACCCGATCGACCAGATACGCGGTGGTGGCCTGCGCCGCCACCACCGCCCTGCTTGCCACCGCCTGTTCGGGTGCCGGAGCCGGCGGCTCCTCGGTGGGCGGGAAGAGCATCAACGTGCTGATGGTCGGCAACCCGCAGATGGAGGACATCGCGAAGCTCACGAAGAGCACCTTCACGAAGGACACCGGTATCAAGGTGAACTTCACGGTGCTGCCCGAGAACGAGCTGCGCGACAAGGTCACGCAGGACATCGCCACCAAGGCCGGGCAGTACGACGTCGCCACCATCGGCGCCTACGAGGTACCCATCTGGCAGAAGAACGGCTGGCTGCACGAACTCGGCTCTTACGCCGACAAGGACGCGAGCTTCGACAAGGGCGACCTGCTCAAGCCGATGGTGCAGTCGCTGTCCGGCTCGGACGGCAAGCTCTACGCCATGCCGTTCTACGGTGAGTCGTCCTTCCTCATGTACCGCAAGGACGTCTTCGCCCAGAAGGGCCTGAAGATGCCGGAGCATCCGACCTGGCAGCAGGTGGCCGACCTGTCGGCGAAGGTCGACGGCGCGAAGCCGGGGATGCGGGGTATCTGCCTGCGCGGCCTGGCCGGCTGGGGCGAACTCGGGGCACCGCTGACCAGCGTGGTCAACACCTTCGGCGGGACGTGGTTCACCAAGGACTGGAAGGCTCAGGTCAACAGCGGCGGCTTCAGGAAGGCCACCGACTTCTACGTCGACCTGGTCCGCAAGCACGGTGAGGCAGGCGCGGCGCAGGCCGGGTTCACCGAGTGCCTGAACGCGATGAGCCAGGGCAAGGTCGCCATGTGGTACGACGCCACCAGCGCGGCTGGTCTGCTGGAGGACCCGAACACCAGCAAGGCCGCCGGCAAGATCGGTTACGCGTATGCGCCCGTGGAGAAGACCAGGAGCAGCGGCTGGCTGTGGGCCTGGGCCTGGGCCATGCCGAAGACCACCAAGAACGCTGACGCCGCCTCGAAGTTCATGCTGTGGGCCTCCAGCAAGAAGTACGAGAAGCTCGTCGGCGAGAAGCTGGGCTGGGCGCGGGTGCCCGCGGGGAAGCGGGCCAGCACCTATCAGATCCCCGAGTACCAGAAGGCCGCCGGCTCGTTCGGTGACATCACCCTGAAGTCCATCCAGCAGGCCGATCCCGCGAACCCGGGCGTGCAGCCACGGCCCACGGTCGGCATCCAGTTCGTCGCCATCCCCGAGTTCCAGGACCTCGGCACCAAGGTGACGCAGGAGATCTCCGCCGCCATCGCCGGCAAGACCAGCGCGGACACGGCACTCGATGACGGTCAGAAGCAGGCCGAGGACGTCGCCAAGAACTACAAGTGAGTCACCTGCCCCGGCCGGCGCCCGCACCCGGCCGGGGCGCCCGTCCCCAAGCCCTGGCCGCTCTGCGGCGGAAGAAAGTCAGTCCATGATCACGCTACCCCATCCCCCCACGAAGCACGGGCGACCAACCGCCAGCCGGCTCAAGCCCCCGGGCGAGCGCAGGTGGCGGCGTCGCTTTCCGCTGCTGCCGGCACTGATCTTCACGATCGTCGTCACTCAGCTGCCATTCGTGGCCACGCTTGTCATCTCCACGTTCCAGTGGAACATCCTGCGGCCCGGCGACCGCCACTTCACAGGCCTGTCCAACTACAAGTTCGTCTTCACCGACGAACGGTTGCGCAACGCGGTCCTCAACACCGTCGTCCTCACCGCCTCCGTCGTCGTCCTCAGCGTGGTCCTCGGGCTGGGCCTGGCCCTGCTGCTCGACCGCCGCTTTCTCGGCCGGGGCCTCGCCCGCACCCTGCTCATCGCGCCGTTCCTGGTCATGCCGGTCGCCGCCGCCCTGCTGTGGAAGCACGCCGTCTACAACCCCGACTACGGGCTCCTCAACGGCACTCTGAACGCCGTCTACCGGCTGTTCGGGGCCGCGAACGGCCCGACCGTCGACTGGGTCTCGTCCTTCCCCATGCCCGCTCTGGTGGTCGCGCTCGTGTGGCAGTGGACGCCGTTCATGATGCTCATCCTGCTGGCCGGTCTGCAGGCCCAGCCCGGTGACGTCCTGGAGGCCGCCAAGGTCGACGGGGCCTCGGCGCTGCAGACCTTCCGCCTCATCACGCTGCCTCATCTGCGGCAGTACATCGAGCTGGGCATCGTGCTCGGCAGCATCTTCGTGGTGCAGACCTTCGACGCCGTCTACACCATCACCCAGGGCGGCCCCGGCTCCCAGACCACGAACCTGCCCTACGAGATCTATCTGACCATGTTCCGCAAGTTCGAGTACGGCCAGGCCGCGGCCGCCGGCGTCGTCGTGGTGATCGGCTCGATCGTCATCGCGACGTTCGCCCTGCGGGTCGTCGCCTCCCTGTTCCGTGAAGAGGTGTCCCGATGACCGGCACGACCACAGCCGCCCACGCATCGTCCGGCACCGTCATGCGCCGACTCCGACGTCGACGTCACGAGGACCCCGGCCAGGAGCCGCGTCTTTCACCCCTGTGGACCTTCGTCGCCTGGCTGGTCACCCTCGCCTTCTTCGCGCCGGTGGCCTGGATGGTCCTCACGTCCTTCCACCAGGAGTCCGACGCGGCGACCAACCCGCCCAGCCCCTTCGCGCCGCTGACCCTGGACCAGTACAAGCTGCTGCTGGGCCGGGACATCACCCCCTACCTGCTCAACTCGGCCATGGCCGGCATCTTCTCCACCCTGCTGGTGCTCGCCCTGGCGCTGCCCGCGGCGTACGCGCTGTCCATCAAGCCGGTCAAGAAGTGGACCGACGTGATGTTCTTCTTCCTGTCCACGAAGTTCCTGCCGCTCATCGCGGCCCTGCTGCCGATCTACCTGATTGTCAAGCACGTAGGCATGCTGGACAACATCTGGACCCTCATCGTCCTCTACACCGCGATGAACCTGCCGATCGCGGTGTGGATGATGCGGTCGTTCCTTGCCGAGGTGCCCAGGGAGATCCTGGAGGCGGCCGAGGTCGACGGCGCCGGGCTGCCTACGGTGCTGCTGCGGATCGTCGCGCCGGTCGCCATGCCGGGGATCGCCGCCACCTCGCTGATCTGTTTCATCTTCAGCTGGAACGAGTTCATGTTCGCTGTGAACCTCACCGCGACCAAGGCGTCCACCGCGCCGGTGTTCCTGGTCGGCTTCATCACCAACGAGGGCCTGTTCCTGGCCAGGCTGTGCGCGGCGGCCACGCTGGTGTCCCTGCCCGTTCTGGTCGCCGGTTTCGCCGCCCAGGACAAGCTGGTGCGCGGTCTGTCCCTGGGAGCCGTCAAATGAGAGGCTGCGCGCTTCGGCCCGTCCGGACCCGTGGCGCGGCGCGCGGCGCAGCCGACGCCCAATGGGCGGCGACTGCCCTGCGGTCGGGACACTCCGCGGCCGCTGACGGACCTGGCCGGCCGAGCTGCCGCGAGGGCCCGGCCTCGCCCGCTCTCGCACGCTGCCCCGCACCTGCCGCGGACTTCGCCGCCGACAGCGGCATCGAGCCTGATGTCCGCCGCGGCGCCCGCCGTCCGCCGACGATCGGCCGCCGTAAGGCGCGTATCGGCCGCCAACTCCACGTCCAGTCCGGCCTCGTCGCCGCGTGACCACCCGAACCGAACGGAACCCCGCCACCATGACCCAGCAGATCCGCCGCGTACTCGTCCGTTCCCTCGACGACATCGTCGTCGAGCAGGCGCCCGCCCCCGTCCCCGGAAGCGACGAACTCCTCGTACGTCCCACGGTCGTCGGCGTGTGCGGATCCGACACCCATGCCGCGGCGGGGCACCATCCGTTCATCGACCTCCCCTACCGTCCCGGCCACGAAGCGGTGGGCGTCGTGGTGGCCTCGGGCCGAGGGGCCGAGGACTTCGCTCCCGGCGACCGGGTGATCGTCGAACCGAACCTGTACTGCGGCCGGTGCGCGCAGTGCCGGTCCGGCCGCTACAACATCTGCCAGGAGCTGAAGGTCTTCGGCTGCCAGACGCCCGGTGCCCTGGCCGACCTGTTCACCATCCCGGCCGACCGCGTCCACCGCGTTCCCGACGGCATGACCGACCTCCAGGCCGTCCTCGTCGAGCCCCTGGCCACCCCCGTGCATGCCGTGGCCAAGGTCGGCGACCTCACCGGCCGCACCGTCGCCGTCCTCGGCGCCGGCCCCATCGGACTGTTCACGCTCATCGCCGCCCGCCACGCGGGCGCCGCCCGGATCGCCGCCACCGACCTGCTGCCGGGCAAACGGGCCCGGGCGATGCGTCTCGGCGCCGACACGGCCCTGCCCGCCGGTGCCCCTGACCTGGTCACCCAGGTCCACGCGGCACTCGGCGGCCCGGTCGACGTCGTCTTCGACTGCGTGGCCCGGGGACAGTCCATGGCCCAGGCGACCGATCTGGTGGCCAAGGGCGGCCATGTGGTCGTGGTGGGCGTGGGGGCCGCCGGCGCCACCCCGGTCCGACTCGACCTGGTCCAGGACCGGGAGATCCGCATCGAGGGCACGCTCATGTACACCGCCGACGACTATCGCGTCGCCATGTCCCTCATCGCCTCGGGCTCCTTCGACACCGCCGAGATCGTCACCGCCACCTACTCCCTGGAAGAAGCCGCTGCGGCCTTCTCCGCCTCTCTTGATCTGGAGCACGTCAAGGTTCTGATCACCGTGGACGGTTCGTGATGCGTATCCGAACGAGGGCGCTCAGCCGGCCCCCGGCCCGGTCGGCCCCGGGCCGGGGGAAGGTCGGAGTGCCCCAGGCCCGTATGCGAAACTGCGAGCCTGGTGTCACCCGACCGTCCTTGGACCTCCTCCCGGCCCGAACCCTGGTTCCGGCCCTCGTCCACCGAGCGGAGCCCACCGGTCGAGGCACCGGGCACGCCCCGGGAGAAGGCGAACACGCGTCAACGGCGCCGCAAGGCAGTGTTGTCTGTGAGGGACGCCCTCCGTCCCGTGTCGCCGGACCGAGTATGACCGAAGGGAAGGAGAGTCGCCGTGGCCGCCCGCACGCGAGCGTCGCATGCCGTCGTCGAGGAGCGGCGGAAGGCCGTCCTGCGTTACGTCGCCGAACATGGTGAGACCCGCATCAACGACCTCGCCGATCTCTTCGACGTGAGCCTGATGACGATGCACCGGGACCTGGACGACCTGGCAGGGCGACATCTGCTGCGTAAGGAGCGCGGACGCGCCGTCGCCTTCCCCGCCCTCACCATGGAGATGGCCACCCGCTTCCGGGAGAGCAGCGCGCTCCCGGCCAAGAACGCACTGTGCGCAGCCGTCGCCGACCGGATCAAGCCGGGCACCACGGTACTCATGGACGACTCGACCACCCTGTTTCCGCTCGTCCCCGTACTGGCCAGGCTGGACCAGCTTCATGTCGTCACCAACTCGGTCGGCCTGGCGCAGCGTCTCGGGGCCGAGTCAAGGGTGAACATCACCCTTCTGGGCGGGCGTTACCGCGGCGACTTCAACTCCTGCACCGGCCCCGCGGTCACCCGCGCGCTGTCCCAGATCCACGCCGATCTCGCGCTGATGTCCGCCACCGCGATCCTGGAGGGACGGCTCTTCCACCCCATGAACGACTACGTCGAGGTCAAGCTGGCCATGCTCGCCTCCGCCAACCACGCACTGCTCCTGGCGGACCACTCGAAGTTCGGCAAGACCGCCACGTACGCCTACGGCACCGTGGCCGACTACCAGGCGGTCATCACCGACGCCGACACCCCCGAGGCCGAGCTCGCCGCCATCCGCGACCTGGGCGTGCCCGTGGAGACGGTCACCCTCGAAGAACAGCCCGCCTCGTGATGCAGACGCTCTTCGAAACACCGAGTGCCTACCGCCCCAGCGACGCCGAGACGGCCGCGCCAGTGCCCCAGGTGCAGGCCGTGCTCTTCGACTTCAGCAACACGCTCTTCCAGATGATCCCCCTGGGGGCATGGCTTCGCCGAGTGGGCCGCGCCTCCGGCCGCCTCGCTCTGCTCGACGAACCCGGCGCCGAGGCCGAGATCTCCCGCCAACTGCGCACCGCCTTCCGACTGCCTTCGGTCGTCGCACTGCAGCAGGGTCGCGACCTTTCTCCCGAGCGGCACCGGCAGGCCATGCACGGGTGGTGGCAACACGTGGACTTCCTGCGCGGCGCGCAGGAGACGGCCTACCGGGAACTCACCGCCCCGGATGCGTGGACCCCGTACCCCGACACCGAGCCCACCCTGCGCGCACTCCGCTCCCGCGGCCTGCGCGTCGCCATCGTCAGTGACTTCGCCTGGGACCTGCGCACCCACCTCGTCCACTACGGGCTGGACACCTTGATCGACAGCTGCGTCATCTCCTACGAACAGGGCCGCGAGAAGCCCGATCCGCACCTGTTCTTCAAGGCGTGCGCCGACCTTGGAACCGAGCCCCGCGCCACGCTCATGGTGGGCGACAATCCGGTGCGTGACGGCGGTGCAACCGCCTGCGGCCTGCGGACCTACATCCTGCCGGCCGAGAACCGAACCGGCGAGCGCGGTCTCGCGGACATGCTTCGGCTGGTACCCGGACCGCAGCCGCGCTGAGTCTCCTGGCCGGTGAACGGCCGGGCTCTCGCCGCGGCTCTCGACAGCGCCATCGTGGCGATGAGAACGGACGGCACCCTGCCACGCTGTCCACCGGTTGCCTCGCCGACGGACGGCCATCCCGGGTGCGGAGCGCCAAGTGACCACCACCGTTGAACTGCCGACGGGCGAGCACGCCGAACTGCCTGTCACCCCGCCCGGACGGACACTGCCCCTCGCGGCTGCCGCGGTGGCGGAAGTCGCCGGCACCGCGGCGCCGACCGTGGCGACCGCCGACTACGTCATCGGCTCGCTGCCCGCCTCCAGTCGCCGATGGCCGTGATGGCCGGGACCGGGCGCCTCGGGCTCCGGTCTCCTGGGCGCCTCCGGCCTCTCACCGCAGGCCGTCCTCGCCGAAGTGACGGACGAGGAGCCCCGTTTGCGTGCAAGGCGGGGGCTCGTCGGCAGATGGGACGCCGCCGTGGTCGACCGCCGCTCCATCAGCGACGACCGCCGCACGGAAGCACATGGCCCAGCGATACCAGGACGGCGGGCCGCCTCGGCCGATGCGACATGGCCGACGCCGAGAACAGCGCTCTCAGGGCCGAGCCGAACGTACGCTGCCCGACGCGGCACATCCCAAGCCCAGGACTCGGACCAGCCACGGACCGGTCATGCTCCAAGGGGGCCGTCTTCCTCGAAGCCGCAGCGGGGCCACCCTGACGTTCAGGAGCAAGGGGCCAGGGCCCGTCCGGTCAGCGGGGGAGAACACCGGACAGGCCCTGGTGGACAGGTGAATGCCTACAGGGCGAGCCAGACCGCCTCGTCGGGTGCGAGCAGGCCGTCCTCAACGGTGCCGCTGGCCAACAGGATCGAGGTGTGGTCGGGGAGCCGGTAGGGCGTGGATGCGAGGTTGACCACGCAGACGAAGCCCGGTTCACGCCGGAAGGCGAGGACTCCGGTCGGGGCGTCCAACCAGGTCAAGCTGCCGTCGCCGAGAGCGGGGTGGTCGCGGCGCAGGCGCAGGGCCGTGCGGTACAGCTCCAGCATGGACGTCTCGTCCCCGGTCTGTGCCTCCACGCTCCGCTCGCCCCAGCCCGTCGGCTGCGGCAGCCAGGGAGCGGCGGAGGCGTCCGCGGGGCTGAAGCCGAACGGTGCGGTCTGCCCCGCCCAGGGGATCGGTACCCGGCAGCCGTCGCGCCCGCGGTCGGAGTGTCCGGACCGCTCCCAGATCGGGTCCTGCAGCACCGCCTCGGGCAGGTCCTCGACCTCGGGCAGGCCGAGTTCGTCGCCCTGGTAGATGTAGGCGCCGCCGGGCAGGGCGAGCATCAGCAGGGCGGCGGCGCGGGCGCGCCGGGTGCCCAGTTCCAGGTCCAGGGAGCCTTCGGGGCGGTAGGGCTCGTTGGCCACCCACCGCTTGACCGTCTTGCGGCCGTATCGGCTGGGGTGGCGCATGACGTCGTGGTTGGACAGCACCCAGGTGGCCGGCGCGCCCACCGCGCCGAGCATGGCGAGGGAGTCGTCGATGACCGCGCGCAGGTCCTTCGCGTTCCAACTCGACATCAGGAAATCGAAGTTGAACGCGGTGTGCAGGCCGTCCCCGCGGACGTAGGCGGCGAGCCGCTCGGGGGTGTCCGCCCAGGCCTCGGCGACGAAGGACCGATCGCCGGGGAACTCGTCGGCCACCTTGCGCCAGGCGCGGTAGATGTCGTGCACTTCGTCGCGGTCCCAGTGAGGGTGATCGACGTGCTGCCGGGGCCGCTCGGGCCCGGGGCCGGCGGAGACGAGTGGACCCAGCCGGGCCGGCTCCTGGCGGGGTGGCAGGTCGGGCAGTTCGGGGTCCTTGACGAGTCCGTGGGCGACGTCGATACGGAACCCGTCGACGCCCCGGCTGAACCAGAACCGCAGTATCGACTCGAACTCGGCCCTCACCTCGTGGTGTTCCCAGTTGAGGTCCGGCTGCTCGGGGGCGAACAGGTGCAGGTACCAGTCACCGTCGGGCAGCCGGGTCCAGGCCGGTCCGCCGAAGCACGAAACCCAGTCGTTGGGTGGTTCGACGCCGTCGGGTCCCCGGCCGGGGCGGAAGACATAGCGCTCCCGCTCGGGACTGCCCGGTCCGGCGGTCAGAGCCGCCTGGAACCATGCGTGCCGGTCGGAGGTGTGGTTGGGCACGATGTCGGGGATGACGCGGATTCCGTGCCGGTGCGCCTCCTCGATAAGTTGCTCGGCCTGGGACAGGGTGCCGAACAGCGGGTCGATCTCGCGGAAATCGGCCACGTCGTAACCGTGGTCCGCCATCGGGGACTTGTACCAGGGATTGATCCAGATGGCGTCGACGCCCAGCGACTTGAGATAGGGCAGACGGGAGCGGATGCCGGCGATGTCACCGACACCGTCACCGTTCCCGTCGGCGAAACTGCGGATGTAGACCTGATAGATGACGGCGCTGCGCCACCACGGTGCGGTACCGGACATACTGCTGCGTTACTCCTTTGAGGATGAGGGCAGGACGGCGGGCCGCCCGGTTCTACTTCGCCGCGCCGGCGGTGAGTCCGGCGACGATGCGGCGCTGGAAGAGCAGCACCATGATCACCAGAGGAACGGTGACCAGGACTCCTGCTGCCATCTGGCTGCCGAACGGGGTCTCGAACTGGGTGGCGCCGGAGAACTTGGAGATGGAGACCGGTGCCGTCTGCATGACAGGCTTGTTCGTCATCGACAGGGCGATGAGGAACTCGTTCCAGGCGGCGATGAAGGTGATGATCGCCGTTGTGAAGATGCCCGGTGCGGCCAGAGGAACGATGATCTTGCGGAAGGCCTGGCCCCGGGTACAGCCGTCGATCATGGCGGCGTGCTCCAACTCGTCCGGCATCTGCCGGAAGAACGTGGTCAGGTTCCACACCGCCAGGGGCAGCGCGAACGACATGCTCGGCACGATCATGGCCTGATAGGTGTTGATCCAGCCGATGTCCGTGAACAGCTTCAGCAGCGGCACCACGATCGACACCACCGGGAACATCGAGGTGGCGATGATCAACGTGAGGATCAGCCGCTTGAACCGGAACTCCAGCCGAGCCATCGCATAGGCGGTGAACGTAGCCAGCAGCAGCGCACATGCGGTGGTGATGCCGGCGACGATCAGGCTGTTGAGCAGCGCATGTGTGAACCCCTGGGACGGGGCGAACACCGCGCGGTAGTTCTCGAACGACACCGGGGAGGGAAGCAGCGAGGTGTCGAAGATGTCCGAGGTGCGCCGCAAGCTGGAGACCAGCATCCAGTAGAACGGGGCCAGGCAGTAGGCCACCACCATGGCGACACCCACGTACAGCAGCCGACTCCGCCATTTCGCCGTGATGGTCATGCCGTCACCTCCGCACGGCGCAGCACCGTGAGACGCCGACGTCTGTTCCTGCCTTCGCTGCCGCGTGCGCCGCCGCCGACGAGGTCGGCGCCGAGCAGCCGGACAAAGGCGAGCGCGATGAGAAAGACGTAGAGGAAGAGGAGCACCGCGTAGGCGGAGGCCGGTCCGAAGCGGACGTTGGAGGCCTCGTTCTGCGCGAGCATGGACAGGGTTTCCACCGAGTTCTTCTGCGCGCCGATGAGGATGTACGGCAGGTCGAACATCCGCAGCGCGTCCAGGCACCGGAACAGCACCGCCACCAGCAGCGCGGGCTTCACCAGGGGCAGGGTGATGTGCCAGAACTGGCGCAGGGCGCTTGCCCCGTCGATCCGGGCCGCCTCGTAGACCTCCTTCGGAATCACCTGGAGGCCGGCCAGGACCAGCAGTCCGATGAAGGGCGCGGTCTTCCACACCTCGGCGATGATCACCGCGACCTTGGCGTGGAAGCCTTCGGTGGTCCACAGGATCTGATGGCCGATGACGGCGTTGGCGATGCCGTCGCTGTTGAAGATCCATCGCCACAGCAGCGCGGAGATGGCCGTGGGAACCGCCCAGGGCACGAGGATGCCGGCCCGTACCAGGGCCCGGCCCCGGAACGCCTTGTGCATGATCAGGGCCATGGCCACACCGATCACCGTCTCCAGTCCCACCGTGACGACGGTGAAGAAGGTGGTGTTCCAGAAGGCGTTCCAGAACCGGTCCCCGGCTGCGCCGAAGACTTCGGTGTAGTTCCTCAGCCCGACGAACGGCTCGCTGGTGCGGATGAAGCCGGTTTTCGGGTCCAGCCCCTTGGCCCCGTACAGCGACTCCTTGAGCGCCATGACCGTCGGATAGAGCACGACGATCGACAGCACCAGGAGCGTCGGGGACACCAGCAGTGCCGCCATCCGCCCCGAGCCCGCGGTCGCCCTGGTCCGCGAGCGCCGACGGCTCGTCGGCCTGCGGGACTGTCCTGAGGGACTGCCGGCCGTGCTGCCGGACTCGTCCGCGGCGGTGTCGGGCGGGGTCTTTGTGTCGGTCATGGCCCCGCTCCTCACTGGGCCGCGGACTTCTGCAGGCTGCTCTGCAGGTCCTTCAGCGCCTGCGCGCTGCTCTTGCTGCCGGTCAGAGCGGCGTAGGCCTCCTGCTGGATCGCCGATGTCACGTCGCCGTACTGCACGACGCGTGGACGCGGCACGGCCCGCAGGATGGACTGCTTCAGGACGGGCAGGTAGGGGTACTGCCTGACCAGCGACGGGTCGCCGTACAGGTCCGCGTACGGCGGGGCGAGGGAGGCGTCCTTGAGGAACGTGTTCGAGCTGTCCTCACTGCTGAAGAACTTCATGAAGTCCAGGGCCGTGGCCTTGTTCTTGGCGAAGGACGACAGGGCCAGGTTGTGGCCGCCGAGGCTGGATGAGCCGGGTCCGTTCAGGCCGGGCAGCGGCGCGACCGCGAACTTGCCCGCCACCTTTGCCTTCTGGGCCAGGGAGTACACGTACGGCCAGTTGCGCAGGAATATCAGCTTCCCGGACTGGAACGCCTGACGGCCGTCCTCCTCCTGGTAGGTGATCGCCTCCTTGGGGATCGTCCCGTCCTTGACGGATCGGGCGAGGAAGTCCAGGCCCTTCTTCGCTTCGGGGGTGTCGACGTCGGGCTTGCCGTTCGCGTCGGTGACGACACCGCCCGCGGAGTTCACGGCCTCGGCGAAGTTCACGGTCAGCCCCTCGTACTTCTGGAACTGGCCGGCGTAACAGGACATGCCCTTGGCCGCGGGCAGCTTCTCCACCTTGGCGCAGTCGGCCGTCATCTCCGACCAGGTGGTCGGAGGCTTGGTGACTCCGGCCTTCTTCAGCAGGTCGGTGCGGTAGTACAGCACTCCGCCGTCCGAACTGGCCGGGGCCGCGTACAGGTTGCCGCGGTACTTCGCCGTCTCCACCACCGGCTTCAGCATCTTCTGCAGCGGGAACTGCTTCTCGGGCAGCGGGTCGATCCACTGGTGGGCGGCGAACTCCGACGTCCACACGACGTCGAGGGAGAGCACCGTGTAGGCGTCGGACTTCGTCTCCGCGTTCTGGATCATCTGCTGGCGCTGCGAGTCCGCATCCGTCGGCAGCTGGATGAAGGTGACCTTCTCCTTCGGGTGCAGTGTGTTCCACCGGTCGATGACCTTCGGGACGACGCCGGAGGTGTCCTTGCCGGCCACGTACGTGATGGGGCCACGGCCCTGGAACGACGTACTCCCGGCCGCCTTCCCGGAGTCATTGCCCCCGGACGAGCCGCAGGCGGTGAGAAGGAGTCCGGCGGCGGCGAGCGTTGCCGAACACTGAAGGGCTCTGGTGGTTCTGGTCTTCACTGTCTCTCTCCTGGTCGTGCGGAACCGAAGCGCGGCTGACAGTGCTGTCACGACGTTGCGGGAAGGAAAAGTGCTGGTCAATAAACCAAGAGATGGCTACCCAGAAACAGGTTCGACCCCGCCGAGACAACGCTTGCAAGCTAGGAGTGCACCTGTGGGAAGTCAATGCGTAACTTGCCAGTAGCATCGACGAATTTAGATGAACCGCACACATTATTTACGGGGCGAATCGGCATAAAAATTCCCATACCGCTCTCGATGACAGCGCTGTCACGAGACTCTGAAACAGGGGAGCGGATCTGTGCTAACTTCCGCTCATGTCATCCGCTCAACGGCTCCCCACGATGGCCGACGTCGCCGAACGGGCAGGGGTTTCCTCATCCACCGTCTCGCGCACCCTGCGCGGCCTGCCGACCGTCTCGCCGGAGGTCCGTGCCCGGGTCGAAAAGGCCGCTCGCGAGCTGAACTTCGCGGTCTCGCGACAGGCCGCGAGTCTGGTCACGGGCAAGACCGGGGTCGTGGCGGCGCTCGTGCCCACGCTCAACTCGTGGTTCATGGGGTCGGCGCTGTCCAGCCTGGGCCCGCTGCTGCGCGCGGCCGACATGGAGCTGACCGTCTACGTGATACCCGACATGACCGAACGCACCGCGTTCTTCGAGCGCCTCCCGGCCCGGCGGAACGCCGACGCGCTGGCGGTGTTCGGGTTCGACCTCACCGAAGAGGAGACCGTGCGGCTGGACGACCTCGGAATGCCGGTCATCTATGTCAGCCAGCACGCCGAAGGCCGCCCGAGCGTGTACGTCGACGACGTGGCCGGAGCCTGCAAGGCCACCCGACACCTGCTCAACCTCGGGCACCGCAGGATCGCCTTCGCGCCGACCATGGGCGCCAGCGGCTTCTGCTTCAGCTCGCGCGAACGGCTGCTCGGCTACCAGCAGGCGCTCACCGAGGCGGGCATCCCGCTGGACGACGACCTGGTGGTCACCATGTCGTTCGACGACAAGCGGGACATCACGGAGGGGGTCGGGAAGCTGCTGAGCCTGAGGGAGCCGCCCACTGCGATCTTCGCCGAGATGGACGAGTTGGCCATCGCCATCATCTACTTCCTGCGCAAGGCTCAGATCCGGGTGCCCGAGCGGATCTCCGTCATCGGTTTCGACGACCACCAGGTAGCCGAGTGGACAGACCTGTCCACTGTCGCCCAGTCACCCTCGGACATGGGCCGCCTGGCCGGCGAACTGGCCCTGAAGCTCATCCATGCATCCGACGCGGACCACAACCAACACGTCGTCCTCCCCACGCACTTGATTCCCCGGGCCACCACGGCCCCGCCCCCCACCCCTGAGGGCGAGCGCGAGGACGCTTCCGAGGGCTGGCACGTCTGAAAGTTGGTCGCAGGCAAGGAGGACGCATGATTGTAGACCTCCGTCAAACGCGCGACCTGGGAAGAACCGTCGATCGCTGTGGAACCTCATCGGTCGCAGCCACGAGGACATCGCCCGGGCCCGGGAGGACTGGGAAGCCCCGTCCGACCGCTTCGGCACCGCCGAGGGGTACCCGGGGGAGCCGCCTGCCCGCACCCTCCCTGCCGAACGCCGTCACCACGCCGCGCGGGAACCCGCCGCACAGCTGAACTCCGTCCTTCCGCCGAGCTCGCCCGGAGAGGGCCGGACCAGCCGTACGTGACCGCCGGTCCGGCCCTTTGGACGCGTGGGGCTATCCGCCGCCGGTCACTGTGCCGGGAGCTGCCACCACGCGGCCGACGCGTCGCGCAGGGTGTTGGTGCCGCAGTGCACCTCGCCCATGCCGAGGTGGTACGTGTAGTAGTCGTCGATGTACGACACCTTCAGACCGGCCTGCCGGTACGTGGCGTTGACCGCCTCCGTGAAGATGTCCTTGCCGTCGATGACGGGTCCCCACTGGCGCGGGGCCAGGTAGCGGTCGCGGCCGAGGAGCACGCCGTTGACCGCTCCGGGGACGTACGCGCTGGTCGTCACCGTCGCGCGAGCCGCCGCACGAGCGTCGACCCCCTTCCGGGTGAGCCACTTCTGCCGGCCGTATTCCCCGAGTGTGCCCGCGAGGGGGGAGCCGGCGCCCATGCGCGTCAGGCGGGGCACGGGGACGGCCCGGCCGCGGCCGGCCGATGCCTCCGAGTCGCGCGTGTACAGGGCGGGCACCCGGACGATCTCGCCGTCGGTGATGCCGGTCTCCCGCTTCAGGATCTCCAGGTCGGCCGCGATGCGCTTCGCCGCCATCTCGTTGTCGGCCACCAGGTGCCGGGAGGCGAGCGCCTGGTCGATGGTCTCCTTCGGTGCCGGTTGGCCGCTCAGGCCCGGGACGGAGAACATCTTCGTCCTGCCGTGGCCGTCGCGCCGGGCGTCACGCAGCAGCCGCAGCCCGGCCTTGGGGTCGGCGACACCGATCCGCCAGCCGCGCGGGGTGTCGGCCGGCAGGAACTGCACGAACTCGTCGACGTGGCCGACGCTCAGCCAGGAGGTGTCCAGCAGCAGCGGATCCTGCAGTCCCTGCGATGTGAGCAGCGTGCGCATCGCCTTCGACGGGCGTGCCCCGCTGTCCCCCCGCTCGCCCATGATGATGCGTCCGGCCGGGAACGAACGCCCGCCGTGCGCGTAGGGCGGGATGGTCTCCAGGTTGCCCATGGAGTTGAGCGACCAGTCGTCCGGGCGGGCCCGGTCGGTGACCTGGACGACGCCGATGTTCCGGCCGCGCACCTTCTCGAACAGCTCCCGGCCCGCCTCCCGGTCCAGCTGGGCGGAGCGCAGCATCACCCGCATCACCTGCCGCCGGCCGTCCGGACCGGTCATGCTGACGTAGGCCGGCTCCACGAAGTCCTGGGCCCACGGGTCTGCGTACTTGTCGAACGTGACCAGCGGCTTGGTGATGCCGGCCTTCGTGACCTCCTTCGCCAGGTCCTTGACGAACTTCCGCTGCAGGCGCCCGTACTCGCCCCCGCCCCGGACCTTGGTGACCATCACCTGCTGGGCGTCCTGAAGGTGATGCTGTGTCAGCAGCGGTGCGACCCGCAGGGTGACCGAGTCGGAGGTGGACCCGCCGGCCGACGTCACCGTCAGGCGGATCACCGCACGGCCGTCCCACTTCGCGCTGTCCCGGATCACGTCGGTGGCCTCGACGCCCAACTCCACGCCGGAGCGCAGCTCGGCCGCGGTCAGCCGGGTCCGGGGCGTGACCAGCACCCAGTTGCCGGAACGCTTCAGGAAGACGTGGGTGTGCTTGGCTCCCGTGGTGACCTTCAGGCTGCCCTCGGCGTCCGCCGGAAGGTCCGGCACGGGCACGGAGCGGACCCGGGCGAGGTCGGCGGCGTCCGCCGTGCCGTCGACCTTCTTGTCGGCGGCGTCGTTGCACGCGGCCAGCTCGGCGTCGGACAGATGTCTGCCGCCGGGACCGGTGACCGGGCACCGCTCGGTGTCGTCGTCGAGGTTGGGCAGATAGACCGCTCCGCGTCCGACGGACCAGGAGTCCTCACCCGTCTCGTCGGTGCTGCCGGTGATGTCGACCTGCCCGTCACGGTTCACGTCCGCGCGCAGATCGGCGCGGGACGACGGCTGGGGCGCGGAGGCGGTGGCGCTCGGTGCGGCCAGTACGGTTCCGGCCGCGGCGAGGGCGAGGATGACGGGTCCGGCAGGGTGCAGGCGTATGCGTGCACGTGAACGCACAGCGTGTTCCTCTCCATTGGGGGGTTTCGCTGTGCAAGAGGAGGAATACGAGCTGTGCGTTCACTGTGAGACGCGTACCTGGCCGAACGGCGGCGGCCCGCCGCGCACTCGATGCGTGACGGGCCGCCGGTCTGTCCGGTATGCGCCGCTACGGTCCTGATCGGCGGTCCGGCGTCTCGGAGGTGGACTTGTCCTTGCGGGGCAGGGCGATCGCCTCTTCGTCGTCGAGGATGTGGTCGCCGTAGAGGTCCTGCAGCCAGTTGGTCTGGTAGATGGTGTCGAGGTAGCGCTCACCGAGGTCCGGTGCGATGGCCACCGCGGTGAGGCCGCGTGCGTCCTGCCGGGACAGCCAGTCCGTCGCGCCGCTGACCACCGTCCCCGTGGAGCCGCCGAAGAGGAAGCCACGCCTGGCCATGCGGTGACAGGTGCGGATGGTGTCCGCCTCCTCCACCCGGATGACCTCGTCCACGAAGGACTCGTCGAGCAGCGGGGGAACCATGCTCATGCCCAGGCCGGGGATCATCCGGCGGCCCGGTTTGCCGCCGAAGGCGACCGAGCCCACGCTGTCGACGGCGACGATCCGCACCGGCCGGTGCCACTGCCGGAAGTAGCGGGCGCAGCCCATCAGCGTTCCGGCGGTGCCCGCCCCGACGAACAGCACGTCCAGGCGCGGGAAGTGCGTGGCGATCTCCGGTGCGGTCGTGCGGTAGTGCGCCCGCCAGTTGCCCGCGTTGGTGTACTGGCTGAGCCACACGTACCGGTTGTCGGACGCGCACAGCGCGCGGACGTACTCGATCCGGGTGCCCAGGAAGCCGCCGTTCGCGTCCAGGTCGGCGACGACATGCACCTGGCTGCCGAGCGCCTCCATCAGCAGTCGCGTCGACAGGTTGCATCGGGAGTCCGTGACACACAGGAACCGGTAGCCCTTGCTCGCGGCGATCATGCTGAGCGCCACGCCCAGGTTTCCGGAGGACGACTCGACGATGATGGAATCCGGCGTCAGGATTCCGTCCCGCTCGGCGCTCTCCACCATCTCGTTCGCGGCCTTCAACTTGATGGAGCCGGCGAAGTTGAAGCCCTCGCACTTCAGGTAGAGGGAGCATCCGAAGATCGACTCGAGGTCGACGAAGAGACAGCCTTCGTTGAAGTCATGGGGAGCGGAAATTACGGGCACGGTGAGCCTCCTGGAGCCAGGGCTGAGGACAACGCCTCAGCCGAACCGGCGCAGGTCGTGGAAGAAGTCGTCGATGAGGCGGAGGTCGCCGGCCCCGGCTGCTTCGTCGTAGACGTACTTGCCGACGGCGAGATCGAGCACGCCGAGTCCGAAGGGCGAGAAGATCACTGGGCGGTCGTGCGGCGGGGCGGCCCGACCGAGCATCACGTCGTTGAGCGTGCCGTTCAGGAAGTCGCGGTTGCCGGTGCGCTGCTCGACCAGGTGGGGGGACGTGTCGGCCTTCAGGCAGTGGTCCACGTCGTCCACGAAGTTCGCGGAGGCGAGCAGGACCTCGGGGGAGAGGTCACGCAGGGAGATGTGCAGCACCAGCGGGTTGTGGTCGAACCAGGCCGGGGAGGTGACATGGGGTTCGCCGGCGATGGTCGCGAAGACCACGAGGTCGCTGGAGCGGATGAGGTCCTCGGCGCTGTCATGGACGACGATCTCCGCGGTGGTCCCGGCCTGCCGCAGGTAGCCGCAGAACCCGGCGGTGCTCTCGGCGGACAGGTCGTGCACGCCGATCGTGTCGAACTTCCAGTCGGTTCCGGCCAGGAACGTGTGGATGTAGCGGGCGATCAGCCCGGTGCCGAAGAAGCCGATCCGGGTGGGGCGGGACCGGTCGCGGCTGAGCCAGTCGGCGGCCAGTGCGGCGGACGCGGCGGTCCGGGTCGCGCTGATGACGGAGCTCTCCAGGCAGGCGAACGGGTATCCCGTCTCGGGGTCGTTGAGGATGAGGACCGCGGAGGCCCGGGGCAGCCCGGCGCGCACGTTGTCCGGAAAGCTGGAGATCCACTTCACCCCGTCCACGTGCACCGACCCGCCGACGGAGGCGGGCAGCGCGATGATCCGCGCGCTGGGCCGGTCCGGGAAGCGCAGGAAGTAGGAGGGTGGGTTGACCGAGTCCCCGGCGCCGTGCAGCCGGTAGGTGGCCTCGACCAGCTCCACGATCTGCTTCTCGCGCCCGTCGAGCGCCTGCTGCACCTGCGTGCCGGAGATCACCGCGAACGTCGGCACCGGGACCCCGTCGAGGAGGGCCCGCCGAGTGGCGGTGGACGACAGTTGGGTCATCGCTCGCTCGCCTCCGAGGTCGGCCAGCAGTCGGCCAGGCGGCGCGGCTCGGCCATGCCGACCAGCACCTGCCGCTCTCCGGTGAAGGGCTCTCTGCTGTGTGCGGTGCGCAGGTTGTCGACGAGCATCAGGTCGCCGGCCTGCCAGGGCTCGCGCCGAGTGTGCTGCTCGTAGGTGGTGTTGAGCAGCTGGACGACGTCCTCGCCGATCGGGGTGCCGTCGCCGTAGCGGGTGTTGAACGGCAGTCCGTCGGCGCCGTACTCGTCCACCAGGTACTCGCGCACCTCCGGGGCCAGCGTCCACTCGTTGAGGAAGGCGATCTGGTTGAACCAGCATCGCCGGCCGGTCAGCGGGTGCCGCACGACCGCGCTGCGGCGCTGCTCGGTGCGCAGGGAGCCGTCGGGCTGCCAGGCGAAGTCGATGGCGTGGGCGCGGCAGTAGTGCTCGATCTCGGAGTGGTCGTCGGTGCCGAACGACTCCGCCAGAGAGGCGCCGATCTCGTCGTTGTAGGCGCGGGTCAGCAGCCAGCCCTCACGCTCGAACCGTTCCGTCAGCGCGGTGGGCAGCGCCTGGAGCACCTGTTCCGCGTCGGCCACCGCGGTCGCCCCGCCCTCGCCGGGCGCGGTCAGACAGGCGAACAGCATCAGGCCGGGAACCTCCAGCCGGTAACTCAGCTCGTGGTGCATGCACATCGGCTGGTTGGCCGGCCAGGCCGTGGAGGAGTACAGACCCGAGCCGTACGCCTCACGGGGGGCGAACGCCTCCTGCTCCGGCATCAGACCGCCGGTCAGCCCGGCGAAGACGGCACCGACCTGGGCCACGTCCCGCAGTCCCAGTCCACGGACGACGAGCGCCCCGTGCTCGGTGACCTGCGCATGCAGCGACTCGCGGTACTGGGCCGCCCAACTCGCCGCGTCACCGGGCGACTCGACATGCAGGAGCGCGGGTCTGTCCGGCCGCAGCTCCACGTCGAGGGGTGCTGCCAGAGGTGAGGACGACATCTCGGTTTCCCTTCGGTTGCCCGTTTGGAGGCTCTGCGCGGCTCAGGAGGAGGCCAGCGGAGCCACGACACCCAGGACGGCCTGTGCTGCCTCGGCCGGACGGGTGCGCGTGAAGTAGTGGCCGCCGTCGGTCAGCTCGTGCAGATCGACGTGCTCGGCCAGGAGCAGCCAGTCCCGGTAGTGGTGGGCGTGGCCTGCCGTGTGCGGATCGTCGGCGGCGACGACCACCGAGACCGGCACGGACAGCTTCACCGGCGGCGGCCCGTCCAGCGCGGCGCAGAAGTAGCGGTGCGCGGACGCGCAGTCGTGCAGGTAGGCGGCACCGATGTGCTCGGCGTGCTGCGCGTTCAGTTCCGCGAGTTCGGTGTAGCCGCTGTCGGCGGTCAGCCGTGCGGCGATCTCGGCGTTGCTCCGGCTCGTCAGTTCGCCGACGGCGGCGTACCGGTCGGCGGCTGTGCCGAGCAACTGCGCGCCGAGGAACACGCGCAGCACCTCCACACCGTGCTCCTGGAGTCTCCTGGCCGTCTCCAACGCCGGTGCGGCGCCCGACGAGTGGCCCCACAGCAGGACCCGGGTCAGGCCACGCGCGGTGATCTCGGCGGCGACCCGCTCCGCCACCTGCTCGATCGACGCGAACGGCTCGGGGTGCGCGGCCAGGTCGTGACCGGGCAGGTCCACCGCGAGGACCGCCAGGCCGCGTCCCGCCAACACGCTCGCCATCGGCTGGTAGTTGACCGCGTTGCCGCCCGCGTAGGGGAAGCACACCAGTGCGCACTCCTTGGCACCGCCCGCCGCCGTCAGCGGCTGCAGCAGTTCCGGGTGGCGTCGGGGCGTGCCGTCGAGGAGGTCCGCCAGGTCGGCGAGCACCGGGTGCCGGGTGATGTCCTTCAGGGACACCGCGCGGTCCAGCGCGAGGGTGAGTTTGACCGCCGTCAGGGAGGTGCCCCCGGAGTCGAAGAAGTGGTCCTCGCGGCCGATCCGGTCCTCGGGGACGCCCAGCAGATCGGCCCAGACCGCCGCCAGCTTCCGCTCGGTCGGGGTGAGCGGGGCGCTCTCGTGCTCGCCGGGCACGGAAGGTTCCGGCTGCGCGGCCAGGGCGGTGAGCGCCTTCCTGTCGATCTTGCCGTTGGCGGTCAGCGGCAGGCCGGCCTGCCAGTGGAAGGCCGAGGGGACCATGTAGGCGGGCAGGGCCGCACCCAGCGCCTCGCGCAGCACGTCGGTCTCCAGACGCCGGCCCGCGTAGAAGGCGATCAGATGCTTGCTCCGGCCGGCCCGCTCGGCGACGACCACCGCACCGTCCCGCACCCCGGGTACCCGCAGCAGCGTGTTCTCGATCTCGCCGATCTCGATGCGGAAGCCGCGGATCTTGACCTGGTTGTCCCGGCGGCCGAGGAACTCCAGCTTGCCGCCCGGGTGCCAGCGCCCCCAGTCACCCCCGAGGTAGAGCCGCTCGCCCGGCCGGAACGGGTCCTCGCGATAGGCCTCACGGGTCCGCTCGGGATCGTTGACGTACCCCCGGCCCACACATACACCGGAGAAGGCGATCAGACCTGGGGCGCCCAGCGGCACCAACGAAAGATGCTCGTCCACGACATGGACGTGCACGTTGTTGACCGCACGCCCCAGCAGAACCCGCTCGGGCACGGTGTCCATGATCTCGTGGTTGGTGTCGTCCGAAGTCTCGGTCAATCCATAGGCGTTGACCAGCCTGATCCCCGGCTGGATCGCGAACCAGCGCTGGACCAGTTCCCGTTTCAGCGCCTCACCGGTCACCGACACACACCGCAGGTCCGGCAGCGCGCGGGGATGCTGCTCCAGGTACGAGACCACGACCTCCAGATAGGAGGGCACGACCTGCGCCACACCGGCCCGGCCGCCGACCAGCGTGTCGACGAACCGCTCCACGTCCACGATCACGTCCTGGCCGACCAGCAGCGTCCGCCCGCCCACCAGCAGCGAGGACACCAGCTGCCACAGCGAGATGTCGAAGCACTGCGGGGCGGTCTGCGCCACCACGCAGCCCTCGCCGATCCCCAAGTCGTCGATCTTGGCGTGGAGATGGTTGAGCATGCCCGCGTGCTCGCACATCGCCCCCTTCGGCTCGCCGGTGGAGCCGGACGTGAAGTAGATGTAGGCCAGCTGGTCGGCGTCGACCCGCACGCCGACGTCACCGTCGGCGTGCCCTTCCGCGTACGCCCCCTCGATCAGCACCTTCTCGACCCCGGGCAGGGTGGCCAGGGCCTGGTCGAGGGTGTGGGTGCTGCCGGATTCGGTCAGGACCAGCCGGCACCCCGCGCGCGACAACGTTGCCACGATGCGGTCGGCCGGGAAGTGCGGCTCGATCGGCAGGTAAGCGCCGCCCGCCTTGAACACCGCCAGGGTCGCGGCCATCCAGTCGAGGTTGCGCTCGGTGACCACGGCCACCACGTCCTCGCGGCCCAGCCCCCGCTTCAGCAGGGCCCGCGCCAGCCGGTTCGCGCGCGCGTTGAGTTCTGCGTACGTCCACTCCTGCTCGCCGTACACGGCCGCCACCGCTTCCGGATGCGCCCGTGCCCGCTGTTCGAACAGTTCGTGTGCGCGCGCGTCCGGAAGCTCCCGGCGGGGCCCGGCCAGCTCTTCGAGCTGCTCCTGCACCTCGTCGTCCGACAGCAGACTCTGCCGCGTGTGCTCGGCGTCCACGTCGGCCGTCATCAGCCGCAGCGCCGTCAGGTGATAGCCGCCGATCCGGGCCGCACTCGTGGCGTCCAGGACGTCGGTGCGGTACCGGAGCCGCAGCCTCAGCCGCCCGTCCCGGTCGGACCAGCGCACCTGCAGCACGCCGTCGTCGACCAGCGTGTTCTCGGCACCTCCCCGGGGACCGAACACGACCTCGTACGACGGCTCAGCCGTTCCCAGCTCCCGGCACAGCTCGTCCACCGGGAACTCCCGGTGCGCCAGCAGCTCCGCCTCGGCGTGCTGAGCGGTCGACACCAGTGCGCGCCAGGACCCGGAGGGCACCGACAGGCGGCACGGCAGCGGCTCGCCCCGCACCCCGGCGGCGTAGCCCGTCACCACGTCCTGCTCGCCGGACAGCGCGGCCAGCACCTTGGCGTGCGCGGCCAGCAGCAGTGCGCTGACCGGTACCGCCAACTGCCGCACCAGCCCGCGGGCCGCGTCCGCCACGTCGTCCGGCACCGACACCTCGTGCTCCGCCGTTCCGGGAACCGGCTCCCGAACCCACCGTGGCACCGCGGTCGTACCGCCGGCGGTCAGCACACGGCTCCAGAACTCCCGGTCCGCTTCCACGCGCGCTCCCATCGAATGACCTCCCTCAACTCACGGTCGCCGCGGAGGCGTCGGCCGAAGAGGGTGATGTTGTCCGGTCCCTGCCGCAGAGCTGTTCGGCGGCATCCGGCATGTCCACGGCGGGGTTGCCGCCCCACCGAGCGTGTGCGGGGACCTCCTCGCCCTTCATGAGGAAGGAGTCGGGCGCCAGCACCGCACCGTCGCCCATCGTCACGCCGTAGTGCACATGGGCGGCGACGCCCAGCGTGCAGCCGGTGCCGAGCGTGGTGCCGTCGGACTTGAAGGTGCCGTCCTCCTGCGAGTGGCACTGGATCTTGCTCCCGGCGTTGAGGGTGCAGTCGTCGCCGATGGTGGTGAGCGTCCGCTCCGTCAGGTAGCAGCCGTCGTCGAACACCCTGTTGCCGATGCGTACGCCCAGCAGCCGCCAGACCAGGCTCTTGAACGGGGTTCCGTTGAAGATGTTGAGGTACTGGTCCGGCACCTTCCACAGGCGCTCGTGCCACCAGAAGTACGGGTCGTAGATGGAGCACAACCGAGGGCGCAGCGCACGGAACGAGGCGATGCAGCGCTCCAGCAGGACGTAGTAGAGGGTGGAGAACGCGAGCGTGAGCGCCAGATACGTGGCGATCACCACATGTCCGAGCACACCGTAGACGTCGACGGAAGCAAGCCCGAATGCCGTGAGCAAAAAGGTGTGCAGCCATCTCACGAACAGATGGAAGAGCATCGAGCGGAGGTTGTAGCGGTTCTTCGCGGCGAGACGGCCATGGAACGTGTCTCCGGTCCTGAGGTCGTCGAACCGCGAGTCGCGCTCCACCGATCGCGGAATCTCGAAGCAGGGCGAACCGAGGAGCCCTACGCCTTCGCGTACCTCACCGTCGAGGGGAATCATCACCTTCGTCGCGAGCAGGCAGTTGTCACCCGTCCTGCCGCCCGCGGGATAGGCGATGTTGTTCCCGAGGAAGTTGTGCGGTCCGATCGAAGCCCGGGACACCCGGAAAGACGTGCTGGAGAAGTCCGCGTTCACGATGGAGAGTCCGTCGGCCACCATCGTTCCGCTGCCGACGGAGACCAGATACGGGGTCTCGTGCTGCACCTCGGTACCGAAGTTCGACCCGGTCTGCTCGACGTGGGACAGGTCGTATCCGAGAGCGCGAAGGTAGTACACGATGTAGGAGCTGTCGCCGAAGAGCCACTTGAAGAACTTGATGTTCGTCATGCGTGCCGTCGCCAACTGCAGCGCGTAGTGGAATCCGTAGAGCGGATACACCCGGTCGGGCTTGATGGCCGCACTCAGCAGGCGCGGAACGGAGAACAAGGTGACGGCGCCCAGGACGAGGAAGCCCAGGAACAGGACGAGGGACAGGCCCAGCGAGTCGGCGATCAGTTCCGACCACGAGAGTCTGTGAGGGCCGAGTCGCTTGCCGATCGCCGGAATCTCGGTGAACAGCATGTACACCCCGCCGACGGCCAGCGGTATGTAGAGGAGGAACAACTGGAGCAGGCTGACGAGGCCGAACCAGGTCCGGCGCGGAGTACCGCACTTGGCCGGCGCGACCCTGACGTAGTCGATCTCCGTGGGCTGTGCCGGGGTCCCGTGCCAGTGCTCGCCGTCCGGGACCGCCTGGCCGCGGTACAGGGCGGACGAGTGACCCAGCTGGGCTCCGTCGCCCATCGTCGTGTCGATGTCGAGGACGGTCTTCTCCCCGATGAACACGTCGCGGCCCAGTGTGATCCGGCCGGTCTGGATACGACCCGCGTGCGCCCGATAGCCGAGGAAGAACGCATCCTTGCGGATCACCGTACCGTCGCCGATGGTCAGCAGGTCGGTGCAGACCGGGACGGAGTGGGAGAGGATCGTGACTCCCTTGCCGATGTGCGCGCCGAGTGCCCGAAGGTAGAGCACGTACAGCGGATTGCCGATGAAGAGAATCATCGGATTGCCGTGGAGCAGCACCTTCACGAACCAGAAGCGCAGATAGGACAGACTCCAGACAGGTATCTCCACCGGTTTCCAACGGCCGATGAGGATCCATTTGGCGAGCACCGGGAACAGGCACAGGGCCACGAAACCGATGCCGCCGAAGAGCAGCGATCGCAGATAGATGTGGACCAGGCCCTGGCCGGCGGCGATCCAGTCGTAGCCCCGGGCTGCGGCGAATCCGGCGACAAGGGAGTACACCAGGAAAATCAGCAGTTGGAGTGCTCCGCAGAGGACATGGTTCGCCCTGTGTGTCGGCGTCGGCTGCGGCGGCGGTGAGGCCGGGACCGGTGCATCGGCGGGAGCGGGAGCGGGAGTGGCCTCCGCGAGAGCCGCTGCCAGGCTCCGGATCGTGGGGTGCCGGTATATGTCCTTCATGGACGCCGACGGCAGATCCGGTATTTTCCTGACCCGCGCACAGAACTGGGCCATCACCAAGGAGTTGGCACCGAGGTCGGTGAAGAAGTGGCTGTCGACCGGAACGTGTTCGACGCTCGATACGTCGGCCAGTACTTCCGCGAGTCTCTTCTCGGTGTCTGTCCTCGACGGGCCGGAACTGTTCTGCCTGGCGGCTACTGCTTCGTCCGGCCCAGTTATATGAACCTCGGAGGACTGCTCCACCATGCGATCTCCTGGAAGACGTCTGGATCGGGCGCGTGCTCCTTGATCGGGCGCGTGCTCCTTGCTGATCACGAACCGCCGGGTTCAGTTTCGGTCGGCCACCGCGAGGTTGCCACTTCGAAATCGACCACCGTTCGACGCGAAATGCCCGACGGCCCTGTGATCCCTGGCTCCCCGCGGTACGGGGGCGCGTTTCGGATCACTCGAATGGCGCCGTCACCGATCGGCCCGGTCAAGGCGTCGGCGCCGACTTCCGCACGCAAAAAGGGGACGGTGCCGGGCGTCCCTTCCCGGCACCGTCCCCGGGCCGTGCGTCGCTCAAGGCACGGCCCGTCCAGGGGGTGAAGCGTCAGGCGACTTCCGCGCGCTCCTTCCCGGCCTCTTCAGGGTTCTCCTGACGGTGCTTCTCGTCGGCCCTGCGACCGGGCAGGACGGCCAGGACGATCAAGGTGCCGGCGGCCATGATGATCCCGCCGACGAGGCTGGTCCGGGCGACGCCGTGGGCGAAGGACTCGTGGACCGCGTCCACCAGGGCCTGGGCCTGCTGGGGGCCGCCGGACGGGGTCTTCGCGACCTGCTCCGCGACCGCGAGTCCGGCCCCCACGGACTCCTTCGCGCTGTCCAGCGCGGCGGCCGGGAGGTGCCCGCCGACCAGGTCGCCCAGCTTGTCCTTGTAGGCCGTGGCCAGCAGCGAGCCCAGGATGGCGATGCCGAGGGAGCCGCCGAGCTCCAGGGACGTGTCGTTGGCGCCACCGCCGACGCCCAGTTCGGACTCGGGGAAGGATCCCATGATCGTGTCGGTGGCGGGGGAGACGCTCAGGCCGATCGCGAAGCCGAGCATCAGCAGCGTGGGCAGGAAGTCGGTGTACGCCGAGCCCCGGTCGACGCGGGTGAGCAGGAACACGGCCACGGTACCGATGAGCATGCCGGGCACGACCATCGCCTTCACGCCGAGCTTCGGGGTCAGCCGGCCGGTCACCGCGGCGCCGACGAATACGGCAGCGGCCAGCGGCAGCAGGCGAACGCCGGTCTGCAGCGGGTCGTAGCCGAGGACGAACTGCAGGAACTGCGTGGAGTAGTAGAGCGAGCCGAAGGCGCCGAAGAAGAAGAACAGAACCGCGATCATCGAGCCGCTGAAGGGCCGCAGCCCGAACTTGCGGACGTCCAGCATCGGGCTCGGGTGCTTCAGCTCCCAGAGCACGAAGGCCACGAGGCCCACGCCGGAGACCACGGCCGCGGTGACGGGACCGGTGCCCCAGCCGAAGTGCGGGCCCTCGATGATGGCGTACACCAGGGAACCGACGGAGATCATCGAGAGCAGGCCGCCGACGTAGTCGATCCGGCCCATGCCCGCCGCCTTCGACGGCGGCACCAGCACGAACGCGCCGATGACGGCGGCGACGGCGATCGGCACGTTGATCAGGAAGGTCGAGCCCCAAGTGTGGTCCCGCAGCAGCCATCCGGCGAGCAGCGGGCCGACGGCGATGGCGAGACCCGAGGTGGCGGTCCAGGCGGTGATGGCTCGGGCCCGCTCACGCTTCGGGAAGATCGCCACCAGCAGGGAGAGCGTGGCCGGCATGACCACCGCCGCGCCGACACCCATGACGGCGCGGGCGGTGATCACCAGGTCCGTCCTGTCGACCTGGCTGCCCATCACAGCGCCGCCCGCGAAGATCAGCAGACCCGTGACGAGGGCGCCCCGGCGGCTGTACTTGTCGCCGATCGAGCCGAGTACGAGCATCAGCGCGGCGTAGGGGACGGTGTAGCCGTCGATGACCCACTGCAGGTCACTGCTGCTGAGCTGCAGGTCCTGGGTCATGTCGGGGGCCGCCACGATCAGGGACGTGTTGGCCATGACCACGATCAGCAGGCTCAGGCACAGCACCACCAGCGCGAACCAGCGCCGGGGATGAGGCCCGTCCGTCTTCTCGACCGGCGTGTTGGCGACGAGCGGCATCACAAGCTCCTAGAGGGTGAAGCGGCAGCCTCGGGGCGGGGTGGCGGAAGCAGTGCGGGGTGTGGCCCGGGCGCCGCGGGCAGTTAATTGCCCAGCGATGTGCAGACTAGTTTGTTGCTCGTCAGTGTGCAAGTATTACTTGCTCGTCGATGTGCAGTGAATCGATCCCCCCGCCGACCGGAGGTCCCGACGTGATCGACCGACCCGACCTGTCCGGCCGCCGACGCCGGCCGCAGACGACGCGAGCCCGCATCCTCGAAGCGGCCCGACAGGAGCTGGGGCGCGACCCCGAGAGCAGCCTGGGTGACATCGCCGCGGCCGCCGGGGTGGCCCGTCGTACCGTCTACGGGCACTTCTCCGGCCGGTCCGCGCTCGTCGAGGGGCTCGTCGAGGACGCTGCGCAGGCGCTGCGGGACGCGCTCACCGAGATCGCGCTCCCGATACCGGACGTGACCACCGCCCTGACACGATTCGTGCTGACCCTGTGGCCGGTCGGTGACCGCTACCGCATGCTGCTGCGCCTCGCCCCCCAGGACCTGGCCGCAAAACACGTGGACTGCGTCCTAGGCCCGGCCCGTGCCACCGTGACCGCGATCATCTCCGCAGGTCAGCGGCAAGACGTGTTTCACGCCAACGTTCCGGCGACCGCGCTCGGCCGCGCCCTGGAGGCCTACGTCCTGGCGCTGCTCGACTGGGTCAACAACGGCACGTGGTCCGACGACGGCACGCGCACCGCGGCCGCAGCCCTCATCGCTGTGGGGGTCGACGGTGACCTCGCCGCAGCGCACGTCGACCGGCTCCGCCCGCCCGAGCGCATCGGCGCCTGAACGCTCACATCCCCTGGAGGAAGCCCGTGCACCGGTCCTCGTACGACACCGAACCCGCCTACGGCGACGGCTCCGCGTACGCCGGCCCACCGCTCCCCGGGCGACGCCGAAGGCTCGTGATCGCCGTCGCCGCGTCCCTGGCCGCGCTGGTGGTGACCGCCGTGGGGGTCGACCGGTTCGCCGCGGGCCACGCGGAGAGTCGCACGGCCAGGGCGTTCCAGGACGGCATGGACACCCCGAACCGGCCCTCGGTCCACGTCAGCGGCTTCCCGGTGCTCACCCAGCTGGCCTCCGGCACCCTGCGGCACGTGGACATCACCGCCCACGACATCCCCGCGCACGGCTCGGCCCGGCCGCTGCCCATCACGCGACTCACCATCGGCGTCGACGATCTGAAGGCCTCCGGCGACGCCGGCGAGGCCCGCGCACGCGCCGTCGACGCGACCGCGTTCCTCTCCTACGGGGACCTGTCAGACGCGCTCGGTCTGCGCCTCTCCCAGGACAGCGAGCCGGGCCGGGTCCGGGCAGCCGTCGATCTCCCCCTGGGCGGCGAGGTCACCGTGAGCGCGGCCGTCTCGGCCGTCTCCGGCAACCGCATCTCGTTCACCGACTTCCATGCCGCCGACGGAGCCCTGTCCGGTCCGGCGCAGGCCCTGCTCGGCAGCATCTTCGCCGACCCGATCCCGCTCCGGAACATTCCCGACGGACTCCGCCTGCGATCGCTCACGCCGACGGCGAGCGGTGTCGACGCCCACTTCACCGGCCGTACGGTCACCTTCCGGCCGGACTCCCCGAATGCCTGACCTGGCCCTGGTCGGCCGCCTCTTCGCGGGCCTGCGCGGCGACCGCCTCGACCACGTCGGCCGCCTGTCGCTCCGGTACGCCCGCCGCGACCAGCGTGGCGACGGCCGTGCGGGTGCCGTCGTCCTCCCACGCCCCCGCGTTGACGCTCTCCAGCAGGGACAGGGTCAGCGCCTCCAGGCCGGCGTTCAGCACGGCCGGCGGCAGGTGGTCGTGGAAGACGCCCTGCCGCTGTCCGCGCTCCACGATGACCGCGGCCTTCTCACGGGCCGGGGACAGCACCTCGGACACCCGCTCCATGCCCAGGTCCTGGCGGGCCAGCGCCAGCAGCAGGCGGTAGCGGTCGCCCACCGGCCAGATGGTGAGGACGAAACGGGCCAGCGCCCGCTCGGGCGGCTCGGCCGCGTCGGGCTGCCGTGCCACGGCGGCCTGCAGGGCCTCGGCGGCCTCCTCGGCGATCGCCTCGACCAGGGCCGCGCGCCCGGGGAAGTGGCCGAACAGGGTACGGCGCACCACACCCGCGGCCCGGGCGATCTCCTCCAGCGTGACATCGGGGTTCCGGCCCAGTTCCTGCCGGGCGGTGGCCAGGATCCGCGCCCGGTTGGACCGGGCGTTGCTCCGGATCGGCTCGCGGACCACGGGCTTCGATGCCACGACACAACCTCACGGACTGACTGCGGTGCACTTACGGCGACTCATCCTGCCACGGCACCGCTACCGGACCCTCAGGTGTCGTGACTCGCTCTCCGGTCAGGACGCACTCTCCGCGCGGGCCACCAGGTCCAGCGCGACGTCCGTGATCATGTCCTCCTGGCCGCCGACCATGCCCCGCCGGCCGACCTCGACCAGGATGCTGCGGGTGTCGAGGCCGTATCGGGCGGCGGCGCTCTCGGCGTGGCGCAGGAAACTGGAGTACACGCCCGCGTAGCCGAGGCTCAGCGTCTCCCGGTCCACCCGCACCTCACGGTCCTGCAGCGGTCGTACCAGGTCGTCGGCGGCGTCCATCAGCGGGAACAGGTCGCAGCCGTGCTCCCAGCCCATCAGATCGGCGACCGCGACGAACGCCTCCAGCGGACAGTTGCCCGCCCCCGCACCCTGCCCGGCGAGGGAGGCGTCGACACGGATGGCGCCCTCCTCGACGGCGACGACGGTGTTGGCGACGCCGAGGGCGAGGTTGTGGTGGGCGTGGATGCCGAGTTCGGTGGCCGGGTCGAGGACGTCGCGGTAGGCGCGGAAGCGGTCGCGGACGCCGTCCATGGTGAGGCGGCCGCCGGAGTCGGTGACGTAGACGCAGTGGGCGCCGTACGACTCCATGAGCCTTGCCTGGCGGGCCAGTTCGGCCGGTTCGGCCAGGTGCGACATCATCAGGAACCCGGCGACGTCCATGCCCAGCTCCCGTGCGGCGGCGATGTGCTGGGCGGAGATGTCGGCCTCGGTGCAGTGGGTGGCGACGCGCACCGAACGGATGCCGAGGGAGTGCGCCTGCCTGAGGTCGTGGACCGTGCCGATGCCGGGCAGCAGCAGGGTCGTGGGCACGGCGTGCCGGGTCGCGTCGGAGACGGCCTCGATCCACTCCCAGTCGGTGTGGGCGCCGACGCCGTAGTTGATGCTGGAGCCGGCCAGCCCGTCGCCGTGGGCGATCTCGATCGCGGCCACGCCGGCCGTGTCGAGGGCGACGGCGATCGCGCGGGCCTGGTCGACGGTGTAGCGGTGCCGGACGGCGTGCATGCCGTCCCGCAGGGTCACGTCCTGGACGTGGAGAGTGGTCACTCGGCCACCTCCTTGCTGTGCCGGGCGGCCATGCGTTCCGCGGTGCGCAGGGCGGCCGAGGTCATGATGTCGAGATTTCCGGCGTAGGCCGGGAGGTAGTGGGCGGCGCCCTCGACCTCCAGGAAGACGGACACCCTCAGGGCCTCACCCGTACCCGGGGCGAGGGCGCGCAGCGGGTCGTCGGCGGCCACGCGCTCGAACTGCACCTTCTGCTTGAGCCGGTAGCCGGGCACGTACGCCTGCACCCGGCCCACCATCTCCTCGACCGAGGCGGTGACGTCCTCGGTGGCGCAGTCGGAGACCAGACAGTGCACGGTGTCCCGCATGATCAGCGGGGGTTCGGCCGGGTTGAGGACGATGATCGCCTTGCCGCGGGCTGCGCCGCCCACCTGTTCGACGGCGGAGGAGGTGGTCTCGGTGAACTCGTCGATGTTCGCCCGGGTGCCGGGGCCGGCGGAGCGGGACGCGATGGAGGCGACGATCTCGCCGTAGTGGACCCGGGTGACCGCGTTCACGGCGGCGACGATCGGGATGGTGGCCTGGCCGCCGCAGGTGACCATGTTGACGTTCGGGGCGTCGAGATGGGCGTCGCCGTTGACCGGCGGGACCACGTAGGGGCCGAGGGCGGCGGGGGTGAGGTCGACGAGCGTGCGGCCCAACGGGCGCAGCATCTCGTCGTGGTGGCGGTGGGCGCCGGCGGACGTGGCGTCGAAGACGATCTCCACGTCGGCGAACTCGTCCAGGGCGACCAGCCCCTCGACGCCTTCGTGGGTGGTGGCGACCTTCAGCCGGCGGGCGCGGGCGAGGCCGTCGGACTCCGGGTCGATCCCGGCCATCGCGACGATGTCCAGGCTCTCGGACAGGCGCAGGACCTTGATCATCAGGTCGGTGCCGATGTTGCCGGAGCCTATGACGGCGACCTTGGTGCTCACCGGCGTTCTCCTTCCTGGGCGAAGCCGACCCGCACAGAGCCCAGACCGGAGATCCGGGCCTCGAACACGTCTCCCGGCGCGGCGGGCGCCATCGGACCGAGCGCACCGGTCAGCACCAGGTCGCCCGCCCGCAGCGGATCCCCCCGCTCCGCGAGCGCCGAGGCCAGCCAGACCGCCGCGTTGAGGGGGCCGCCGAGGCAGTCGGTGCCGGTGCCCTCGGAGACGGTCGCACCGCCCCGGGTCATGGTCATCGTCACGGCACGCAGGTCGATCCCGGTCAGCGGTACGGGGGTGCCGCCCAGGACGTACAGACCACAGGAGGCGTTGTCGGCGACGGTGTCGACGAGGGAGATGTCCCACCCCTGCACCCGGCTGTCGACGATCTCCAGGGCGGGCAGCGCGAAGTCGACCGCGCGCAGCACGTCGACGACCGTGCACGCGGGGTGCGGCAGATCGCGGCCGAGCACGAGCGCGACCTCGGCCTCCACCTTGGGCTGCAGCAGTCGCCCCGCGGACACCTCGCCGCCGTCCGGTACGGCCATGTCCGCGAACAGTGCGCCGAAGTCGGGTTGGTCCACGCCGAGTTGACGCTGCACGGCCGGCGAGGTCAGGCCGATCTTCCGGCCGACGAGACGGCGGCCGGCGGCCAGGCCGCGGCGGACGTTGAGCTGCTGCACGGCGTACGCGGCATCGAGGTCGCCGGCGTCCAGCAGCGTCCGTACCGGAGGACAGGCGGCCCGGGTCCGGGCGGCCGTCTCCAGCAGATCGGCGGCCTCGACCACGGCCGGTGGATGCGCGTCCGGGCGGACGGGGTCGGGCACGGTCGACACGGTTGCCTCCAGCGGAGCGGTGGGGGAGCGGGCGGACGTACGAACTACGTCCCCCGGTGTGCACACCGTTTTAGACAGCACCCCTCGGATGGGCCAAACTTTGTTCCATGTCACGGAACAGCGCAGCGGGCAACATGCTGGAAAAGGCCGCGCTCATCCTCGAATGTTTCACCCCGAGCGGCGGCCCGTACCGTCTCTCGGAACTTTCGGAGCGGACCGGTCTGCCGAAGCCGACGGTGCACCGGCTGGCGGCCGACCTCGTCGGGCTGGGCTGGCTGGAGCGGTCGGGGCCGCAGTACCGGCTCGGCGCGAAGCTGTTCGAACTGGGCTCCCTCGTGCCGCGCCGACGCGATCTGCGCGAGAGCGCCCTGCCCTTCCTGCAGGACCTGTTCGAGGCCACCCGCGAGACCGTCCACCTCGGCGTCCGCGAGGGCATGGAGGTGGTCTACCTGGAACGCATGCACGGCCACGAGGCCCTGCAGCTGCCCTCCCGCATCGGCGGCAGCCTCCCGCTGAGCTGCACCGGCGTCGGCAAGGCCCTGCTGGCCTTCTCCGGCGCCGCACTGACCGAGGAGGTCCTCGCCGGCCCGCTGCCGAGCCTCACCCCCCACTCGATCACCGACCCGGCACGCCTGCGCACGGCCCTGGAGAAGATCCAGGTGTCGGGCCTGGCGTACGAGGAGCAGGAGGCCGTGCTCGGCGTGAGCTGCATCGCGGCCCCCGTCTTCGCCGGCGACACGACGGTGGCCGCCCTCTCGGTGGCCGTACCCTGCTCACGCTTCAGACCGGCCCAACTGGCTCCGGCGGTGCGCACGGCCGCGCTCGGGCTGTCCCGTGTGCTGCGCGGGGCCGGCTGAAGGAGAGCCGAGAAAGAAGGCCGAAAAAAGAAAGGGCGGCCCCGGATGGGGGCCGCCCGGGGGCTCGGTCAGCGGGTGGCGAGCAGTTCGAGGGTGTCGATCACCCGGTTCGAGAAGCCCCACTCGTTGTCGTACCAGGCGACCACCTTGATGTGGCGGCCGTCGACGCGGGTGAGGGCCGAGTCGAAGATCGACGAGGCCGGGTTGCCCACGATGTCGGCCGACACCAGCGGGTCGTCCGAGTACTCGAGGACGCCGGCGAGCGGGCCCTGTGCCGCGGTGCGGTACGCCGCCAGCACCTCGTCGCGGGTCACGTCACGGGAGACCGTCGTGTTGAGCTCGACGATCGAGCCGACCGGCACCGGCACGCGGATCGAGTCGCCCGACAGCTTGCCGTCGAGGTTCGGCAGCACGAGACCGATCGCCTTCGCGGCACCCGTCGTGGTCGGCACGATGTTGACCGCGGCGGCACGGGCACGGCGCGCGTCACGGTGCGGACCGTCCTGCAGGTTCTGCTCCTGCGTGTAGGCGTGCACCGTGGTCATGAACCCGTGCTCGATACCGGCGAGTTCGTCGAGCACCGCGGCCAGCGGGGCGAGCGCGTTGGTGGTGCACGAGGCGTTCGAGACGACCGTGTGCAGGGCCGGGTCGTACGCGTCGGTGTTCACGCCGAACGCGAGTGTGACGTCGGCGCCGTCCGACGGCGCGCTGACGAGCACCTTCTTCGCGCCCGCGTCGAGGTGGGCACGGGCGGCCTTCGCCGAGGTGAAGCGGCCGGTCGACTCCAGGGCGATGTCGACACCGAGCTCGGCCCACGGCAGCCGGGCCGGGTCGCGCTCGGCGAGCACCTTGATGCGACGGCCGTCGACGACAAGGGTGTCCCCGTCGACGGTCACGGGGCGGCCGAGCCGGCCGGCCGTCGTGTCGTAGGCGAGGAGCCGTGCGAGGGTGGCGGGCTCCGTGAGGTCGTTCACGGCGACGACCTCGAGATCGCTGTCGCGCTCCAGCAGCGCGCGCAGCACATTGCGTCCGATGCGGCCGAATCCGTTGATGGCGATGCGAGTCATCAGTCATGTCCCTTCGGTTCGCCACCAGGGTCTCGGCAAGCGGCCGACCGGGACAGCGGCGCGATCGCCATGGTTCGAAAGGATCGCGCCAGGTGGTGATCGACTACTCGCCCTTGGTGAAGGTGCGCCGGTACTCGCTCGGCGTGGTGCCGAGGATGCGCTGGAAGTGCAGCCGCAGATTCGCGCCGGTGCCGAGACCGACATCGGCGGCGATCTTCTCCACGCTCAGTTCCGAACGTTCCAGCAGCTCACGGGCCAGGTCGATCCGGGCGCGCATGACCCACTGCATGGGCGTGTACCCGGTGTCCTCGGCGAAGCGCCGGGAGAAGGTGCGCGGCGAGACGGCCGCGTGCCGGGCGAGCGCCTCCAGGGTGAGCGGCTCGGCGAGCCGGTGCAGCGCCCACTCGCGGGTCGCGGCGAACCGCTCGCCGAGTGGCTCGGGCACGCTGCGCGGCACGTACTGCGCCTGACCGCCGCTGCGGTAGGGGGCCGCGACCAGGCGCCGGGCCGCATGGTTCGAGGCGGCCACACCGAGGTCGCCGCGCAGCATGTGCAGGCACAGATCCAGCCCGGAGGCGGCCCCGGCCGACGTCAGCACGCTGCCCTCGTCGACGAACAGCACGTTCTCGTCGACCCGGACGAGTGGATGCTTCGCCGCGAGCGCGCGTGCGTAGTGCCAGTGCGTCGTGGCGCGCTTGCCGTCGAGCAGGCCCGTGGCGGCGAGCGCGAAGGCCCCCGTCGAGATGGCGGCGAGCCGCGCACCGCGCTCGTGGGCGGCGATCAGCCCCTCGACGACGGTCCGCGGCGGGTCTTCGCGGTCCGGGAACCGGTAGCCCGGGATGAACACGGTGTCGGCCCACCCGAGCGCGTCGAGACCGTGGGCGGCGTGGTACGACAGGCCGTCGCCGCCGGCCACGAGACCGGGTGCCGCGCCGCACACCCGCACCTCGTACGGCATGCTTGCGCGGGTCGTGAACACCTGCGCCGGAATGCCGACGTCGAGCGGCTTCGCGCCCTCGAGCACGAGAACGGCGACGCGACGCAGGCGGGAGACAGGCACGATGACCAGGGTAATCGCTTGCGCGCTACCGGTTCCCGGAGCGAAGGAGTCGTCAGGCGTCGGGGTCGAAGGGGATCCCGGACGGCATGGAGTGCGCCAGGGCGTACGGGAAGTCGCCGTCCTTGATCTTGATGGTGGCGGCGTCGAAGTCGGCGCCCAGGAGGTTGTCGCGGTAGCCCGCCGGGTAGCCGTTCCAGCCCACCGGACGGGGGAAGAACCACCCGCCGGTCACGTTCTCCGGAGGCTCGTCGTCGGTGTTGGCGAGCATCGGCGGTCTGGCCGGCCCGCTCATCGGCCGTCTCGCCGACGCGACCTTCCTGCGGACCGCGCTGGCACCCCTGATCCTCATGCCGGTGCTGAGCTGGCTCCTGTTCCGCACCCTGCCCGACCCCGACTCCCCGCCGCCCGGCCCGACTTCCGCCGACCGGGGGCGAAATCCTCTCGGGCTCCGGGGCGGCCCCATGCGATGATCACGAAGCCGCACCGGCTCAGGATCCCCGCGGACGGAAGGACCACACCATGGCGACCGAGGCGGTTCGGGTCACGGCCGACCCGGATCACGCACGCATCCCCGTCACCCCTGCCGGGGGCACGGTCATCCTGCTCAACGGCACGTCCAGCTCCGGCAAGTCCAGCATCGCCCGGGCGCTCCTCGACCTGCTCGACGGCACCTGGTTCCACATGCCCGTCGACGCGTTCCACTCCATGCGCTGCGACAAGCCCATAGCGGACGAGGACCTCCAGGCAGAGATCGACCGCACCGCCAAGGGCTTCCACCGTGCCGTCGCCGGGATGGCCGCGGGCGGCAACAACGTGGTCGTGGACCATCCGCTCTCCCGCCGCTGGCGGCTGCTCGACCTGCTCGGCCTGCTCGTGCCCGAGGACACCGTCCTGATCGGGGTGCGCTGCCCGCTGCCCGAACTGGAACGCCGTGAGCGCGAGCGGGGCGACCGGCAACCGGGGCTGGCCGCCATGCAGTACGACCAGGTGCACTCGCACGGCGTCCACGACCTCGACGTGGACACCAGCCTGCTCTCCCCGGAGGAATGCGCCCTGCGCATCCGCGACTTCCTGCCGGACCGACCGCGGCCCACGGCCTTCGAGCGGCTCCGAACGACCCTGCGGAATGCGGCCTGACGCATCGGTTCAAGGACTGACGTCCCGCCGCCTTCGCCTGCCGCGGCGCCTTGCCGGGTTTTAAAGGCCTCGAAACTGGCGGGAAACACCTCGGGGTCAACCTTCCCTCGAACTGCCCCTGCGGAAGAGGGAAGAGCCGTGACGGAGATCGTCGACAAGCAGGCACCACCAGCCCCGCCCGGCAGCCGTACCTACAACGGCTGGACGCAGAACGACACGCTCGAGGACTACTCGCTGCGCTACGCGCCCAAGTCCTTCCGCCGCTGGACGCCGTACGTGGTGGCCACGACGGCGCTGGGCGGCATCGCCTATCTCGCGGACTTCGCCATCGGCGGCTCCATCGCCCTCTCCCACGGCTTCTCCAGCGCCATGGTGGCGATCCTGGCGGCGGCCGTGGTCATCTTCCTCACCGGCATACCGATCTCGTACTACTCGGCCAAGTACTCCATCGACATGGACCTGTTGACCCGCGGTGCGGGCTTCGGCTACCTGGGCTCGACCCTCACCTCGGTGATCTACGCCAGCTTCACCTTCATCTTCTTCGCCCTCGAAGGGTCGATCATGGCGCAGGCCCTGGAGCTGGGCCTGCACATCCCGCTGGCCCTCGGGTACGTCATCTGCTCGCTGATCATCCTGCCGCTGGTCGTCTACGGCATGACCGCGCTGTCCAGGATGCAGGTGTGGACCCAGCCGGTCTGGCTGGTGCTGATGGTCGCTCCGTTCGTGTCGATCGCGATCCAGGAGCCCGGAAAGTTCTCGGAGTTCACCCACTTCGCGGGCGACTCGCCCACCGGATCGAGCATCAGCATGCTCGGTGTCGGGGCGGGCGCGGGTGTCGCACTGTCGCTGATCGCGCAGATCGGTGAGCAGGTCGACTACCTGCGCTTCATGCCCGACAAGACGCCGGAGAACGGCAAGCGGTGGTGGGCCGCGGTGCTCGGCGCCGGTCCCGGGTGGGTGGTCCTGGGTGCGCTGAAGCAGATCGGCGGTGCCTTCCTGGCCTTCTACATCGCCGGCAACGTCGGGCTGTCCAAGGCCAACGAGCCGATCCAGCAGTACGTCCACGGGTTCGGGACCTTCGCCGCTCCCGTCGCGCTGGGCCTCGCCACGTTCTTCGTCATCCTCTCCCAGATAAAGATCAACTCCACCAACGCGTACTCCGGTTCGCTGTCCTGGTCCAACTTCTTCTCCCGGCTGACGCACCGTCACCCGGGGCGCGTGGTCTACATCTTCCTCAACGTCGGCATCGCGCTGGCCCTCATGGAGGGCGGGGTTTTCGGCTTCCTCAACACGGTCCTCGGGTTCTACTCCAACGTGGCCATCGCCTGGATCGGCGCGGTCGTCGCCGACCTGGTGATCAACAAGCCGCTGAAGCTGAGCCCTTCGTACATCGAGTTCAAGCGGGCCCACCTCTACCACTTCAACCCGGTCGGCTTCGGCTCGATGCTCATCGCCTCCGCGGTGTCCATCGCCGCCTACTTCGAGGCGTTCGGCGCGTACGGCAAGGCGTTCTCGCCGTTCATCGCGCTGTTCCTGGCGATGGTGCTCTCGCCGTTGTTCGCGGTGCTCACCAAGGGGCGCTACTACATCGCCCGCGTCGACGACCTGGACGAACCGCTGCTGGACACCGACGGGCTGCCCTCGGCGGCCACGCTGACCTGCTCGGTGTGCACGACCGAGTTCGAGCGGCCGGACATGGCGGGCTGCCCCTTCCACCAGGGCGCGATCTGCTCGCTGTGCTGCAGTCTGGAGAAGGACTGCCACGACTCCTGCAAGAGCGCGGGCACGCCGGGACCGGTCGACCTCGCCATGCCCGCCGTGCGCTCGGGCACCGGCCCGTCTCCTGCATGAGGCCGACGCAGCCCCGGGCGCGTGGCCGCGCGTCGTGCGGCCGGTTCGACCGAGCGGTTGAACCGGCCGTCCCGTCCCGCTGCGGCTTTCCTTGCGCCCCGCCACGCACCGACCTAGCCTCGACCGGGCACGTCTGGACAGGCAGGGACAGGCAGGGACAGGTTGGTCGGCGATGGCGCATCCGCAGGACTCCCCCGACAGCAGATCCACCGGCCGGCGGATCCAGTGGGAGACCCACGGACTCGACGTGATCGGGGACGCGGAGCGCAAGGGCACCCCGCGCACGCTGTTCTGGCCCTGGTTCGGTGCGAACGTCTCGGTTCTCGGCCTCGGTTACGGCGCCTTCGCCCTCGGCTTCGGCATCTCCTTCTGGCAGGCTCTCACCGCCGGCGTGCTCGGCATCGTCGTCTCCTTCCTGCTCTGCGGCTTCATCGCGGTCGCCGGCAAGCGCGGTTCGGCGCCCACGATGGTGCTCAGCCGGGCCGCCTACGGAGTGCGCGGCAACCGGCTGCCGTCCGTGATCTCCTGGATGCTCACCGTCGGCTGGGAGACCGTCCTCACCGCCCTCGCCACCATGGCGACCGCCACCGTCTTCAGCCGGCTCGGCTGGGGCGGCGGCACCGAGACCAAGGTGGTCGCCCTCGCCGTGGTGGCCGCGCTGACCGTGGTCGGCGGAGTCATGGGCTTCGACCTGATCATGCGTCTGCAGACCTGGATCACCGTGATCACGGGCGTGCTCACCGTCGTCTACGTCGGCCTGGTCGCCGACCACATCCACTGGAGCACGGTCAGCGCGATCCCGGCGGGCTCCGCCCAGCAGTTCATCGGCGCGCTGGTGTTCATGATGACCGGCTTCGGGCTCGGCTGGGCCAACGCCGCCGCCGACTACTCCCGCTACCTGCCCCGCAGTTCGTCCAGCCGGGGCGTGATCGGCTGGACCACCTTCGGTGCCTCCGCCGCCCCGCTGCTCCTGCTGGTCTTCGGCCTCCTGCTGGCCGGCTCCTCCGAGACGCTGAGCAAGGCGATCGCGGCCGACCCGATCGGCGCGCTGACCACGATCCTGCCGACCTGGTTCCTGGTGCCGTTCGCGGTGGTCGCCGTCCTCGGCCTGGTGGGCGGCGCCGTCCTCGACATCTACTCCTCCGGCCTGGCCCTGCTCTCCGCGGGCCTGCGCGTGCCCCGCCATCTGGCCGCTCTCCTCGACGGCATCCTGATGGTCGCGGGCTCCGTCTACGTCGTCTTCTTCGCCGACAGCTTCCTCACCCAGTTCATGGGCTTCCTGACCACGCTCGGCGTACCCATCGCCGCCTGGTGCGGCGTCATGCTCGCCGACCTCGCGCTGCGCCGCCGCGACCACGACGAGGTCGACCTGTACCGCCCGCACGGCCGCTACGGCGACGTACCCCTGCTGCCGCTGCTGCTCACCCTCGGCGCCACCGCCGTCGGCTGGGGCCTGGTCACCAACACCTCCGCGAGCTGGCTGACCTGGCAGGGCTACCTCCTGGAGCCGCTCGGACTCGGCGGCAGGACCGGCGCCTGGGCGTACGCCAACCTCGGCGTCCTGGTCGCCCTCGCGCTCGCCTTCCTCGGCACCCTGCTGCCGGGCCGGGGCCGGGTGCGCGAGCAGGAGGCCGAGGCGCCGAGCCCGTCGCCGAACGAGGGGGTGTACAGCACATGACCTGCGCCCCCGGTCTGCTCGCCGTCATCGACATGCAGCGCGTCTTCGCCGGCCCTGCCGGCCCCTGGGCCACCCCCCGTTTCGCCGACGCGGCCGCGGGCGTACGACGACTGCTGCCGGCCTTCGGCGACCGAGTCGCCTTCACCCGCTTCCTGGCCCCCGAGCGGCCGACCGGCGCCTGGCGCGCCTACTACGCCCGCTGGCCGTTCGCCCTTCGGCCGCCGGACGCCGAACTGTGGGAACTGGCGGACGAGTTCGCCGATCACGCCGGCCGCGTCGTCGACGCCACCACCTTCGGCAAGTGGACCCCGGAGCTCGCCGAGCGGGTCGGCCCGGACGGCCGCCTGGTCCTGGCCGGCGTCAGCACCGACTGCTGCGTGCTGTCCACCGCCCTGGCCGCCGCCGACGCCGGCACGGAGGTCCTGGTGGTCGCGGACGCCTGCGCGGGCATGGACGACGACTCCCACGTCAAGGCCCTGCAGGTGCTGGACCTCTACCGGCCGCTGGTCCGGGTCACCACCATCGACGACCTGCTCGCCGAGCCCCGGCCGTGACCGGCGTCCCGCTCGAGCACCAGCGGATCAGCCGGATCCTGGCCCTGGACATCCGCAGCGGCCGCCGCCGGGGGAGCGGCTGCCGGGCGAACACGCCCTCGCCCAGCGGTTCGGCGGCAGCCGTACGACCGTCCGGGCGGCCCTCGCCGAACCGGCCGAGGAGGGGCTGATCACCACCCGCACCGGCAAGGGCTCCTACGTCCTGTGCGCCGGCCGTCCGCCGGCCGTCCGCCGGACGACCGGCTCGGCCGGACCTGCGCACCGACCGGCGAGGGCGTCGAGAGCCGGCTGCGCACCCTCGCCGTGCACGAGCCGCACGACAGCGGCCTCGCCACCGAACTCCGCCGGGAGAAGAACACGTTCGTGTGCGTGGAGCGGACCCGGGAGCCGGTCGCGGACGCCACCGTCGTGTCGTACGAACGCAGCTGCCTGACACCCGTGTCCGTGATCCGGGAGCTGCCCGCCCAGGGGCTCGGCCCAGACTCGCTCGCCGAGGTGCTGCTGCGCGCCGGGCTACGGCCCGACCACGGAGAGCAGCGGGTCTCCGGGCGCACCCACCCTCCCCGGAATCCTCACGCATGCCCCGGGCCGCACGGGGTACGCGAGCGGAGCACGCCCGGGCGCCGGCCCGCGCGTGGCCGTACGACCGCCGCTACCTGGGGATCTGCCATGGAAACACCCGCACACGACGACCTTCCGACGCCGGCCCAGCAGGCGCTGGACGCGTTGGCCGTGAACGCCGAGGACCAAGCCGCCCTGGACACCCTCGCCCACAGTGACGTGCTCGTCCCCGTGCCGGACGACGCGGTGGACGGCGACGGCGACGGCTCGACCATCGCCCTGCCCGTCATGGAACAGGCCGGAGGCGATCCGGTCGTCCCGGTGTTCACCTCGGAGGGAACGATGGCCGCCCTGCTGCCCTTCGTCTCCCGCTACCACCTGGTACCGCTCGGCACACTGGCCGCCCACTGGCCCGACGGCGACCTGTCCCTGGCCATAGACGGCAACTCGACCCACGGGCTGACCCTCACATCGCACGGAGTCCGCACACTGCTGGCAAGGTGAACCACAGCCAACCCCAGGAGCGCGGGGCTGTGCCGATGTGCGGCTCCGCCGCGCGGGCGTGACCAGGCACGACGCACCCGCACTCGCGCATGCAGCGAGAGCTTCACCCCTCAGGCGACAAAATGACCGCATGCAATGGATCTCCGGAGCTGCAGGCGGGCTGGTTCTGGTGCTGGTCCTGACCAGCATCCTCCGCACCCTCGTCGTCCCCCGAGGCCTCTACTCCGTGCTGGTGTTCCGCCTGTGGTGGCTGCTGCGCAGGCTCCTCAGGCTCGCGGCACCGCGCGGCGGCTACTACGCCATCGACCGTGTCCAGACCTGGCTCGCCCCGCTGATGCTGATCGGCATGCTCGTCACGTGGCTCGGCGGGGCCCTGCTCGGCTTCGGTCTCCTGCTGTACGCGGCGTCCCCGCTGTCCTGGACGACCGCCTTCCGCGAGGCGGGATCCAGCCTGTTCACGCTCGGCTTCGCGAGCGGCGCCCGGCTGAAACTCTCCGTGCTCGATTTCATGGCTGCGGCCACCGGACCCGTCCTGATCGCCCTCCAGATCGCCTACCTGCCCACCCTCTACGCCGCCTACAACCGCCGCGAACTGGAGGTCACCCTGCTCCAGGCGCGGGCCGGCGAGCCCGCCTGGGGACCGGAGATCCTCGCCCGGCAGTGGCTGGTCGACACCGAGACCGCGCTGCCGGAGCTGTACCGCGCCTGGGAGCGCCTGGCCTCGGACATGGGCGAGAGCCACTCCACGTACCCGATCCTGCTGAGCTTCCGCTCCCCGCGCCCGCAACGCAGCTGGCTGGTCGGGCTCGTCGCCGTCATGGACGCGGCCGCCCTGCAGCTCGCGCTCGACCCGCGCCTCGCGCCGCCGGAGGCTCGTCTGGTACTGCGCGCCGGGTTCACCGCCCTGCGCGACATCGCCCGCGTGGTGCGCATCCCCTTCGATCCCGATCCCTCGCCGGGCACTCCGATCCTGCTGACCTTCGAGGAGTTCGACGAGGCGGTGGCCATGCTGGGGGCGGCCGGCTTCCGTGCGGAACGCAGCCCGAAGGAGGCCTGGCCGCACTTCCAGGGCTGGCGGGTCAACTACGAGGCGATCGCGTACGCGCTGTGCCGCCGCTGCGACGCGGTGCCGGGTCTGTGGACCGGCCCCCGCGACTTCTTCGGCGGGCCCATCTCTCCGCGGCGCCCGGTGGACCGCCGGCCCGGCGCAGGACGGCCGGATCTGCCCCCCGTCTCCGAGTAGTCACCCCGCCCTCCGGCGGGAAGATCCCATCGGAAGGTCCGCCGCATGCGAAGGAGCCGATGGTCGTGAGGGTCGTCCTGCTGGGTACCGCCGCCGGAGGCGGCTTCCCGCAGTGGAACTGCGCCTGCGCGCTGTGCGCGGCCGCCCGGGACGGGAAACTGCCCACCCGGACCCAGGAGTGCGCCGCCGTCACCGGCAACGGCCGCGACTGGTGGCTGCTCAACGCGTCGCCCGATCTGCGCACCCAGCTCACCGCCACCCCAGCCCTCCGGCCCGGCCCCGGGCCCCGGGACACCCCGCTGCGCGGGGTACTGCTCACCGACGCGGAGGCGGACCACGTCACCGGTCTGACCGAGCTGCGCGGAGCGGCGGGCCTGAAGGTCTACGCGGCCCCGCCGGTCCGTGCCGTCCTCACGCCCGCCCGCGCCGCCCTGGACCGCTACGCCTCCTGGGAGTGGGCCGACAGCCTGGCCGACGGAGGCTTCGTGCTGTCCGGCGGACTGGTCGTCACGGCCCATCCGATCGGCACCAAGATCCCCAAGTACGTACCGGCACAGGCGCCCGAGATGGGCGGCCCGTGGGTGACGGCGTACCGCGTCGAGGACCTGGCCAGCGGGGGAGTGCTGGTGTACGCGCCCTGCGTCGGCGCCTGGAGCCCGGTGCTGGACGGGCTGTGCGCGTCGGCCGACTGCGTGCTGCTGGACGGCACGTTCTTCGCGGCCGACGAGATGGGCGGCACGGTGCGGACCGGTGCCGGGCAGGCGGCCATGGGACACCTGCCGGTCACAGGCCCGGACGGCTCACTGGAGGCCCTGGCCCGCCATCCGGGCGCGCGCCGGATCTACACCCACCTCAACAACACCAACCCGCTGCTCGACGCCGCCTCGCGGGCACGCGCGCGCGTGGCCGAGCACGGGGTGGAGGTCCTGCCGGACGGGGCGGAGCTGACGCTCTAGCCGGCCCGTTCGGCCAGCATCCGCTCCAGCACGGCCCGCTGCAGGGGCAGTACCTCGGCGTACAGGGCGCGGCCCTTGTCCGTGAGCGCGACCCACACCCCGCGCCGGTCCTCCGCGCACACCGAGCGCTCGACCAGGCCCTCCTTCTCCAGGCGGCCGATCAGCCGGGACAGCGCGCTCTGGCTGAGATGGACCCGTCCGACCAGGTTCTGCACCCGGCACTGGTCGCCCACCTCGGGCGCCGCGGTGGCGAGGATGTCCAGCACCTCGAAGTCGCTCGCGCCCAGCCCGTGCGGGTGCAGGGCACGGTCGATCTCGCACATCGTGTGTGCGTGGAGCGTGAGGATGTCCCGCCACCGCTCCTCGAGCCGGGTGTCGGCCGTCTTGACTGCCATACCCGCACCGTAGCACCGATTCGGCCAATTGTTGAGTGTGCAACTAGTGCGGGTGCAAGCACTCGTACGGGCCTCAGGCGGACGGGTCCTGGAGCAGCCCCACCAGGTTGCCGTCGGGGTCCTTCACCGAGGCGATCAGCCTGCCGTTGCCGACGTCCCGCACGTCCTGGAGCAGTTCCGCGCCCGCCTCCAGCAGTGCGGCGAGCCGCTCCCGGAGATCGGTGACATGCCAGAACGGCACCGGCCCGGTCAACCCCTGCGCGTGCCCGTTCGGGTCGAGGCCGACATCCTGTCCGGCGGCCTTGAAACCGACGTAGTAGGGCTCGTCGACGTACGGCTCGACGCCCAGCAGGGCGGTGAACAGGGCCTTGGACCGGTCCTTGTCCTTGACGGGGTAGATGATCGTCTGCAGGCCGGCGGTCATGGAACTCACTCCTTCGAGGTGCGTGGGCCGACGGGTTTCCGTCGGTGCTCTCACGCTAGGGCGGGGGAGCCCGGCGCCGCTTCTCCGATCCTGACCGGTTGCGGCGGCGGGCTCCCCGGCCGGCTGGTCACTCGCTGCGCAGCACCTCCGCGACGGTCAGGCGGGCGGCCCGCCGGGCCGGGACGAACGCGCCCAGGACCGCGATCACGAGCCCCGCCAGGGCCAGACCGGCCAACGTCGGGGCGTGCCAGACGTCCGTCATGTACGACGGGAGGGTGATGTCGATCGCCGCCGTCATCCGTGGGATCACCAGCTCGTAGCTGACCATCCCCAGCGGGATCCCGAGCAGGGAGCCCACCGCGCCGAGCACCGTCATGGAGGTCACCGTCATCACCGTGACCTGGCGCGGGGTCATGCCGATCGACTTGAGCATGCCGAGGTCGCGGCGCCGGTCGTGGGTGTTGAGGACGGCCGTGTTGAACACGCCGAGCGAGGAGACCACGGCCAGCATCAGGGTGAGCGCGGCCGCGGAGCCGACGATGGTGCGGGTGACGTTGTTCGGCCCGCTCAGCTGGAGGGACAGACCCGGGTCGGCCGCCCGCACCGCGCGCGCGTACGCCTGCTGATCGGCGCCCTCGCGGAGTCTGACGTGGTAGGCGATGGGCTTCGCGTCCGGCATCAGGGCCGTGACCGTCGGCCAGGAACCGACGACCAGCCGGTCGTTGTCCAGCATGGTCTCGCCGACGATGGTCAGCCGCTCCTCACGGCCGTCCTTGCGCAGCCGCAGACGATCGCCGACGTGCGTGCCGGTCCGGTGCAGAAACGCCGTGCCGGCCAGGACCTCCCCGGTGCGGTGCGGCCAGCGGCCCCGGATGAGGATGCTGTCCAGGGGCACGTCCCCGCGTCGGCCCTCGAACATGACCACCTGGGTGGAGCCGTCGAGGAGCGTTTCATCGTCCGACCGCGCCGTGACCCGGGTCGCTCCCGGCAACGACTCCAGCATCGCCTGGAGCTGCCGGTCGCTGTGCACCGGCCGCATCTCCTTGCCGTGCCGGAGGTTGCCGACGTACACGGTGACGTCGAACGCGCGCTGTCCCCCATTCCCGAAGTCGGTCAGCGTCGCCGCCAGGCCGGTCGCGAACGTCACCGTCGTCACACCGAGGGCCACGGCGGCCAGTGTGAGCGCGCTGCGCGCCGGACGGGCGAACGGCAGCCCCACGCCGAGGCTCACCGACCGGGGCAACCGGGCACCCGCCAGGCGCCGCTGGATGCCCAGCGCCCGTCCGGCACGCGGTGCACTTCCCGCACTGATCGCCCGCGCCGCCGACATCCGGCGCGCCCGCATCGAGGGCCCCAGCGCGGCCAGCACGCACACGAGCGGCATGCCGAGCAGGGCGAGCGCGTTCACCCAGGGCGCGATACCGACGCTGTCGTGCAGCACCCCCGCGTTCGGCCCGGTGAACACGAACTGGAAGAAGGGGTGCGCCAGCAGGTTGCCGGCGAGTGTGCCCAGCGCACAGCCCAGGACCGATGGTACGGAGACCATCACCAGGTAGACGCCCAGCACCTGCCCCGGCGTGAACCCCAGCGCCTTGAGGATGCCGATGTGCCGGAACCCGGAGACCACCGCCCCGCCGACCACGTTGGCGACGATCAGCACCGCCACCAGGATGCCCAGGACGCCGAAGGCCATCAGGTACGGCGCGTACGCGTGCGCGGTGCTGCCGACCCGGTGCTTCAGGGCCAGATACGTCTCCGATCCGGCGAGCGCGCCCTTCGGCAGGTCATCGGTCACCTGGGCCATGCCCGCGCGCAGCGCGCGCTCCGACGACGCGTCCCGGAACCGGAACAGCATCTGGGTGCCGGTCGGGTGCAGGGCCGCGATCTGGTCCGGGACGACCCAGGCGTTCGCCGTGTGGCTCAGGTCGAAGGCGAACCCGACGATGGTGAGCGTGGGTCCCGACGGCACGTGGAACTTCTTGCCCAGGTCGTCGGCGGTCCAGTCGGACTGCCGGTTCAGGACGATCTCCCCGGACCGGGTGGGCCACCGGCCCGCCCACAGGTTCACCCGGTCCACCGGGCCGCCGGGACCGGAACGCCCCACCAGCGTGACCTCGCCGCCGAGACCGAAGTTGCCCGCATCGCGGGGAAGGTCCACCGAAGCCTGCCGGAACGGTCCGGCCGCCGCCTCGACCCCGGACTGCCGCGCCGCGTGCGCCAGTTGGGCGTCCGACACCTCGGCCGGGTCGAACGTGGCGATGACATGCGGTCCGTGCTGCTTCCCGAAGACATGGTCGAAGGGCGCGGACGCCGCGTCGAGCAGGCCCAGTGCGACCACGAGCGACCCCGTCGACACGAGCGTGACCAGCCAGATGACCAGCGTCTGAAGTCTCCGCCGGCGTACGGCCGCCCGCGCGGCCTTCCACACCGCCCTCATGCGGACGGCTCCAGGGTGTGCTCGCCGGTCACCCGGCCGTCGGCGACCTCCACCAGCCGGCTCGCGCAGCGCCGCGCGAGATGCTGGTCGTGCGTCACGATGATCAGGGTCTGGCCGATCTGGTTCAGGTCCAGCAGCAGGTCCATCACCTGCTCCCCGGCCCTGCTGTCCAGCGCGCCGGTCGGCTCGTCGGCCAGCAGCAGCGCGGGACGGTTCATCAACGCCCGTGCCACGGCGACCCGTTGCCGCTCACCGCCGCTGAGGACCGCGGGGTAGGCGTTGCGCCGGTCGGCGATGCCGAGCTCCCCGAACAGCTCCAGTGCCCGCCGCCGGGCCTGCCGGGCCGGTGTGCCGGTCAACTGGCCGGCCAGGGCCACGTTGTCGAGGGCCGACAGGTCGTCGATGAGGTTGAAGAACTGGAAGATCATGCCGATCCGGCGCCGCCGGTACAGCGCGAGTCCCTTCTCGCTCAACTCCCCGACGTTCTCGCCGTGTACCACGACGGTGCCGGCCGACGGCCGGTCGAGACCGGCGATCATGTTGAGCAGCGTGGACTTGCCGCATCCCGAGGGCCCCATCACCGCGACCGCCTCCCCGGCCCGGATGTCCAGCGTGACCCCGTCGAGGGCGACCGTCTCGCCGTACTCCTTGCGCACCCCGTCGAGCCGTACGACGGTGTCTCCCGTTCTCACCTCAGTGACCATGGACAGGACGCTAGAGGGGCGACGGGGACCTGGTCATCCCTCCGCGGATGGCACCCGGCGGCGGGTCTCATCCCAGGGATGCAGGGCGCTGAATCCACAGGTCGATGCGGATGTCGGTGCCGTCTGCGAGAGTTGGGCCATGGGGGAGTACGACGTGTCGGCGGCGGCGCCGGCGGTGGCGTGCGCGGTCGTCGTGGTGCTGACGGCCGCGCTGGTGCGCACCCGGCGCCGGTGGCAGGCCGCGGTCGGGGAGCGGGGGTGGCTGCTGGAGCGGGAGCGGGAGAGCGCCGCAGAGGCAGCGATCGCGGCCGAACGCGACCGGATCGCCCGCGAGTTGCACGACATCGTCAGCCACAACGTCAGCCTCATGGTCGTCCAGGCGAGCGCCGCCCGTGAGGTGCTCGGCACCATGCCCGACGAGGCCGCGACCGCCCTGCGCGCCGTCGAGGACGCTGGGCGGGGCGCGATGACCGACCTCAGACACCTGTTGGGGCTGCTGGCGCCCGCGCAGAACGGTGAGGACACCGACCCGGGCCCGGCGCGCGCCGACGGCCCCGGCACGCCCCTCGCTCCGCAGCCCGGCCTCGGCCGGCTCGGGCACCTGGTGGACCGGATATCGTTCGCCGGCCTGCCGGTCGAGGTCCGCATCTCGGGCGAGCCGTGCCCGCTGCCCCAGGGAGTCGACGTGACCGCCTACCGCATCATCCAGGAGGCCCTGACCAATGCGCTCCGGTACGGCGACGGCGGCAAGGCGGAGGTGACCGTGCGCTATGCCGACCACGCCCTGCGCGTCGAGGTGCTCAACACCGGCCCCAGTGTGCTGACCGGTACCGCACCGCCCGCACCGAAACCGCGCGGTGCGGGTACCGGGCGGGGCCTGCTCGGACTGCGCGAGCGGGTCGCCGTCTACGGCGGGGACCTGGACGCCCGGCGCAGACTCGGCGGGGGCTACCGCGTCCGCGCCCGCATACCCCTGGACCGCCCGTGACCGGGCAGGCGCCCGAGCGGGCGCCCCGCGTCCTGATCGCCGACGACCAGACGCTCATCCGGACCGGCTTCCGGCTGATCCTCACCGCCCGGGGCATCGAGGTGGTCGGCGAGGCAGCCGACGGCATCGAGGCGGTCGCCGCCGCCCGTGAACTCTCGCCGGACGTCGTGCTCATGGACATCCGGATGCCGACCATGGACGGCCTGGAAGCCACCCGGCGCATCCTGGAGCAGACCCCGGACTGCCGGGTGCTGATGCTGACCACCTTCGACCTGGACCGGTACGTGTACGCGGCCCTGTCGCTCGGAGCCAGCGGCTTCCTGCTGAAGGACGTCACGCCGGAGCACCTGGCAGCGGCCGTACGGCTCGTCGGCACCGGCGACGCCCTGCTGGCGCCGCAGATTACCCGGCGCCTGGTGGAGCGGTACGCGGCCGACGCCGAGCGGACGGCCCAGGCCGTTCCCGCCGACCTGGCCGCCCTCACACCCCGCGAGCGGGAGGTGCTGACCCTGATGGGACGCGGCCTGTCCAACACTGAACTGGCCGCCGAGCTGATCCTCAGCGAGGCCACGGTCAAGTCCCACGTGGCCCGGATCTTCGCCAAGCTGGGGCTGCGCGACCGCGCCCAGGCGGTCGTCCTCGCCTATGAGACGGGGCTGGTCAGACCCGGGGAGCGGTAGCGTTCCGCCGGAAGTGCCGGGATGCGCCGTCGGTCGGCCGCGGCGCCGTCCCGGCTGGTCGCACACTTACCCGCGCCCCTTCGGGGCGCGGCGGCTCACGTCGACTCGCGGCGCACCAGTTCCGTCGGGAGGATCACCGCGGCCGGGTCCTCGCCGCCTATCTGGGCGAGCAGCACCCGCACCATCTCGGAGCTGATCCGGTCCCACGGCTGACGGATGGTGGTGAGTGCCGGGGTGACGGCGGTCGCCGCGGGGGAGTCGTCGAAACCGCCGACAGCGATGTCCTGCGGCACCCGCTTGCCCGCCCGCTGCAGCGCCGCCAGCACGCCCTGGGCCATCAGGTCGGAGGCGACGAACACGGCGTCCAGGTCCGGGGCCTGTGCCAGCAGCCGCTCCGCACCCGCCTCACCGCTGGCCCGGCTGTAGTCGCCGGGGACGATCAGCCGCTCGTCCACCTCGACGCCCGCCTCGGCGAGCACCTCCTTGTACCCGGCGAGCCGCTCCACCCCGCCCGGGGTGTCCAGCGGACCGGTGACCACACCGATCCGGCTCCGGCCCAGCGACAGCAGGTGCCGCACCATGTCCCGGGCGCCGTCGCGGTCGTCGGCGGCCACATAACTCACCTTCGAGCCGAGGCCGATCGGCTTGCCGCAGGCGACCAGCGGCACACCGGCCTCCCGCAGCTCCTCCGCGACCGGATCGCCGGAGTGGCTGGAGACCAGCAGCACCCCGTCGACGTGCCCGGCCGTGATGTAGCGCGTGATGCGCCGCCGTTCGTCCTTGGTTCCCGCCAGCATCAGCAGCAGCGGTATGTCGTGCGCGGCCAGCGCCTGCGTGCAACCGCTCAGCAGCACGTTGAAGTTGGGATCTTCGAAGAAGCGCTCCTGCGGCTCGGTCAGCAGGAAGCCGACCGAGTCGGAGCGTCCGGTGATCAATGAGCGGGCGTGCCGGTTCACGACGTACCCGGTTCTGCGGATGGCGGCGTTGACCGCCTCCTGCGCGGCCGGGCTGACGTAGTGCCCGCCGTTGAGCACGCGCGAGACGGTGCCCCGTGAGACCCCTGCCTCGCGCGCCACGTCGTGGATCGTCGGCGGTTTGCGCCGGCCCCCCGAATTGCTCATGGTCATGACTTTACGGCCCCGGAGAGGAGATCCAGGCTCCAGAAGCGCTGGATGACCAGGAACAGCACGATCAGCGGGAGGACCGCGAGGAACGCGCCCGTGATCACCAGTGTGTACAGCGCCGGGGTGTTGGAGCCCTGCTCCAGCAGCGTGTACAGACCCAGCGTGAGCGGGAACCGCTCGTCGTCGCTGAGCATGATGTACGGCAGCAGGAAGTTGTTCCACACGGCCACGAACTGGAACAGGAACACCGTGACCATGCCGGGGATCATCATCGGCAGCGCGATCCGGGTGAAGATCCGCCACTCGCTCGCCCCGTCCATCCGCCCGGCCTCCACCACGTCCGCGGGGACGGCGGCGGCCGCGTAGATCCGAGACAGGTAGACGCCGTACGGGGAGAGGATCTGCGGCAGCAGCACGGACAGGTAGGAGTCCGTGAGGTTGGCCTTCGCCAGCAGCAGGTACTGAGGGATGGCGAGGATCACCGGCGGCATCAGGACGCCCGCGAGCAGCACGTTGAACAACGTCTCGCGGCCCCGGAACCGGTAGGTCGCGAGCGCGTAGCCGCTGAACGCCGAGACGGCGGTCGACAGCAGGGCGCCGAGGCCCGAGTACAGGGCGGAGTTGGCCATCCACTGCCAGTAGATGCCGTCGCGGTAGGCGTTGAGGTCCTTGATGTTGGCGGTGAAACCGGTGCCGGGCAGGAAGGTGAAGGTGGAGAACAGCTCGTGCCCGGACTTGGTGGACGCGATCACCACCCAGGCCACCGGCAGCAGCGTGTAGATCGCGCCGATCAGCAGCGTGACGGTCGGTATCAGCGCGATCCTGCGGCGCAGCGGCGGGCCCGAGGCCGTACCCGGAGCGGTGCCCGCGGCCGGCTCCGCCTTGCTGAGGGCAAGAGAACTCATCGTGCTTCCTCCTGCTTGTCACGACGGTTCGCCGCCCGCAAGAACCCGAACGACAGCACCAGGGTGGCCAGCGCGATCAGGGTCGCCTCGGCGGCCGCCGAGTAGATGTCGCCGCGGTGGAAGGCGTCCTGGTACACCTTCATCAGCGGGCTCCAGCTCGTGTTGACGGAGTTGGTCAGCGGCTTGAGGGTGGTCGGCTCGTTGAACACCTGGAGCGTCGCGATGATCGAGAAGAAGAAGGTCAGCACCAGCGAGGGCGCCACCATCGGGATCTTGATCCGCAGCGCGATCTGGAGCGGGGTGGCTCCGTCCAGCTTCGCCGCCTCGTACACCTCGGCCGGGACGGACCGGAGTGAGGTGTAGATGACGATCATGTTGAAGCCCGTGCCGCCCCAGACCGCGATGTTCGACAGGGCGAGGTACAGCGGGCCGCCGTCGAGCAGGTCCGGCTGGGGCAGGCCCAGTCTGTCGAGCACGTAGTAGAACGGGCTGACGTCCGGCAGGTACAGGAAGCCCCACATCAGCGCGGCCACCACGCCGGGGACGGCGTACGGCAGGAAGATCGCGAGCCGGGTGAACGGGGCGAGCCGCACCCGGTCGGTGTCCAGCATCAGCGCGAACAGCATCGCGAGGCCGAGCATCACCGGGACGACGATGCAGCCGTAGCCGAGGACGCGCAGCGCCCCGTGCAGCAGCTCGCTGTCCTGGATGGCCCCGGTGTAGTTCTCGAAGCCGGCCCAGACCTCCTTGCGGGCGCCCGAGCCCAGGCCGAGGCCCGAGACGTGCACCTTGCGGAAGCTGAGCCAGACCGCGTAGCCGATGGGCAGCGCGAAGAACAGGAGGAACAGGACGGTCGCGGGGAGAAGGAAGGCGTACGGGGCCCCCTTGACCCCGTACGACTTCCGGCTTGCGGTGCCGGTCACTGAGAAACCCCGAAGCCCTGCTTCTTCATGTCGGTGACCGTGGCGTCCTGCATCTGGTCCAGGGCGGCGCCGAAGTCCGACTTGTTCTTGGTGGCGGCACCGAACGCGTCGTTGAAGGTCGCGTAGGCGACGTTCACGTTCGGGCCCCACGCCGACGGTGCCGTGGTCTTCGCGATGTCGGCGGCCTTGGTGTAGAAGTCCGGCTGGTTGGAGAAGAACGCCGGCGGGTTGGAGAAGGCGCCGCTGAGCTGGGCGGAGGTGGAGGCAGGGTAGATGCCGCCCTCCTTCGCCAGCGCGCTCAGGGCGTCACCGTCGGTGTTCAGCCAGGCGGCGAACTTCGCGGCGGCGGCCTGGTGCTGGGAGTCGGTGGTGACGGCGGTGGAGGAGCCGCCCCAGCTGCCGGTGACATCCTGGTCGAGCGACCACTGGGGGAGCGGGGCCATCGCCCACTTGCCCTTGGTGTCCGGCGCGGCGGTTGTCAGCGTGCCCGGCGCCCACACCGCGCTGACCCAGGCGATCTCCTTGCCGGTGTTGAGCGCCTTGTTCCAGGCGGGCTGGTACATCGGCTGGTTGTCGATGACACCTTCCTTGACCAGCCCGCCCCAGAACTTGGCGACCTTCTGGGTGGCCGCGTCGTTGATGGCGACCTTCCACTTGTCGCCGGAGGTGGTCCACCACTTGGCGCCGGCCTGCTGGGCGAGACCGGCGAAGAGGCCGGAGTCGTTGGCGGAGAAGGTGGTCAGGGACTTGTCCGGCGCCTTCTTCTTCAGCGCGCGGGCTGTTTCGGCGAACTGCTCCCAGGTGGTGGGGACCTTGAGGCCGTACTTCTTGAACAGGTCCTCGCGGTAGTAGAACATCATCGGGCCGATGTCCTGCGGCACCGCGTACACCGCGTCCGTGCCCAGCGTGGTCTGCTGCCAGACGCCGTCGGCGAACTTGCTCCTGGCGTCGCCGACCTCCTTGGATATGTCGGCCAGCGCGTCGTTGCTGACCAGCGTCGGCAGCGCCTGGTACTCGGCCTGCACCAGGTCGGGCGCCTTCTTCGCCTTGTGCGCGGTGAGGATCTTGGTGACCAGCGTGTCGCCGGACGCCTGCTTCTTCACCGTGACGGTGATCCTGTCCTTCTTGCCCGGCCCCTTGTTCCACAGGTCGACGACCTTGTCCATGCCGGGTGTCCAGGTCCAGTACGTCAGCGAAACCGGGCCGGACTCGGCCTTGCTGCCGTCCCCGGAGCCGCAGGCTGTGAGGGCGGTGGCGCCGAGCGCGACGGCGACGGCGGATGTCACGAGGCGGCGGCGCTTCGTGTGCGGCATGGATCTCTCCCCTGACCTGGGTCCCCGCCCGCTGCGGGGACCTGCCATGCAGATGTGCACGTTCACATGACCCGGGTGCTCGACCGACGAAAACCCCTGCCATGCTTCTGTGAGCGTTCACAGTAGAGAAACATCCCGGACACTTGTCAATGGTTGTTGCTGTGCGGTTATGTTGGGCTCGCACCGCCACCGCTGTGTGTGCACGTTCCCAAATGATCGATTTCACGGGAGAGATCCATGCCGGAGACCACCCCCAGGGGCCTCACCAGGCTCGCCTTCGGTGGGGATTACAACCCCGAGCAGTGGCCGGAAAACGTCTGGCAGGAGGACGTCCGGCTGATGCGCGAGGCCGGCGTCACGATGGTCAGCGTCGGGATCTTCTCCTGGGCCCTGCTGGAGCCCTCGCCCGGTGAGTACGACTTCGGCTGGCTGGACCGGATCATCGGCCTGCTGCACGAGAACGCCATCCGCGTCGACCTCGGCACGCCCACCGTGGTGCCGCCCGCCTGGTTCTACCGGGAGCACCCCGAGGCGTTGCCGGTGACCGCGGAGGGCGTGCGCTACGAGTTCGGTTCGCGCGGTGCGATCTGCCACAGCAACGCCGACTACCGCGCGGCCGCGGCGAGCATCACCACGAAGCTCGCCGAGCGCTACGGCGACCACCCCGCGCTCGCCCTGTGGCACGTGCACAACGAGTACGGCGTCCCCGTCTCGGCCTGCTACTGCGACTCCTGCGCCGCCCACTTCCGCCGCTGGCTGGCGGACACCTACGGCACGGTCGAGGGCGTCAACGAGGCCTGGGGCACCGCCTTCTGGGGTCAGCGTTATACGAGCTTCGAGCAAATCAACCCGCCGCGCGCCACGCCGACCGTCGGCAACCCGGGCCAGGCGCTGGACTACCGGCGGTTCGCCGACGCCACCATCCGCGAGAACTTCCGCGCCGAACGGGACATCCTGCACCGCCTCGCGCCGGGCGTCCCGGTGACGACCAACTTCATGACCGCGCTCAGCCAGTGCGACTCCATGGACTACTGGGCCTGGGGCCGCGAGGTCGACCTCGTCACCAACGACCACTACCTGATCACCGACGGCCGCCGCACCCACGTCAACCTCGCCATGGCGGCGGACATCACCCGCTCCGTGGCCGGCGGCACCCCCTGGCTGCTGCTCGAACACTCCACCTCGGGCGTCAACTGGCAGCCCCGCAACCCCGCCAAGGCTCCCGGCCAGATGGCCCGCAACTCCCTCGCCCACGTGGCCCGCGGCTCCGACGGAGCGATGTTCTTCCAGTGGCGCCAGTCCCGGCGCGGCGCCGAGAAGTTCCACTCGGCGATGCTCCCGCACGGCGGCACCGACACGCGTGTGTGGCGCGAGGTGGTCCAACTCGGTGCCTCCGTCGACTCGTTGAGCGCCGTACGCGGCACCCGCACCGAGGCCGACGTGGCCATGCTGTGGGACTGGCAGTCGTGGTGGGCGCAGAATCTCGCCTGGCGGCCCAGCGAGGACCACGACCCGCGCGAACGCGCCGAATCCTTCTACGAGGCCCTCTACGACCGCCACCTCACGGTCGACTTCGCCCACCCGGAAGCCGATTTGTCGAGGTATTCCCTTGTCGTCGTACCGGCCCTGTACCTGATGACGGAGGCGGCCGGGAACAACGTCCGGGAGTACGTCGAGAACGGCGGCACGCTCGTGGTGTCGTACTTCTCCGGCATCGTCGACGAGCACGACGCCGTGCACGAGGGCGCCTACCCGGGCGTGCTGCGCGACGTCCTCGGCCTGACCGTGGAGGAGTTCTCGCCGCTGCTGCGGGACGAGCGGGTGCGCCTGACCGGTCCCGACGGCTCCGAGCCGACCGGGGACGTGTGGACGGAGTTCGTGGTGCCGCGCGGTGCCGAGACCGTGTGGACGTACGCCGACGGACTCACCGCCGGCCGCCCGGCCGTCACCCGGCACCGGCTCGGTGAGGGCACCGCCTGGTACGTCTCCACCCGCCTCGACGCCCACGGCCTGGATGCGCTCGTCGGCCGGGCCGCCGACGACGCCGGGCTCGCTCCGCGCGCCGACCTGCCCCGCGACGTCGAGGTCGTGCGCCGCAGCGGCGAGTCGGGGACCTATCTCTTCGCGATCAACCACACCACCGGCGACGCCAAGGTGCCGCTGGACGCGCCCGGCACCGAGCTGCTGACGGGCGAACGCGCCGCGGGCCGCCTGGCGGTCCCGGCCGGGGCCGTGCGGGTCGTACGACTCGACGGCTGAGCAGGCTCCTCTCCGTCCGCGTGTGCCACGAGAGCCGCGGGCGGAGGGGTTCTCCTCGGGCCCCCACCGGAGGACACCCCCAACCCAGTTACGTCGAAGGGACGACGGACGATGATGTTCCATCCCAGACGCACCATCAGGGCCCTGCTGCTGCCGCTCGCGGGCGGGCTCGCTCTCACCGCCCTGCCCGCCCAGAGTGCCCGGGCCGCGAGCACCCTGACCAACGGCGGCTTCGAGTCCGACGGCTCCGGCGTGGCCGTGCCCACCGGCTGGTCCGAGTACGGCGACACGGGCGCCTCGTACACCGAGTCCGGCGGCCACGGCGGGAGTTACCGCCTGACCCACTACTCGTCCTCCGCGTACAAGGTGGAGACGTACCAGTACCTTTCCGGGCTGACCAACGGCAACTACACGCTGACCGCGTGGGTCCGCTCCAGCGGCGGGCAGAACTCGGCCTACATAGCGCTCAAGAACTGCGGAAGCACCGAGCAGCGCACGGATCTGCCGGTCTCGTCCAGTGGGTGGATCCGTATCGTCACGCCGATCAATGTGACCAACAACCAGTGCACCATCAGCATCAACAGTGACGCGAACGCGGGCAACTGGATCAATGTCGACGACCTGACCCTCACCTCCGGCGCCACGGGTACCTCCATCCATGGCGCCGACATCTCCTCCCTGGCCAAGAGCGAGGCCAAGGGCGGGGTGTACAAGACCGGTTCCGGCACCACGGGCGACGCCGTCACCGTCCTGAAGAACGCCGGCATGAACTATGCGCGGCTGAAGGTCTGGGTGAACCCGGCCGACGGCTTCAACGACAAGGCCCATGTCCTGGCCATGGCCAAGCGCGTCAAGGCGGCCGGTATGAAGCTGCTGGTCGACTTCCACTACTCGGACACCTGGGCCGACCCGGGCGCCCAGACCAAGCCGGCCGCCTGGGCGGGCCACCCGTACAGTCAGCTCAAGACGGACGTGTACAACCACACGTACGACGTGCTGAACGCGTTGAAGGCCCAGGGCACCACCGCCGACATGGTCCAGGTGGGCAACGAGATCAACGGCGGCATGCTGTGGTCCGAGGGATCGACGGACAACTGGAGCCAGCTCGCCGGGTTGATCAACTCGGGCTACGACGCGGTCAAGGCGGTCAACTCGTCAACGGCCGTGGCGCTGCACCTGGCCAAGGGCGGTGACAAGGCCGGAACGGAGTGGTGGTTCGACAACGCGGTCGCGGCAGGCGTGAAGTTCGACGCGATCGGCCTGTCGTACTACGGCTACTGGCACGGCCCGCTCTCCGACTTCCAGACCACTCTGGACGACGCGGCCTCGCGTTACGGCAAGCCGGTGTTCGTCGCCGAGACCGCCTACCCCTTCCGGCTGGACAGCGACGACTCGCTGGTCAACCAGATCGACACCACCGGCGAGCTGGTCTCCGGCTACCCCGCGACCGTGGCCGGCCAGACCAAGTGGATGAACGACGTGGCGAGCATCGTGGAGGCCGTCCCGAACGGCCGCGGCCTCGGCGTCTTCTACTGGGAGGCGACCTGGACCGCGGTCACCGGCAACGGCTGGGACCCGACCGACGCCACCTCCGGCAACGGCTGGGAGAACCAGGCCCTGTTCGGCTACGACGACAAGGCGCTGTCCTCCATGTCGTGGTTCAGCCACCGCTGAACCACCCCTGACGGGGGCCCGGTCGTAAGGGGACGGCCGGGCCCCTCCCCGTTTCCCTGAACGGGACCGGCGGGAACGGCCGTTCGATACCGGACAAGGGCTGCGGAGTCCCGTACGGGACGGCTTCGGTTGCGCGACAGTGGGAACACGGCGCACGAGGAGGCCGGGAACGGAGGCGGGACGGATGATGAGGAACCCCACGGGCGACATGCGGCAGGACATCCTGGACTGGCTCAAGGACCCCGCCGCCCACTTCCCGTCAGGACGCCACCACGGCGACCTCGCCGAGATCGGAGTCACCGCGCGGGCGGTGGCCGCCAAGCTCGGCGTCTCCCGCCGGACCGCCGCAGCTCACCTCGACCTCCTGAGCCGCATCGGCCTGCTCCGCACCCGCCGGATCCGCTGCCGCACCCACTACCGGCGCGACGAGATCCGCATCGCCGAGGTGGCCAGGATGTTCGAGAAGGGCTGGTGAACCGGGGGCGACGTCGTAGGCGGTGATTTCGCCGACAGCCCCCCGGCATGCGGCAGACGCTGGGACGATGGAGCACCGTCGACCTCGAAGGGCAGGCGCCCATGACCTCTCCCACTCCTCTGGTCGTCCACCGGTACGTCGCCGTCGGCGGCGAGGGCCCCGAGGACGTCGTCGCCGACTCCCGCGGCCGGGTGCTCACCGGCGTGGCGGACGGCCGGATCCTGCGCATCGACGGCATAGCGGACCCCACGGCCACCCGTGTCGAGGTGCTCGCCGAGACCGGCGGGCGGCCGCTGGGCCTCGAACTCCTGCCGGACGGCCCCCTCTTGGTGTGCGACGCCGACCGCGGACTGCTGCGTGTGGGCCTGGACGACGGTCGCGTCCAGGTGCTCGCCGAGGCGGTCGCGGGGGAGCGGTTGCGGTTCTGCAGCAACGCCGTCGCCCTGTCCGACGGCAGCGTGTACTTCACCGTCTCCAGCCGCCGCTACCCGCTGGAACAGTGGATCGGGGACGTGGTCGAACACACCGGCACCGGCCGCCTGTTGCGCCTCGCGCCGGGCAGCGACCGACCCGAAGTACTGCTGGACGGGCTTCAGTTCGCCAACGGCCTCGTACCCGCCGCCGACGAGTCCTTCCTGGTCGTCGCCGAGACCAGCGCGTACCGGCTGACCCGCTACTGGCTGACCGGGCCGAAGTCCGGGCGGTGCGAACCCTTCGCCGACGACCTGCCCGGCATGCCCGACAACCTCTGGCGCGCCGGCCGGGCCGGCCCGATCCGGGTGGCCCTGGCCGGCCCGCGCGTACCCCCGCTCGACCTGCTGCACCGCGGCCCCGCGGCGCTGCGCCGCGCCGCCGCCCGGGCAGCCGTCCGCGCGCCCTACCGGCCCGCCGGTACCGTCGGCGTCCTCGCCGTCGACGACGACGGCCGCGTCCTGGAGCACCTCACCCGTCGCCGCTCCGGCTACCGCATGGCCACCAGCGTCTGCGAGGCCTCCGGTCACCTGATCCTGGGCAGCGTGTGGGAGCGGGGCATCGCGGTCTGTGCCCTGCCCGAGCCCGTACGCTGAGCCGCTCCGAGGCGCTCGGCCCCCGCGCGCCACGGCCGCGTGTGCGGTCGGGGCGCCGCCGGCGTTACCCTGGTCCGCGGCCGCGATCATCCTGCGCGGCGCGGCGGTGGGGCCCGCCGTACCCGAACCGCGGTGAAGGCGCCGCCAACGGTCCCTACTTGCGACGGCACGGCGCCCGTATGCCCCGGGCCCCGGCGAGTAGGAGAAGTACGAGCATGACAGCCCCGGAAGCCGAGAGCCTGCAGGCCCGCCCCGCACCCGCGCGGCGGTCGGAGTGGCGTACCCAGGCCCCCGTCGTCGCCGTGGTCGCCGTGGGTGGTGCCCTCGGCGCGACGGCCCGCTACGCGCTGACCCTGGCCTGGCCCACGCCCCCCGGTGGATTCCCCTGGGTGACCTTCTGGACCAACGTCGTCGGCTGCGCCGTGATCGGCGTGTTCATGGTGCTGATCACCGACGTGTGGGCCACCCACCGCCTCGTACGCCCCTTCTTCGGCACCGGCGTGCTCGGCGGCTTCACGACCTTCTCCACCTACGCCGTCGACATCCGCAAGCTGGTCGACACCGGCCACCCCCGCACGGGGCTGGCCTATCTCGCCGCGACCCTGTTCGCGGCCCTCGCGGCGGTGTGGCTGGCCTCGGTCGCCGCCCGCCTGGTGCTCACCCGGAGACAGCGATGACCTCACTCACCGGCCGGGCCGTGCGGCTGACCGTCTACATCGGCGAGGACGACACCTGGCACCACAAGCCCCTCTACTCCGAGATCGTGCACCGCGCCCACGCCGCCGGGCTGGCCGGGGCCAGCGTCTTCCGGGGGATCGAGGGGTTCGGCGCCTCCTCCCGCATCCACACCACCCGGCTGCTGTCCCTGAGCGAGGACCTGCCCGTGGCGATCGTCGTGGTGGACACCGAGGAGCGGGTCCGGGCCTTCCTGCCGCAGCTGGACGAGCTGGTCGGCGAAGGCCTCGTGACGCTGGAGGAGTGCGAGGTCATCCGGTACGTGGGTCGTGCGCCCGGCCCGGACGGTACGGAACCGAAGGGTAAGAAGTCGTTGTGAACTGGCTGCTGGTCGTCCTGGGGGCCGTGGTCGGTGCACCCCTGCGCTATCTCACCGACCGGGCCGTCCAGGCCAGGCACGACTCGCTCTTCCCGTGGGGCACCTTCGTGGTGAACGTCACCGGCTGTCTGATCCTGGGCCTGCTCACCGGCGCCGTGTCCGCCGGAGCCGCAGGTCCGCATCTGCAGCTGCTGATCGGCACCGGGCTGTGCGGGGCGCTGACGACGTATTCGACCTTCTCCTACGAGACCCTGCGGCTGACCGAGGCCGGTGCGGGGCTCTACGCTGCAGCCAACGCCGTCGCCAGCGTGGCGGCGGGGCTCGCGGCGGCCTTCGCCGGGGTGTCCGTCGCAGGAGCCCTGTGGGCCTAGGCGCTTGGCGTACGGCCGGGCATAGTGAGTACTGTCTACAGCACTGTCGACCAACTATCCTCAGAACTGGATCCCATGAGCGCCATCTCCGTCGGTCAGGCCGTCGTCCTCGGAGTCGTCGAGGGGGTGACCGAGTTCCTCCCGGTGTCCTCCACCGGCCACCTCAAGATCGCCGAGGGGCTCATGGACATTCCGGTCGACGACAAGTCCGTCGTCGGGTTCTCCGCCGTCATCCAGGTCGGCGCCATCGCCGCCGTGCTCGTGTACTTCTTCAAGGACATCAAGCGGATCGTCTCCGCCTGGTTCCGTGGCCTGACCAAGCCCGAGGAGCGCTACCACCACGACTACAAGTTCGCCTGGTGGGTGATCGCCGCGACCGTCCCGATCGTCGTGGTGGGCCTGGCCGCCAAGCCGTTGATCGACGGCCCGCTCGCCTCGCTCTGGGTGGTCGCCGGCTCCCTGATCGTCGGCTCCGGCGTGATGTGGGCGGCGGACCAGATGGGCCGCCACAAGCGCGGTGAGGACGACACCTCCTTCAAGGACGCGATGCTGGTCGGCTGCTCCCAGATCCTTGCCCTGCTCTTCCCCGGCTTCTCCCGCTCCGGCGCCACCATGTCCACCGCGCTCATCCTCGACCTGGACCGTGTCGCCGCCACCCGCCTCTCCTTCTTCCTCGGCATCCCGGCCCTGACCGGCGCCGGCATCTACGAGCTCAAGGACGCCCTCGGCGCGGGCGTCGGCGCCGCCCCGCTGGCCGTCGGCACGATCGTGTCCTTCGTGGTCGCCTACGCCTCCATCGCCTGGCTGCTGAAGTTCGTCGCCAAGCACTCCTTCAACGCGTTCGTGATCTACCGGCTCGTGATCGGCGTCGCCCTCCTCGGCCTGCTCGCCACCGGCACGCTCAGCAGCTGAGCGACCCTCGCACCGCCCACGGGGCGCGGATGCCTGCATTCAGGCAACGCGCCCCGTGAATGTTTTCTTACGCGACGCCTTGACAGTTCCCTCCGGCAACCCGCAGGATCGCTCCCGTGAACCTGTCAGACAGCCAGACAGGTGGCCCGGCCCCGCGGCGCGTGAGCGCCATGGAAGCCGTTCTCGGCCACCTCCGCGGCGCCATCGAACGCGGCGAGTACGGCATCGGCGACAAGCTCCCCTCCGAGGCCGAGCTGTGCCGCACCCTCGAGGTGTCCCGGCCCGTGCTCCGTGAGGCGCTGCGCGCCCTGCAGACGATGGGCCTGACGGTCTCCCGGACCGGCAAGGGCACCTTCGTCGTCGCGAACGCCGTCGAGGACCCGACCTTCGGCGACTACGCGGCCAGCGACCTGCTCGAGGTGCGCCGCCACATCGAGATCCCGGTCGCCGGGTACGCGGCCCTGCGCCGCACCCCGGAGAACCTGGACCACATGGCCCACCTCCTGGACCGCATGGAGCGGGAGACGGACACCACCGCGTGGGTCGCGATGGACAGCCTCTTCCACCTCGCCGTGGCCGAGGCCGCCCAGAACCCGGTCTTCCGCCGGGTCATCGAGGAGATCCGTGACGCACTGGCGCGTCAGTCGGCCTTCCTCAACGAGCTGGGCGGGCGCCGCGAGCAGTCCAACCGCGAGCACCGGGCGATCGTCGAGGCGCTGATCGACGGTTCCGAGCACGACGCCGTCGAGGCCATGAGTCATCACCTCGACCGCGTCGAGACGACCCTCACCCACATCGTGCGCCCCGGGCGCACGGACCTCCCCACGGAAGGCGGACCCGAGGCGTGAGCGAGCAGCACCTCAAAGACGAGACGCGCCCCTCGTCAGGCCATGTCGACGCCGGAGACGCGGGCTACAGCAAGAGCCTGAAGCACCGGCACGTCAACATGATCGCGATCGGTGGTGCCATCGGCACCGGCCTCTTCCTCGGCGCGGGCGGCCGGCTCGCCGACGCCGGACCCTCCCTGTTCGTCGCGTACGCCGTCTGCGGCGTCTTCGCCTTCCTCGTCGTGCGCGCGCTCGGCGAACTCGTGCTCTACCGCCCGTCCTCCGGCGCCTTCGTGTCGTACGCCCGGGAGTTCATGGGCGAGAAGGGTGCCTACACCGCGGGCTGGATGTACTTCCTCAACTGGGCGACCACCGGCATCGCCGACATCACGGCGGTGGCCACCTACACCCACTACTGGGGCATGTTCTCCGACATCCCGCAGTGGGTGATCGCGCTGATAGCCCTGGCCGTGGTCCTCACGGTGAACCTGATCTCGGTGAAGATCTTCGGCGAACTGGAGTTCTGGTTCGCGATCGTGAAGGTCAGCGCGCTGGTGGTCTTCATGTGCATCGGCATCTTCCTGCTGGTCACCCAGCACCCCGTGGACGGCGGCACCCCCGGCCCGTCCCTGATCACCGACAACGGCGGCATCTTCCCGAACGGTCTGCTGCCCATGCTGCTGATCATCCAGGGTGTCGTCTTCGCCTACGCCTCGGTCGAGCTGGTCGGCGTCGCCGCCGGTGAGACCGAGAACCCCGAGAAGATCATGCCCAAGGCGATCAACTCGATCATGTGGCGCGTGGGTCTGTTCTACGTCGGCTCCGTCGTCCTGCTCTCGATGCTGCTGCCCTGGAACAAGTACAGCGCCGGCGAGAGCCCCTTCGTGACGGTCCTGTCCAACATCGGTGTCCCGGCGGCGGGCGGCGTGATGAACCTGGTCGTGCTCACCGCGGCCATGTCCTCGCTCAACTCCGGCCTGTACTCCACCGGCCGCATCCTGCGCTCCATGGCGGTCAGCGGCTCGGCCCCGAAGTTCACCGCGAAGATGAGCCGCACCCAGGTCCCGTTCGGCGGGATCCTGCTGACCAGCGGTATCTGTGTCCTCGGTGTCGGCCTGAACTTCGTCGTCCCGGCGGACGCCTTCGAGATCGTCCTGAACTTCGCCGCGATCGGCATCCTCGCCACCTGGGGCATGATCATGCTCTGTCACCTGCTCTTCTGGCAGAAGACCCAGAAGGGCGAACTGGCCCGGCCCTCCTACCGGCTGCCGGGTTCCCCCTGGACCGAACTGGTGACGCTGGCGTTCCTCGCCTCCGTCCTGGTCCTCATGTACGCCGACGGCGGCGCAGGACGCACCACCGTGCTGTGCCTGCCGCTGATCGTCGCAGCGCTGGTCGCGGGCTGGTACGCCATCCGCGGGCGCATATCGCGCAAGTCCACCTCCGGAGCCGATGCGTGACCCACGCGACGCTCCCTGACAAGCAGGCAGTGATGTACAGCAGTTCCCCTGCGGACCCACCCCTCGTCCGCGAGCCCCTCCACGCCCCCGTCGCCCACCTCATCCGCGGCGGGGTCGTCGAGGGCATCCACTACGGTTCCGTCGTCGTCCTCGGAGCCGACGGCCAGGTCCAGTTCCAACTCGGTGACATCGAGGCCGCGTTCTACCCGCGCTCGGCCCTCAAGCCCGTCCAGGCCGTGGCCATGCTTCGGGCCGGGCTGCCGCTCGACGGCGACCTGCTCTCGCTGGCCGCCGCGAGCCACTCCGGCGAGGAGCGCCACCTCACCGGCACCCGGCGGATCCTCGAACTCGCCGGTCTCGCCGAGGACGACCTGCGCAACGTGCCCGACATGCCGTACGACCCGGCCGTGCGGGACGCCTGGGTCCGCGAGGGCCGGCTGCCCTCCCGTCTCGCCCAGAACTGCTCCGGCAAGCACGCGGCGATGCTGTGGACCGCCAAGCTCAACGGCTGGTCCCTGGACGACTATCTGGACCCGGCCCACCCTCTGCAGCAGGCCATCGCCGAGATCGTCGAGGACCTGACCGGGCAGCAGGTGGCCCAGGTGACGGTGGACGGCTGCGGCGCACCGCTGTTCTCCATCTCCCTGCACGGCCTGGCCCGCGCCGTCGCCCGCATCACCACCGCCGCTCCGGGCACGCCCGAGGCCCGCGTCGCCGACGCGATGCGCGAACACGCGGAGATGGCCTCCGGCTCCGGCCGGGACGTCTCCGCGCTGATGCGGGCCGTGCCGGGGCTGCTCGCCAAGGACGGCTTCGAGGGCGTCCAGGTGGCCGCGCTGCCCGACGGCCGTGCGATCGCCGTCAAGATCGCCGACGGGGCGAACCGGGCGCGTGTTCCGGTCGCCGCGGCGGCGCTCGCCCGCGCGGGTGTGGACCCCGAGCTGCTGACCGAGTTCGCCGGAGAGGCGCTGCTGGGTGGCGGGGAGCCGGTGGGCTGCGTGCGGCCGGTGCGTGCCCTGGATCCGGTGCCGCTGACCGCCTGCGCGTAGCTCCGTCGGTTCGGCCGTATCCGATCTGCGGGCCCGTTGCGGCTGGTCGCGCAGTTCCCCGCGCCCCTTCGGGGCGCGCTCACCCTCACCCCCTCAGAAAGAGGACCCGTACCTCATGACCGCGCCCACCCGAAGCGAACACGATCTGCTCGGAGACCGCGACGTACCCGCCGACGCGTACTGGGGTGTGCACACCCTGCGCGCGACGGAGAACTTCCCCATCACCGGCACCCCGATCTCCGCCTACCCGCACCTGATCGACGCCCTCGCCGCCGTCAAGGAGGCCGCCGCTCTCGCCAACGAGGAGCTGGGGCTGCTGGCGCCCGAGAAGGCCGCCGCGATCGTCGCCGCCTGCCGGGAGATCCGTGACGGCAAGCTGCACGACCAGTTCGTCGTGGACGTCATCCAGGGCGGCGCGGGCACGTCCACCAACATGAACGCCAACGAGGTCGTGGCGAACCGCGCGCTGGAGCTGCTCGGGCACGCGAAGGGGCAGTACCACTACCTGCACCCCAACGAGGACGTCAACCTCGGGCAGTCCACCAACGACGTCTACCCGACCGCCGTCAAGATCGCGACGGTGTTCGCGGTCCGCGGCCTGCTCAAGGCGATGTCCGTGCTCCAGGACTCCTTCGCCCGCAAGGCGGTCGAGTTCCGTGACGTGCTCAAGATGGGCCGTACACAGCTGCAGGACGCGGTGCCGATGACGCTCGGCCAGGAGTTCTCCGCATTCGCCGTCATGATCGAGGAGGACCGGAGCCGTCTTGCCGAGGCCGTCGAGCTGATCCATGAGATCAACCTGGGCGCCACGGCCATCGGTACCGGCCTCAACGCTCCCGCCGGCTACGCCGAGGCCGCGCGCCGGCACCTCGCCGCCATCACCGGGCTGCCCCTGGTCACCGCGGCCAACCTGGTCGAGGCCACCCAGGACTGCGGCGCCTTCGTCCAGATGTCCGGCGTGCTCAAGCGGATCGCGGTCAAGCTCTCCAAGAGCTGCAACGACCTGCGCCTGCTCTCCTCCGGTCCGCGCGCGGGCCTCGGCGAGATCAACCTGCCGCCCGTGCAGGCCGGTTCGTCGATCATGCCGGGCAAGGTCAACCCGGTGATCCCCGAGGTCGTCAACCAGGTCGCCTTCGAGGTGATCGGCAACGACGTCGCCATCACCATGGCGGCGGAGGCCGGACAGCTCCAGCTCAACGCCTTCGAGCCGATCATCCTGCACTCCCTGTCGGAGAGCATCACGCACCTGCGGCGCGCCTGCCTCACCCTGGCCGAGCGCTGCGTGGACGGCATCACCGCCAACACCGAGGTGCTGCGCGCGACCGTCGAGAACTCCATCGGCCTGGTCACCGCGCTCAACCCGCACATCGGGTACACGGCCGCCACCGACATCGCCAAGGAGGCCCTCGCCACCGGCCGGGGCGTGGCCGAACTCGTGCTGGAGAAGGGCCTGTTGCCGGCCGAGCGGCTGGCCGACCTGCTGCGCCCCGAGATCGTCGCGGGCAGCGGGGCACCTGCCGCCTGACCTGCGGCTACGTCTCTGTGACTACGCACCTGGACCGGCCGGGAGGCACAATGGTGATCATGACAACGACGTCGTCCCTCACCTTCCTGCCGGTCCTGGAGCGCATCGCCGAGGAGATAGGGCGCACGCCCGGCCGCGGGCGTCCCGCCGACTACATCCCGGCCCTCGCGGCCCGCGATCCGCGCAGCTTCGGCATGGCGGTCGCCGAGCTGGACGGCACGGTGTACGGGGTGGGGGAGTGGCGGCAGCCGTTCTCCACGCAGTCCATCACCAAGGTCTTCACGCTCGCCCTGGAGCTGGCCCGCGAGGGCGACGAACTCTGGGAGCACGTGGGCCGCGAGCCCTCCGGCAACCCGTTCAACTCCCTGGTGCAGCTGGAGTACGAGAACGGCATCCCGCGGAATCCTTTCATCAACGCGGGCGCGCTCGTCGTCACCGACCGCCTCCAGACCCGTACCGGAGACGCGGCCGACACCCTGCTCGCCTTCCTGCGCGCCGAGAGCGGCAACCCGGACCTGGACTTCGACCGCCAGATCGCCGCTTCCGAGACCGCGCACGGCGACCGCAACGCGGCGCTGGCGCACTTCATGAAGTCGTACGGCAACATCGAGAACCCCGTGCCGACCCTGCTCTTCGAGTACTTCCGCCAGTGCTCGATCGCCGCCTCCTGCGCCGACCTGGCCCTCGCCACCACCTTCCTGGCCCGCCACGGCATCTGCGCCGACGGCACCCGGCTGCTCACCCGCAGCCAGGCCAAGCAGATCAACGCGATCATGCTGACCTGTGGGACGTACGACGCGGCCGGTGACTTCGCCTACCGCGTCGGCCTGCCCGGCAAGAGCGGTGTCGGCGGCGGCATCATCGCGGTCGTCCCGGGCCGCTGCACCCTGTGTGTGTGGAGCCCCGGGCTGGACGAGCGCGGCAACTCGGTGGCGGGGGTGGCGGCCCTGGACAGGTTCACGACGCTGACCGGACTGTCCGTGTTCTGAGTGTTCGCCCGGCCCCTGCGCACCGTGCTGAGCAGCACTTCTCACGCGCCGGTCATGTGCAGGCCGTCCGTTGGTGAGTGGAGTGTCTCCTTCCGGCCACCCCGCGTTGACACGCTGAACCAGTGTTGGCCATGGCTTTCCCCGTCGATCTCCGCCGCTGCCAGGTGCTGGGCCTGGCCGGTACCGCCTCTCTCGCGTTGGGCGGTGAGACAGCCGGTGCCCTGCCCGTTCAGGACCTCCTCGCCCCGGCGTCCGCGCGGGCCGCGCTGGGGCTGGTCGGGGTCTACTTCGGTGTCGTCCTGCTGATAGCGGCCTGGGTGCTCCTCGGCCGCCTGGTGCGCGGTCAGCAACCGCCCACCCAGCGGGCCCTGCTGGTGGTCCTGGCCGTCTGGGCGGCCCCGCTGCTGCTCGCGCCCCCGCTGTTCAGCCGGGACGTCTACAGCTACCTCGCGCAGGGCGCCATGGTCGACGCCCACATGGACGTGTACGCCCAGGGCCCCGCCCAGCTCGGCGGCCCGCTGGCGGACGAGGTGGCCCCGGTATGGCAGCACACGGCTGCCCCGTACGGCCCCGCCTTCCTGTGGCCGGCCTCCGCGCTGTCCGGCCTGACGCGCGGCGAACTGCCCGCGGGCCTGATCGGCATGCGCCTGCTCGCCGTCCTCGGGGTGGCCCTCATGGCGGCGGCGCTGCCCCGCCTGGCCCGGCACAGCGGCGCCGACCCGGCCGCCGCGCTGTGGCTCGGCGCCCTCAACCCGCTGGTCCTGCTGCACCTGGTCGCGGGCGCCCACAACGACGCCCTCATGCTCGGGCTGCTGGGGCTCGGCCTGGTCGCCGCCCGCGGCCGGTGGCCCGTCCTCGGGGCGGTGCTCGTCACGCTGGCCGCCCTGGTGAAGGCACCTGCCGCGCTGGGCCTGCTCGCGGTGGTGGTCCTGCAGATCCGCACCCGCCGCACCCCGCTGTGGGCCACCCTGACGACCGCGGCCGCCGCGGCGGCGACCACGGTCGCCGCGACCGTGGTGGCCGGCACCGGGTACGGCTGGATCCGCGCCCTGGACACACCGGTCTCCCCGCACAACTGGGCGCTCACCAGCCTGCTGGGCCGTGCCACCGGAGCGCTGCTCGACCGCCTCGGCAGCGACCTGGCCCCGCTCGCGGTACCGGTCTGGCATCTGCTGGGTCTCGCCGCCACCGCCGCGGCCGTCGTGCTGATATGGCTCCGGCTGCGCCTGCGACCGGTGTACGCCCTCGGCCTGAGCCTGCTCGCGGTGGCCGTCTTCGGCCCGGCGATCCGCCCCTGGTACGTGCTGTGGGGCCTGTTCCTCATCGCGGCCGCCGCACCCAGCACCTCGGTACGGCACCGGGTGGCCGCCCTCGCCGGTGTCCTGGCCCTCGCCGTGCTGCCCAGCGGCGGCCCGGCGGACGTCGGCCAGCTGGTCCTCGCCGTCTCGGGCGGGCTGCTCGGCGTGGTCGTCCTGTGGCAGGCCCACCAGGCGGCCCAGGCTCCGGCGACGGGACGCACGGCATGACGGCGCCGACGCTACGCACGGACCGGGGCCGCGCGCTGCTCGTGCTGGCCCTGGCCACCGCGGTGACCGTGTTCACGGCGACCGTGCCGCTGCTGCGGGACTTCTTCGACCTGCGCGTCTACTACGGCGCTGTGCACACCTGGGTGCACCACGGCGGCCGGATCTACGACTACCGGGTGCCCGGGACGTCGTACGGCTTCACGTATCCGCCGTTCGCCGCGCTCGTCATGCTGCCGCTGGCCCCGATGGGCCGGCACACCGCGATCGTGGCCTCCCTGCTGGTGAACCTGGCCGCGCTGGCGGTGGTCCTGCGCATCCTGGCCGGGCCCGGCTGGCGACGGCACGGCTGGTTCCGCTGGTCGCTGGCCCTGTGCGTGCTCGCGCTGTTCGAGCCGCTGCGGGACACCTTCAGCTTCGGCCAGGTGAACCTGGTGCTGCTGGCGCTGGTGCTGGGCGACGCCTGGCTGTTGACGACCGGCCGGGACCGCTGGGCGGGCGTCGGGATCGGGCTCGCCGCCGCCGTGAAGCTCACGCCCGCCCTGTTCATCGGCCTGCTTCTGCTCGCCCGGCGGTGGCGGGCGGCCGGGGTCGCCACGGCGGTGGCCCTCGCGGCGACCGGGCTGGCCGCCTGGGCGGACCCCCGTGCGTCCCGCTTCTACTGGACCGAGGCGCTCTGGGACACCAACCGGGTCGGCCGCCTCGACTACGTCTCCAACCAGTCGCTGCAGGGCGTCCTGGCCCGGCTCGGCGACCCGGACCGCTCGCTGTGGGCCGCGGTGGTTCTGCTGGTGCTGTGTGCGTGGGCGTGGCGGGCGAGCCGGGCGGTGGCGGCCGGCAACTGGACGGCGGCCTTCGCCCTGACCGGTGCCGCGGCCTGCCTGGTCAGCCCGATCACCTGGGTGCACCACCTGGTGTGGCTGCTGCCTTCCTTCGCGGTGCTGGCACGCGCCGGGCACCCGCGGCCGGCGGGCGTCCTGTACGCGGTGCTGTGCACCAGCGTGGTGTGGCTCTGGTTCGAGGACTCGTCCGGCATCGACGGGTTCCTCGGCAGCAACATCTACACCTGGATCACGCTGGGCCTGCTGCTGGGCCTGCCGACCGGCCCCGAGGGCGTGGGAGGTGCCCCCACTCGCCGCACCGGGCGAAAGCCCAAGTACGTCCGGTACGAGGGCCTCCGCCCGGCACGCCGAGAGCACGCACCTGACGCCGCTGGGCCGCCCTTCGGCCGACACCGGGAGTTCGACGACAGGACCTAGGCCCGGCCGCCCTTGGACCGCAACCCCAGCCACACCGCACCCGCGCCGAGCCCGGCGAGACCCGCGACGGCGGCGGGCGACCAGTCCTCCTCGTCGTCCGACCCGGGGGACGTGGCGGCCGCGACCGTGGTCGACGCAGGTCCCGGTCCGGCGCGCAGCCCGTCCAGCGAGCCCACCGGATCGACCTGACCGGCCGCCGCGAAACCCCAGTCGAGCAGGGCGCGGGCCTCCTCGTACACGGCGAGGCCGCCGCCCTCCTGAGGGTTCATCACCGTCACCACGAGGGTGCGCCCGTCCCGGCGGGCAGCGGCGACCAGGGTGTTGCCCGCGTTGCTGGTGTAGCCGTTCTTGACGCCGATCAGGCCCGGGTAACGTGCCACGCCGTCCTCGCCGGTCAGCAGGCGGTTGGTGTTCTCGATCGCGTAGGGAGTCCCGTCGCCGGGGAACTGGGCCTCGGCGGTGGAGCAGTAGCGGGCGAAGTCGGGGTTGCGCAGCCCTTCCCGGCCGAAGACCGCGAGGTCGAACGCCGAGGACACCTGGCCGGGGGTGTCGTAGCCGTCGGGGGAGACGACATGGGTGTCCAGGGCACCGAGGGTGCGGGCCCTGGCCTGCATCCGGGTGGCCGTGGCGTGCCAGCCGCCGCCCAGGGCGGCGAGTACGTGCACGGCGTCGTTGCCCGAGCTGAGGAAGACCCCGCGCCACAGGTCGGACACCCGGTAGCTGTGCCCCTCCTCGACGCCCACGAGGCTGCTGCCCTCGCCGACGTCCTCCAGCTCCTCGTACCGGACCGTGTGCTGCATGGTGGCGGGCAGCCGCGGCAGCACGGTGAGCGCGAACAGGGTCTTCAGGGTGCTGGCGGGCGGCAGCCTGCGGTGGGCGTCGCCCGCGGCCAGCACCTCGCCGGTGCCGGCGTCGGCGACCAGCCAGGACAGCGCGGAGACGTCCGGCAGCTCGGGCGCACCGCGGTGCGGTCTGACCTGGGTGCCGGAGTGGTAGAGCAGGGACGGCTTCGGCACCGCCGCCCGCGGCCCGGGCGGTGCGGGATCCCCCGCGCGGTGTGCGGTGGCGGCGGCGGCCGGCGCGAGGGCCAGCACGCCCGCGACGCACAGGGCGCAGGCCGACGACACCGCCCGACAAGAGAATCCGGTGATCATATGATCAACGTAGGAAGTGGAGGGTCGCCGGGCGCGCTGCCGGGGCCGGACGGGCCACCGGAGCACCCGGATGCCGCATTCCGGGACGTCCTCAGGCCGTGGGCAGGGTCGGCTGGACGCGGCGCAGGAAGGTGGCGTTGTCGGGGGTGTCCCGCAGCCGCTCCAGCAGGGTCTCCAGATTGGCCGGCCCGCCGTCCCGCGAGCGCAGCGCCCGGCGCAGGCCCCGAGTGGCCGTCAACTCGGCCGGGGTGAGCAGGAGTTCCTCGCGGCGGGTGCCCGTGGGGTCGATGTCCACGGCGGGAAAGAGGCGGCGGGCGGCGAGTTCCCGGTCGAGCCGCAGCTCCATGTTGCCCGTGCTCTTCAGCTCCTCGAAGAAGTAGCCGTCGGCGCGGGAGCCGGTGTCCACCAGGACGGTGGCGAGGATGGTGAGCGAGCCGCCCTCCTCGGCCTGGCGGGCGGCGCCGAAGAACCGCTTGGGGCCGAGCAGGGCGCCCGCGTCGACACCGCCGCTCAGGGTGCGTCCGCCAGCGGCGGAGGCGTTGTTGTGGGCCCGGCACAGCCGGGTCAGGGAGTCCAGCAGGATGACGACGTCCTCGCCGTCCTCGACGAGCCGCTTGGCCCGCTCGACGACCAGTTCCGCGAGGGCGATGTGCTCCTTGGCCGGCCGGTCGAACGTCGAGGCGTAGACCTCGCCGCGCACCGAGCGGCGCATCTCGGTGACCTCCTCGGGACGCTCGTCCAGCAGGACGACCATCAGGCGGCACTCGGGGTGGTTGCCGGCGACGGCGGCGGCGAGCTGCTGGAGCAGCACGGTTTTGCCGGTCTTCGGCGGAGCCACGATCAGCCCGCGCTGGCCCTTGCCGACCGGTGCGAACAGGTCGGTGACCCGTCCGGCGAGACCGGCCGCCGGGTGTTCCAGGCGGATGCGCTCGTGCGGGTGGAGCGGGGTGAGGTCCCGGAAGTGGCGGCGACCGCGGAGTTCGCCCGGATCGCGGCCGTTGACGTGCGTGATCTCGGTGAGCGTGCGCTGTGCCCCGCGGACGCCCTCGACGAGGTCGCCCTTGCGCAGGCCGTGCCTGCGCACCAGCGCGGCGGGGACCTGCGGATCGGCGGGGGAGGACAGGCAGTTCACGGCCCGCAGATGTCCCTTCCCGTGCGCGTCGATGTCGAGGACACCGGTGACGGTCCGGGTGGCCGGCGCCTGCTGGTCCACGTGAGGGGGTTCGAGTGTGGTGGTCATGGGTGGTCCTTTCACGGACGGGAAAACATGAGGAAGGGGGGGGAGGAAGCCGCGGGACGGGAGGGCGTACGTGCCTCCGGGCGGCGGAAACGACACCTCGGACCGAGGTGGTGCTGAGAAGCTGACGCGCCTGGGCCGGGAAACGGCGGACGGATCAGCGCGGAGAGGAGAACTGGCACCGGCGCCCACAAAGGGGCGTACACAAGTGCTGACTGCACGGTACCACTCGATGGCGCGGTACGGCTGCGATCTGTGCAACACGTCGGCGGCGCGAGCTATTCCCGCCGGTACGGACCCTGGGGTGAGATCGGGTTCGTTCCCGTCCTACGGCGACCGTCGTCGTCTGCGGTCGCTGGTGAGCCGGGCGTTCACACCGCGTGGGATGGAGGAACTCCGGTTCCAGTCGAGGAGTTGACGGCCCTGTCGCGGCTGAGTCGTATACCGGCGGAACCCGCACCAGATGTCCCCACACCGTAACGATCCCGGACGTCAGAGGACTTGACCGCCAACCCTGCATTATCGTCACGACATGTCCACGCCACCGCAGCCCCCGCAGCCGGCCGACCAGCCCGCGCCGCAGCCCGGACAGCCCGCCCCGCAGCCGGCGGTCCCGCCGCAGCCGACGGCCTATCCGTACCCGAATCCGCAGTCTCCCCCGCCGGGGAACTTCTACGCGCAGCCCACGCTGGTCGGACAGCCGGCCCCGCCCCAGGCAGGAGTGCCGGGCAACCCCTACGCGCAGCCACCCCAGTTCGGCTCGGTGTCCGCCCCGCCGTCCGGTGGCGGCGGTGCTGCCGGGCGTGCCGTGCTGTGGCTCGCCGTCGGCGCGGTCGTCGCCTCCGCCGCGTGGGCGGCCGGCGTGTTCCTGCTCGGCGGTATGGGGGGCGGCGCGGACCTGCGCGGCTACTCGGCGCCCTCCAACATGTGCTCGGACGCGGACTACTCGTCCTTCAAGGACGAGTACCCCGAGAGCGACTCCTCCTCGACGCACAGCTCTCTCAAGGACAAGGCGCTTGGGGAGAGTTACTGCAGCCTGAGCCTGAAGAAGACCGGCTCCAGCTACGCGGACGCCTACCTCTCCATGCAGGTGGACCTGCACCGGAAGACCGACCCCGGGCCGGAGTTCACCGCCACCTGGAAGAACTACGGCGACAGCCACACGGGTTACGACGTCAGTCCCGTCAAGGGCATCGGCGACGAGGCCTACCTGGTCAGCCAGGACACCACGAGCGGCACCACCAGCGGCTCCCGTTACGCCACCCTCGCCGTACGCGACGGCTGGGTGACGTACACGATGAGCTACAGCGCCTACCTCAGCTCGTACAACCAGGACAAGAACCCACCCGCGCTCACCGACGTGTCCGACTGGCTGAAGACGGACACCAAGGCGACGCTGGAGCAGTTGAAGGGCTGACCCTCGGGTCGCCTGAACCGCCGGGGGCGGAGCCGCACCGCTCAGGCGGACCGCGCCTCCGCCTCCTTCACGATCTGGTCGAACCGCGCACCCATGGCCTCGGCGAGAGCCTGGGCGCCCGACAGCGGACGGACCATGACCATGAAGTCGTCGATCAGCCCGTCCTCGTTCACATGCAGGAAGTCGCAGCCGGTCAGCTCCCGGTCGCCCACCCGGGCCGTGAAGACCAGCGCGTGGTCGCAGGCGTCCGGGGCGCCGATCTCACGGACGTACCGGAAGTCCTCGAACACCTGGAAGACCCCGCGCAGGATCGCCGCGGTGATGGCCTTGCCCGGGTACGGCTTGAAGACGACCGGGCTGGTGAAGACGACGTCGTCGGCCAGCAGCGCCTCGACGGCCTCCAGGTCCCCCGCCTCGACCGCCTCACGGAACGCGCGCATCGGATCACCTCGCATAGTCAATTAGATGAATAGATGCGGATGAGAGTAGTCAGCTGCGGGATGCGTGTCCACAGTCGCGTGAACGCCTAGGCTGACGGGATGTTCAGCCCCGAAGGCCCCACGCTCCGCGAGCTAGCCGTACAGGCGCTGTCGTCCGTCGAGCACGGCTACGACCTGCTGGCCCCGAAGTTCGACCACACCCCCTTCCGGACACCCGACGCGGTGCTGGACTCGGTGGCGAAGGCGCTCGGTCCGCTCGGTCCGTTCGAGGACGGCCTCGACCTGTGCTGCGGCACCGGCGCCGGAACGGACGTCCTGGCCGGGCTGTGCCGGCGCAGCGTCACCGGCGTCGACTTCAGTGCCGGCATGCTCGACGTCGCCCGGCGCCGGGCCGCGAGCGCGGGGCTCCCGGTAGGGGCCGAGGGGCCGGGCGTCGCCTGGGTGCGCGCCGACGCCCGGGCCCTGCCGTTCACCGCCGCTTTCGACCTCGTGGTCAGCTTCGGTGCGTTCGGGCACTTCCTGCCCCGGGAGCTGCCCGGCCTGTTCACCCAGGTCCACTCGGCGCTGCGGCCGGGAGGTCGGTTCGCCTTCCCGGTCCTCGCCCCGCCCCGCCCGGCCGGCCCGGCGTTCTGGATGCTGTTCGGCTTCGACGCGGTGATGCGGGTGCGCAACGCCCTGTGGCGACCGCCCTTCGTCATGTACTACCGGGCCTTCCGACTCGGCAACGTCCTTCGGGAGTTGACGCGCGCGGGCTTCACGGTCGACCTGTACGCGCTGCCCGAGTTCGGACGACGCGGTGACGGCAGCCCCCGCGTCCGGCTGGTGTCGGCGCGCAGGGCCGACGGCGCTACCCCGCCGCCGGCAGTGTGAACTCGTAGACCAGCGCGTCCTGTTCGGCGTTCACCACCAGGTCGGTGATCTCCAGCGGGCGCGCGTACTGGTCGTGCACCCGTCGGGTCACCCGGACCGAGGCGGCGTCGCCGAGCTGGGTGATGGAGTCCCGGTGGTGCAGGGTCAGACCGGCCTTGCGCATCCAGTCGTAGGCCCGGCGCAGCTGCGCGGGAGTGGCCCCGTCGGCCCGGTCGCGGTAGCGGCCCAGCTCCGCCACCTCGGCCAGCGCCACGGCCGAGAACGACGTCACCGCCGTGCGCAGCGAGCGGCCGTCGGGCGTGGCCGACCGGTAGCGGTGCACCAGCGTCGGCCGGTGCGGGGCCAGGCCCAGTGCCTCGGCGTGCTTCGGTGGCGGCGCCTCCCACGTCACCGTCGCCCGGTCCACCGCGCCCAGGTCCGCCGGGCGGGCGCCGACCGGGAAGGTGAGCGAGACCGGGTCCTCGACAGGGCGGCCGGGCAGCGTGGCATGGCTGCCCCGCCGGTCGGTGGCGACCAGACCGCTGCGGCGCAGCACCTCGAGCGCCTGCCGGACGGTCTCCCGGCTGACCCCGTAGCGCCGGGCCAGATGCCGCTCGCCGGGCAGTCGCTCGCCGGGCGGAACGGTGCCGTCGTGCAGTTCGTCGAGGAGCAGCGACGCGATCTGCCAGTAGAGGGGTCTGGCGTCGGTCTGCGGGGGGTCGTGCGGGGTGGTGCGGGCCATGCCGCGCCTCCTGTTGGTGACAAGACGTAGCCGTGCGGGCTCATTGCGCGACCAGATCTAGCATTGGTCTAAACCACGAGGGAAGAGTGTCCTGCCGGTTAGGCCGAAACCCGCCCGCTTGATCCCGGTGCCACGGGGATCGCGGCGAGCGGCAACTGGCTGAAAAGGGCGAGGAGCCGAGATCAGAGGAGGAACAGCCGGCCCGCCGGACCCTGGTGCCCCTCGGCGGTGTGCCAGTAGTCGCGGGTCTCCACGGCCCGCCCCTCCTCGTCGAACCGCACGAACACGCAGCCCGCCAGGGCGACGGGGGCACCGCCCTCCTCGCCCAGCACCCGGAACTCCGCCACCGCGATCCCGCCCGGACCCACGAGGGGCGCGGAGAACCGTACGTCGGTCGCCCGCTCCTCGGCGAACGACCAGCGCAGATACGCGGCCAGCTCGTCCCGCCCCCGGTGCGGCTCGCGGAACGGCATCGACCGGTGCACACAGTCCTCGGCGTACAACTCGACCAGCGCGTCCACGTCGTGCGCGGCCCAGGCCCGCTCCCAGACCTGCACGAACCGCTCGGCGGCCTCCTGTGCCTCCATGACCCCGCCCTTTCCGTCCGTCTCCTCAGGTTCCGTCCGTCTCCTCAGGCGTACGACCGCAGCCAGCGCAGCTTCCGCTCCTCCTGGAACGGCCCACCGCCCTCGTGGTCGTTGAAGTCGTACACCTCGATCGCCTTGTCCTCGTGCGCCCAGGCGTTGAACGCGGCGAACACGGTCGACGGCGGGCAGGTCTGGTCCTCCAGGGCCGCCGAGAAGAGGGCCGGGGCCCGGCCGCGGGTCGCGAAGTGCACGCCGTCGAAGTAGGAGAGGGTGCGCAGCACGTCGGCCGCGCGGCCCCGGTGCGTCTTCAGGAACAGGCCTATCTCCCGGTACGGGTGGCGCTCCGTCAGCGTCGTCGCGCGCGGGAAGTCGCACAGGAACGGCACGTCCGGGGCGACCGCGGCCAGGTCGGGCAGCAGCCCGCCGACGGCCAGCGCGATGCCACCGCCCTGGCTCTCACCGATCACCACGGTCCGCGCCGCGTCGGTCAGCGGATGCGAACGGGCGGCCTCCACCGCGCGCACGGCGTCCGTGAACACGCGCCGGTAGTAGTAGTTCTCGGGGGCGTCGATGCCCCGCGTCATGAACCCGGGATAGGCGGGCGCGGCGCCCACCGGGTCCGCGGTGCCGCCCCCGCCGCCCCATGCGCTGCCCTGCCCGCGGGTGTCCATCACGAAGTGCGCCCGGCCCGTCGACGCCCACAGCAGCTTCTCGTGCGCGAGGCCGCGTCCGCCGCCGTATCCGATGAACTCGACCACCAGCGGCAGCGGTTCGGTGACGCCGGACGGCAGCCGCAGCCAGCCCTTGACCGGGTGACCGCCGAACCCGGCGAACGTCACGTCGTACACCCGCACCGTGGACAGCCCGGTGTCCACCGGCTCGAAGCGGGCGTCCAGGGCGTGCTCGCGGGCCTCCCGGAGTGACTTGTCCCAGAAGACGTCGAAGTCCTCGGGTGCCCCGGACTCGCTGCGGTACGCACGGAGTTCGTCGATCGGGAGGTCGAACAGGGCCATCGGCAACCGCCTTTGCGGAAGGAGCGGGAAGGGTCACTGCGCGCTCTCACCGTACGTGGGTGATCGGATGACTCACCAGGCTCGTGTCGGGTTCGGACGCGGTGGGCGACCCCTCGCTCGCGACCACCGTGCTGGCCAAAGCGGCGAAATCGCTTGCTGCGGATGCCCGGCGGGGTGGTCGCCAGGGGTTCCGGTGGTCGGGTCACCTGCCGGTCACGTCCTCGGCTGGGTCCACTTCGGTCCGGTGCGCGCCCATTCCCGTTCCCACTCGGCCAGCCGGTGGCGCAGCGCGATACGGCGCTCCAGTGCGTGCCCGAGGAGGACCACGGCCGCCGCACCGCCCGTCGCGCACACGCCGACCGTGATCGTGTGCTGCCAGACCGCGAACTCGTCCGGCGGCGGGGCGACGCTGCGGCCCTGGGTGTCGAACCACACGGTCACCGGGGCACCGGCCCGGGTCCCCGCCGGGACACGGGCCATCGCTGTACGCGTCCCCTTGCCCGGCTCGGTCCAGCGGACCCGGGCACGGTAGGGATGATCACGGTCGCCCTGCTCCGTGGGCAGCCGCTCGGGAGTGTTGCCGACCACCACGGCCTGCACCTGACGCCGCTCGGCCCGCTGCGACGCCGCGAGCGAGCGTGCCTGCTCATGGGCGCGCAGGCCCGCCGCCACCCCGGCCAGGGGTGTGACCACGAACAGCAGGACGGTGGCGACGAGTACGGTCCATGCCTCGATGACGTCCGAGCGGCGCCGCAGCGGATTGCGCCGCCAGCGCCAGCCACGCACCTGGGTACGCATGTCCACCTCCCTGCCGGAGCCGGAGGGCCGGGCGAGCCGGGTCACCGGCCGTCCGCTCCCGCCGCCGCACACGAGCGTCCACACCGGTCTCGTACCCCCGTACGGCGCACCTCGCTCACGTCGCCTACCGCGACTTCAAGCCCTCATGGAGCACGGCATGCTGCACGCGCCCCAAGGCAGCGCGAGCGGCCGCGCACGGGGCCCGCGCGTCCAGGGTGTGCCCTGGCCGGAGCGAGCGATACCCGGCCGAAGCGGAAGCGTTCGGTCCCTAGCCGAAGCGCTCGATGCGGATGCGCTCGACCGGCTGGCCCGCCTGGACCAGCAGGCGGGAGGCATGCTCGGCGAACCCGTTGGAACCGCACACATAGGCCTCCCACCCACCCGGAGGCTGCTCGGCCAGGAGTGGTGCCACATGTGCGGCCGCCATACGACCCACCGGCAGTCCCGCGGAGGCGCTGCGCGTGAACACGGCCGTCGTCTCCCCGCCCAACTCCCCGGCGTAGATCAGCTCCTCGGGGCTGCGCGCCGACACCAGCATCCGCAGCGGCACGGCAAGGTCCCGCGCCCGGTGGTGCCGCACCATCGACATCAGCGGTACGACCCCGGAACCGGCCCCCAGCAGCAGCGCGGGCCGGTCGCCCGGCCAGGCGAAGAAGCCGCTCAGCGGGCCGCGCACCTCGATCGTGTCACCGGGCTGGGCCACCGTGTGGAACCAGCCCGAGACCTCACCGCCCGGCACATGGTCCAGGGTCAGCTCGATATGGCCGGAGTCGTCGGGTGCGGACGCGATCGAGTAGTGGCGCTGGGCCGCATAGCCGTCCTCCGCGGTCAGCCGCAGCATCAGATGCTGTCCGGGCAGGTGCCCCGCCCAGTCCGGCACCGCGAGCCGGAACGTGGCCGCGTGCGGGGTCTCGCGCCGGATTTCCGTCAGGGTGGCCGTCTGCCACACCGACGCCGCCTGGTCGCTCACGGCGATGCGGCCGGGCACCGCGAAGCGGGTCGCGGGAGTGAAGTGCGTCGTCATCGTCGTCTCAGTCACCGGAGTACCGCTGCTCCTCCCACGGGTTGCCCCGCTCGTGGTAGCCGTTGCGCTCCCAGAAACCCGGCTCGTCGTGGTCGAGGAGCGTGATGCCGGCGATCCACTTGGCGCTCTTCCAGAAGTACAGGTGCGGCACCAGCAGCCGCGCCGGGCCGCCGTGCTCGGGTGCGAGCGGCTTGCCGTCGTACTCCCAGGCGATCCAGGCGCGCCCGCCGGTGAGGTCGGCGAGCGGCAGGTTCGCGGTGTAGCCGGTGTGTGAATAGGCGATCGCATGGGTGGCGGACCCATGGGGCCGGACCACATCGAAGAACGTGTCCAGCGAGACACCGCCGAATCGCACCCCGAACTTCGACCAGCTGGTCACACAGTGGATGTCACCCGCGTACGAGGAGGCGGGCAAGGTGTGCGCCTGCTCCCAGTCCCAGGTGTGCGGCCGCTCCACCAGCCCGTCGATGCGGAAGGACCAGTCGGCGGGCGTGAGGTCGGGGGTGACCTCGGCGGACAGGACGGGCCAGTCGTCCCCGGCGTCGTACTGCCCTGGTGGCAGCCCTGGATCGGTGACGCGCGGGCGACCCGTGAAGCCTCGGGTGACGTTCATGGTTCAACCGTACGCTGTGGTCACGGGTGCTCCGTCCCAGGTCAGTGCCCCGACCATTGCGGCCGTATGAACTCTGCGCAGGGTCGGGAATAGCCGCCCCGCGCTCCTCCTTGGCGCTGAGTGCCGGCCGGTGCGCCGGTGACAGTACGAGGGAAGCGAGGAAAGACGATGCCCAAGGCGTACGTCTTCACGCGGTACGGCGGCCCGGAGACCGAGGCGCTGACCGACGTGGAACGGCCGACCCCCGGCCCCGGCCGGCTGCTGGTCGCCGTCCGGGCGGCGGGAGTGAACCCCGTCGACTGGAAACTGCGGGGAGGTTTCCGCCGCCCCGGCGAGAGCGCCGAGCGTGTCTTTCCCGCAGTCTTCGGCAGCGAGGCGGCCGGTGTCGTCGAGGAGGTCGGCGCCGGTGTGACCGGGTTCGCCGTCGGCGACGCGGTGTTCGGCAACACTGTCGACGGCGGATACGCCGAGTACGCCCTGCTGCGCGCCGACCAGGCCGCGCACAAGCCGGCCGGGCTGTCCTTCACCGACGCCGCCACCCTGCCGGTCGCCGCGGCCACCGCCTACGACGGGGTCCGCCAGCTCGATCTGCCCGAGGGGGCGACCCTGCTGGTGACGGGCGCGGGCGGCGGGGTCGGTAGTGCGGCCGTCCAGATCGCCCGCGTCTTCGGAGCGAAGGTCGTGGGCGTGGCGAGCGAGGGCAAGAAGGAGTTCGTGGAGTCGCTCGGCGCCGTGCACGTGCCCGGCGGCCCGGGCCTCGCCGAGCGTGTGCGGGCCGCCGCACCCGAAGGCATCGACGCGGTGTACGACCTGGTGGGCGGCGAGACGCTCGCCGAGGCGGCCACCCTGCTCGCCGACCGGACCAGGCTGGTCACCGCGGGGGCCGCGCCCGAGACCGTCGCCGAGCTGGGCGGCTCCCGGGTCGCCCGCGCCCGCACCGCCGCCGTTCTGGACGCCGTGGCCGGCCTTGTGCTGCGCGGAGCCCTGAACCCGCACGTCACCCGCACCTTCCCGCTCGACCGGGCCGAGGAGGCCCTGCGCATCGTCGAGGACGGGCACGCCCGGGGCAAGATCGTGATCGAGGTGACCGCATGAGCGACCTGACCGGAACCGACACCGGAACCGACACCGGAACCGACACCGGAACCGGTACGGGCACCGGCTCCGGCGACGTGACGACGGCCCCGCACGTCCTCGACAACCCCGCCCTCGCCTCCCTGACCGGCCCGCACGCCCACTTCGCGGAGCGGCGCGGCCGCGTGCTGCGCTACCCGCTGGACGTCTCCCCGTGGCTGGCTCTGCCCAGTGAGCCGGACGCGGACGACTGGGCGGACCTCGCCGCGCTGGCGGGCCCCGGCGCCGAGGTGCCGTTGGCCGGGTACTGCGGAGAGGTGCCGGACGGCTGGGAGGTGACCTTCCGGGCCGAGGGCGTGCAGCTCGTGGACGAGGGGCTGGCCGCCGCACCGGACGCGGAGGCGGTCCGCCTCGGCCCGGCGGACGTACCCGAGATGCTCGAACTCGTGGCGCGCACCCAGCCCGGCCCCTTCCTGCCACGCACCGTCGAGATGGGCACCTACCTGGGCATCCGCCGCGAGGGCGCCCTGATCGCGATGGCGGGGGAGCGGCTGCACCCGCCGGGCTGGACCGAGATCAGCGCGGTCTGCACCGCCCCGGCCTTCCGCGGCGAGGGCCTGGCCACCCGCCTGCTCCTCGCGGTCGCGCACGGTGTCCGGGAGCGTGGCGAGACCCCGTTCCTGCACGCCAGCGCCCGGAACACCAATGCCATCCGGCTGTACGAGTCCCTCGGCTTCCGGCTTCGCCGCAGCACCGCGTTCCTCGCGGCCCGGGCCCCCGAGCACCTGTCGGACGGCCGGGCCGCCGTACCGGTGCCGTGACCGGCCCTCAGTCCGAGTCGGCCCCGGACGGCCCCGCGTTGTACCGCTCCAGGTAGGCCGCGAAGCGGATCAGGTCATCCCCGGCCCAGTCGGCGAGCCGCTCCCGGAAGGCGGTCCGGCGGCTCCGGGTGACCTGCGCGAGGATCTCCTGACCGGCCTCGGTCAGGTGCAGTACCTGGACCCGGTGGTCCTCCGGGTCCAGGCGCCGCTCGATGAGCCCGGCCCGCTCCAGGGCGGCCACCTGCCGGCTGACCGTGGACTTGTCCAGGGCGTAGTGGGCGGCCAGGTCGGTGGCCCGGCAGCCGCCGCTCTCCTCCAGGTGGCCGAGGAGGGTGTACGACACGAGCGACAGCTCGGGATGCATACGTCCCGCCGAGGCCCGGGCCCGGCGGGCGAAGATCGTCATCTCGCGCTGGATGGTCTCGATCGCCGTCTCCGCTGCTGTCACCGGAATACCTCCTCCACCGTTCTAGTTGTATAGTACAACTTGAAGTGAAAGTTGCATAAGCCAACTATTTGGAGGTCGCGTCCGATGAGGTCACCAGCGCTCCGCCATGTGCTCACGCACCTGATCACCCCGCTGCTGATGTGCCTGGGCATGGGGCTCGCGTACATGGGCGCCTTCGTGACCCCGGAGCCGAACCACCTGCCCGTCGCCGTCGTCGGCGCCGGACCCCGGGCCAAGGTGTTCGCCCAGACCGTCAAGGACACCGCGGGGGACAAGCTCGACGTCCGCACCGTCGCCACCCGTGCCGCCGCCGTCGACCTGCTGAAGTCCCGGGACGTCACCGGCGCCTATGTGCCGAGCACCGGGGCGCCCGAACTGCTGGTGGCCACCGCCGCCTCCGACATGGGCGCCACCGCCGTCGAGAAGGTCTTCACACCGGTCGCCGCGAAGGAGGGCGGCGCGCTGAAGGTCACCGACGTGGCCGCGCCGGTCGCCGACGACCCCACCGGCCAGGGCCTGTTCTTCCTGCTGATCGCGCTCAGCATCGGCTCCTACGCCTCGGTCGCCGCCCTCGGCGCCGCGGGCGCCACGCTCCCGATGCGGATACGGGCGTTGCTCGCGCTCGGTGTCTCCGCCGTGGTCAGCGGCATCGGCGCCCTGCTCGCCGGGCCGGTGTTCCACCTCGCCCACCACGGGCTCGGCAGCCTGTGGGGCATGGCGTGGCTCTACTCGGCGGGCATCCTCTTCATCGGCGTCGGCCTGCACACCTTCCTCAAGCGGTGGACCACGCTGACCATGATGGTGCTGTTCGTGATGCTCAACTTCACCAGCTCCGGCGGCCTGTTCCGGCCCGAGCTGCAGAACGGGTTCTTCGGCACCCTGCACGCCTTCTGGAACGGCGCCGGCTTTGTCGAGGGCGTCCGCAGCCTGCTCTACTTCGGCGACGACGGCCTCGCACGCAATGTGTGGACGCTCGTGGCCTGGCTGCTCGTCGGCCTCGCGGTGACCGCGATCGCGGCCACGTACGAGCGGGCCCGGGTGTCCAGGCGGACGGCCGCTCTTCCCGTGCCCGCACCGAGCGCGGAGCCGGCCCGGCGGAAGGCCGAATCGGCGGTCGACGAAGAGGTCGAGGCCGAGGTCGAGGTGGAGGTCGAGGAGACGGTCGGCGTCTGACCGGCCGACGTACGGGGAGAAGGGGCGCACCGTCCGGCGACGGACGGCGCCCCCTCGCCGTGTCAGGCTCACCGGCCCCCCGGCCCGATCGTCACCACCCGCGCCCACTCGGGCGGTGCGTCCGGCCGGTACTCGGGGTTGTCCTCGTCCCGGGACCCGCGGCCCGGCCGTTGGGGCCGGGGGAACAGGCCCACCACCGTCCGGCACGGTGGCCGCGACTCCGGCCAGGGTGTCTGTCCGTCCGTCAGGACCACGACGACGTCGGGGCCCGGCCGTGCCCGCAGCGCCCGGACGAAGCCCGTCCGCAGGTCCGTCCCGCCGCCGCCCACCAGCGGGATCCCCTCGGCCCGGCACAGCGGGTGCACGGTCTGGGCCGCCGCGTCGCACGACACCACGGTGACCAGGTCGCGACGGCCGCCCACGGCCCGGGAGATCGCGGCGACTTCCAGGAGTGCGCTGCCCAGTTCGGCGTCGCTGACCGACCCGGAGGTGTCGACGACCACGCACACCCGAGGCGGCCTGCGCCGCAGACTCGGCAGGACCGCGCCGGGCACCCCGGCCGAGCGCCGCGCCGGACGGCCGTAGCTGTAGTCGTCGCCCGAACCCCCGCCGGAGACCGCCGAGCGCACCGCCGCACCCAGCAACTCCCGCCAGGGCTGCGGTGGATGGAACGCCTCTTCGGCCCACCGCTGCCACCCCTTGGGCGCGTTGCCCGGTGCGCCGGCGATGCCCTGCGCCACCCGGAAGCGCACCGCGTCCCGTTCCTGTTCGCTGAGCCCGTGGGCACCGTCCGGCCCCAGGTCCCATTCCCGCTCCAGGCCGTCGGCGCCGCTGCCGCAGTCCAGCCAGGCCAGCGCCTGGTGCCGCGGCCCGAGCCGGAACAGCCGCAGGTAGTCCTCCATCAGCTCGCCCTCGGGCAGCTGCAGTTGTCCGGGTGTGACGGCTCCTTTCGGCCGTACCAGCCCGTCGCCGTACACGTCGTCGTTGATCTCGAGGTCCGCGGCGATGTTCATCCGCAGCCGCTCCCCGCGGCCGTGCAGTCCGCGCTCCCGGGCGACCCGGTCGCCGCGTCCGTGGTGGTCGCGCAGCAGGTGCGCCACCTCGTGCACCCACACCCCGGCGAGATCCTCCACGGGGGTCCGGTCCACGAAGGCCGGTGAGACGTAGCACCGCCAGTGCCGGTCGACGGCCATCGTCGGCACCTGCCGCGACTCGACGGGGTGCAGCGCGAACAGGGCCGTCGCCAGGTAGGGCCGCGCCCGGGCCGCGTGCAGCCGGGCGGCGAAGAGCTTGCCGAGGTCCAGCGCCCCGGGCGCACCGGCCGTCATCGGCGGGCCCCGGCCGCGACCGCGGACCGGCGGGCGGCCTCGTCGGCGCGCCGGGACAGCGAGACCACGCCGGCGAGCCGCTCGATCGCCTCCGGTACGTCCCAGTCCTCCCGGCGCAGGGAGGCCAGCGTGGTGGCGGGGACGACCACCACGTCCGGGGCCCCGGTCTCCATCGCGCGCACCAGCAGCGTCCACGCCGCGTCCCAGCGGGCCCGCTCAGGGCGCTTGCGGACCGCGTCCACCACGCCGTCCAGCACGGCCTGCCGAAGATCCCCGCGTTCGGGCAGCACGGCACCGGCAGCGTCGGCCAGCAGGGCCTCGGGATCCGGCAGGTCCATCCGGTCCAGGCTCGCCAGCAGTTCAAGGCCCGGGCCGTCCCCGACCGTCCCCCTGACCAGCAGGGACAGCACCTCGCGGGAGGAGCCGGCGGCGGTCGCGAAAGCGATCAGACGCAGGGTCATCTCCCAGCTGCGGGGCGACGGCCAGGCACCGCCCCGGCGCGTCTCGCCGCTGGGCAGCCGGTGCACGAGCGCCGGGCGCGCGGTGAGGAAACCGCACACCGCGCGTCGTGCGAAGTCCACGGCCTCCGGCAGCTTCTCCGCGTCGAGCCGGGGCAGGGTGGCCCGGGGCCAGGTCCCGCCCAGGCCGCGCACGACGACGTCGTGGTCGTGCGTCCACTGGAGGTGCACGAACCGGTTGGCCAGGGGCGGGCTCAGTTCCCAGCCGTCGGCGGCCGAGGACCGCGGATTGGCGGCGGCCACGATCCGCACACCGGGCGGCAGCCGCAGCGCGCCGATCCGCCGCTCCAGCACCAGCCGGAGCAGGGCCGCCTGGACGGCGGGCGGCGCGGTGGACAGCTCATCCAGGAACAGCAGCCCGCGCCCGGCCCGGACCAGCCGCACCGCCCAGTCCGGCGGCGCCATCGGGACCCCTTGTTCCGCTGGGTCGTCGCCCACGACGGGCAGCCCCGAGAAGTCGGACGGCTCGTGGACGCTGGCGATCACGGTGGTCAGCGGCAGGTCCAGCGCGCTCGCGAGCTGCGTCAGGGCGGCCGTCTTGCCGATGCCCGGCTCGCCCCACAGCAGCACGGGGAGGTCGGCGGCCACGGCCAGGGTCAGCGCCTCCAGCTGGGTGTCGGCGCGGGGTTCGGTGGTCGCGTCCCGCAACAGGGTCAACAGGTCGGCGGCGACATCGAGTTGAGAGGTGTGGGAGGGGATGTCGGGCATGCCGAAAGGAGTGCAAGAGGGCATATGTGGTCACCTGGGGTGTGAAGTCGGTGGACTGGAACGTGAATTCAGCGGAGGAAGGTCGCCTGACGAGGGCGTCGGCGGTGGTGCCGGGCGGCGCGGGGCTTCGGATCGACAGGGGCGTGGCCGGGACCGACGAGACCCGCGCGGTAGAGCCCGTAGGTGATCCTCCGGGCCGCGGCCGCCTCCAGCTCGTCCCGCAGGGAACCGTCGCGCAGCAGCGCGTCGGGACCCAGCAGGCCCTCGACCACGGCCAGCGCACCCGCGGTGTCGCCGTGGTCCAGGCGTTCGCGGACACCCGTGAGGCAGTCCGGACGCCGGTGCGCCTCGTCGATGGCCTGCAGACAGGGGAGCGGCGGTCCGCCGAGCGCGACCAGCAGGTCCTCCCGCCGGATCTCCTCCGGAGCGTGGTCCAGCGGGGCCAGCACGCCGTCGAGAAGGCCGATCCGGTGCCGGGCGCCCCGGCATTCCACGAGCCGCGGTTCCCCCGCCCGGTCGGGAAGGAGGGGCGGACCGGACGGAGCGTGATCCGGCACGAGCGCGGAGGCGACCAGCGGGTGCAGGCGGTCGGGTTCGAGCAGACCGGCCCGCAGCAGCTCCAGATCCGGCAGGACCCAGGTCGCCGCGTCGGGCAGGACGGGCAGCGCGGAAACGCCGCCCCGGGGCAGTGGCGCCTGGACAGGCAGGACAGCCGGTGCCCCGCGGTCGCCGCTCGCGACCAGCTCCAGCACCAGTCGGCGCCGGCCGCCGAGTCGCACGACGAAGGTGCCGGCGGACCGCCCCCCGGCGCCGAGCAGGACGGCCGCCTCGGCCGCCCACCGGCCCGTGGCACGGCCGACTCCCGGCGGCACCGGGTCCGGCGGCTCCGAGCCCGTCACCGGTGCGTCGGCCCCGGACCGTTCCCGCAGCTCACCGGCCCGGCGCGCATCCCACAGGTGCCGGTGCAGATCGAGCCGGTAGCGTCGGCTGGGGCGCGGATGCGGATGCGGATGCCGGGCGGTGCCCGAGCGGGACCCGTCCCACAGTGCGAGGCCGATCCGCTGACCGGCGTCGGCCCAGGCGGGAGGCGTCCGGGCGACCAGATGCACCGGGCCGCCCCGGTCCCGCCCCTGGCCGTACCGGGCCAGGGTGAGGGTCAGCCCCGGGCGCAGCAGTCCGTCGGGCGCGACCCTCGGCATGTGCCAGCGCAGCAGGTCGGGAGCGAGGTGGCGGAGGTCGGCGCGGACCCGGGCCGCGAGGTCCCGGCCGTGGTCGCGGGCGACGGAGCGCAGATCGAGGTCGAGGTCGACACCGGCGGCGGCGCACGCCCCCGCCCAGTCCCCGGCGCTGCGGCGGACGGTCGCGGTCTCGATCATGGAAGGCGGCACGGCGAACTCGCGCACGCGCAGCCACAAGGAGGTTCGGGAATCCTCGTACGCGGTCTGAGTGAGCATCAGCACTCACCTTGCGCGGACGGGGCCCCCAATCTGTCAACAGAGTGAGTGGTCATCGCGGCGATCGTAACCGGCCCCACCGTGCCGCGCCAGGCAGTTTCGAACTCGGTGCGGACGACGGCCGATGCGGCCGCTGGGGTAAGGTGGCCGTCCGGCCGCGCACGGTACGCGGCCACCGGCTGTCGAGGAGGTGAGACCCATTACCGCTGTGTCAGCTCGGGTGCTCTCTCCTTGTGACAGCCTTCTGTGACAGCGCGGACCACCGGCACCGGTGACCGCGAGAGCGCCCTTCGGCTCCAGGTTTCCGAAAGGCTCTCGGCTTTCATGCCTTCCCTGCCCCCGCACTCTCCTTCCGCCGTCGTCTCCGCGCTGCGCGCCGCCGGGTGCGTCTTCGCCGAGGACGAGGCGGAGTTGCTCCTCGCCGCCGCCCGTACCCCCGAGGAGCTGTCCGCGATGGTGGACCGGCGCGCCGCCGGACTTCCGCTCGAACTCGTCCTCGGCTGGGCCGAGTTCCACGGTCTGCGGATCGCCGTGGACGAGGGCGTCTTCGTCCCCCGCCGCCGGACCGAGTTCCTGGTCGACCAGGCCCTGGCCCAGTCCCCGGACGCACGGATCGTGGTCGACCTGTGCTGCGGCTCCGGTGCGCTGGGCGCGGCCCTGGCCGCCGCGCTGGGTGCCGTCGAGGTGCACGCCGCCGACATCGACCCGGCGGCCGTACGCTGCGCCCGCCGCAATCTCGCCCCCTACGGCGGCCGGGCCCATGTGGGCGACCTGTTCGACGCCCTGCCGACCGGACTGCGGGGCCGCGTCGGCATCCTCACGGCCAACGTCCCCTACGTCCCCAGCGCCGAGGTGGCGTTCCTTCCGGCGGAGGCCCGCGACCACGAGCCGCAGACCGCCCTCGACGGCGGCCCGGACGGCCTCGACGTGCTGCGCCGGGTGGCCGCCGGGGCCCCGGAGTGGCTGGCGCCCGGTGGCCGCCTCCTGACCGAGACCAGCGAACGCCAGGCGCAGGCGGCCGTGGAGGTGTTCACGCGCGCCGGTCTGACGACCCGTCTGGCGGTGGCGGACGAGGCGTACGCGCACGTGGTGATCGGCGTACTGGGCTAGGGCCCGTCCGGCGGATCATGCCGGAATCGCGGGGGCTCGCCAGTGCCGAGACACCGTCGGCTGGAGCCGGCCTGATCCGCCGGACGGGCCCAGCGGCTCATTCCAGTTCCTGGGCCCGGGCGATGAGCAGGGCCACGTCGTCGTGGTTGTCGGGGTGGTGCAGCGTCCGCAGGAGCAGGTCGCAGGCCTCCTCCAGGGGGCGGGCGGGGTCGTCGAGCAGGGACAGCAGGAAGTCCAGGCGTTCGTCCAGGGAGTGGCAGCGGGTCTCGACCAGCCCGTCGGTGTAGAACACCAGCTCGTCGCCCGGCTCGAAGTCGACCGTCACGGTGGAGAACTCGACCCCGCCCACGCCCAGCGGGACCCCGGTGGGCAGGTCGAGCAGCTCCGGCGGGTGGCCGGGACGCACCCGGGCCGGGGGCAGGTGGCCGGCGTTGGCGATCCGGCACTGCCGCAGATGCGGGTCGTGGACGGCGTACACGCAGGTCGCGATCGAGTGGTCCAGGGCCGAGGTCGTCTTGTCCAGTTGTTCCAGCAGGAGTGCCGGGTCGAGGCCGAGCGAGGCCAGTGTGGTGGTCGCGGTGCGCAGCCGGCCCATCGTGGCGGCGGCGCTGATGCCGCTGCCCATCACGTCGCCCACCACGAGCGCCGTGCGGCCGCCCTCCAACGGGATGACGTCGAACCAGTCGCCGCCGACCTCGCTGGTGGCGCCCGCGGGCTGGTAGCGGGAGGCCACCTCCAGGCCCGTCGTGACCGGCGGGTGGCTGGGCAGCAGGCTGCGCTGCAGGGTGAGCGCGGTGTTACGGGCGTTCTGGTACCAGCGGGCGTTGTCGATCTGCACGGCCGCGCGGGCCGCCAGCTCCCGGGCCAGCAGGACGTCGTCCTCGTCGAAGGCCACCGGATTGCGGGTCCGCTTGAGGTCGAGGGCGCCCAGCACCTCGCCGCGGGCGATCAGCGGCACGGCCAGATACGAGTGCAGGCCCGCCCGGCCCAGCAGCACGGCCGCCTCGGGGGAGCGGGCGATGCGCGGCAGGTCCTCGTCCTGCACATGGGGCACCAGCACCGCCTCACCCGTACGGACGCACTCGGTGACCAGCCGGTCGGGCCCGTAGGTGGCGATCCTGCCGGGCGCGTCGGCGGCCCGGACGGCGTCGGACTCCTGCTCGGCGCGCAGCGCCAGGGCCCGGATCACCGCGGACTCCGACGGGCCGAGCGTGCTGGGCCGGCCTTCCACGACGGCGTCCAGCAGGTCGACGGCGGCCACGTCGGCCAGCGCGGGCACGGCGACCTCGGCCAGCTCGAACGCGGTGCGCTCCAGCTCCAGCGTCGTACCGATCCGGGCGGAGGCGTCGGCGATGACGGCGAGCCGACGCCGCGCGTTCTCGGTCTCGATGCGCCCGCGGTAGGCCTCGGTGATGTCCACCACCGAGGCCGCGACGCCGAGCACGGTGCCCACCGAGTCCTCCAGCCGGTAGAGCGACACCGACCAGGCGTGGTCCTCGTCCGGATCGGCCGGGGTCCGGCCGATGGTGGACTGGGCGACGAGGGGCACCCCGGTCTCCATGACCCGGCGGGCCGCGCCTTCCAGGGCATCGACGTCCAGCAGCGGCAGCATCTCGCCGACGGTCCGCCCGACGTGCTCCGCGGCGGGGATGCCGTTGATCTTCGCCAGGGCCGGGTTGATCGAGACGTACCGCAGGTCCGTGTCGAACACGGCGAATCCGATCGGCGACTGTTTCACCATCCGCTCGGACAGCGCCACGTCCTGTTCGAGGCGGCGCACCGTGGACCGGTCGGCGGCGAGCCCCAGCGCGTACACGTCGCCCTGGTCGTCCAGCAGGCGCATGTTGCGGAACTCCACCAGCCGCGTGCCGCCGCCCTTGACCCGGATGGGGAACGCCCCGGCCCAGCTCTGACCGGTCCGCATCACGTCGGCGAACAGCTTGCCGACCAGCTCGATGTGCTCGTCGTGCACCATCAGCCGCGCGGCGAACTCCCCCAGCGCCTCCTGCGCCGAGTAGCCGAACAGCTCCTCCGCCTGGGGGCTCCACAGCACGATGCGGCCCTCGGCGTCCAGCACCACCGACGCCACGCTCAGTACGTCGAGCAGCCCGCTCGGACGCACCGGCCCGCCGCTCTCGGCCACCGGAGCCCCGGCTGCACTCATGCCATGCACCGCCTTCGCCCGTCCGCACGGCACGCCGTCCCCCGTGCCGACTCCCCTTGTTCTATCGCGCTCACACCCGACTCTCCGACGCCGTCGCCGACTTTCTCCACCATCTCTCAACACGCGGCGGACGTCCGCCGAAGTAACCACCCCCGTGACCGGCAGGCAAGTCCCCGGGCCCATGAGAGTTCACGCTGATGTTGTTCATTGGTCTGTACATGACCACCGGGCACGGCCAGACTGTCCGCCGACCGAGTGCCCCCACCCCCCCGTTCGAGGAGTCGGCCATGCCCGCGTCCCCGTCCCTCCGGCAACGTTGTCACACCGTCCTCGCCGGACTCGTCACCCTGGCCACCGCCGCCGTCGTGTCCCTCGCCGCGCCCGCCCCGGCCTCCGCCGCCGACAACTGGACCGAGACCGGCTCCGACCGCGCCGACCCGCTGACCGAGAGCCAGGGTCTGACCTCGGTGGAGGTCCCGGCGAACAGCCCCAACCGGTACACCGGAATCGGCACCATCCCCATCGGCGTCTCCAGCCGCGGCTGGAACCACGTCGGCGATCCCGACGCCTCGTACAACGGCTACTACATCGAGCCCTACCAGCAGGACTCCGGCAACTCGAAGATGTTCCGCGTACAGGCACCGGGCGGCGCCTGGTCGGAATACGTGCACACGCTCAGCCCCGGCGAGGCTCTGAACAACTCCTGGGACGCGATCTCCCCGGACGGCCAGTGGATGCTGGCGGGCGAGTGGGGCACCATGAACCGCCTGCTGGTCTTCCCGACCCCGGGCATCAACCCGAGCACCTCGCCCTCGGCGAACCTCCCGCAGGCCTCCAGGATCAATCTCGACCACGCCGTGCGCGACGTCCAGGGCTGCGACTTCTCCGGCCCGACGACTGTGCTGTGCTCCTCGGACGACCCGGACGGCTCCCTGTTCGGCATGACCAAGCCGCTGCTCCAGATCGACCTGTCCGCGACCCCGGGCTCCACGGACGTCTCCGGCCATGTCACCGCCCTGCGCCAGCTGCCGCTGCGCAGCTCCTGCTCGGGCACCTTCGAGGCGGAGGGCATCGACTACGACCGCCGCACCGGCATCCTGCGCGTGATCGTCGTCTCGCCCGGGTTCTGCGTCCTCACGGACAGCAAGACGTACAAGTTCGCGCGCGGCTGAGCCCCCGCCGCCTCCGGTGCCGCGACAGGTGGTGCGATTCCGGAAAGTGGTGGTTTTCTGGGGAGGTGGCGCGGTGCGCGGGGAGCCCGCGGTATCGCGCCACCGCCATGAGAGGAGCGATCACGATGGCCCGTGAGCGATCGCACGAGGAGTCCGTCTCCCTCGAGATCAGCGGATGCAGCAAGGAAGACGCCCGGATCGTGTTCGACGTGCTGTGCGAGTGCTTCGAGTCCGACCGGTGCGCCGAGGACGTGCCGCAGCAGCTCCATGAAACGCGCCCGATGGTGTGGCTCGGCACCTTCGAGGTCACCGACGCCCACGCCTGCAGGCCGCCCGCCCGGCTCGCGGCCTCCGTCGAGGCGGACGCACAGGGCAGCTACTGGGCGATCAACCGGCTCCACAGGACGCTGGACTCGCTCTTCACGGTGCGCAACCTCTCCTCGGCCTCGGGGGACCAGGAAAGGGAGCTGCACGTCCTGCTCGAAAGCCGGTGACACCGGACCGGCTACACCGGCCCCGGCCGTACCGCCCCGGTCGCCTGCGCCTCGCTGCCGGCCGGGGCGTACTGCGCCGCGCCGTTGCCGAGCGACCAGTCCACCGACTCGTTCTCGGTGACGGTGACGAACACATTGCGCGGCTCGGTACCCGCATACGCGTGCGCGAGCTCGGCGATCCGCCGGTACAGCGCCCGCTTCTGGCCGGGCGTGCGCCCTGATCGCATGGTGATCGCCACGAAGACGATCCCGTCGTCCCGGCGCACCCCCAGGTAGTTGCCGTGACGCACGGTGCTGCCGGCGCCGTCGTGGCCCACCAGGACCTGGAAGCGGTCGTCGGGTGGGACGCCGATCGTCTCCACCAGTGCGTCCTGGACGGCACGGCCGAGAGCGTCGAGGCGGTCGCTGTCGGCGCCCAGCGCGTCGATGCGGACGAAAGGCATGGCGGAGTCCCCCTTCGGAGCGGCCGTGTGGACACCGGCAGTGTACATACTAGTAGTTACAGAGTGATCGGGTTCACCTCCGCCTCTTTATGCAACTAGTTGCACAATGCCGCCGAGGTCCTCTACAACAGAGACCATCACACCGCGCACGGAGGGCCCGATGAGCCGTTACCCGCACCTGATGTCCCCGCTCGACCTGGGATTCACCACCCTGCCCAACCGCGTGCTCATGGGCTCCATGCACGTCGGTCTGGAGGAGGCCGAGCGAGGCTTCGAGCGGATGGCGGCGTTCTACGCGGCCCGCGCGCGCGGCGGAGTCGGGCTCATCGTCACCGGCGGCATCGCGCCCAACGACGAGGGGCGGCCGTACGAGGGCGGCGCCCGGCTCACCACCGAGGCGGAGGCCGAACAGCACAAGGCCGTCACCGAGGCCGTGCACCGCGAGGGCGGCCGGATCGCGATGCAGATCCTGCACTTCGGCCGGTACGCCTACCACCAGGACCTGGTCGCCCCGAGCCCGCTGCAGGCCCCGATCAGCCCCTTCGTGCCGCGCGAACTGACCGACGCCGACGTCGAGCGCACCATCGACGACTACGCCCGGGCCGCCCGCCTCGCCCGGCAGGCCGGCTACGACGGCGTCGAGATCATGGGCTCCGAGGGCTACCTGATCAACGAGTTCATCGCCGCCCGGACCAATCACCGCACGGACCGCTGGGGCGGCTCGTACGAGAACCGGATGCGCTTCCCGGTCGAGATCGTCCGGCGGGTGCGCGAGGCCGTCGGCGAGGACTTCATCATCGTCTACCGGCTCTCCATGCTGGACCTGGTCCCGGGCGGCTCCTCCCTGGAGGAGGTCGTCACCCTCGCCAAGGCCGTCGAGGCCGCCGGGGCGACGATCATCAACACCGGCATCGGCTGGCACGAGGCGCGCATCCCCACCATCGCCACCTCGGTCCCGCGCGGCGCCTACACCTGGGTCACCAAGAAGCTCATGGGCGCGGTGTCCGTCCCGCTGGTGACGACCAACCGCATCAACACCCCCGAGCTGGCCGAGGAGTTGCTCGCCGACGGCTGCGCGGACATGATCTCCATGGCCCGCCCGATGCTCGCCGACCCCGACTTCGTCAACAAGGCGGCGGCCGGTACGCCGGAGGCCATCAACACCTGCATCGGCTGCAACCAGGCCTGCCTGGACCACACGTTCAGCGGCAAGATCACCTCCTGCCTGGTCAACCCGCGCGCCTGCCACGAAACGGAACTGGTGCTCTCCCCGACGCGGCTGAAGAAGCGCGTCGCCGTCGTCGGTGCCGGTCCGGCGGGCCTCGCCTGCGCGGTGAGCGCCGCCGAACGCGGCCATGACGTGGTGCTCTTCGACGCCGCGAGCGAGATCGGCGGCCAGCTGAACGTGGCCCGCAAGGTCCCCGGCAAGCAGGAGTTCGACGAGACGCTGCGCTACTTCCGTCACCAGCTCGACGAGCACGGTGTGGACGTACGCCTCGACACCTGGGTCACCACCGAGGACCTGGCCGGCTACGACGAGGTCGTCGTCGCCACCGGCGTCACCCCGCGCACCCCCGAGATCCCCGGCGTCGACCATCCCCGTGTCGTCGGCTACCTCGACGTCCTGCGCGACGGCGCCCCCGTCGGCGACCGGGTAGCCGTCCTCGGCGCCGGCGGCATCGGTTTCGACGTCGCCGAGTACCTCACCGACGGCGGCGACAAGGCGAGCGAGGATCCCGAGACGTACTTCCGCAACTGGGGCGTCGACATGGACTACGCGGCACCGGGCGGCCTCGCGGCGCCGCAGCGGCCGGCCCCGCCGCGCACGGTCCACCTGCTCCAGCGCAAGACCACCAAGGTCGGCGCCGGACTCGGCAAGACCACCGGCTGGATCCACCGCACGGAGCTGAAGCACCGCGGCGTGACCATGGTCCCGGGCGTGCGCTACGACCGGATCGACGACGCGGGCCTGCACATCACCGTCGGCGACGAGAGCACGGTCCTGGAGGTCGACACCGTCGTACTGTGCACCGGCCAGGAGCCGCGCCGCGACCTGTACGAGGAGCTGGTCGCCGCCGGGCGCAGTGCCCACCTGATCGGCGGTGCCGACGTCGCGGCCGAGCTGGACGCCAAGCGGGCCATCAAGCAGGGCACCGAGGTGGCGGCGGCCCTGTAGGGGCCGTACGCCCGTCCCTAGGATGAGCCCATGTCACTCCCGCACGCCATCCTCACCGCCCTGCTGGAGAAGCCGTCGTCGGGTCTCGAGCTGACCCGCCGGTTCGACAAGTCGATCGGCTACTTCTGGTCCGCGACGCACCAGCAGATCTATCGCGAGCTGGGGAAGCTGGAGGGCGAGGGCTACATCCGCACCCTGCCGGCCGAGCAGCCGGCCCGTGGGCAGAAGAAGAGCTACGAGGTTCTGCCCGCGGGCCGCGCCGAACTGGCCCGCTGGACCGCCGCCTCGCAGGACCCCAAGCCGCAGCGGGACATCCTGCTGCTGCGGCTGCGCGCCGCTGCGGTGGTCGGCACGGCGGGCCTCGGGGCCGACCTGCGCCGCCATCTGGAGCTGCACCGGCGGCAGCTGGCCGAGTACGAGGAGATCGAGCGGCGCGACTTCCCGCCGGACCGGGCCGCCCCGGAGGACCGTCTGCGGCATCTGGTCCTGCGGGCGGGCATCGACCTGGAGACCTTCTGGACCCAGTGGCTGACCCACGCCCTGAAGGAGTTCGCCGAACTGCCCGCCGACGCACCGGAACCGACGGGCGACCCGTCCGGCTGACGGGGAGGTCTCAGAGACGGTACGGCTTCGAGCGGCGGCGCAGGAACCAGGCCGTGCCGACCACGCCCGAGGTCACCAGGGCCACGCCGATGCCCAGGGTCAGCGGGCCGTAGTCGCGCGCCGCGCCGCCGAGGCCGCCCATCACGCCGCGCGAGGGGGGCGCGGCGTGCGTCGACGAGGTCGTGGGGGTGGTGGCGGCCGACACGATCACGGACTGGCTGCCGGCGGTCGCGCCGTTGGAGCACACCACCACGACCGTGTACGTGCCCGGGCTCACCCCCGACCAGGCCGCGGACTGGCTGATGGTCGTGCCCGACAGGGCCACCTGGCGGCCCTGGGCGAAGTTCGCCTGGCCGCTGCTCAGCAGCGAGGCGGTGCCCCAGCTGCCGTTGTTCTGGACACAGGCGCTGGTGACGACCGAGACCGTGGACCCGGTGGTGCTCACCGAGATTCCCGAGACCGCGGCCGAGGGCCCGGCGAACGCGGTCGGGAGCGCGGCGGCGGCCGCCAGGGTCAGGCCGGAGCGGAGCAGGAGTCTGGGGTTTCGCATGGGCTGGCCTCCGGCGGCACGGTTGGCGGTACATCCCATGCACCGCCGAGGGTCGGGAAACGTCCGTGCTGCTCTCAAGGGCAGCCAACGCGGCCCCGGACCCCACCGCACGCGGACCGCACCCGGTCAGGTGACGGCCGACGGGATTCGTCCGTCCGGTCCGGGCCGACTCCGGCCCGCCGGCCGTCAGCCGCCCGCGCCCTCGCCTGTGGTCACGCTCCGCTCCGCCGAGAACCCGCCCCAGGTGCCGTCCGGCAGTCGCGCCCGCAGCCGCACCCGGTGCTCCGCCCCCGCGTCCCGCCCGACGTAGAAGCTGTAGCGGGCCCGGCCGCGCGGCGGGTCGCCGCCCCACACCAGGGAGGTGGCCGTGGTGGCGTCCAGCCGGATCTGGTACTCGGTGATCACCCCGTCCATGCGTGGCGGATCCCAGGCGAGGTCGATGTAGTAGGCCCCGGCGGACCGGTGGGTCGTGGCGGTGAACCCGGTCGGCGCGGTGTCCCGTCCGTCGTCGTGGCCCGGCGTACCGATCCGGACCGGCGCGCTCGCGGCCGAGAGGTTGTCGGCCGCGTCCCGCGCGCGCACGGTGAAGACGTACCGGGTGCCTGGACGCAGCCCGGTGACCACGGTCGCGGTCTGGTTGCCGCCGACGCTGTGGATCTTCACGCCACCCTGGTAGACGTCGTACGACACCACGCCCCTGTCGTCCCGGGAAGCGGCCCAGGACAGCTGGACCGCCCGGCTGCCGACAGCCCGCCCGGCCGGCCGCAGCGGGCGGGTCGGGGCCGAGCGGTCCGCCGCCACCACGGCGGGTGTCCGCGCCCGCACCTCGCGGCTCGGCGGCCCGAGCCTGCCGTCCCCGTCCCGGGCCCGCACGGTGAAGGCGTACAGGGTGGACGGCCTGAGCCTGGTGACGTCCACCATGTGCTGCGAGCCCGGTACTTCGGTGACCTTCGTGGAGCCGCGATACACCTCGTAGGTGCGGATCCCGGGCCCGTCCGGCACCGCGTTCCACATGACGTGCACGCTGGTGGCGCTCCCGGCCGTGGCGGTGACGCCCGTCGGAGCGCCGGGCGTCCGCCCGCCGTCCCCGTCGGCCGCACCGCTCCAGCCGCAGGACGCGATCAGCACCAGGGCGCCGCAGGCCAGCGCGGGCCGGAGGGGAAGGCGTCGCACGGCGCTGCCTCCCTGGGGACGGTGTCACGGGCAAAGGTCCGGACCAATATGGCCCGGCCTGTCCGGCCGAAGCAAGGGGCCGTGTTGGTGACCACGCGCGGATGTTACGTATGCTGAAGGCTCCCTAGGGCTGAACTCCCCGAGAGAGTAGGGAAGTTCATGCCTGTGGCGCGGAAACGCTGTCGTCGCCGAACCCGCGCCGACGCGGGCGGCCGGGGGGCCTGGGTCGACATCGGCTCAGGTCCCCGGCCCCTGTTGCTTTCTCACAGGGCGTCAGGAGAGTGCTCCATCCGGCCCTATAGGGGTGGCTGTGCTCGCCCCCCGACACCACTTTGGGCAAGGTGTCCGGAATGTTCCAGAGGAGAGAGTCCCTCAGAGTGCGTGTCCAGTCGCTGACGCTGGCCACGGCCGGCGCCGCCCTGCTCGCCCCGACGCCGCTGCCCGCCGCCGCCGTCCCGCCCCGGCCGGGACCCGCGGCCCACAGCGAGGGCTCCGTGGCCGCCGCCGACCTGCTCGACCGGGTGCGTTCCTGCACCCAGGTCTCCAAGGGCCGCTACCGAACCGACGGCGGCACCCGCGCGGCCGTTCCCGTCTGCGGCACCCGCAAGGCGGTGTTCTGGAAGGCCGACCTGGACGTCGACTGCGACGGACGGCCCACCACCCGCTGCAACCGCCGTACCGATCCGCTGTTCTCCGCCGCCACCGCCTACCAGCAGTCCGACGGCCGCCATCTGAACGCCGCGTCCCTGCCCTACATCGTGATCCCGGCCCCGAGCGGCATCTGGAACCCCCGGGAGCAGGGCGTCCGAGGCGGCTCGGTGGCGGCCGTGATCTACCAGGGCCGGGTGCAGTACGCGGTCGTCGGCGACACCGGACCGGGCGACATCATCGGCGAGGCCTCCTACGCCGCCGCCCGGGGCCTCGGCATCAGCCCCGACCCGCGCACCGGCGGAGTCCCCTCCGGCGTCACGTACATCGTCTTCAAGGACTCCGAGGTCACCCCCATCCAGGACCACCGGGCGGCGGTGGAGACGGGGGAGCGGCTGGCCCGGCAGTTCGTGCAGGCCAGGCACTGAGACCGGCGGGACGCGGGCGACGGGCATGGAAGGCGCCCCAGCCGTCGTCCACGGGCAGTACCGCTCCGTTGATGCTGCTCGCCGCGTCCGAGTCCAGGAACACGATCGCGGCGGGCTGCTCCTCCGGCTCGGAGGTGCGGCCGACGTTTCCGAAGCAGGGCCCGAGGGCCGTCGGCCCTTGGGCGCCGTCCTCCAGGTCCAGGGCGATGGCGGTCCGGGTGCCGCCGTGGGCGATGGCGTTCGCTCGGATGCCCTGATTCCGGTACACCGTGGCCAGGGACTTCGTCAGGCCGGCCGAGCCGTGCTCGGACGCAGTGCAGGTGGCGCCGGCCGCACTGCCCCGCGGGCCGGCCTCGGAGGCGGTGCCGACGACCGGCCGGGCGGTACGGCCGTGTTCTGGACAGCCCGCACCGTCTCAGCCGCCCCGTCCGCCCCGTCCGCCCCGTCCGCGTCGACCGCCGAGGGTGCCCGGGGCCGACCGCGTCCGCGTGGGCGGGGCGCCTTGTGTGCCCACCGAGCCGGGTGGCGGGGCGCCTTCGCGGCGGGCGCCTTTGCCGCCGACCGAGCAGGGCAGGCCCTGCCCACCTGGTCGGCGATCGCGTACGGCGACGGCGTCTGCACGACGTTCATCCGGTGGGGGGCGCAAGGCGGGGGTCCAAGAGGCGAAGCCCCCTGGACCCGTGCGGTCACACCTTGCGGTAGCTGTACGCCTCCGCTGCCGCCGCCTCCACCGCGTCGAGGTCCGCGCCCGTGGCCGCCGTAACGACCGCCGCCACCGCACCCTCGACGAACGGCGCGTCCACCAGCCGCGCACCGTCGGGGAGTTCGTCACCCTCGGCGAGCAGCGCCTTCACGGTGAGCACCGCACTGCCGAGGTCGGTGAGGACGGCGACCCCGACCCCCCGGTCCACGGACGCGGCCGCCGCGGAGATCAGCTCGGCGCTGGTGCCGAGCTCACCCCCCTCGGTGCCGCCGGCCGCGGCGACGGGCACCGTGGTGGCTCCGCCCGCCAGGCCCTTCGCCAGCTCGGCGACGGACATGGCGACCTCCGCGCTGTGCGACACCAGCACGATCCCGACCAGTTTCTCGTCACTCACCGGACGCTCCCGAAGCCGCTTCTTCCAGTCCGGCGATCAACAGGGCCGACGACGTGGCCCCCGGATCCTGGTGACCGATACTGCGCTCGCCGAGATAGCTGGCCCGGCCCTTGCGGGCGAGCAGCGGAATGGTGGCCTCCGCACCCTCCTCCGCGGCCGACCGCGCCGCGCCGAAGCCGTCGCCGAGCGCGTCCACGGCGGGGACGAGGGAGTCGATCATGGTCTTGTCGCCGGGCGCCGCACCGCCCAGCGCCATCACCCCGTCCACGCCCGCCCTGAGCGCCTCGGCCAGCTGCTTCTCGCTGACCTCGGCGGCATCCCCGAGCGCCTTGCCGGCCTTGCGCAGCAGGGTGCCGTACAGCGGCCCGGCCGCCCCGCCGACCGTCGAGATCAGCCGGCGCCCGGCCAGGATCAGCACGGCACCCGGGGTGGCCGGCGACTCCTCCTCCAGGCTGGCCAGGACGGCGGTGAACCCGCGCTGCATGTTGCTGCCGTGGTCGGCGTCCCCGATGGCCGAATCGAGGGCCGTGAGCCGTTCCGCCTCCCGGTCGACGGACGCGGCGGTCGCCGTCATCCAACGGCGGAAGAAATCGGCGTCGAGCACTGGATCTCCTTGCGTCGTAGGGGTGTTGACCGCTTCGTGCGCCGTGTCACATCCCCCAGCGCAGTGCCGGGGTCTTCACCGGTGCGTCCCACAGGCGCAGCAGTTCCTCGTCGACCTGGCACAGCGTGACCGAGGCGCCCGCCATGTCGAGGGAGGTGACGTAGTTGCCGACAAGGGTGCGGGCCACGGTCACACCCCGCTCGCCGAGCACCCGCTGCACCTCGGCGTTGAAGCCGTACAGCTCCAGCAGCGGGGTGGCGCCCATGCCGTTGACCAGGACCAGCACGGGGTTGCGCGGGGGCATGTCCTCCAGGATGGCGTGCACCGCGAAGTCGGCGATCTCCCCGGAGGTCATCATCGCCCGCCGCTCACGGCCCGGCTCGCCGTGGATGCCGATGCCCAACTCCAGCTCGCCGGAGGGCAGATCGAAGGTCGGAGAGCCCTTGGCCGGAGTGGTGACGGCGCTCAGCGCGACACCGAAGCTGCGGGCGTTCTCGTTCACCTGGCGCCCGACGGCCTCGACCCGCTCCAGCGGCTGTCCCTCGGCCGCTGCGGCTCCCGCGATCTTCTCCACGAACAGGGTCGCGCCGGTGCCGCGCCGGCCGGCCGTGTACAGGCTGTCGGTGACTGCCACGTCATCGTTGACCAGAACCTTCCCGACCTGGATGCCCTCGTCCTCGGCGAGTTCGGCCGCCATGTCGAAGTTGAGCACGTCACCGGTGTAGTTCTTCACGATGAACAGCACGCCGGCCCCGCTGTCGACGGCGGCCGCGGCGCGCGCCATCTGGTCCGGCACCGGCGAGGTGAACACCTCGCCGGGACAGGCCGCCGAGAGCATGCCCGGACCGACGAATCCGCCGTGCAGCGGCTCGTGCCCCGACCCGCCACCCGAGACCAGTGCGACCTGCCCGGCCACGGGAGCGTCCCGGCGGACGATCACCCGGTTCTCCACGTCCACGGTCAGCTCGGGATGCGCGGCCGCCATACCCCGCAGCCCGTCTGCCACCACGGTCTCCGGGACGTTGATCAGCATCTTCATGCTTATCTCCTAGGAAGGTTAGTAGGTGACTCTCTGACCTGCGTTTTCCCTGTTCAGAACGAGTGTGATCGGTTGTTGATCTTCGTGGTCCGCGGTGGCTGGTGGCGGGTTCCGGCGGGGCTGATACTGACTGAATGCTGACTTAGTTGACGGGGCATCGGATCCCCCTGGAGGTGCCCCGGGGCGGGTGGTGGTGCCTTGCACATCAGTATCGACCTTGCGGCAGCGAAGGTCATGTGCGCCGCGACGTCCGGCTTGGCTGCCGGGGCCCGGACTCGACTCTTGGGTTCCAGGTCTCGGGCGCGTGGTGAGATCATGGCGACCGGAAGAGTGACGCACGTCCGGGACCCGGTGGAAACCGTGCCGGCAGATTCTTCGTCTGCTGGTGGTACAGCGGCGGTGCAGGCTCGGATGTGCTCCCGGGCGCCGCGGCGTGCGGGCTGGGGTGTACCCCTGGCCGGTGCGGTCCGGTGGGCCCGTAGGCTCTGGCGTATGGCGGGTGCACAGATGCGTGGGGCGGAGCGGGGACCGGGGCGGCCACGGGAGGAGCGGGTTACCGGGGCGGTCCTCAACGCGGTCGTGGAGCTGGTCACGGAGCAGGGCATGGGGGCGGTCACCATGGATGCGGTCGCGGCCCGGGCCGGTGTGAGCAAGCCTGCCATCTACCGGCGCTGGCCCACCAAGCAGGATCTCGTCATCGCCGCCGCCGAGAGCCGTATCGGTGTTCTCTCGGTGCCCGATCTGGGCGACTTCCGGGCGGAGTTGCGGGTCGTGCTGACGGCCCGGCTGGAGGCGTACCGGATGCCCGGGTCGGACCGGCTGCTGGCGGGCCTGATCGGCACGGCGGCCGAGGTGGGAGTCGACCACGCTCAGTACGCCCGGTACACCGAGCGGATCACGAGCGAGACCCGGCGAATCCTCGAGCGCGGTATCGCCCGAGGCGACGTGCGTGCGGACATCGACGTACGGGCCGCGGCCACCCTGGTGGCCGCGCCGATGCTCTTCCGGCTGATCGGTGAGCGGGAATTGCCCGACTCCCAGCTCGTGGACACTCTGGTGGACCTCGTCGCCCGCGCCGTCGCCTCGACTGCCTGACCTCGGCTGCCGCCCGCGGATCCGTCCGGGCGCCGCTCGACGCGGAGGGGGACGGCTGCCGCGCCGTGGGGCGGCCGGGGCGTCGTTTCGGCTTCCCCTTACCGCGGTGTCCGCCCTGCGGACCTGTTCGCGTGTCGGCCGTCGCTGACGGGACCGGCTGCTGCCGCGCGACCCTGCTCGGACGCAGGCCCGGCTTCCCGGCCGATCCGACGGCCCACGACCCTGCTTGAACATCGATTGCCGCAGACCCTTGTCACGCCCTCGTCTAATAACGATACTGCCGGGAACGAAATTAGCTCCGTCGTCCTCGGAGGGTTCATGGACAGCGTCGCCACCACCACTTCTCCCGTTCTCGGCAAGCCCTTGGTGCACTTCGGCAAGCGCGTGCTCGAGCGCACCGCGCCGGGTCTGCCGCCGTCGGACTACCGCCGTCTTGGCATCCACCCGCTCACCCCGCACATCGGCGCGGAGATCGACGGCGTCGACCTCTCCGCCCCGGTCGACGAGGAACTCGCCGAGGAGCTGAAGCGCGCCCTGTTGGAGTGGAAGGTGATCTTCTTCCGGGACCAGCTCACGTTCGACGCGGCCTCCCAGCTCGCCCTCGCCCGCGTGTGGGGCGAGCCGGAGCCGAACCCGTTCTTCCCGAAAACCAAGACCACCGGTGTCTCGCGGCTGGCCAAAGACGCCAACGCCGCGGGCAACAAGAACATCTGGCACAGCGACCACTCCTTCATGGCCGCGCCCGCTCTCGGCTCGGTGCTGCGCGCCGTCGACATCCCGCCCGCCGGTGGCGACACCATGTGGGCCGACATGGCAGCCGCCTACGACAATCTGACCGCCGAGATGCGGGAGCGCATCGACGGGCTGACCGCCGAGCACGACTGGGTGCACAGCTGGGGGGCGAAGATGACGGCCGACCAGATCGCCACTCACCGCCAGACGCTGCCGCCCGTCGAGCACCCGGTCGTCGTCCGCCACCCGCGCACCGGCCGCAAGCTGCTCTACGTCAACGAGCCCTTCACCATCCGGATCATCGGGCTGTCGGACGACGAGAGCCGGGAGCTGCTCCACGAACTCGTCCTGCAGGCGCGCATCCCCGAGTACCAGGTCCGTTTCCGCTGGCAGCCGGGCTCCGTCGCGATCTGGGACAACATCGCCACCCAGCACTACGCGATCAACGACTACTACCCGCAGCGCCGGGTCATGGAGCGCATCGCGATCACCGGCGTACCGCTCTCCTGATCCGTTCCCGCCCGTCCGTGAGGGCCGGGCGCAAGTCCGGCCTGTCGTTGCACCCCTTTGCCCGACTGTCTTCCGCGGAGTCCCTGTGACCGACACCGACGTCGTACCCGCTGTGCCAGCCCGCCCCACGAGAACCATGAGCGGTCCACGACGCCGCGCCTGGACCGTCACCGCACTCCTCGTCGTCTTCATGATGATCAACTTCGCGGACAAGTCCGTGCTGGGTCTGGCGGCCGAGTCGATCCGCACGGACCTCGGCCTGTCCGCGTCCGCCTTCGGGCTCGCCAACAGCGCCTTCTTCATGCTGTTCTCGGCCTGCGGCGCCGCGGTCGGGCTGCTCGCCGACCGCATACGGCCGAAGTGGCTGCTCCTGATGATGGCCCTGCTGTGGTCGGTCGCCCAGACCCCCCTGGCCCTGGGAGGAGGACTCGCCCTGCTCGTCGCCTCGCGTGTGCTGCTCGGCGCCGCCGAGGGCCCCGCCTTCCCTGTCGCGCAGCAGACCGCGATGTCCTGGTTCCCCGACCGCAGCCGCAACCTGCCGGGTGCGCTGGTCGTCCTGGGCACCACTCTCGGCATGCTCCTCGCCGCACCCGGCCTGACCTGGGTGATGGCACACCACGGCTGGCACGCGGCCTTCGCCGTCGTGGCGCTCGCCGGCCTGGCCTGGGCGCTCTTGTGGGTCCCTCTCGGCGCGGAAGGACGCTACGCGAGCGCCACACCGGACGACGCCTGCTCCGCCCGGGCGGAAGCCCCCACCGCCCAGGGGATCGGGGTGGCGGCGCGCCGGACGCCGTACCGACGGATTCTCACGACCAGGACCTGGATGGGGGCCACGACCGCCTACTTCGGCGCGTACTGGATCACCGCGTTCGGACTGGTCTGGCTTCCCTCCTATCTGCATGAAGGGCTGGGCTACTCGACAGCCACCTCCGCCCGGGTGCTGATGTGTGTCTACGGCCTGAACGCCGTGGTCGTGCTCGGTCAGGCCGGCCTGACCGGGTGGCTGCTGCGCCGCGGCACGGCGAGCCGGTGGGCCCGCGGCGGAGTCGGCGGCACCCTCCTGCTCGTCAGCGCCGCAGCCTGCCTGGCACTGCCGTCCGTGCCTGCCGGTGCCGCGACCGTCGTGCTTCTGGTCGTCGGGTTCGGAGCGGCCGGCGCGATGACCAGCATCGCCGTCACCACCATCACCCGGCTGGCCCCCGCCGATCGCCGTGGCGGAGCCCTGGGCATCATGAACGCCGTCGTGACCACCGCCGGCCTGATCGCACCGACGTTGATCGGGCACCTCGTGGACGCCCACGGAGCAGAAGGCTACGAGTACGCCGTCCTGATCACCGGTGTCCTGCTCCTCCTGGGCGGGACCGCCGCGGCCACGCTGATCGACCCGGACCGCGACGCCCGCCTGCTGGTCGAGTGAGACCCGACCGTCCAACCCCTTCTGCGGGATACGCCCGTCGCACGACCCACGGGTCCCCGCAGCCCCGCCCTCGGACGAAGCGCGCCGCCCCGCATCAGGCGCGGGCAGTCCCCATGCCGTCCATCAACTTCCACAAGGAGTGACGTGACCTCCAGCGTTCTCGACACATCCGCCCTGGACCGAGCCGTCGCTGCACTGTGCCGCGGCGCCGAGTCCTGGTCCGCCACCCCGCTTCCCGAACGCATCGCTCTGCTGGAGCGGCTACTGCCGCGTGTGGTCGCAGGCTCCGCCGGCATGGTCGCAGCCGGGGCGAGCGCCAAGGGATACGCTCCCGACTCCCCATGGGCCGCCGAGGACTGGATGGGCGGGCCATGGGCCCTGGTACAGAACGCCGCGGCCCATCTGCACGTCCTGCGGCGCATCGCCGCCGGTCGCGATCCCCTGGCCGCGGGGGCCGTGCGCGAGCGCGACGGACGGGCGCTGGTCGACGTCTTTCCCGCCACCGGATGGGACAGGCTGCTGCTCAACGGCTTCAGCGCCCAGGTGTGGACGCGCCCCGGCACCACCACCGAGCAGGTACGCGAGCGGGCGGCGGGGGAGTACCGGGGGCGGCCCGGGCGCCCGGGTGTGGCTCTGGTGCTCGGCGCGGGCAACGTCGCCGCCATCACGGCGCTCGACATCCTGCACAAGCTCTACGTCGAGGGCGAGGTCGTCGTCGCCAAGATGAACCCCGTCAACGCCTATCTACGCCCGCACTTCGAGCAGGTCTTCGCCGAGTTCGTCGCACGCGACTGGGTCCGCTTCGTCGACGGCGGAGCGGCCGAAGGCAGTCACCTCACCCGCCACGAGGGCGTCGACAGCATCCACGTCACCGGCAGCGACCGCACGCACGACGCCATCGTCTGGGGCACCGGCGACGAAGCCGTTGAACGGCGCCGCGAGGACCGGCCCCTGGTCGGCAAACCCTTCAGCAGCGAACTGGGCGGTGTCAGCCCGTGCATCGTGACGCCCGGCCCGTGGAGCGACACCGACTTCCGGTTCCAGGCCGAGCACATCGTCAGCAGCAAGATGAACAACTCCGGACACAACTGCATCGCCAGCCAGGTCCTGGTCGTCCCCCGTGACTGGGACGGCACGGAGCGGCTGCTGAACGAGATCCGGCGAGTGCTGCAGGCACTGCCGCCACGCACCGACTACTACCCCGGGGCCGGTGAGCGCCTTGCCGCCGTCCGTGCGGCACACCCGACGGCGGAGACCTACGGCGATGGCGGTCGGCTTCTCGTACCCGACATCGTCGACCATGACGACGTCCTGATCACCAGTGAGGTCTTCGGCAGCGCCCTGGGTGTCGTACGGCTCGCAGGGACGACCACGGACGAATTCCTGCACCACGCCATCGACTTCGCCAACAACGTCCTCCCCGGAAGCCTTGGCGCCACGCTGATCGTCCACCCCAGGACCGCGCGCTCCGAACAGGCGACACTCAGGACGGCGATCGCTGCCCTGCGGTACGGCACGCTGGGCGTCAACTGCTGGTCAGGGGTGGGCTTCCTGCTCGGCTACACACCTTGGGGAGCCTTCCCGGGCAACACGCGTCAGGCCATCGGCAGCGGCATCGGTTTCGTCCACAACGCGTTCATGCTCGAGGGCGTCGAGAAGACCGTGCTGCGGGCTCCCTTCGCCCCGGCGCCGCGCGGCCTGGCCACGCGAGAACCGTCACTCTCCCCCCGGCCACCGTACTTCGTCACCAACCGCACGGCGCTGACCACCGTGGAACGCCTCACCCGCTTCACCGCCGCGCCGAGCGCGCTGAAGCTGCCTGCCCTTTTCGCGTCCGCGCTGCGTGGCTGACCCGCCGGAACCGGACGGCGCAGATCCCGCCTCGACCGTCCCCACCCCCTCACGGAGACCCCCTTGCTGAACCTCGCCGTCTTGCTGGAAAGCAGTGTCCGCGACGTACCCGACCGCACCGCTGTGGTCTTCGGCGACCAGCGGCTGACCTATGCCGAACTGGACACGGCCGCACGCCGCGTGGCCGGACTGCTGCATGCGCGGGGCATCCGGCCCGGCGACAAGGTCGCAATGTCCTGCCCCAACATGCCCTGGTTCCCCATCGTCTACTACGGCATCCTCAAGGCCGGAGCCGTTGTCGTTCCGCTCAACGTCCTGCTCAAGAGCCGCGAGATCGCTTACCACCTGACCGACTCGGGAGCCAAGGCCTACTTCTGCTTCGAGGGAACACCCGAACTGCAGATGGGCCAGGAGGGGTGGAACGGGTTCGAGACCAGCGACGGCTGCGAGCACTTCTTCCTACTGACCGCCGCCCCCACCACCGACTCTCCGCTCGCCGGCGCCCAGACCCTGACCGCGGCACTGGAAGGGCGCAGCGCGGACTTCGAGACGGTCGTCACCGAGGCCGGTGACACCGCGGTCGTCCTCTACACCTCCGGTACCACCGGCCTGCCCAAGGGCGCCGAACTCACGCACGCCAACATGACGCTCAACGCCCTGACCTGCCGGCAGATGTTCGGTGAGGCCGAGCAGGACGTTCATCTGATCACGTTGCCGCTGTTCCACTCCTTCGGCCAGAGCGTCCAGATGAACGCCGGCCTCGCTGCGCGGGCGACGCTGGTGCTGCTTCCGCGCTTCGAGGCGCGCTCGGCCCTCACCCTGATGCAGCGCCATTCGGTCACGATGTTCGCCGGTGTCCCCACCATGTACTGGTCCCTGCTCAACGAGGAGGCGCCCGGTGTGGACCTTGCCCGGATCGCACAGAGTCTGCGCTTCGCCGTCTCGGCGGGCGCGGCACTGCCGGTCGAGATCCACCGCCGCTTCGACGAGCGGTTCGGCATCACCCTCCTGGAGGGCTACGGCCTGTCGGAGACCAGCCCCGTGGCCACCTTCTCCCCGCCCGGCGAGAAGGCACGCCCGGGCTCCATCGGGCGTCCGGTCTGGGGCGTGGAGGTGGCTCTGATCGACGAGAACGGGTCCCCGGTCGAGGGCCCCGACGCGGTCGGCGAAATCGCCATCCGCGGGCACAACGTGATGAAGGGCTACCTCAACCGGCCGGAGGCGACGGCAGAGGTCCTGCGGGACGGCTGGTTCCGCACCGGCGACCTGGCCCGCCGGGACAGCGACGGCTGGTACTACATCGTCGACCGCGTCAAGGACCTGATCATCCGCGGCGGCTTCAACGTGTACCCGCGGGAGATCGAGGAGGTGCTGCTGACCCATCCCGCCGTGAGCATGGCGGCCGTGATCGGCGTGCCCCACGACAGCCACGGAGAGGAGATCAAGGCGTGTGTGGTGCGTGCACCCGGCATGGAGATCTCCGAGGAGGAACTCGTCGCCTGGTGCCGGGAGTCGATGGCGAGCTACAAGTACCCGCGTCTGGTGGAGTTCTGCGACCTTCTGCCCACCAATGCCACCGGAAAGATCCTCAAACGTGAACTGCGCAACGCAAAAGGAACCGTTGCCGGCCGATGAGCCGGCGAAGGAGAGGACTTCGCTGCTTCGTCGTATGTGGCTGAGGCGGTGTACGGCTTCTTCGCGAACGGCGGGGGCTCGTGCTACGTCGTCGGCACCAGGCCACCGCCATGCGCTGTCACCGCAAACGCCGCACCGCCAGTCACGAACTCCGTCCACATGGCAACGCGTCAGCTATTGGGTGAAACCCTCGGGCTTCGACATAGCGCCGTAAGAGTGATGTTGCGAATATAAGGGATATATGTGAGTGTTAAGGGCTACATGGCGAAGCTCTTGCGGGGCCTGACGTCCAAAATTCAAACAACACATTTTGGGCCAGCCCCTGAGGGGAGCGGGCAGTGGCGCAGGCAAATCTGGACAAGACGGCCCACGTGCTGGGGGTCGACATCGGCGGAACCGGTATCAAGGGAGCGCCGGTCGACCTCGAACTCGGCAGCCTCATCGGTGAACGGGTCCGGATCCCGACCCCGCATCCGGCGACCCCGGGGGCAGTCGCGGACGTGGTCGTGCAGGTGCTCTCCCAGATCGGCGTCCCAGGACCGGTCGGGCTGACGCTCCCGGCAGTCATCCGGGGCGGCAAAGTCCAGACGACGTCCAATATCGACCCGGCCTGGATGGAGACGGACGCGGCCCAGCTCTTCGCACGAGCGACCGGCCGCGACGTGAGGGTGGTGAACGACGCCGACGCGGCCGGGATCGCCGAGATGCGCTTCGGCGCCGGCAAGGGACGCAAGGGCGTCGTCGTGATGGTGACGCTCGGCACCGGTATCGGCAGCGCCGTCTTCTCCGACGGGTTCCTGGTGCCCAACAGCGAGCTGGGGCACCTGCCGTTGCACCACGGGGATGCCGAGGACTGGGCCGCGGAGTCGGTGCGCGAGCACGACGACCTGTCCTGGAAGAAGTGGGCACACCGTCTGGAGACGTATCTCGAGCTCGTCCAGCGGCTGCTGTGGCCCGACCTGATTGTCATCGGCGGCGGCGTCAGCAAGAAGGCCGACAAGTTCCTGCCGCACATCGAGCTCAGGACCGAGGTCGTGCCGGCGCAGCTGTTGAACGATGCGGGCATTGTCGGCGCGGCGCTCTTCGCCCCGGCCGGGAAAGCTCAACCCTAGTCTGCCGCGCTCGATATGAGCGGAGGGGTAGCACCTTCAGGGAGGCTCGCATTGAGCAACAACGACCTGGAAACACTTTCCGTCAACACGATCCGCACTCTGTGCATGGACGCCATCCAGGCGGCCAACTCCGGCCATCCGGGGACACCGATGGGAATCGCCCCGGTCGCGTACACGCTCTGGCAACGCTTCCTGCGCTTCGACCCGACCGACCCGATCTGGCCCAACCGCGACCGCTTCGTGCTGTCGGAGGGACATGCCTCCGCGTTGCTCTGGTCGCTGCTCCACCTCACCGGCGTGCAGGCTGTCGACCCCGACTACGAGGTCCTCGGCCGACCCGCCGTGGCCCTCGACGACCTCAGGACGTTCCGCCAGCTCGGTTCGCGCTGCCCCGGGCACCCGGAGTACCGGTGGACCAGCGGCGTGGAAGCCACGACCGGCCCGCTCGGCCAGGGCGTTGCGACCTCAGTCGGGATGGCGATCGGCGGGAAGTGGCTCGCCGCCCGGTACAACCGCGACGACTTCACCGTCTTCGACTTCGACGTGTACGCGATGGCCGGTGACGGCTGCATGATGGAGGGGATCTCCTCGGAGGCTGCCTCGCTCGCGGCCCACCAGCGGCTGTCGAACCTTTGCTGGATCTACGACTCCAACCGGGTGACGATCGAGGGCCACACCGACATCGCGTTCACCGAGGATGTGGCGGCGCGGTTCATCGGCTACGGCTGGAACGTCACCACAGTGGCCGACGCCAACGACCTCGACGCCGTGGCCCGCGCGCTGCACACCTTCAAGTCCGAGAACGAGCGCCCGACGCTCATCGTGGTGCACAGCCACATCGGCTACGGGTCACCGGTCGAGGACACCCCGAAGGCACACGGCGCGCCGTTCGGCGTGGAGGGAGTCAAGTCGACCAAGCGATTCCTCGGGATGCCGGAAGACAAGGACTTCTTCGTTCCCGACGGCGTCTACGAGCACTTCGCCGCGGGCGTCGGCGCGCGCGGTCGAGAAGCCCGGACGAGCTGGGAGGCTCGAATCGAGGCCTACCGAACCACCCATCCCGAGCTCGCCGACGAGCTGGGGCGCATCCAGCGGCGTGACCTGCCGGAGGGATGGGAGTCGGCGCTGCCGACCTTCCCGGCCGATCCCAAAGGCATCGCCGGCCGTGACTCCAGCGGCCAGGTGCTCAACGCGCTTGCCCAAGCCGTGCCGTGGGTGCTTGGCGGGTCGGCGGACCTCTCACCGTCGACCAAGACCGACCTCACGTTCTCCGGCGCCGGCGACTTCCAGGCCGATGACCGCTCGGGGCGCAACCTCCACTTCGGGATCCGCGAGCACGCCGCCACCGCGATCACGAACGGGATGGCGCTGACCAAGCTGCGCTCGTACTGGTCGGGCTTCCTGATCTTTTCGGACTACGCACGCGGCGCGATCCGGCTTTCAGCGCTGATGGAGATCCCGGTCGTGCACATCTTCACCCACGATTCGATCGGGGTCGGCGAGGACGGCCCCACCCACCAGCCAGTCGAGCAGCTCGCGTCGCTGCGCGCGATGCCGGGGCTGCTGGTGTTCCGCCCGGCCGACGCGAACGAGGTCGTGGAGACCTGGCGGGTCGTCGCCGCGCTCAGGCACGAGCCGGCGGTGCTGGTCCTTTCCCGTCAGGCACTGCCGACCCTTGACCGCTCCGAGACGGGGGCCGCATCCGGGGTGGCCAGGGGTGCCTATGTTCTGGTCGACGCGGTGGACGGCAAGCCCGACGTCATCCTGCTCGCCACGGGGTCGGAGGTGCAACTCGCGCTCGCGGCCCGTGACGAGCTCGCCGCCGAGGGCCTCGCGGCTCGCGTGGTCAGCATGCCCTGCTGGGAATTGTTCGACCGCCAGCCCAAGGAATACCGCGACTCGGTCATCCCGCCCGGGGTCAGGGCCCGGGTCGCCATCGAGCAGGCGGCGACCCTCGGCTGGGACCGATACGTCGGCGACGGCGGCGCGGTCGTCGGGATGCACACGTTCGGGGCATCGGCGCCGCTCAAGATGCTGCTGACCAAATTCGGCTTCACTCCCGAGAAGGTCACCCAGGTTGCCCGCGAGTGCGTGGCCGCCGGTAGGGAGCAGGCGTGAACGCAAGGCCGTGGCCTGACCTCGGCGTCGAGCGGCCGGACCGAACCCATCAGAGGAGCGAGCCATGCCATCGAGCGCGCTGCGCGAGTGTTCTGCGTGGAAGGCGCTCGCGGGCCATCACTCCGAGATCGCCGGACGCCACCTGCGCGAGCTGTTCGCCGCCGATCCGGGACGCGGCGAGCGGATGACGGCCGAGGCCACAGGGCTGTACCTGGACTACTCGAAGAACCGGATCACCGACGAGACCTTGCGGCTGCTGCTCCGGCTCGCCGAGGAATCGGGACTGCGCGAGCACATCGACCAGATGTTCGCCGGCGATCGGATCAACGTCTCGGAGCACCGGCCGGTGCTGCACGTGGCGTTGCGGATGCCGAAGGAGTCCTCGCTCGTCGTCGGCGCAGTGGACGTCGTCGCGCAGGTGCACGAGGTGCTCGACCGGATGGAGGCATTCGCGGACCAGGTCCGCTCGGGCTCCTGGAGAGGCGCCACCGGCAAGCCGATCCGCAACATCGTGAACGTCGGCATCGGCGGCTCCGACCTCGGGCCGGTCATGGCCTACGAGGCGCTGCGCCATTACAGCCGGCGCGATCTCACGTTCAGGTTCGTGTCCAACGTCGACTCGACGGACATCGTCGAGGCGACCCGTGATCTGGCCGCCGAAGAGACGTTGTTCATCATCGCCTCGAAGACGTTCGGGACGCTGGAGACGATGACCAATGCCCGCTCTGCGCGTGAATGGGTCCTGGCGCAGCTCGGTGACGAGGCGGCGGTCGCCCGGCATTTCGTGGCGGTGTCCACGAACGCGCAGCGGGTCACCGAGTTCGGCATCGACACCGCGAACATGTTCGGGTTCTGGGACTGGGTCGGCGGGCGCTACTCGATGGACTCCGCGATCGGTCTCTCGACCATGCTCGCGGTCGGTCCCGACAAATACCGCGATCTCCTCGCCGGATTCCACGCGATGGACACGCACTTCCGCACCGCGCCGTTCGAACAGAACCTGCCGGTCCTGATGGGACTGCTCGCCGTCTGGTACGGCGACTTCTTCGGTGCCCAGACCATCGGCGTGATGCCCTACGACCAGTACCTGAAGCGCTTCCCGGCCTACCTCCAGCAGCTCACCATGGAGTCCAACGGCAAGCACGTGACGCTTGAGGGCGTGCCGGTGGACTACCAGACCGGCGCGGTGTATTGGGGGGAGCCGGGGACCAATGGGCAGCACAGCTTCTACCAGCTGATCCACCAGGGAACCAAGCTGATCCCGGTGGACCTGATCGGCTTCGGCAAGTCGCTCAACCCACTCGGCAGGCACCACGACATCCTCTCGTCGAACGTCTTCGCCCAGGCCCAGGCGCTCGGCTTCGGCAAGACCGAGGACGAGGTGCGCGCCGAGGGGACCGAGGAGGACGTGGCGCCGCACCGAGTGATGGAGGGCAACTGCCCGACGAACGTGCTGCTGGCCGAGGCGCTCACCCCGTACCGGCTCGGCACGCTGGTCGCGCTCTACGAGCACAGCGTGTTCACCCAGGGGACGATCTGGGGGATCGACTCCTTCGACCAGTGGGGCGTCGAACTCGGCAAGGTGCTTGCTGTCGCGATCATCCCGGAGCTCGAGAGCGCGACCGAGCCTGAGCTCGGCCACGACTCGTCCACGAACGCGCTGATCCGCACTACCGCACGCTCAAGGACTAGGAGGCACCACATGGCGACAGACAAGCCCATGCAGCTCGGGATGATCGGGCTCGGCCGGATGGGGGCGAACCTGGTGCGTCGGCTGATGCGAGACGGCCACCATTGCGTCGTGTCCGACGTCAACGCGGACGCAGTCGCCGAACTGACCGGCGAGGGTGCGACGGGCGCAGACTCACTCCAGGATCTGGTTGCGAAACTGGACAAGCCACGGGCTCTGTGGCTCATGCTTCCGGCTGCGATCGTCGACTCCATCCTCGACCAGCTCGCTCCGTTGCTGGAGCCCGGCGACATCCTCATCGACGGCGGCAATTCCTACTACCGCGACGACATCACGCGCGCCAGGCGTCTTGCCGACAAATCGCTGCATTACGTCGACTGTGGGACCAGCGGTGGGGTCTGGGGGCTGGAGCGCGGCTACTGCCTGATGATCGGCGGCGAGGACGAGGTCGTGGCCCATCTCGACCCGATCTTCAGGACGATCGCGCCCGGCGAGGGCAGCGCCGAGCCGACGCCGAGCCGGTCCCGGACCGACGGCACCGCCCCGCTCGGGTACCTGCACTGCGGGCCGAACGGTGCCGGGCACTTCGTGAAGATGGTCCACAACGGGGTCGAGTACGGGATGATGGCCGCGATCGCCGAGGGCCTCGGCATCATCAAGCGCGCGAACGCCGGCAAGAGCCGGCAAGAGGTCGACGCGGAGACGACGCCGCTGCGCGATCCGTGGGCCTACCAGTACGACATCGACGTCGGTGAGGTGGCCGAGGTCTGGCGGCGCGGCTCGGTCGTCGGCTCGTGGCTGGTCGACCTGATCGCCGACGCCTTCGCCAGGTCGCCCTCCCTCGACGACTTCGCCGGGCGGGTCTCCGACTCCGGGGAAGGCCGCTGGACCGTCCTCGCCGCGGTGGACGAAGGCGTCCCGGTGCCGGTCATCACCACCTCGCTCTACGAGCGCTTCGAGTCCAGGCAGGCCGGGGAGTTCACCGACAAGATCCTCTCGGCGATGCGCTCGGAGTTCGGCGGGCACGCCGAGAAGAAGGGCTGACCGCTGTGCATCACGAACTCGAGGTCGTCGCCGACCCCGATACGGTCGCCGGCACCGCGGCGGCGTTCGTGGCGCGGCCGGCCCGGGCCTGCGTGCGAGCCCACGGCCGATTCACGTTCGCCGTCAGCCGGGGGCACACGCCCTGGGCGATGTTCGCACGGCTCGCGCATGAGCACGTCCCCTGGGAGCACGTGGCGGTGTTCCAGGTCGACGAGCGGGTCGCGCCCGACGGCGACACGGACCGCAACCTCACCCACCTGCGGGAGAGCCTCGGTGCGGCCCCGGCCGAGGTCATCGCGATGCCCGTGAACGACGCCGACCTTGACGCGGCGGCCGCCGCCTACGGGCGATCGCTGCCCGAGCGTTTCGACCTCGTTCACCTGGGCCTCGGCCCGGACGGGCACACCGCCTCGCTGGTGCCACGGGACCCGGCGCTCGAAGTCTCGGACCGGCTGGTGGCCCTGACGGCGCCCTACATGGGCCACCAGCGCATGACACTCACCTACCCTGCGCTCGCCCGCGCCCGGCAAGTGCTCTGGCTCATCACCGGAGCTGACAAGCGCGAACCGCTCTCGAGGCTTGTTGCGGGAGACCGGTCGATTCCCGCCGGCCGGGTCGAGGCGGCGTCGCTCGTCCTCGCGGACGCGGCGGCCGGCCAGGGCCCGGCTCGCGCCGACGCCCAGTCGCCAGCATGACCAAGATGCCCGGCCCTGTTGCCGTGCCGGCTCCGTAAGGGGGCTCAGATGGCTCTGAACTCGTCGAACGTTCCCGCAGACGTGCTGGTCATTTTCGGGATCACTGGCGACCTCGCGCGAAAGATGACGTTTCGCTCGCTCTATCGGCTTGAGCGGCGCGGGCTGCTGACCTGCCCGATCGTCGGAGTGGCGCGCGACGGCTGGTCCGACGACGCGCTGCGTGACCACGCCCGCGCGGCGATCAAGGCAGCGGGTGAGCCGCTCGACGACGACATCTTTGCTCGGTTTGCTGCCCGACTCACCTATGTGCAGGGCGATTACGCCGACGAGGAGACGTTCCAACGCCTCGCCCTGGCGGTGGACGGCAGGCAGCACCCCGTCTTCTACCTGGAGATCCCGCCGTCGCTGTTTGCCCGGGTGGTCGGGGGCCTGGCAGGCGCCGGGCTGACCAAGGGCGCCCGGGTTGTCGTGGAGAAACCGTTCGGGCATGACCTCGCGTCGGCGCGCGCCCTCAACGCCGAGCTGCGTCAGCTCCTCGACGAGGATCAGCTGCTGAGGATCGACCACTTCCTCGGCAAAGAGCCGGCGATGGACATCCTGTTCCTGCGGTTCGCCAACTCCGTGTTCGAGCCGGTGTGGAACCGCGACCACGTCTCCTGCGTGCAGATCACCATGGCCGAGGACTTCGGGGTCGAGGACCGCGGCCACTTCTACGACCCGGTCGGCGCACTCCGCGACGTCGTGCAGAACCATCTGCTGCAGCTGCTCGCCCTGGTGGCGTCCGAGCCGCCATCAGCCGCCGATGCGGACGCGCTCCGAGACCGCCGGGTTGATGTGTTCCGGGCGATCCCCGACGCCGACCCGGCCCATTACGTCAGTGGGCAGTACGAGGGGTACCTGCAGGTCCCCGGCGTGCGGCCGCGCTCGCGCACCGAGACCTTCGTCGGGTTGCGGCTGGAGGTCGAGAATTGGCGCTGGTCCGGGGTGCCGTTCTTCATCCGCGCCGGCAAGTCGCTTCCCGAGCGAGTGACCGAGATCCGGATCATGTTCAAGCGCCCGCCGCGGCTTGCGTTCGCGGAGCGGTTCGCGCCCGAGCCCGACCAGTGGATCCTGCGGATCGATCCGAGCCCTGGCATCAACTTCCGTATCCAGGCCAAGCAGCCGGGCAAGCAGGACACCCAGCTGGTGGACCTCGACCTGCTCTTCGAGGCCGAGCTGGGTGAGGCACCCGAACCGTACGAGCGCCTGCTCAGTGATGCAATGCAAGGCAACGCGAGCCTGTTCACCCGGGAGGACTCGGTGGAGGAGACGTGGCGGATCGTCCAGCCACTGCTGGAGGCGCCCGGCGACCCCGAGCGCTACCGGCAGGGGACCTGGGGACCGGCGGGCGCGAGCAAGCTCGTCGCCGGATATCCGCCATGGCAAGAACCCTGGCTGCCGGCGAGGCCTCCCGACTGACACGCCCACGGCGTGGGCCGCGCGGACCAGGTCCTCGGCGGTCCTTTCATGGGTCATCGGACGGCGGGGCCGTGGCGGTGGAGTCGACGGCCCCGGTCGTGGTGTGTTCCAGAAGCCGCGCGGCGTGATCGTGCTCGCCGCCCGACGTCGCCTCGTCGCTCACGTGCTTGGCGCCGTTCTCGCAGTACTCGTTGTTGAGCCGCGTCAGCGCCGTACGGCGGACCGTCGTCCGCTCCCGGGTGCACCGCAGCGGGTCGGCCACCGCCGGCACGCCTCCATGTGCCCCATCCGCCGCTCCAGCCCAGTGTCGGCATGTTCCGCGCGCGGCGCGATCCGGGGCGGTCGGGCGCAAGGGGCGACCCGTGATCCGCGAGGCGCAGCGCGGCGGCGTCAGGACGGGGTCCCCGGGTCGGTGTACCGCAGCAGGGCGCCCACGCCCTCGTACAGCCTCAGCTCGCTGTCCGGTACGACGACCAGCTCGGCACCGGTGCCGACGAGGGCCCGGACGAGAACCTCGTCGGCACGTTCCTCGCGCGGGGCCCGCACGCCGAAGGACATCAGCTCCGGCTCGGTCAAGGCGAGCTGAGTGGGCTGGGAGCCCGCCCAGAGCCGAAGCGAAGACCCTGGCGGCCCGTTCAGCAGCAGTGCCGCGACCTGGCTGCGCTGGAGGGCGGCGACGGTGGCGGCCAGCCCCTCCGTTATGGGTCCCTCCAGGGCGCGCCGGCCGATGAAGATGTCCACGAGTTCCCGGTCGTGCGAGGCCATGCGGCCGCGGAAGACGCCGTCGAGCTGGGGCTCCAACAGCGCGCGTCCGGTGTCGGTGGGAGTCCGGCCGCCCACGCGTACGACCTTGTCCCGCAAGGTGTGCGGCAGGCGGCGGATCAGCACGTTGCACGCCCACTCGTCCCCGCCCACGACGACGGCGTCGGCATGGGCGCACCGCGCCCGTTCGTCCAGCCGGTGACCGAGCCGGAGGGAGGTGCGGTGCCAGGTCGCCACCGGGACCCTGTGGTGCAGCCGCTCACCCGGGGTGACGGTGGACGCGGGCCAGATGCCGGTCTCCGCCTCCAGAGTCACCCAGCCGTGGGTCTCGGCGGTCGGAAGGCCGCCGTAGTGGACGACTACGGCCATGTAGGGGATCTCCGGAAGGTGCTGGGTGACCAGGGGCATCGCGTACGGCAGGGTGCTGTAGCGCGCGGAGTCGTGCTCGGGCGGTTTGGGCAGCTCCCCGTCCAGGACGAGCGTGCCGTGGGCGGCGAAGACGGCCTGACCGTGCACCCCCGGCACCTCTGTGTCGGCGCCGATCACCTCCTCCAGTACGTTCAGCAGCGTCCGGTCCGAGCCCTGACGGGACAGACTCTCGCGCAGCCGCCGCCAGCGCAGCGCGATCGCCCGCTCGGGATGCGCGACGTTTCGGGAGGTGTCCAGGTACACGGAGGCGAACGGGCCCGACTCCTCGTAGAGGGGTTCAAGGAACGACAACCTCATCGCCACTCCTCGTCGATGGTCTCCCCTCCTTTGATGATGCGCGCCCCAGGAGCGATGGAGCTCGACGAGCGGAAGGGAGTTGTCCGGATAGCGACGCATGAGCCGTTCGTGGACGCCGCGGTGGAGTGGTCCGGCCCCATGGACAGGCGCCGGACCGGGATCCGGCCGCCTCGCCGCCGAATACCGGGCATGACGGAAAATGAACCCGGAATTCCCTCTCCGGAGTGACCGGGCTGCGGTGTCGCTTCGAAAAAAAGACAGGGTGCGGAACCGGTTGGCTGAAACGAAACGGTTTGCGTGAGCGGCCCCGACTCGTTCGGGTGAAACTGAACGACATCACCGGCGTGGCGGCGTCAAGAAAATTGGAACCTTCTGCACATGGCACTACCGGTGGGGGCGGCGGCCGCAGAAACGGCCGGGCGAGGAAACGTAAGAATGCGCTTCAACGTACCGGGACGGCAGCGGTGGAGCGTTCCGGAAATGTTCGGCAAACCACGGGCGGCGGACGTACTCACGGGCGCGCTGCGCAAAATCAGGGGAATCAAGTCGGTCCGCGTCAACTCCGTCACCGGAAGTGTCCTCGTGCACCACGGGGCGAGCCTCGCCGCTGCGGACGTCGCGCCCTTCTGCGCAGCGCTCTGGCACTGATCTCCGGGAGCGTCACCCGTCCCCACGCGACCGCCCGTTCCCACACGACCGGGAATCCCCTCGGTCCACGGGAGGACCCCGCGCCCGTCGAGCACCCCACCCCACCGCGGCAGGCCACAACCGAACCCCGCCATGAAGTCCCTGCGACGGACCCTCGCGATCACCGGCGGTGTGGTCGGGGCCGCCGCCCTCGCGCTCGGGCGCGGCAAGGCACTGCGCAGGCCCCTGCTGGCGCTCGGCGCGGTCGTCACCGCCACGGCCGTCGTCGTACGCCGTGCCGTGTCCGGGGCCAAGGACACCTCACCCGACACAGAGCACGCGCCCCGCTCCTCATTGCGTTCCCTGCTGGAGATCGTCGGCCCCCACAAACCCCGTCTGGTCCTCGCCTCCGGTCTCTCCGCCGTGTGCCAGCTCGCCGAGGTGGCCTGCGGGCTCTTCCTCGGCTGGATCGCGCTGGTGCTGATCAAGGGCTCGTGCCCGCCGCTGCTCGCGCTCGGCCTCACCGGCGCCTCCGCGCAACTGTGGTTCCTCGCGGCCGCAGCGGCCGTGGCGTGCGCCGCCGTCGCCGGACTGTCGTACGCCGCGAACGTCGAGTGGCGCAGGCTCGGCCAGGCCGTGCAGCACGACTGGCGGCCTGGCTGTCCTTCCACTACCAGGACCGGGTGGCCGCCGACTAGTCCGTCTCCAGCGACCACCGTGCCGAACTGCACAGCCAGTTGGTCAACAGCCTGGGAGGCCGGCGCCACCGTCAAGAGCTTCTGCACCGAGGACTACGAGGCCGAACGCGTCGACCGCCTCGGCGAGGAGTACCGGCAGAGCAACCTGCGCACCGACCGGAGCACCGTGCGGCACGCGGAGACCATCCGCGTCTGCACCACCGCCTCGATGGTCGGCATGCTCCTGCTCGGCGGCCGCGCCGTCCTCGACGGCGCCCTCCCCTTCGAGGTGTTCAGCCCGCTGATCGGCCTGCCCCAGCAGGTCCTGCTCCGGCTCACCCGGCTCGGTACCGTCGCCGACCAGTACCAGCGCACCCTGACCGCCTACGACCGGGTCCAACACCTGCACGCCCTGCCCACCGAACCCGTCGGCGCGGAGACGCGCCTCGACACCGCCGCCGTCCAGGGCGCCATCACCCTGGACGCGGTCACCTTCGCCGACCCCGACCGGCCCCCCGTGCTCGACGACTTCACCCTGGAGATCGCCCCCGGCAGAGTCACCGGCGTCGTCGGCGCCACCGGCTCCGGCAAGACCGTCGCCAGACTCCTCATGCGGGTCCAGGACGCCCAGTCGGGCCGCGTACCGCTCGACGGGCAGGACGTACGCGACCTCGCCCGCCGCGACCTGCGCGCAGCGCCTCGGTTTCGTCGCCCAGGACCCCTTCCAGTTCGACGGCACCATCGCCGACAACTTCCGCTACGGCAGACGCCACCGACGAGGAGTTGGAGTTCGCGGCCCGCATGGCCGAGGCGCACCCCTTCGTCGCGAGCCTGCCGGAGGGGTACGACACGAGGATCGGCGAGCGGGGCGCCGCCCTCACCCGCCGCCCGCAGGACGGCACCGAGGGCCACATCGGTTTCGGCCACGGCATCCACTACTGCGTCGGTGCCGCGCTGTCCCGGCTGCAGTGCGAGATCGCGCTCACGACCCTGCTGGCACAGCACCCAGGCCTGCGCCTGGCCGACGGTCCCGAGAGCCTGCGGCGCACCGCCATTCCGTGGGCGGCCCCGCGGCTGCCGCGCCTGCGGGTACGCGGATGACGGGGAGGTGGTCGGTTGCGCGACCCGTTGACTAGGCTCCGGGGTATGCGGATCTCCGTCTCCTCCGACATGGCCGAACCCGTCGCCCGCCTTCTCGTGGAGGAGCTGCGCCGGCGGGGCCACGAGGTGCGTGAGCACGGCGCGCTGCGGTCCGGTGACGATCCGCAGTGGGCGGTCTGTTCCGAGGCGGCCGCTCGTGACGTCGCCGAGGGCACGTCCGATCAGGCGGTCGTGTGCTGCTGGACCGGCACCGGAGCCTCCATCGCCGCGAACAAGGTGCCGGGCGTCCGCGCGGCCCTGTGCACGGACGCCGGCACGGCCGAGGGAGCCCGCCGCTGGAACGACGCCAACGTCCTGGCGCTCAGCCTGCGGCTCACCTCCGCACCGGTGCTGACGGAGATCCTCGACGCCTGGTTCGCGGCCGAGCCGAGCCAGGACCCGGAGGACGTGCAGAACGTGGCCCGCGTCGGCCGCCTGGACGTCGCCAGGAAGGTCTCCTAGCGGCGTACGGCGGCCTGGCGCGGGCCAGGGGCGGTCGTTAGCTCGGTGTCGTGTGTCCGGTGTTCGGTGTTCGGTGTTCGGCGTGCTGTTCGGCGTTCGGCGTGGTGTTCGGCGTTCGGCGTCGGTCGGATTCAGTGGGCGCCCAGTCCGCCGCCGCCGAACGAGCCGCTCGACCCCTTGCTCCAGCGCGGGCGCTCCTTCGAGGCGCTGGGCCTGGTGTCCATGTTGGTCAGCTCGTACGGGGTGAGCGGGCGACCGCCCTTGGGGACCTGGGGAACCTCCTGGGACTCCCTGTTCTCCCTGACCTCATGCACCGCGCCCTCGGGTGGCAGGTGCGGCTGCTCCTCGGGGCGTGGTCGCGGGGGCTCCCGGTACTTGATGCGGGAGGTCATCCAGTAGCCGCCGGCGAGGAACGCCAGGAGGGCCACGGCCACCAGGAAGAGCACGAGGCTCATCAGACCGCTTGCCGCAGCCAGCTGCATCTGTGCGGTACTCATAGGACAGGAATACCCCACCCGGAACGGGGCGAACCGGACACTTTGGGTTACCGTGCCTCCACGGGCGGCGACACGGTCCCGGCCGGTGCGTCACCTCGTTCCGGCGGAGCGGCATCACATGGTCCCGGCGGAGCGGCGTCACCTGGTCCCGGTGAACGGGTTTGCGACGCTCCCGCCCGGCTACCCGCCCGGTGTGACATCGCCGACTTCTCCACAGCAGCTCTACAGGTTCCTGGAGGACCGTTTCGAGTGCGCCCAGGCCTGCACGGAGTGCGCCAGAGCGTGTGCGGTGCGTGCGGGCCTGCTGGATCCGGTCGGTTCGCCGCGCCAGGACCGCGTGCGCCGGCTGGGCATCATGTGCGCCGAGGTGTGCGACGCCACCTGCCGGATGCTGTCCGAGCAGGACCGTCAGGACGAGGAAGGGGTGAGGATCCAGCTGGAGTGGTGCCGCTCGGTCTGCCTCGACTGTGCGGACGCCTTCGCCGGGCAGCCCGGCGCCGAATCGACCGCGGGGGTGTGCCGGGCCTGCGCCGAGGCGTGCACGGGCTTCATCGCGGCCCTGAACTGAGCCCCGGCGCGCCATTCCCTATTTCTGAAACACGTTCTACGGTGTGCGCCGTCAGGACCGCCCTTGGGGACCCTGGAGGCGCCGTGCACCTCGACCACACGCCCGAGCAGCAGCGACTGCGCAGCGAACTGCGCGCCTACTTCGCCGAGCTGGTGCCCGACCATGTCTACGCCCGGTACGCGGATCCGGCCGCGCAGAAGCGGTTCTACCGCGAGACGATCCGCCGGCTCGGCACGGACGGCTGGCTGGGCGTGGGCTGGCCCGAGGAGTACGGCGGGCGCGGGATGTCCGCGATGGAGCAGTTCATCTTCTTCGACGAGGCCGCGCAGGCCGGCGTACCGCTGCCGCTGATGGCGCTGAACACGGTCGGCCCGACCATCATGCAGTTCGGCACCGAGGAGCAGAAGGCGTACTTCCTGCCCCGCATCCTCTCCGGAGAGATCGACTTCGCCATCGGCTACAGCGAACCCGAGGCCGGCACCGACCTCGCGTCCCTGAAGACACGAGCCGTACGCGACGAAGCCGAGAGTGGGGGAGAGTACGTCGTCAACGGGCAGAAGATCTGGACCACCAACGGCGACACCGCGGACTGGGTGTGGCTGGCCGTGCGCACCGATCCCGGGGCGCCGCCGCACAAGGGCATCACCATGCTCCTGGTACCGACCTCCGACCCGGGCTACTCCTGCACCGTCATCAACACCCTCGCCTCGCACGACACCACGGCCAGCTACTACGAGAACATCCGCGTCCCGGTCTCGCGCCGGGTCGGCGAGGAGAACCAGGGCTGGCGGCTGATCACCAACCAGCTCAACCACGAACGCGTCACCCTCGCCGCCCACGGCACGATGGCGATCCGGGCCCTGCACGACGTGCAGCGCTGGGCGATGGAGACCAAGCTGGCCGACGGCCGCCGGGTCGTCGACCTGCCCTGGGTGCGCCGCCTGCTCGCCCGGACCCACACCCGGCTCGACGCCATGAAGCTCCTCAACTGGCAGATGGTGACCGCCGTTCAGGAGGGCACCCTCACCCCACATGACGCGTCCGCCGTCAAGGTCTACGGTTCCGAAGCCCGCCGGGACGCCTACGCCTGGCTCATGGAGGTCGTCGGGGCCGCCGCCCCGCTGAAGGAGGGCTCGGCGGGCGCCGTCCTGCACGGCGAACTGGAGCGCGGTTACCGCTCCGCCGTGATCTTCACCTTCGGCGGCGGCAACAACGAGATCCAGCGCGAGATCATCTCGTGGATCGGGCTGGGGATGCCTCGGGTTCGGCGGTGACTCGGCGGCGACCAGGGATCATGTCCACGCTGCCTGCAGATCCTGGCAGCGGACCGTGATACTCGCATCGGTCAGCGCGATCTCGTGCACGCAACCGCCGTCCTCGGCCGGGAGGATCTCGCTTCCTGCGAAGAGGCGACCGCCTGTCGTCGTGTGGCCGAGTCTGTCAGTCGGGGCGATTGCCGTCGCGCGGCGTTGTCAGTCCCCCCTGCCATCATCCCGCCATGCTCTACGACGCCTTGGTGGCCGAATCCCGTAGGAACGACTCGTTCGACGACGTGCGGTCCGCCGCGCTCGGCCGCGTGCGCTGGCTCGTCGATCTCCTGGAACGTCAGCGGACGGAGCCCCGGTGGGACGCCCCCGCGGCGTTGCGGGGACCGGAGGAATTCGATCGGATCCAGGCGATACGCGCAGCGACCCGGGCCGAGATCGACGGGCGGCTCGCGGCCTGTTCGGATGAGGAGGGCAGGGCGGCGGCCCTGTGCCTCGTGCTGGCCTCCCGCTTCGACGACACGGGATCGTGGCGGTACGACTCCGAGATCGCAGCCGTGATACCGCGGGTGCACGGCTGGACGCCGGCCGAGGTGACGGTGCTATTGGTCCGTGTCACCGAGTTCGACATGGGCTTCTGGTCCGCCGGTTCCCTGGGGACGGCGCTGGACGCCGCCGAGCGGCTCGGCGCCGACGGGTGCCGTGCCGTCGCGCCGTGGCTGCGGCACGCACACGGGAAGCTCATGAGCGGCGATGCCCCCGCGCACCTGCGCGGGCCGCTCGTCAGACGTCTCCGTGCGCTGCTCGCGAGCGTGGACGAGGCGCACATCCCCGAGGGGTTGATTCCGTCGTACGCCCCTTGGGCCGCCCCGCTGCGCGACCGCGCGACCACGTCGCCGACGCCGGAACTGGCCGACTTCGTACGGCACCTGGCGGGCCTGTCCGGGCCGCGTCCCGCGCAGAAGTGGCGGCGGACGTGCCTGGAACTCGCGGACGCGGCGTCGGCGCGGGACCTCGTGGCCGACGTCCTGCGCGCGCTGGCCGAGGACGACCCGCTGTGCAGCAGGCGAAGCGGTGCGCACACCGGCTGGTTCCACGACGGCTACCACTACCACTACCTCGTCCAGCAGAGCGACGGGGACCTGGCCCGCGGCGTCGTCTGGGCGGCCGTGCTGACCGACGCGCCGGCCGCGGTGCAGTGTCTCGGCGCGCTCGCTCTGCGGGCCGGCGGCCCCGGAGCCGACGTGATCGAGGATCTCAAGCTCGCGGGCGCGGCGATCAACGCGCTGGCCGAGACCGCCGATCCGGCCGCGCTGGAGACCCTGTGGCGGCTGCGGTCCCGGATCAGGCACCGGGCCCTGGGCAAGCAGCTCGACACCGCGCTGGTGACGGCCGCCGGGAAGCAGGGCATCACGGCGGAGCAGCTCATCGAGCGCAGCGTGCCGGACCACGGCCTGGCTCCGGACGGTTCGCTGGAACGGGAGTTGGGGGGACACCGGGTGCGGCTGGCCATCGAGGAAGCGGCGACCGTGCGGCTCACCTTCACCCGCCCCGACGGCGGGACGTCCCGTACGGCTCCGGCGGCCGTGAAGGACGAATTCCCGGACGAGCTCCAGGAGTTGAAGGCCCTGGCCAAGGAGGTGCGGGGGACGCTGTCCGGCGAGCGGGCCCGCGTCGAGGCGTTGATGTCGACCGGGCGCGAGTGGCCGTACGACGAGTGGTGCCGCTACTACCGCGATCATCCGGTCACCGGGACTCTCGTGCGTGGTCTGATCTGGGAGGTCCAGGACGCGGACGGCGAGTGGCGTGCGGTGGCGCCGACGGCCGAGTCGCCCGGTCGCCCCGAGCGCGTCCGGCTGTGGCATCCGATCCGGGCGGCGACGGACGACATCAGGGCGTGGCGGGAGCGGCTCGTCGCCGAGCGGCTGCGGCAGCCGTTCAAGCAGGCCTTCCGGGAGATCTACCTCCTCACCCCGGCGGAGGAGGAGACCGGCGGCTACTCCAACCGGTTCGCCGCACACATCGTCCACTACCGGCAGCTCTACGCGCTGTTCAAGGAGCGCGGCTGGCAGGCCAACTTCCTCGGACGGTACGACGGCGGCCACGACGGGCTGGCGCGGGCCGAGTTCGGCGACGGCGCGTGGCGGGCCTGCTTCCACCACGAGCCCGCCGCGGACGACGACGGCGGCCACGCGCCCGAGCACGCCGCGACGGACCAGGTCCGCTTCGAGCGGCGCAACGGCCGCCAGTGGCGGGAGGTTGCGCTCGCCGAGGTTCCGCCGATGGTGTTCAGCGAGGCGATGCGGGACGTCGACCTGTTCGTGGGCGTGACCTCGATCGCCGCCGATCCCGACTGGACCGACCGGGGAGAGGACCGCTACGCCGGGTACTGGCGCACGGCCACGTTCGGGGCGCTGACGGCGAGCGCCGAGGTCCGCCGCGCGGCGCTGGAACGGATCCTGCCACGCCTGAAGATCGCCGACCGGTGCACGCTCGACGGCCGCTTCCTGGTCGTCCGCGGAGACCTGGGCACCTACAGGATCCATCTCGGCTCGGCCAACATCCTGATGGAACCGGACGACGCCTACCTGTGCATCGTCCCGTCACGCGGCAGGGGCGACGGCAAGGTCTTCCTGCCGTTCGAGGACGAACGGCTCTCCCTGATCCTCAGCAAGGCCTTCCTGCTCGCCGCCGACACCAAGATCACCGACGACACGATCCTCCGCCAGATCAAGAGGGGCGCCTGATGGACCTCGCAGCCCGGCTGACACACGCGCTGACCGACCCGGACTTCACACTGGAGGACCAGGACAGGAACCCGGATCTGTCGCAGGTCTCCGACGAGCAGCTCGGCAGCCTGTTCGTGGCGGCCTACCAGGTGAGGGCCTCGGCCACGCACACGATGACGACGGTCCGCTTCGCGGTCGAGGACGCGGCCCGGGAACGGCAGCCGCGCTTCACCCCCGACGCCTGCCGCCGGATGTTCGAGGTGCTCGTCGAGCGATACGAGGAGACCGGCTGGGCGGATCTCACCCTCGGCCTGAGAACGCTGGAGTCCTGCGCAGGGCCGCTGCCCGACGTGTCCGAACCGGCCCGTCGCCTGGTCGAGTTCCGGCTGGAGAATGACACCGTGCGTCAGCCGTACGCGCTGCTCGCGGTCGCCGGGCTCGCCGGCGACGGGACCCTGCGCGCGGTCGTGGAGCGCCTCTCCCGGGATGTGGGCCCCATCGTCGCGGACGAGATCGCCGTCATGGCCGCCCTCGACCCGGCCGAACGGGCGCTGCTGTCCGACATCGACCGGGACCACAGGTTCGTCTCGCCGCTCGCGCACACGTGGCGCCGGTCGGCCGACAACCCCGCCTACGTGGCGTTCGCCCGGCGCGCGCTCGTAGCCGCGGCCGACCGCACGGATGCGATCCGGGCGGGCGAGATCCCCTACCGGGCGGACAAGGCGTTCACGGACCGGGAGATCACCTCGCTCGGACAGGCCCTGCGGGTGGCGCTGCTGCGCGACGAGCCCTGGCTGCCGGAACTGTTCGAGCGGCTGCTGCCCGGCGTCGCCCTCGCCCCGACGACGGCGAAGACGCTTCCCTCGCAGGCCCTGCTGTACGAAGTGGTCCGCGCCGCGCAGGACTTCCCGACGCCCGAACTGGTGACCGCGATCCGCACCGTGCGCCGGACCGTCCGGCACGCCGGGGTGCCCAAGCAGCTCGACAAGATGCTCAAGAAGGTCGACGCGGCCCTGGCCGAACGCACCGACGTGGCACTGCGACTGCCGAGACTGGAGTTCGACACCGTATCCATCAACGGCTCCGCCGCGGGCGGCGTCCTGCGCCGTACGGCCGGCGACTACCAGGCCGTCGTCACAGTCACCGAGACCGCCACGCTGACCTGGGAGAAGGACGGCCGACCGCTGCGCAGCCTCCCGGCGCCGGTCCGCCGCGAGCACGCCGCCCTGGTCAAGGAGCTGCGCGAGCTGGTGAAGCGCGTCAATGCCCAACTCGTCACCCTTGTACGTGCGTTGGAGGGTGGCCTCACCGTCGAGGCCGTCCACCCGTACCGCTGGTGGCGCACCGAGCTGGCCGGGCACCCCCTCGCCGGTACCCTCGTACGCCGGCTGATCTGGGAGATCGAGGTCGCACCCGGCGAGTGGCGCGCCCTACTGCCCGAGTCGGACGAGCACCTTCCCGACGCCCCGGACGACGCCTCCGTACGGCTCTGGCACCCGCTTCGCTCCGAACCCCACGCCGTGCGGAACTGGCGGGATCTGCTCACCGAGCGGTGCACACGGCAGCCCTTCAAACAGGCGTTCCGCGAGATCTACCGGCTCACCCCGGCCGAGGAGCAGACCCGCGTCTACTCCAACCGCTTCGCCGCCCACCTCGTCCACTACCGCAGGATGTTCGCCCTGTTCCGGGCCCGGGGATGGAAGAGCGACCTGCTCGGTCCCTGGGACGGCGGGGACGGCGACGAGGCCGAGCGCACGCTGGCGGCGGGGGAGTGGCGGGTCCGCTTCTTCCACCGCTGGGCCGACTGGGCGGGCGAAGACGAACTGGCGTCGACCGACCAAGTGCGGTTCGACCGCCGGGTGGAGGGAGTCTGGCGCGAGGCGCCGCTCGCCGACGTGCCCCCGCTGGTCTTCAGCGAGGCGATGCGCGACGTGGACCTCTTCGTCGGTGTCACCTCGATCGCCGCCGATCCCGACTGGACCGACCGCGGCCCCGTGCGCACCTACTGGGAGCGGGCCGGGTTCGCCGAGCTGACGGCGAGCGCCGAGGCCCGCCGCGATGTCCTGGAACGGATCCTGCCGCGCCTGAAGATCGCCGACCGGTGCACGCTCGACGGCCGCTTCCTGGTCGTCCGCGGCGATCTGCGCACGTACAGGATCCATCTGGGCTCGGCCAACATCCTGATGACACCGGACGACAGCTACCTGTGCATCGTCCCGGCCGGACGCTCGGGGGACGGCAAGGTGTTCCTGCCGTTCGAGGACGACCGGCTCTCCCTCATCCTCAGCAAGGCGTTCCTGCTCGCCGCCGACACCGAGATCACCGACGAGACCATCCTCATGCAGATCAAGCGAGGTGCCTGATGGCCACCGTGACGTTCCGGGACGAGACCGCGACGGGCAAGCCGGTCACCGAGTGGCAGGTCGCCGGGCTGCCGGAGCGGATGACCGTACGGGAGCTGATCAGGCTCCGGGTCCGCGAGGAGGTCGCCCGGCACAACGCCCGACCGAGCGACCGCTTCAACGGCCTCGTCCGCCCCGACGACGCCGAGACGGAACTGAACGGCTACCGGCTCCGCGAGCCCCGCCGCATCGACTGGGAGCGCCAGGCCGGGATCGCCGAGCGTGCCTTCCTGAGCAACGGGTTCTTCGTGCTGGCCGGCGATCGCCAGGTCGAGGAACTCGACGAGGTCGTGGATCTCACCGTCGACCCCGACCTGGTCTTCATCAGGCTCGTCGCCCTGGTCGGCGGCTGAGCCGTGCTCGTGCGTCAGGCCGGCGAGGAGGTGTCCACCACGAACCGGTGGCGGACGTCGGAGGCGAGGACCCGGTCGAACGCCTCGTTGAGCTGGTCTGCCGGGATCAGCTCGATCTCCGAGCCGATGCCGTTGGCCACGCCGTGAGCCCGGCCTCCGGGGGAGTCGGCCGGGCACCGAGCGGGCGCGCAGAGATCGCCGCCCGCTCGGTGCCCCGCTCGTGGCGGCGTGCGCACGTCTCATGGCGTCCGGTGCGATCGCGTCCCGACCTCGATCCTCCCGCTCTGCATCTGCGCGTTGTGCGGCGCGTTGAGGCCGCCGTCGATGACGTACAGCCTGCCGTCACGGACCGCGGTGACGCTGGGGGAGGCCAGGCCGTCCGCACGGGTCAGGACCGTCCGGACCTTGCTGTCCGGACCGGATCGGCCGCGCGGCCCGTCCCGTCTTCCCGGCTTGGGTGAGACGCCCGCGAGTGCCGCGCCCGGGCGCCGATGCGGCTGCTACTCGGCGGCGGTCTTCGGCTCGCTGATCCGACGGGCGGCCTCGACGACTGCCGCGCGGTGCTCGGCCAGCCGCTGCGCCGGCCACGATGAGCCGCTCTGCGCCGCGTCGGCCCCTTCAGCGGCCCAGAACCATGCCTGGGCCGCGGCGAGCACCATGGTCAGGAGATCGGCCGGCTCCATTTCCCGGGCGAGGTCGCCGCGCTGTTGCGCGTCGGCCACTTCGGCGGTCTTGCGCCCGAAGGCTTCCGCTTCGAGTGCGGTGACGGAGGGGCGTTCCATGAGCTTCCACAGGCGTAGGCGCATGAGGTCCGGCCGGGCGACGAGGTGGTCGAAGATCGCGCCTGCGTATCCGGGCAGGTCGTGGACGTCGAACGGCACCGCCTCGGCACCCGCCGCCATTGCCCGTTGCAGAACCTCGTCGAACAACTGCTCCTTGTTGCCGAAGTAGGCGTAGATCAGCCGCTTGTTCGCCCCCGCGGCCTCGGCGATCCGATCCACCCGGGCCCCGGCGATGCCGTATGCGGCGAATTCGTTGAAGGCGGCGTCGAGCAGCCGGGCTTTGGTGGCACTGGAGTCCCGTGGCATGTCCACCACCCTAGCAAGTAACTATCTAGTTATTGACATGGGTGGCCCATGGGCTTACGGTCATGTATCTATCCAGTTAGTTACGAAATGAAGGAGTCACCGTGGAACAGCGTGCACTGGGCAGTCAGGGTCTGACCGCCGGAGCCCAAGGGCTCGGCTGCATGGGCATGAGCGCCTTCTACGGCGCCACCGACGAGGCCGAGTCGCTGGCCACCATCGACCGCGCGCTCGAGTTGGGCGTCACTCTGCTGGACACCGCCGAGAGCTACGGTCCGTTCGTCAACGAGCAGCTCGTCGGCAAGGCGCTGGCCGGGCGCCGGGACGCCGCCGTCCTCGCCACCAAGACAGGCGTCGAGATCACCGACGACGGCCGCGCCCTCGGCCTGAACGGCCGGCCCGAGTACGTCCGCAGGGCCCTCGAACGCTCGCTGCGGCACCTGGGCACCGACCATGTCGACCTGTACTACCTGCACCGCATCGACCCGGACGTGCCGATCGAGGAGACCGTCGGCGCACTGGCCGAGCTGGTCGCCGAGGGCAAGATCCGCCACATCGGCGTGAGCGAGGCGTCCGCGCGGACGATCCGGCGCGCCCACGCCGTGCACCCGCTCACCGCTGTCCAGACCGAGTACTCGCTCTTCGAGCGCGGAATCGAACACAACGAGGTGCTCGACACCCTGCGGGAACTCGGGATCGGCCTGGTCGCGTACTCCCCGCTGGGGCGTGGCTTCCTGTCCGGCGCCATCACCAGCCCCGAAGACTTCGCCGAGGACGACTGGCGCCGTACCGACCCCCGCTTCCAGGGTGAGAACTTCGACCGCAACCTCGACGTGGTGCGCGAGGTCCGCCGCATCGCCGCCGCCAAGGACGTCACGCCTTCCCAGCTGGCGCTCGCCTGGGTCCAGCACCAGGGCGCGATCGCCATCCCGGGCACCAAGCGCCGCCGCTACCTGGAGGAGAACGCCGCCGCGACCGAGGTGACCCTCACCGCCGAGGACATCGCCGCGATCGAGGCGGTCGCCCCGCACGGCGCGGTCACCGGCGACCGCTACGCACCCGAGTTCATGGGGACGCTCGACGGCTGAGCCGCCGACACCCTCGACCCATCCCGTCACGGTGCAGGAGCGCCCCGCACACAGCCCCCCACGCCCGGCGGCGCTCAGCTCAAAGGCGGTTCGCTGCTGCGGAACCTCGCCGCGCACGGGCTGGGTGCGTTCATCCCCGAGGCGGGCGGTGTACGCGGAGTCGCGTTCGCGGTGAACGCGAGGGTGTTGTTCGTGGTGCCGGCGCTGCTGTGGCTGCTTGCCGCGCGCGGCGACAGCCCTGAATTCCGCCGCCCCAGCAGGTTGTTCGTGACCGGTACGGCCGTCTGCGGGGTTGTCCTGGTGGCGAGTGCCGCCCGCCTGCCGGCCCCCGCGTGCCGACCTGAGGTCCTCTGGCCGTCGCTCACCGGGTGGGGTTCGCGGTCGTGATCGGTACGGCCACCCCGGTACAGGCGGTCGCGCTCAGCGTGACCGACGCGCTCACCGGCCGGACCCCCGCCGCGACGGCCTGGTTGCTGTGCGGGGGTGCGGCCGTCGTGCTCTGCGCGACGATGATGCCGGCGACCTCCCTGCAGTTCTGGCTCCTGGATCGGGCCCTCCACCGGCCGCTGGCCCGCACCTGCGTGGCCGTGGCCGCCGTGTGCGTGGGCGTCGGCGCCGCACGCCCGGCACCACTCGTCCTCGGCATCGCCCTCGTCCTCCTCCCAGGTGTCCCCGGGGGGCTTGCCGTGGCATACCGCCTCTCCCACGGAGAGGAATCCGCCGCCGAAAACCGACGCTGAGCGCCGGCGCGTACGTCGTTCCGACCGGTGCAGACGTGGCGCTGCGCAGCGCATGTCGTGACGGACCGGGCGACACGTCGGGTCCCACACTTATCGGGGGCATCGGATTCGCCTATGGCCGATTCGGAATCCGATGAAGTGCCGGGCGCTTTGGAATTCCGTCACCTCACGGACGAGGGGACGGGACGACGGACGCGGTGCCCCCGTACGCCGTTGGCCCACACTTTCCGATATGAAGGACGGCCCTCATGGGTTCTGCAGATCTGACCGGGCGTGTGGCCCTGCTGACCGGAGCGACCAGCGGAATCGGTGCCGCGACGGCGACGCTGCTCGCCGAGCGGGGCGCCCACGTGCTGGTCGCGGGCCGCGACGCGGCCCGTGGCGGGTCGGTGGTCGCCGCCATTCGCTCGCGCGGCGGCAAGGCGGACTTTCTGGCGGCCGACCTGAGGGATGCGCAGTCGGCCCGGCGACTGGCCCACGCGGCCGATGAGCTGGGCGGCGGCCGGGTGGACATCCTCGTCAACAGCGCCGGCCTCTTCCCGTTCGGCCCGACGGCGCAGACAGCACCGAGCGACGTCGACGCCGTGTACGACCTGAACGTGAAAGTGCCGTTCTACCTGGTGGCCGAGCTCGCCCCGGCGATGGCCGAGCGTGGGCAGGGCGCGATCGTCAACGTCAGCACCATGGTCGCCGAGTACGGCGTCGCGGGCATGGCGCTGTACGGGTCGAGCAAGGCGGCGCTGAACCTGCTGACCAAGGCGTGGGCCGCCGAGTTCGGCCCGCGCGGGGTGCGCGTCAACGCCGTGGAGCCCGGTCCGACCCGTACGGAGGGAACGGCCGGCATGGGCGAGGACCTCGACGCCCTGGCCGCGCAGGCCCCCGCCGGACGGCCCGCCACCGCGCAGGAGATCGCCGAGGCGATCGCCTATCTGGCCAGTGACGCGGCCAGCTTCGTGCAGGGCGCGATCCTGCCCGTGGACGGCGGCCGCACGGCCGTCTGACGCGCACCGCCCGCAAGAGGGGGCGCCGGGCCGTCTCCCGCCCGGCGCCCGCTCGGTGCGGGGTCGGACTCAACCGCTGACCGACCGGTCGAGCGCGGCGATGAACCGGCCCAGGTCACGGCGGCGCGAGTCGGCCGGCCACACGGCCCAGGTACGCCTCACCAGCGGATGCCCGATCAGCGGCGACCAGGTCACGTGGTCCGGCAACGGCTGCCGCCAGCCCGGCGGAGCCAGCGCGAACGCCCGCCCGGACGCCACCGCAGCCAGCTTCACGTCCGCGATCAGGGCCTGCCCCTGCGGAGGCTGCGGACCGAGGTCGAGGCCGTGGCCGCGCAGGATCGCGGTCAACTCGTCGTACCAGGCGGGGCTGCCGGCGCGCGGGAACCCGACCCACTGCAGGGCACCGAGCGCGTCGAGCGCGATACCGTCGGGACCGGCCAACTCGGCCGCCTGCTGCGCGGCCACCAGCACACCCAGCTTCTCCCGTGCGACGAGCAGCGCGTCGAACTCGGGCCCCGACGGTCGCTCGCGCAGAAGACCGACGTCGAGCTCACCGGATCGCAGCGCTTCCAGCTGTTCCGCCGAGGACAGGTGCCGGGCCTGTACCCGGGTGTCCGGATGTGCCACGGCCAGCTCCGCCAACGCCGGATCGAGCAGCCCGGCGGGCAACTCCAGCGGAATGCCGATCCGCAGCGCCCCGCCGCCGGGGCCCGAGTACCCGGCCATCACCCGCAGGGCCTGATCGTGCCGGGCAAGCACCGCGCGCGCCTCGCCCAGCAGCGCAGTCCCCGCCTCTGTGGCACGCACCCCGGTGCTGCCGCGCGTCAGCAGCTTCACGCCCAGCTGCCGCTCCAGGCCGCTGACCGTCTGGGACAGGGCCGGCTGACTCAGGTGCAGCCGCCGCGCGGCCGCGGACAGCCCGCCCTCCTCCACCACCGCCACGAACGCCCGCAGTTCCCGCAACTCCATGCCCTCATGCCACCACGCCGTCCGGAGCGTGTCACGCCGTGACCAGCGACGACGACGCGGCGAACGAGACCGGGGCGGCGGATGGCGACCACCTCCCGGCCGAGGAGAGAGAGCCTGCCACCCACCTCCCCGGTGCGGGCGCGCGCCGCTCTGTACCGGGCCCTCGGCCGTTGTACGCGGCGTACACGGCGCCGAAGGCGTCACCCGGGACGCCTGTGCGGGCATGGCCTACTTGAGCCCACTGAGCATGACGCCACGGATGTAGTACTTCTGCAGCAGCAGGAAGAGGATCAGGACCGGCAGGATGCTCAGGACGAGTCCGGCCATGACGATGGGCATCGTGCGGGTCGGGTCGACGTAGTCCTGCAGGAGCTGGATGCCGACGGGCAGGGTCATCACGTCCGGGTCGGCGGTCGAGACGAGCAGCGCCCAGATGTACTCGTTCCAGGCGTCGACGAAGGTCAGCAGCCCGAGCGTGACCAGAACCGGCTTGGTCTGCGGCACGACGATCCGCCACCACACGGCGAATTCGCCGGCCCCGTCGATGCGCGCGGCCTCCAGGACCTCGTCCGGGATCGAGACCATGAACTGGCGCATCAGGAAGATCCCGAAGCCGTTGACCAGGAACGGCATGGCGAGCGCCACGATGCTGACGGTCAGGCCCGCGCCCCCCTGTCCGAACAGGTCGTTGCCGCCCGCGAGCGGCCAGTGCACCAGGATCAGGAAGTGCGGGATGAAGAAGAGGAACGGCGGGAACATCATCGTCGACAACACCAGCCGGAAGATGAAGTTCCGTCCCGGGAAGCGGAGTTTGGCGAGCGCGTAGCCGGCGAGCGACGACGTGAGCAGCACCGATCCGGTGATCACGGCGGTGGCGACGACGCTGTTGCGGAAGAGCACCGGCAGATCGAGCTGGTCGATCGCCGCCCGGTAGTTGGACAGGCCGAACGCCTCGGGCAGGAACCGGTACGGCAGCGTGCCGGACTCGCCGGGCCCCTTGAACGACGTCATCACCATGTCGAGGAACGGCACCACCGTGAGCAGGGCCCCGGTCACGACCACCAGATACGAGAACCACGGGAAACGGCGGCGGTTCATGCGTCCTCCCCCTTGCGCCGGAAGATCCACAACTGCGCCAGGGTGACCACGAGGACCACCACGAACAGCACGAAGGCGGCGGCGCTCGCGGTGCCCCAGTCGCCGTACGAGAAGGCCTGCCGGTACATCTCCAGCGCGGCCACGTTCGTCGCGTCACCCGGCCCGCCCTTGGTCATCACGATGATCAGCGCGAACGACTGCAGGCCGGTGAGGAACTGGGTGATGCAGACGAACAGCAGGGACGGCCGCAGCAGCGGCAGCGTGATCTTCCGGAAGACGGTGACGGGCCCGGCGCCGTCGAGCGCGGCGGCCTCGTAGTACGACTCGGGAATGGACTTCAGCCCGGCGGTCAGAATGAGGATCGCCGAGCCGACCGACGCCCAGGCCTGTACGACCACGACTGAGGGCAGCGCGGTGTCCGGATCCTGGAGGAACGCCACCGAGTCGAGCCCGAGGGCGTTGAGGACGCCGTTGACGAGCCCGCCCGGCTCGTACATGTACTTCCACACGTTGCCGACGGCGACGACGGTCGTGACGATCGGCAGGAAGTACAGCGTGCGCCACAGCCCCTGGAACCGCAGGTTGTCGATACAGGTGGCGACGACGACGGAGCCGGCGAGCGCGAGGGCCACCGTGCCCAGGGCGAACAGCAGCGTGTTGGTGAGGATCGGCGCCAGGAACGTCGAGCCGTCCGCGAAGAGGCCGGTGAAGTTGTCCAGTCCGACCGGATCGATGTCGCCGAGGTCGAACCCGGCCCAGCGGGACGTCGACAGCAGCAGCGCGAAGCCGAGCGGCAGGATCAGGAAGACCGCGAAGAAGAGCAGCGTCGGCGCCAGGAAGAGGTAGGCGACGACGGCCTGGTGGCGCCGGCGTCGGGTGGGACTGCGGCCGTCGACCGCGGGCCCGGCGGAGCGCGGTCCGGGCACTCGCTCGGTCGTCTCCGGCGCCAGGGCGTTCACCATGAGCGGGACACCTCCTGATCGACCTGACGGCGGGTGGTGCGCAGCGCCTCGTCGACCGACTGCTGACCGGTCCACAACGCCTCGATGTTCTTGCGCAGCAGTGACTTGGCCTGCTGCGCGCCCGGCACGTTCGGCTCCGGCACCGCGTACGCCAGCGCGTCCAGGAACGGGCGCAGGTTCGGATCGCCGCCCTCGCCGAGAAGCGTCCGCATGTCGTCGGCACGGCCGGTCAGGGAGCCGACCGACACCTGCAGCGCGCTCATCCGGGTCGCTGTCGCGCCCTTCCCGGCGCTCTTCACACCCACCTTCTCGGTGTTGAGCCAGCGCAGGAACTCCCAGGCCTCGCGAGGGTGTTCACTGGCCGCGTTGACGCCCAGCATGAAGCCGGTGGAGAGCGTGGCGCGCCTGTCGCCCGCCTCGGGGACGGGTACGGGCGCGACGCCGACATCGCGGTAGTCCTTGCCCATCAGGCCCTTCAGGTCCGCGGTCCACCAGCCTGCGCTGACCACCATGGCCACCTGACCGGACGCGAACGCCTTGTAGACGTTGACGCCGGGCGCGCTCGCACCCTTGGCGACGAGGCGGTGCTCCAGGTCGAACACGGCCCGGCCGGCCGGCGAGTCGATGGCGGTGCTCCTGCCGTCCACGGAGACGAATCTTCCGCCGGCGGCGTTGAGCAGGGCGAGCGTCTGGCCGACGGTGGTGGAGTCGTCGTAGGTGGACAGCCCGAACCCCTGGACCAGTGTGTTGCCGTACCGGTCCCGCTCGGCAGTGCGGTAGGCCGTCTCCTCCAGCTCCGGCCAGGTGCGCGGAGGTCCGGCGACACCGGCCTCACGCAGCAGCCGCTTGTTGTAGTAAAGGGCGTACGTCTGCACCTCGGTGGGGTAGCCGTACACCGTGCCGCCCACCGACGCGGCGCCGACCGCGGCCCCGCCGTAGCCGCGCCTGATCTCCTCGGCGTGCTCGGAGGGAGCCGGCCGCAGGACACCGGCCCGGACCAGCTGGCCGTTCCACAGGCAGTACGGGTGGAGGATGTCGGCGCCCTGGCCCGCGGCCTGCCGGACCATGACCGTGGTCAGCAGGTCCGTGAACTCGACGGCCTTCGTCCGCACCTTGACCCGGTCGTGCGTGGCGTTCCACTCGTCGACCGGGCCCTGCAGAGCCTCCTTCAGCTCCCCGCTCGCGTAGTGGGAGAGCAGGGTGAGCACGATCGGATCCCCGGGCCGCCCGGTGCCCTGGTACGGCGCGGCGCATCCGGCGACGAGCAGCGCCGAGGGGAGCGCCAGCGCGAAGTGACGGCGGCTCAGGCCACCTTGGGCCCTGGTGCGGTGTGACGGCGTCGTCATCGTCCGGCCTCCCGGCGCAGCACGCGGAACACCCGGGTCGTGGTGAAGCCGGCCGTGCGGTAAAGGTGGCCCGCCGGGGACCGTTCGCCGGTCCACAGGAACCACGCGGAGTGCGCGCCCCGCGCTCGCATCCGCTCCAGGACCAGGTGGAGCAGGACCTTGCCGAGTCCGGTGCCGCGCATCTCCTCCAGCACACCGAACGGGCCGAACCGCTCGTCCACCGACTCGTACGCGCCGTGCATCGCCCAGCCGGTCAGGCGGCCCGCAGGGTCCCGGGCGACGACGATCCGGTCGAGCGGTGTGCCCGCGGCCAGACACTCCCGGATCGCGCGCGCCCAGTCCGGGTTGAAGTGGTTCCCGGCGAGCGCGACCAGTTCCACCAGGTCGTCGTCGGACGGGGTGGCGAACCGGTGGCCCCGCGCCGTCAGTTCGTCCGCGCGGCACGTGACATCCTCCGGGAAGCGATAGCCGACCAGGCTGCGATCCATGGCCGCCGCCTCGTACAGCGGGTGAAAGCCCAGGGACTCGAGGAGCTCGGCCGCTTCCGGGTACGCCTCGGCGTCCAGGCCCGGGAGGATGTAGTTCGGGGTGTACGAGGAGAAGTCCACCCGGGTACGGCCGTGGCCGTGCAGCCAGTCGAGGGCGTCGGTCAGCAGCCGTCGGCCGTGGCCGCGCCCGCGGGCGGCCGGGTCGACGAAGAAGAACGGGATCCAGCCCTGCTCCGGCTCCAGGTCGGTGCCGCTCATCGGCGTCAGACGGCGCACCGCGTAGGCCGCGCCGACGACACGGTCGCCGTCGACGGCGACCCTGAGCCCCTCCGGATCGAAGTTGGCGTCGAGCAGCACCAGGGAGCGGAAGCGGTCCGGGGTGATCGGGTCGGCCGGCGCGCTCCGGCGCCACGCCTCCACCAGCTGCGGGCCGTCGCCCGCGCGAAAGCCACGAATCCCGGCCCGGGATCTGGTCGTCGTCGTGCGATCGGTCATCGACGGGGTGGTCCTTCCGGGACGGGGTTGTCCTTCCGGGCGGAGCAGCGAGTAGCGGTGGTGGGGTGGGCGGTCTCAGGGGTAGAGCAGCGCGTCGTCGCCGGCCCACCCGGCGGGCGGCGCCGGGGGATCGCACAGCGGCAGCGGGTCGTCGCCCGCGTCGACGGCGTGCCGCAAACGGTCGGACCCCCAGAGCAGGTCGATGAAGTGACGACGGCCGGCTCCCTCCGCGCCGCCGTCCTCGGTGTGCCAGGCGAAATCGTCCGGGTACAGCCGCCGCAACGTGGCGAGCATCGCGACGGCGGTGCGTACGGGAGCGAACAGCTCGCGGTCGGTGATGTGGAGCTGGACCCCGCGCAGCGGCCGTCCGGCGTGTTTGTGGAAGGTCGGTACGTACCGCAGATCACGGAAGTGCACTCCGGGCAGGGCGAGTTCGGCGAGTGAGGGCGCGAACCGCGCGTCGATGTACGGGGCCCCGACGATCTCGAAGGGCTGCGTGGTACCCCGGCCCTCCGAGAGGTTCGTGCCCTCGAACAGGCAGGTGCCGGGGTAGACGGCGGCGGTGGCCGGCGTCGGCATGTTCGGCGAGGGCGCGACCCAGGGCAGGCCGGTGGACTCCGCGTCCATGGCGCGCTGCCAGCCGACCGCCTCGATCACGGTCAGGTCGGCGGTCCTGCCCGCCACTTGGGGCACAGTCAACGCATTGAGATGCCGGGCGAGTTCGCCGCAGGTGAGGCCGTGCCGGACGGGGATCGGGGCGCGCCCCACGAAGCTGGCCCACACCGGGTCGAGCGGCGGGCCCTCGCTGACCAGCCCACCGAGGGGATTCGGCCGGTCCGCGACCACGAACCGTACGCCCGTACGGGCCGCCGAGACCATCAGGTCGAACATGGTCCACACGTAGGTGTAGAACCGGGCCCCGATGTCCTGCAGGTCGTACACCAGGGCGTCGACGCCACTGTCGATCAGGAGTTTGTCGAGACGCTCGCCGCTGCAGCGGTAGGTGTCGTAGACCGGCAGACCGGTGGCGAGGTCCGCCTCGGCATCCTCGCTCTCGCCCGCCTGGCCGGTGCCGTGCAGCCCGTGCTCGGGGCCGAACAGGGCGACCAGGCGCGCGCCGGCCTCGAGCAGCGCGGGCGCGGCCGGGCGCAGGTCGGGAAGGACGCCGGTGTGGTTGGTCACCAGCCCGAACCGGCCGGGCCCGGCGAGTCGGGGCGACGTGTGCAGCCGTGCGATCCCGGTCGTCACCGGGACGCGGTCGTCCGTGCCCATCCTTTGCCCCCGTCTGCCGGTGACATCTCCAAGCGATGGTCGGAAATGTACGTGCATGCCAGGGAATTTTGCTGGATTTACCCACAGTTCGCGCCGACGGCGGCCCTGGCATCCCTTGCGGCGGCCGGAGCGGCGCGGCGGCGTGAGGAGGGCCCGAACGCAGAGCGCCGGCCGGCGATCCTGGTCACGCCGTCACGCCGTCACGCCGTGCCCGGTGCCTCCGCCGCGTCGAACAGCAGCGACAGCCGGGCGCACCGGTCCATCATCACCTCGGCGAAGGCCGTGGCACGCTTCGCCGTCCACCGGTCGGCCGGGCCGGACACCGCCACCGAGGCCGCGACCCGTCCGTCCGTCGTCCGTACGGGTACGGCGACACCTCTGAGCCCGGGGTGGTTGGCCCCCACGGATACTGCGAAACCGTCCACCCGGACAGCCGCGATCGAAGCTTCCACCTCCGCGGGGCGGACCGCGTCGCCCGCGCGGGCCAGGATCGCCGCCACCTCCTGCGCGGGCAGGTGCGCCAGGATCGCGTGCCCGCTGCACCCCCGGTGCAGGGGAGTGGCCGAGCCGAGCCGGGCCGCCCGCCGCAGCTCATAGTCGCTCTCCGCGCCCAGCACCAGCACCGCCTCGTCCCCGGCCCGCAGATGGAGCGTCGCCGTCTCCCCGGACATGTCGGCGAGCGCCCGCAGCACGGGACGGACGCCCGCGAACACGTCCGCGCGCGGCATGACCTCGGCGGCGAGCCCCATCAGCCGCGTACCGACCCGGTAACCCCCGGAGTCCGCCCGGCTGACGTACGCCTCCTCCTGGAGCACTCGCAGCAGCCGGTACGCGGTCGACTTGCTCAGCCCCACGGCGTCCGCCAGTTCCTGCAGCCCGGCGGGGGATCCCGACGCGACCACGGCCTCGACGAGCCGTAGCGCCCGGCGTGCCGTGTCACCGCCCTCGGTCCGTGATGCGGTCATGCTCACATCCTTCAGTATGTGAATTTTCGGATTCATTATTCAGAACCTAAGTCGTGCAGGCCAGTGCTTGACACCGCTGCAGTCGACTGCCACTCTCGTCCACCCTTCGTGGAACTGAGGTTGCACATAATGAAACCGACTGAGGCGATGGTCACCCACCCCGAAGGCCCCACCGACCCGGACGGCCCCACCGGACGCCTGGCCACCTGGCTCGCCCACGTCACCCTCGACGACATCCCCGACCGTGTCCGCACCCGCGCCCGCCACCTCCTGCTCGACGGCATCGCCTGCGCGCTCATCGGCGCCCAGCTGCCCTGGTCGCGCAGGGCCGTGGCAGCCGTCCTGGCCATGGAGGGCACCGGCGACGTCCCCCTCATCGGCTGGGGCCGTACGACCAGCGGACCCGCCGCCGCCCTCCTCAACGGCACCTTCATCCAGGGCTTCGAGCTGGACGACTACTTCGCGCGGGCCCCGCTCCACAGCGCCTCCCTAGTCGTGCCGTCGCTCCTGTCGACCGCCCGGCAGAGCGGCCCGGTCACCGGTGGCCGATTCCTGCTCGGTGCGATCGCCGGCTTCGAGACCGGAACGCGTGTGGGCCTCGCCCTGAACGGACCCGAGATGCTCTCCCGGGGCTGGCACTCCGGTCCGGTGTTCGGCACGCACACGGCGGCGGCCGCGTCCGGCGTGCTGCGCGGCCTGGACGCCGCCGGCTTCGAGGACGCGCTGGGCCTGGCCGCGACCCAGTCCGGCGGGCTGATGGCGGCGCAGTTCGAGGCCATGTCCAAGCGCATGCAGCACGGATTCGCCGCCCGCAACGGCTTCTACGCCGCCGGGCTCGCGGCCGCCGGGTACACCGGCATCGACCGGGTCTTCGAGCGCGAGTACGGCGGCTTCCTCTCGACCTTCGGCGAGGGCCACGATCCCGACGCCTCCCGGATCTTCGCGGGCCTCGGCGAGGTCTGGCACACCGAGGGCATCAGCATCAAGGCGCACGCGGCCAACGGAGCCCTGCACCCGGCTGTCGACGCCGTGCTCGCTCTGGTCCGCGATCACGGGTTCACCGCGTCCGATGTGGTCCGCGTTCATGTGGCCGCCCCACATGCCATCTACCACCACGGCTGGTGGCGGCCCGAGCGTCCGCTGACCACGATCGGCGCGCAGATGTTCCTCGGCTACGCGGTCGCGGTCGCGCTCCTCGACGGGCATGTGCGCCCCGAGCAGTTCGCCCCGTCCCGCATCGACTCCGACGACGTGTGGGAGCTGATCGACCGCGTCGACGCCACGCTGGACGACAGCTTCGACAAGGAGGGACCGGAGGCCCGCTTCTCCACCCGCGTCCGCATCACCCTGCGCGACGGCCGCGAGGTCGAGCGGCTGGTACGGCAGCCGCACGGCGGCCCCGACGACCCGCTCACGAACGAGGAGATCGCCGACAAGTACCGCGCCCTGACCGCACGCGTCATGGACGCCGGCCGCGCGGACGCCGTCGAGGCCGCCGTCCTGGGCTTGGAGGACCTCGACGACATCGCCGCCCTCACCGATCTGCTCGCCGCCCCGGTCCGCGGCGCGCTCGACTGAGAGGGCACGCCATGTCGCTCACCCCAGCCGCACGGCTGCGCGGGCTCCTCGCCGCCGACGGCCTGATCGCCGCCCCCGGCGTCTACGACGGCCTCGGTGCCGCCCTCGTGGCCCGCACCGGCTTCACCGCCGCGTACCTGACCGGCGCCGGAGTCGCCGTCGCCGGGTTCGGACTGCCGGACATCGGCTTGCTCACCCAGACCGAGATGACCGACCGCGCCCGCACGATCGTCACCGCGCTGGGCGACGTGCCGCTGATCGCCGACGCCGATACGGGCTACGGCGCCCCGCTCAACGTCGTACGCACCGTGCGCGAGTACGAGAAGGCCGGTGTGGCAGCGATCCAGCTGGAGGACCAGAAGTTCCCGAAGCGGTGCGGGCACCTGCCCGACAAGGAACTCGTCGACGCGGACGACTTCCTGGTCGTGCTGCGGGCCGCGCTGGAGGCCCGTACCGACCCCGACACGGTGATCGTCGCCCGCACCGACGCCCGCGGGCCGCTCGGCGTCGAGGTGGCGATCGACCGGGCGGGCCGGTACGCGGAGGCCGGGGCGGACGTCCTCTTCGTCGAAGCACCCGAGAGCATGGACGAGATCGAGCGGATCGCCGCGTCCGTCGACGCCCCGCTGCTGATCAACATGGTGCAGGGCGGCCTCACCCCCGACGCTGCTCCCGAGAAGCTCGCCGCCCTCGGCTACCGCATCGCCATCCACCCTGGCGCCCTGCTGGGCCCGTACGTCCTGCACGGACTGGAGGCCCTGACCCGCCTCGGCGGCACGCTGCCCGAGGTCGCATCCGGTCCGCAGGGGCTGTTCGAACTCGTCGGCCTGCGCGAGTGGTTCGCGCTCGGCGAGCGCCACCGCCATGAGGGCAGTGCCCGATGAGCGGCACCACGAACACCGAGCATCGGCAAGAACGACGAGGAGCACGCCCGATGGGCATGACCATGATCGAGAAGATCCTCGCCCGTAAGGCGGGCCTGCAGCGCGTCGGGCCGGGCGACACCGTGGTCTGCGACGTCGACCTGACCGTCATGATCGACCTGCAGTTCGCGACCGGCTGGGTCCGGCCGCTGCGGATCGACGACCCGGACAAGGTGGCGGTCGTCATGGACCACGCCGTCCCCGCCCCCAACGTCCACGACGCCCTCGGCGGCACCCGTGCCCGCGCCTTCGCCCGGGACTTCGGCATCGAGAAGTTCTACGACGTCGGGCGGCACGGCATCTGCCACGAGGTCATCGCCGAGAACGGCCTCGCCCGGCCCGGCGAGATCCTCGCCTGCACGGACTCCCACTCCTGCGCGGCCGGCGCCTACAACACGGCGGCACGCGGGCTCGGCCCCGCCGAGGTGTACGCGATCCTGTGCACCGGCCGGACCTGGTTCCAGGCCGCTCCGACGATCCGCTACGAACTCACCGGCACCAAGCCCGCCGCCGTCTTCGGAAAGGACGTCTTCCTGCACATCGCCGGCACCTACGGCGACGCCACCAACCACAACCTGGAGTACGGCGGCCCTGGCCTCGCCTCGGTCCCGATGAACGACCGGCGCACCATCGCCACCCAGGGCGCCGAGATCTCCGCCGACTTCTCGACCTTCCCGATCGACGACCCGGCCCGGGAGTTCCTCGCCGACCGAGGCGCGCCCCCGGAGTCGTACACCGCCGCCGACCCCGATCCGGACGCGGCCTACGCCGCCGTACGGACCGTGGACCTCTCCGCGCTGGAGCCGTACGTCGCCCGCCCCGGTACCGTCAGCAACAACGCGCTCCCGGTCTCCGCCGTCGAGCGGCGCAAGGTCGACCAGTGCTTCATCGGGTCCTGTGCGAACGGGCAGTTGGAGGATCTGAGGATCGCCGCGGAGGTCGTCCGAGGTCGTCAAGTGGCTCCCGGCGTACGGCTGTTGGTGACTCCGGCCTCGCAACAGGTGTACCGGGAGGCCCTGCGTGCCGGGTACCTCCAGGATCTCGCCGACGCCGGAGCCGTCGTCACCAACTCCACCTGCGGTGCCTGCTTCGGCTACCACATGGGCCTGCTCGCGCCCGGGGAGGTCTGTCTGACCTCCTCCACCCGTAACTTCACCGGCCGTATGGGCAGTCCGGAGGCGTCGATCTACATGGCCTCCCCGGCCACCGTCGCCGCCTCCGCCCTGGCTGGGCACGTCACCGACCCGCGAGGAGTACTCGCCCGATGAACACGCTGATCACCGGCAGGGTGTGGGTCGTGGGCGACTCCGTCACCACCGACGCCATGTACCCGGCCTTCGCCATGAAACTGCCCGTGCCCGAGGCCGCCCGGCACGTCTTCTACGAGCTGCGACCCGGCTGGACCGGCCAGGTGCGGCCCGGCGACCTCGTCGTCGCGGGGCGCAACTTCGGGCTGGGCTCCTCACGCCCCGTGGCCGCACTCTTCCGCGAGCTGGGCGTGGCCGCGCTGGTGGCGGAGGAGTTCAACTCCCTGTTCCTGCGCAACTGCGTGAACCACGGGCTGCCCGCCCTGACCGTCCCCGGCGTCACCGCGGCCTTCACCGACGGCGACACGGCACGGCTGGACTTCGCCGAGGGGTGGGTGGAGAACTCCGCGACCGGCACCCGGCTCCGGGGCAGCGCCCTGCCCCCGCTCGTCCTGGACATCCTCGCGGCCGGCGGCATCCTGCCGAAGCTCGCCCGCGAGGGCTACGTGCCTGTGCCGCAGCGATGAGGCCCGTGCCCGAGCCGGAAGGCCTGTGCCCCAGCGATGAGGCCCGTGCCCGAGCCGGAAGGCCCGTGCCCAAGCGATGACCCGTACCCAAGCCGCAAGGACCGTACCCAAGCCCTGAGGACCTCCATGCACCACCAACTCGCCCCCGGCATCACACAGATCGCCACCACCCGGCGTGACAACGCCTTCCTGGTCGCCGGAGACGACGGCTACACCCTCGTCGATGTCGGCTGGGCCGGCGCCCCCGGCGTCCTGCTCGACGCGCTCGCCGACCTCGGCGGCAAGCCCGGCGACATCCGCCGGATCGTGATCACCCACGCCCACCCCGACCACGTCCAGGGCGCCGCTGACCTGCGGCACCGCACCGGCGCGGACATCCTCGTGCACGCCGCCGACCGGCCCTGGCTGGAGGCCGGCCGCGTCCCGCCCGAGGGGCGCTCGGGGCTGCCCGGGCGGCTCCTGGACCGGCTGCCGAAGCTGCACTGGACGCCGGTCACCGCGGACGGCACACTCGCCGACGGCGATCTCGTCGACGGGTCCGGCGGGCTGCGGGTGATCCACACTCCGGGGCACAGTCCCGGGCACATCGTGCTGTGGCACGAGCCGAGCCGCACCCTGCTGACGGGAGACGCCGTCTTCCACCGCGGTCGCCTCGATCTCGGTCACGCGGCGCTCGCCGCCGACCCCGGACTACGGGCGGATAGCCTCGCGAAACTGCCGGCAGACGTCCGCGCGGTCGGCTTCGCCCACGGCGCCCCGCTCACCGGCGCGGGGGCCGGGACGTTCCGGAGGTTCGTCGAGAGTCCGTAACCGGCGGTATCGCTCCGCTCCGCGGCCGTGGCATCGTGGTCGCAGGGCGGAGGTGACCCCATGACCGATGCCGACCCGGGGCTGTTCGGCCCCTCCTCGGTGACCTGGCAGATGCACGGTGACCCGATGATGTGGGTCGCCGGCGTCCGCGCGCTGTACCTCCAGGCGCTGCACCCGCGCGCCGTGCGCGGCGTCATGCAGAACTCCGACTTCCGGCGCGACGCCTGGGGCCGGCTGATGCGCACCGCCGACTTCGTAGGCACCACGACCTACGGCACCAGCGAGGCGGCCGAGCGGGCCGGTGCCCGGGTGCGGAAGATCCACCGCATGCTCCAGGTGAGCGACCCGGACACGGGGGAGCGGTACGGCGTGGACGAGCCCGAACTGCTGCTGTGGGTGCACTGCGCGGAGATCGACTCCTATGTGCACGTCCTGCGCAGCTCCGGTTACCCGCTCACCGACGCCCAGGCCGACCGGTACATCGACGAACACCGCGTCAGCGCACGTCTGGTGGGCCTCGACCCGGACGCCGTACCGGCCGGCCGGGCCGAGATGGCCGCGTACTTCGAGAAGGTGCGGCCGGAACTGGCCGCGGGACCCGAGGCACGCGCGGTGGACGACTTCCTCCTCCGCCCGCCGACGCATCCCCTCCTGGTCCCGGCGCGCGAGGTGCTGTGGCGGCGCGTGGCGCAGCTGGCGTACGCCTCCCTGCCCCCGTACGCCCACGAGTTGTACGGCAGACCGGCCCCCCGACCCGCCGTCGTGGCCCGCCGGCTGCGGGCCACGGGCGCCCTGCTGCGGTGCGTTCCCGCACGTCTGCGCTGGCAGCTGCCGCCCAAACACATCCTGCGGGCCATGGCGAGGCTCGGCCCGGACGTCCGACCGGCACCGTACAAACTGGGGCGATAGGCCGCCATACTGGACGAGCAGGGGGGTGTGTCACGGATCGGGCCGCGTCGTACGCGGTCGCTGCACGTGGCGATGTCCCCCAGGGGGCGGGGCGGACAGCGACGGGGGCGACGGCGCGCAATGGGGGAGAACAGGCTGGTTCAGGGCCGGTACCGGCTGCTCGATCTGATCGGGCGGGGCGGGATGGGCGAGGTGTGGCGGGCTCGCGACGAGTCCCTGGGGCGGCAGGTCGCGGTGAAGTGCCTCAAGCCGCTCGGCCCGCAGCACGACCCGTCCTTCACCCGCGTCCTGCGGGAGCGGTTCCGCCGGGAGGCCAGAGTGGCCGCCGCGCTCTCGCACCGCGGAGTGACCGTCATCCACGACTTCGGCGAGTACGACGGCGTCCTCTATCTCGTCATGGAGCTGCTGGAAGGACGCGACCTGAGCCGGCTCCTGGAGGACAACAAAGGGCATCCGCTGCCCGTGGGTGACGTGATCGACATCGCGGAACAGGTCGCCGCCGCCCTCGCCTACACCCATCAACAGGGCATCGTGCACCGCGACCTGAAACCCGCCAACATCGTGCGCCTGACCGACGGCACCGTGAAGATCTGCGACTTCGGCATAGCCCGCCTCGGCCACGACATCGGCTTCACCGCCCGCCTCACCGGAACCGGCGTCGCGATGGGCACCCCGCACTACATGTCCCCGGAACAGATCGGCGGCACCGAGGTCGACCAGCGCAGCGACCTGTACTCGCTGGGCTGCGTCCTGTACGAGATCGCCACCGGGGCACCGCCGTTCGACCTGGACGACGCCTGGGCGATCCTCATCGGCCACCGCGACACCCCGCCCCGCCCGCCCCGCACCCACCGCCCCGAACTGCCCGCCCCCTTCGAACGGATCGTCCTCGACCTGCTGGCCAAACAGCCCGAGGAACGTCCGTACGATGCACGCGAGTTGGGGCGTCGCCTGGCCGCGGGGCGTACGGCGCCCACGTACGTGCCGACGGTCGTGACAGGACGGCCGGGCGCCGGTGGGACGGCCGCGCACGAGGCCCGCCTGCCGGCGTGGACCCGAGGCATGACCACCGGCCACAAGGCGGTCGGTACCGGACTGCGGGCCACCGCGCCGGACCCCGGCGCGGCCCTGCGCGGCGCCTGGACCGCCGGGGCCCGGGTCGCCGTCCTCTCCCGGCCGGCGCCGGACGCCGTGGCCGCACTCACCGCACGGCACCATGAAGGCCTCGCACTGGCCCGGCGCGGCCGCTGGGCCGAGGCACGCGACGTGCACCTGACCGTCGCCGCCGAACGGGCGGCGCTCCTCGGCCCGGACCACCCCGACACCCTCGCCAGCCGCTACGAGGCGGCCTTCACCCTCAGTCGCACCGGCCGGGCCGCCGACGCGCTGCGCGCCTACACCGACGTCGTCGCGGCCCGGGCACGCGTCCTCGGCCCCGAGCACCCCGACACGCTGGCCGCCCGCCAGGAAACGGCCTACGTACTGGGCCGGTTGGGCCGCCACTTCGAGGCTCACCAGGGCTACACCTCGGTCCTGGCCGCCCGGATGCGCGTCATGGGCCCCGACCATCCCGACACCCTGCGCTGCAGGCACAACCTCGCCTTCAACCTCAGCCGGCTCGGGCGCCTGGAGGACTCGTACCGCATGGCGCTCGACGTGGCCGCCGCCCGCGCCCGGGTGCTCGGCCCCGATCACCCCGACACCCTGGTCACCCGCTACGAAGTCGCCTACGCCCTGGGTCAGTTGGGCCGCTGGGACGAGGCGCTGCGCACCTACGGCGAGGTCGTCGACGCCCGCGCCCGCACCCTCGGCGCCGACCACCCGGACACCCTCGCCGCCCGCTACGAGGCCGGCATCAGCCTCGGCCGGCTCGGCCGCAGCGCGGACGCCCTCCGCCTCTACCGCGGCCTGGTCGAGGACCGCACCCGCGTCCAGGGCGCCACCCACCCCGAGACCCTGCGCGCCCGCCACGGCCTGGGCGTCAACCTCGGCCGCCTCGACCGCTGGGAGGAGGCCCTCGTCGAGGCCCGCGACGTGTGCGCGCTGCGCGAACGCGTCCTCGGCGCCGACCACCCGGACACCCTGGTCAGCCGGCGCGAGGTCGCCGTCGCCCTGGGCTGGCTGGGCCGCTGGACGGACGCTCTCACCGAGTACCGGCGGGTCGCCACGGCCCGCGAGCGCGTCCTCGGCCCCGACCACCCCGACACCCTTGCCAGCCGCAACGACGAGGCCCACTGCCTGGAACAGCTCGGCCGCGGTGCCGAGGCCGTGGAGTTGTACCGCAGAGTGGCCGTACTGAGCCGGCAGCGGGCGTCCGGCGGACACCGGCCCGTACCCTGACCCGGGCGCCGACACGTCCGGCACGCCTCTGGCCGACGTAGATCATCACGTGTTACGAAGAACCATGCCTGCCAACGAGGGAACCCGGACGTACGACGCCGTCATCATCGGCGGCGGCCACAACGGCCTTGTCGCCGCCGCCTACCTGGCCCGGGCCGGCCGCTCCGTGCTGCTGCTGGAACGGCTCGGCCACACCGGCGGTGCCGCCGTCTCCACCCGTCCGTTCGCCGGGGTGGACGCCCGCCTGTCGCGCTACTCCTACCTGGTCAGCCTGCTGCCGTCGAAGATCGTGCGCGATCTCGGTCTCGACTTCCGCGTCCGCGGGCGCACCATCTCCTCGTACACCCCCGTGGAGCGTGGCGGCCGGCCCACCGGACTCCTCGTCGGCGGCGGGGAGCGGCGCACCCGGGAGGCCTTCGCCCGGCTGACCGGCGGCGAGCGCGAGTACGACGCCTGGCAGCGCTTCTACGGCATGACCGGCCAGGTCGCCCAGCGCGTCTTCCCGACCCTCACCGAGCCCCTGCCCACTCGCGACGAGCTGCGCCGCCGCATCGACGACGACACCGCCTGGCGAGCCCTGTTCGAGGAGCCGATCGGCGTCGCCGTCGAGGAGAACTTCACCGACGACCTGGTCCGGGGCGTCGTCCTCACCGACGCGCTGATCGGTACCTTCGCCGACGCCCACGACTCCTCCCTGGCCCAGAACCGCTGCTTCCTCTACCACGTCATCGGCGGCGGCACCGGAGCCTGGGACGTGCCCGTCGGCGGCATGGGCGCCCTCACCGACGCCCTGGCCACCGCCGCGCGGGAGGCGGGCGCCGAACTCGTGACCGGACACGAGGCGGTCCGCATCGAGACCGACGCCCACACCGCCGAGGTCACCTACCGTACGGCCGACGGCGAGGGCGTCGCCGCCGCACGGCACGTCCTGGTCAACGCCTCCCCGCAGGAACTGGCCGCCCTGACGGGGGACTCCGCACCCGAGCCCGCCGAGGGCGCGCAGCTCAAGGTGAACATGCTGCTCACGCGGCTTCCCAAGCTCCGCGACCCCTCCGTCGACCCCCGCGAGGCCTTCGCCGGCACCTTCCACATCGCCGAGGGCTACGAGCAGCTGGCCGCCGCCCACGCCCAGGCCGCCGCCGGTGAACTCCCCGCCGCGCCGCCCTCGGAGATCTACTGCCACTCCCTGACCGACCCCTCCATCCTCGGGACCGACCTCGCCGAGCGCGGCTACCAGACACTGACCCTGTTCGGACTGCACACCCCCGCCCGGCTCTTCGCCCGGGACAACGACGCCGTACGTGAGGAACTGCTGAAGTCCACCCTCGCCCAGCTCGACGCCCACCTCGCCGAACCCCTCACCGACTGCCTCGCCACGGACGCCGACGGCCGCCCCTGCATCGAGGCGAAGACCCCGCTGGACCTCGAACGCGACCTGCGCCTGCCCGGCGGCAACATCTTCCACCGCGCCCTGTCCTGGCCCTACGCCCAGGAGGACACCGGCCGTTGGGGCGTCGAGACCCGGCACGCCAACATCCTGCTGTGCGGCGCGGCCGCGGTGCGCGGGGGAGGGGTGAGCGGCGTGCCGGGGCACAACGCGGCGATGGCGGTGCTGGAGGGGTAGCGCGCACTTGTTCCTGCGCCCTGCCGGTCCGGCCGACCGGTGACCGCCCCGGCGGTGGGCGTCAGTCGGCCTCAGCCGTCCACCCCACCGCCTCGATCCGTGCGGCGTCGGCCGGCCGCGTCTCGTCGAAGACGACCTCGCCGTCGGCCTCGACGCGCGACGCGTCCACATAGGCGCCGCGGCCGACGTACAGCCGGTCCGTGGTGTACCGCCAGCGCACGGCCAGTTCCCGGGCGGCCGGCAGGTCGGCGGTCAGCCGGTGCCAGACGCGCCCGGACCAGCCGGTCACCGACCCCGCGGGGTGTTCCTGCGGTTCCTCGCCGTGACTCATGGTGGTGAACGGCACCGGCTGCCAGGTGGCGCCCCCGTCCGTGGTGGCCTCCAGGGCGAGGAGGTCCGAGGCGGGCTCGATGTCCCACCACAGGGCGCAGCACAGCCGGGCGTCACCGGGCGAGGTGTCGACCGCGGGCAGGGTCAGGGTCGCCGTCGTGGCGTCGGCCGTTCCGGAGAACCAGGCGGTACGGCCACGGGCCGGGCGGACCGGTACGGCGCGGGCCAGACGGGTGCCCGCGGCGACCCGGGGAGCGGACCCCGACCGCCAAGTACGCACCGGATGAACGGAGTTTCCCAGCACCACGAGGAAGGAGTCGGTGGTCGGGTCGAGTACGAGCGAGGTGCCGGTGAAGCCGGTGTGGCCCGCGGTGTGCGGGGTGGCCATCGCTCCCATGTACCAGTGCTGGTAGAGCTCGAAGCCGAGACCGTGGTCGTGGCCGGGGAAGGCGGTGTTGAAGTTCGTGAACATCAGGTCCACCGACTCCGGCTCCAGGATGCGGGTACGGCCGTAGGTGCCGCGGTCGAGCAGCGTGCGGCCGAGGACCGCGAGGTCCCAGGCGCAGGAGAACACCCCGGCGTGGCCCGCCACTCCGCCGAGGCTGTACGCGTTCTCGTCGTGCACCTCGCCCCACACCAGCCCGCGGTCCAGCCCCGACCAGGGCGGGCGGGCGATCTCGGTGGCGGCGATCGTCGGTTTCCAGGACGCGGGCGGGTTGTAGCGGGTGCGGTCCAGGCCGAGTGGAGCGGTGATGTCGTCGTGCAGGAGGACGTCGAGGGCGCGGCCGGTGATCTTCTCCAGGACGAGCTGCAGGGAGACCAGGTTGAGGTCCGAGTAGAGGTAGACCGTGCCCGGCGGGTTGAGCGGCGCCTCGTTCCAGATGAGACGGAGCTTCTCCTCGTGCGTCGGCGCGTTGTAGAGCGGGAGCCAGGCACGGAAACCCGAGGTGTGGGTGAGGAGTTGACGGATCGTGATGTCCTGCTTGCCGGCCTGGCCGAAGTCCGGGAGGTACGAGGCGACGGTCGCCTCCAGCTCCAGAGTCCCACGCTCCAGCTGTTGCACGGCGAGCAGTGAGGTGAAGAGCTTGGACACCGAGGCGAGGTCGAAGACGGTGTCCTCGGACATCGGGATCTGCTGGTCGGCCGGGAACTCGATCCCGGTGTCGGTCTTGTCGTCGTATCCCGCATAGCGCACCGCCATGCCGATCGGCTGGTGCAGCGCCACGGTCGCGCCGCGTCCGGCGAGCAGGACGGCGCCCGCGTACCAGGGGTGCTTGGGGGAGGGGCCGAGGAACGTCTCCGCGTCGGTGACGAGCCGGCGCAGGTGAGCGGCCAGCAGTCCGGCCTGTTCCGGGGAGCCGTGCCGCAGGGTGCGGTGGCCGGTGGCGGACGCGGCCTCGGCCGGGCCGGCCGGGAGGCCGGCGAGAGCGAGGGCACCGCCCAGGGTCAGGGCGCCCAGTTGACGGCGGGTGAGTCTGGTGGCCGGCTCATCGGTCATCGTGAAACTGTCCTGTCGGGTGCGGGACGTGTCAATGAGGCGTGCGCGTCGGCCGGGGTGAACATGAGTCCGGAGGAGCAAAATCTGCCGAGTATCTGACGGAGCATCAGAAAACCTCTTCCGTCGTCCGGGGGACTGCGGCATCCTGCGCCCATGCAGACGGAGCTGAGCAGGAAACTCGGAGTCGAGCACGCCGTCTTCGGCTTCACGCCGTTCCCCGCCGTCGCCGCGGCCATCAGCCGGGCCGGCGGCTTCGGCGTGCTCGGCGCGGTCCGCTACACCGCCCCCGACGACCTCAAACGGGACCTCGACTGGATCGAGGCGCACGTCGACGGCAGGCCGTACGGGCTGGACGTCGTGATGCCCGCGAAGAAGGTGGAAGCCCCGAATAATCGAACACTGACCGAGGCGGACGTCGAGGCGATGATCCCCGAGGCGCACCGGCAGTTCGTGCGGGACACCCTGGCCAAGCACGGGGTGCCGGAGCTGGCCGAGGGCGAGGCGTCCGGGTGGCGCATCACCGGGTGGATGGAACAGGTCGCCCGCACCCAGCTCGACGTCGCCTTCGACTACCCGATCCGGCTGCTCGCCAACGCCCTCGGCTCCCCGCCCGCCGACGTCGTCGCCCGCGCCCACCACCAGGACGTCCTGGTCGCCGCGCTCGCGGGCAGCGCCCGGCACGCCCGCAAGCACCAGGAAGCGGGCATCGACATCGTCGTGGCCCAGGGCTACGAGGCCGGCGGCCACACCGGCGAGATCGCCTCCATGGTGCTCACCCCCGAGGTGGTCGAGGCGGTCGATCCGCTGCCCGTGCTGGCCGCAGGAGGCATCGGCAGCGGACAGCAGGTGGCGGCCGCCCTGAGCCTCGGCGCCCAGGGCGTGTGGCTGGGCTCCATATGGCTGACCACCACAGAAGCGGACCTCCACTCGCCCGCCCTGACCCGCAAGCTTCTCGCCGCCGGGTCCGGCGACACCGTCCGCTCCCGCGCCCTGACCGGGAAGCCCGCCCGTCAACTGCGCACCGAGTGGACCGAGGCCTGGGACGACCCCGCCGGGCCCGGCACGCTGCCCATGCCGTTGCAGGGCCTGCTGGTCGCCGAGGCGGTCTCCCGGATCCAGAAGTACGAGGTCGAGCCGCTGCTCGGCACGCCCGTCGGTCAGATCGTCGGCAGGATGACCAGCGAACGCAGCGTCCAGGCCGTCTTCGACGACCTCACCCGCGGCTTCGAGCAGGCCGTCGACCGCATCAACCGCATCGCCGGAAGGAGCGGCCAGTCGTGAGCACATCCCCCACCGGGTTCTGGGCCCAGGCGGCCCAGAACCCCGACCGCTCGGTCCTGATCGCCCCCGACGGCGAGCAGTGGACCGCCGGACGCCTGCACGCCGCCGCGAACCGGCTCGTCCACGGGCTGCGCGCGGCGGGCCTCGAACGCGGCGACGCCTTCGCCGTCGTCCTGCCCAACGGCGTCGAGTTCTTCACCGCCTACCTGGCCGCCAGCCAGGCCGGGTTCTACCTCGTCCCGGTCAACCACCACCTGGTCGGACCCGAGATCGCCTGGATCGTCGCCGACTCCGGCGCCAAGGTGCTCATCGCCCACGAGCGCTTCGCCGCACCGGCCCGCCACGCCGCCGACGAGGCCGGCCTGCCGGCCACCCACCGCTACGCGGTCGGCACGGTCGAGGGCTTCCGGCCGTACGCCGAACTTCTGGACGGACAGCCCGGGTCGGCGCCCTTGGACCGCACCCTCGGCTGGGTCATGAACTACACGTCCGGTACCACCGGACGCCCCCGCGGCATCCGCCGCCCGCTGCCCGGCAAGCCCCCCGAGGAGGCCTACCTCGGCGGTTTCCTCGGCATCTTCGGCATCAGGCCCTTCGAAGGCAACGTCCACCTCGTCTGCTCGCCGCTCTACCACACGGCCGTCCTCCAGTTCGCGGGCGCGTCCCTGCACATCGGCCACCGCCTGGTGCTCATGGACAAGTGGACCCCGGAGGAGATGCTCCGCCTCATCGACACCCACAAGTGCACCCACACCCATATGGTCCCCACCCAGTTCCACCGCCTCCTGGCCCTGCCGGACGAGGTGAAGGGCCGGTACGACGTCTCGTCCATGCGACACGCCATACACGGCGCCGCCCCCTGCCCGGACCATGTGAAGCGGGCCATGATCGACTGGTGGGGGCACTGCGTGGAGGAGTACTACGCGGCCAGCGAGGGCGGCGGAGCCTTCGCCACCGCCGAGGACTGGCTGAAGAAACCCGGAACGGTCGGCAAGGCCTGGCCCATCAGCGAACTCGCCGTCTTCGACGACGACGGCAACCGGCTCCCGCCCGGCCAACTGGGCACCGTCTACATGAAGATGACCACCGGCGGGTTCGCGTACCACAAGGACGAGGCCAAGACCCGCAAGAACCGCATCGGCGACTTCTTCACCGTCGGCGACCTCGGCTACCTGGACGAGGACGGCTATCTCTACCTCCGCGACCGCAAGATCGACATGATCATCTCCGGCGGGGTCAACATCTACCCGGCCGAGATCGAGTCCGCGCTGCTCGCCCACCCCGCCGTCGCCGACGCCGCCGCCTTCGGCATCCCGCACGACGACTGGGGCGAGGAGGTCAAGGCCGTCGTGGAACCCGCCCCCGGGCACGAGCCGGGCCCGGCCCTGGCCGCCGCCCTCCTCGACCACTGCGCGGAGCGGCTCGCCGGCTACAAGCGGCCCAGGAGCGTCGACTTCATCACCGAGATGCCCCGCGACCCCAACGGCAAGCTGTACAAGCGGCGTCTGCGGGACCCGTTCTGGGAGGGCCGTACCCGGCTGGTGTGAGGTTCTTGACCTGCGCCTCCGGTGGGCCGAGGATCGGCTGTCATGACGCAGGGACACGGCAGCACGGTCGACGGGGTGCTGCGGCGCAGCGCCCGGCGCACCCCGGCGCGGGTGGCGCTGGAGTACGGCGAACGCACCTGGACGTACGAGGAACTCGACACCGCCGTCTCCCGTGCGGCGGGCCTCCTCCGCGCCCAGGGGCTCGCCCCCGGCGACCGGGTGGGCGCCTACGGCCACAACTCCGACGCCTACCTGATCGCCTTCCTCGCCTGCGCCCGCGCGGGACTGGTCCACGTGCCGGTCAACCAGAACCTGACCGGCGCCGACCTGGCGTACATCGTCGGGCAGTCGGACAGCACGCTGGTGCTCGCCGATCCGGACATCGCCGGTCGACTACCCGACGGCGTACGGGTGTTGCCCCTGAGGAACTCGGACGACTCCTTCCTCGCCCGGCTGGCCGAGGCATCCCCGTACGACGGGCCCGAACCACGCACCGAGGACCTGGTGCAGCTGCTGTACACCTCCGGTACCACCGCCCTGCCCAAGGGGGCGATGATGACCCACCGGGCACTGGTCCACGAGTACCTGAGTGCGATCACGGCCCTCGACCTGAGCGCCGGCGACCGGCCCGTGCACGCGCTGCCGCTCTACCACTCGGCGCAGATGCACGTGTTCCTGCTGCCCTACCTCGCGGTCGGCGCGACCAACGTCATCCTGGACGCGCCCGACGGTGACCGCCTCCTCGACCTGATCGAGGCGGGCCGGGTGGACAGCCTGTTCGCGCCGCCCACCGTCTGGATCGGCCTCGCCGACCGGCCCGACTTCACCACCCGGGACCTGAGCGGCCTGCGCAAGGCCTACTACGGCGCGTCGATCATGCCCGTGCCGGTGCTCCGGCGACTCCGCGAACACCTGCCCGGGCTGGCCTTCTTCAACTGCTTCGGACAGAGCGAGATCGGCCCCCTGGCCACGGTGCTCGGGCCCGACGAGCACGAGGGCCGGCTGGACTCCTGCGGCCGGACCGTCCTGTTCGTGGACGCACGTGTCGTGGACGACAAGGGTGAGGACGTCCCCGACGGTACCCCCGGCGAAATCGTCTACCGCTCACCGCAGTTGTGCGAGGGCTACTGGGACAAGCCCGAGGAGACCGCCGAGGCCTTCCGTGACGGCTGGTTCCACTCGGGCGACCTCGCGGTGCGCGACCCGGACGGCTACTTCACCATCGTCGACCGGGTGAAGGACGTCATCAACTCCGGTGGCGTGCTGGTGGCTTCACGCCAGGTCGAGGACGCCCTCTACACCCACGGCTCCGTCGCCGAGACCGCCGTGATCGGCCTGCCCGACGAGCGGTGGATCGAAGCCGTCACAGCGGTCGTCGTCCCACGCGGCGAGGTGACGGAGACTCAGCTCATCGCGCACGTACGGGAGAGGCTCCCCTCCTTCAAGGCACCCAAGCGGATCCTGTTCGTGGACCGACTGCCGCGCAACGCCAGCGGGAAGATCCTCAAGAGGGAGCTGCGGGACCGGTTCGTCGACGACGGCGACAGCGCCTCACCGAGTGGTCGCTGACACGTGCTCAGGGGCCGTCGGGCACGAGGTTGTTCGTGCTGAGCAGGTTGCCGCCGACCGGAACGCCGATCGACTTCCGCAGTTCTCCGATGCCCGGATCGCGGACGGACACGGTCAGGGTGTAGGCCGGCTGCCCGGTCATGGTGTTCGAGGAGTCGATCGGCGGCTGGAGCCCCTTCCACACCGCGTCGCCGTCGTAGCCGGGGCACAGGGCCCGTAGCGGCAGTGTGATCTCGCCGCTGCCGCCGCCGGTCAGGTCGATGCGAGTCTTGTCCCCGCGGCCGGTCTTCCCGGGGGAGTCCCAGTTGACAGGGAGGCCGTGCGCGCCGGCGACCAGTCCGTCCGGTCCCTCGATCTCCACCGCGACTCCCTCCCCGCCCAGAGTCCGGGAAACCTTGAGGGATCCCTTCGGGCCTTGAGCGAAGAGCAGCCCGATGTGGAAGCTGTCTGCCTCGCGGCCGGACTGCGCATAGCCGTAGGAGCCGAGTGCGAGCTGCGGGCCGGGGCGTGAGGAGGCCTGAGGCGCGGGTGCGGAGGCGGCTGCGGGGAGCGGGAAGTGGTGGTAGCCCTTGGTTCCGCACCGATCGCCGTCGGAGGTCCCGCCTCCCGGCAGTGCGACGGCCTTGTCCGGCCCCGACGCGGGCGTTCTGTCCCACGACAACAGACCCTGCTGGTAGGCGCCCACGAGCACGACGGCCGCCACGGCCATCCACGGGATCACCGCACCCGCCCTGTCGCGGAACGCACGCCCCTTCGGGCTCCGGCCCTTGCGCTCTGCCTCGAGTACGTTCCGGAACGGTCGGTTCACCCTCCTGGCCCGTGCCGACGGCTCCTTCGGCGCGGCGGCGCCGTCGCCTTCGGCAGCGTCCCGCAGGAACGCCGCCCACTGCTCGTCGGATATGGAGGAGTGGTCCTCCGGTCCCCCGCCGGATCCTTCGGGGGGCTGGATGTTGCTCACGGGGCGAACCCTTCACTGGCGTGGGGCTGGGCCCCGGGTGTTTCCGTCATCATGCCGCACCTGTCCGACTGAACCCTCCAGGCGGCAGGGCCTCGGTGAGCAGGCGCCACTGCGGCAGCGCCGAGGTGCCCGGCGCGATGCCGATCACCTGCACGGTGACGTGGTCGGCGCCCGCCTCGGTGTGGCCCCGCAGCTTCCGTACGACGGTGTCCGGGTCGCCCCAGAACACCAGGTCGTCCACGAGGCGGTCGCTGCCGCCGGCGGAGAAGTCGTCGTCCGTGAAGCCGAGCCTGCGGAACTTCGCCAGGTTGTACGGGGTGTTGAGGTAGCCGTGCAGGTGCTCGCGCGCGAGGGTCCGGGCCCGGTCGGGGTCGGTCTCGAAGAGCACCGCGTGCTCGACGGCCAGGAAGGCGTCCGGGCCGAGGAGCTCCCTGGCCCGGGCGGTGTGGGCCGTGTTCACGTGGTAGGTCTGGGCCCCGTCCGCGCGCTCGCGGGCCAGCTCCAGCATCCGGGGGCCGTACGCGGCCAGCAGGCGCCGCATCGGGGCCTCGGGGCGGGGGTTGGGCGTCTCCGCCTCCAGGGCGTCCAGCTCGTCCAGGTACGCGGACATGGCGGCGAGCGGCTTGACCCCCGGGCGCGGCTGACCGCCGAAGCCGAGACCGAGGACGTGCCGGTCCGGGTAGGCGTCCGCGAGCAGCGCAGCGGCGCCGTAGGTCCACCGTGCCTCGCGTGACCAGATGCGGGCGATGCCGTTGACGACACTCAGCCGCTCGGTGCAGGAGAGCAGATAGCCGGCGTGGCTGAACGCGTCCCGCCCGAGGAGTTCGGGGATCCACAGCGCCCGCCAGCCCAGTTCCTCCAGTTCCTGGACCGAGTCACGGATCAGCGCGGCGGGTTGGTACTCGAAGTCGAAGGTGTAGATCCCGAACGGGCCGAGCCCCGGAGACATGTCGCCGGTCATCGTGCGCTCCCTCGTGGATTGGATCATCATTCGATCGAAATATCGCAGAATTTCGATATGTAGTGCAAGGGGAGATCATGCGCGTGGAGCAGGGACGGCTAGAGCGTCTGGCCCAGTTCCGCGACGAGGTGCGCGATGCGCTGCTCGTCCCGCTTGTAGTGGGTCCACTTGCCGACGCGGGTCGCCCGCACCAGACCGGCACGCTGGAGTTCGGCCATGTAGGCCGACACGGTGGACTGGGCCAGTCCCGCCTTCGCCTGGATGTGGCTCACGCACACACCCACCTCGGCCGGATCGGCGATCGCCGCCTCCATGGGGAAGTGCCGCTCGGGCTCGCGCAGCCACTGCAGCATCTGCAGCCGCATCGGATTGGACAGCGCCCGCAACGCGCCGACCAGCTCCGGATCCGGGGAGGGGACGGTGTCGGTCATGCATCCGGAGTATAGGTTCGCCGCCGACGTTTCGAGGTACGTCGATATGACCGGGGTCCAGGTCGTGGTCCTGCGGCGGAGTGCCTCCTTCTTCGCGCGGTTTCCGCCGGTGTCCATGGAGTACGGGCGACGGGTGCCGAGTTGCAAGGTGTTCAGGATCCGACCCGCGGCCGGACGACGCCCGAGGCGGGCCGAAGCCCCCCGGGAACGCCGTACCGGCCGGGCCCGTGCCGTGACCGCTAGCGCGGTCGCAGATCCACGATCCGGCGGATCTTGCCCACGGACCGCTCCAGCGACTCCGGCTCCACGATCTCCACGGCCACGGAGACGCCGACACCGTCCTTCACGGCCGCGGCGATGGACAGGGCTGCCGCGTCCCGCGCCTCGGGCGTGGCGCCCGGGCGGGCCTCGGCGCGTACGGTGAGCGAGTCGAGGCGGCCCTCGCGGGTGAGGCGCAGCTGGAAGTGCGGGGCCACGCCGGGAGTGCGCAGCACGATCTCCTCGATCTGCGTCGGGAACAGGTTGACCCCCCGCAGGATCACCATGTCGTCGCTGCGCCCGGTGACCTTCTCCATGCGCCGGAACACCCGGGCCGTGCCGGGCAGCAGCCGGGTCAGGTCCCGGGTCCGGTACCGGACGATCGGCATGGCCTCCTTGGTGAGCGAGGTGAACACCAGCTCGCCCTGTTCGCCCTCCGGCAGCACCTCACCCGTGATCGGGTCGACGATCTCCGGATAGAAGTGGTCCTCCCACACGTGCAGACCGTCCTTGGTCTCCACGCACTCCTGGGCGACCCCCGGACCGATCACCTCGGACAACCCGTAGATGTCGACGGCGTCGATCGCGAACCGCTCCTCGATCTCCCGCCGCATCTGCTCGGTCCAGGGCTCGGCGCCGAAGACGCCCACCCGCAGCGAGGTGCTCCGCGGGTCCACGCCCTGCCGCTCGAACTCGTCCAGCAGCGTGAGCATGTACGACGGGGTGACCATGATGATGCCGGGTTCGAGGTCCCGGATCAGCTGGACCTGGCGGGCCGTCATACCGCCGGACGCCGGGATGACCGTACAGCCCAGCCGCTCGGCACCGTAGTGGGCGCCCAGCCCCCCGGTGAACAGCCCATAGCCGTAGGCCACATGCACGGTGTCACCGGGGCGCCCGCCCGCGGCGCGGATGGAACGCGCCACCATGTCCGCCCACATGGAAAGGTCGTTCTCCGTGTAGCCGACCACCGTGGGCAGCCCGGTGGTGCCGCTGGAGGCATGGAGTCGGCGAATACGTTCGCGGGGTACGGCGAACATGCCGTACGGGTAGTGCTCCCTGAGGTCGGCCTTGGTGGTGAAGGGGAAGTGTGCCAGGTCGGCCAGCGCGCGGCAGTCCTCCGGACGGACGCCGGCCTTGTCGAAGGACTCCCGGTAGAAGGGCACGTTGTCGTAGGCGTGCCGCAGCGAGGCGCGCAGCCGCTCCAGCTGGAGCGCCCGCAACTCCTCGGGCCCGAGCTTCTCGCCCGCATCCAGCAGGTCCGTCGCATCCGCCATCGGGACTTCTCCCTCGTCAGCCGTACATTCCGGACGACCGATCATTCGGTCGACCCTCCGGGGTCAGTAAATTCAGACCATCCGCCTCCAGGCAAGAGGCCGGCTCCGAATTTCCTGACGGGACGGCGCAGAAAATGGGGGCGTGGAGCTACGACGCGAACTGCTGCCCCCGCCCGTGCCGGCCGAGCGGCCGGCGGAGCCGGGCGAGGAGATCGACCGGATCGAGAGGCTGCTGTGCGAGGACGCGGAGGCGGGGCGCCGGGCCGTCGACGCCTTCAACGCGGCGACCGGGTGCGCGTACGAGCCGTCGGCCTTCCTCTGCCGGTCCGCATCGCGTGATCTGGAGGAGTTCGCTCCGGAGGCCGCCCGGCCGGCCGGGCCACGCGTCCCGGACATCACCCGCGAAGAACTCACCGAGATCGTCCGCCGGATCCTCGCCGGATGCGTATCGGGGAACCCCGACACCGACTACTACCTGTCGGTGCTGCAGACCAACGTCGCTCATCCTCGGGCCGCCGAGCTGCTCCTCCACCCGCCGGCCCACCTGAGGGAGGCCCCGCCGGAGCGGATCGTGGAGGCGCTGCAGGCCTACCGGCCCATCGCCCTGTGAGCGCGCAACGGCGTTGCGGCCCGGCGGCCCGAACCTGGATGATCACCGGCATGCCGACCTTCAGCGCAGCCGACGGAACCCAGCTCTCCTACCACCTCAGGGGCGAAGGCGAGTTCCTTGCCGTCCTGCCCGGCGGGCCCATGCGTGCCTCCGTCTACCTCGGGGACCTGGGCGGGCTGGCCGCGCACCGGCGGCTGGCGCTGCTCGATCTGCGGGGTACCGGGGATTCCGGGGTGCCGGGCGACCCGGCGACGTACCGCTGTGACCGGTTGGTGGACGACGTGGAGGTGTGGCGGGCCCACATGGGGCTGGAGCACATGGATCTGCTGGCTCACTCCGCGGCCGGCAGTCTCGCGATGCTCTACGCGGCCCGCTACCCCCACCGGATACGTCGGCTCGTGCTGATCACCCCGAATCCCTCGGCCCTCGGGATGCCGGCGACGCCCGAGGACCGGCTGGCCGCGGCCCGGCTGCGGGCCGGTGAGCCGTGGTTCGCGGAGGCGTTTCCCGCGTTCGAGGCGTGGCTGACGGGTGAGGGGGACTTCGACGAGGTCTTCATGCCGTTCTTCTACGGCCGCTGGGACGACGTCGTCCGCACGCACGACGCTGCCGCGGACGAGCAGACCAACGACGAGGCGGGCGACCGGTACTTCGGCGACGGAGCCTTCACCCCGGACGCCACCCGGGCCGCGCTCGCCGCCCTGACCGCCCCGGTTCTGGTGTACGCGGGCGAACTCGACGGCGGCCCCCGCCCCGACCTTGCCCGCCGCACCGCCGAGGCCTTCCCGAACGCCGAGGTCAGCGTCCAGCCCGGCGCCGGCCACTACCCGTGGCTGGACGACCCGGAGCACTTCGTCCGCCGCACCCTCACCTTCCTCGACGGGGTCAGCCCTGCTGCGGGCCGTACGCCCGCATGAAGCGGTCGCGGAACTTGTTCATGGGCCAGATCGGAGCGTCCGCCGCCGGCTTCAGGCCCTCCGTCCAGCCCCAGCCGGAGACACGGTCCAGCACCTTCGGGTCGTGGGCGACGATGGTGACGGGCACGTCCTTGCGGGGGCTGCCCGCGGTGACGGTCGGCACCGGCTGGTGGTCGCCCAGGAAGACCAGGACCGTGTTCTTGTCGCCGTAGCGCTGCACGAACTCGACGAGGCTGTGCAACGAGTACTCGATGGCGTTCCGGTACTCCGTCCGCACGCTCTCGGGGTTCTTCCAGACCTCCTTCGGGTCCTTGCCCTCCTTCTTGATGCGGTGGAAGACCGAGCCGTCGCCGAGGTCCTTCCAGTCGATCATGTGGGCGACGGGCGCCCACGGGTTGTGGCTGGAGGCGAGGATGATCTCCGCCATCAGCGGCCCGCGGTCCTTCTTGCCGAACTCCAGCCGGTTGAAGGCCTCCAGGCTGAACTGGTCCGGCACGGGCGTCCAGCTGAAGTAGGGGCCGTGGTAGCCGAGGTGTGTGGAGTCGTAGATGTGGTCCAGGCCGAAGAACCTGCCCTCCGGCCAGGCGTACCGCACACCCGGCACGACGCCGACCGTGCGCCAGGCACCGGTCTCGCGGAAGTACTTGGTGAGGGTCATCCGGTCGCTGGACGTGACGGTCCGGTACCGCTGCTGGTTCTTGACCCACAGGCCGGACAGGAAGGTCGTGTGGCACAGCCAGCTGCCCGCGCCCGTCACCGGGGACCGGAGCCAGCCGCTGCGGGACTCGAATCCCGCCGCCTTCAGGGAGGCCGTGCCCTCCTTCAGGACGGTACCGATCCGCGGCGCCATCGCCGGGTCCTCGATCGCCGTACGGCCGTAGCTCTCGATGAAGGTGAACAGGACGTCCTTGCCGCGCAGGCCGGTCAGCAACTGGTCGCGCGGTGCGCCGGCGAAGGCGTCCACGGCGGCCTCCTCGCGGAAGACCCGGGCATCCTGGAGGCTCGCGCGCACCTGTTCGACCCGGTTTCCCACGATGACGGCGTTGATCTTGGAGGCGATCGGCACATCACCGATCTGCAGGCCGAGCGTGACGCAGGTGATCCACGCGGTGCCCAGCACGAGGGTGCTGCGGGTGGCCACCTGGCGGTGCCGGACCATCAGACCGGTCAGCCGGACCGTGGCGAGCGTGGTCAGGAGGAGGACCGCGCCGGCGAGGAGCAGAGCGCCGGCAACGGCGAACAACTGGCCGGTCCGGCCGAGGGACTCCCGCAGGAAGTCCGCCGCGTCGCCCAGCAGGCCCCAGTCCATCACCAGGTTGAACGGCCGCACCAGCACCGAGTAGAAGCCCATGTCGACGCACTTGAGGATGGTCAGCAGACCGAGCAGCAGGCCCGTGACCACCGCCGCGGCCCGTCGGCTCCGGTGCGGCAGCACCAGGAGCAGGCCGGCCAGCAGGATCCCCTCCGCGGGGATGCGCAAGAACGTGACGAAGGTCAGCCCGTCGAGCCGGTTCGGCAACAGCAGCGCGCCCAGCACGAGGACGGCCGCGAGGACCGTCGTCCCCACGCGCACAGCCCGCGCGACCCGTGGGTGGCGCAGGCGCCGACCGAACCGGCCGGGGCGGGCGCGCGCCGAGGGGTCCCGCCGGCCGTCCTCCCCGCTCCCCTCGTCATCGGTGTCCGACTCCGCCCCGGGGTCGGGCAGTTGACGAGGCATGAGGTGCGACACCCGAAGGTCCTTCCGTGCGTGGCCCGGTCCTGGCTGCGACGGGCCGGAACCAGGAGGCCGACCCGTCATCACCCGTACGGCCGACCGTCACCGTCCGTTCGACCGTGGCGCACACAGTACGCGGCCCCGGGAGCACGGCAACGGGGGGACACCAAGCCCTGGGGCCTGTTGTCGTATTCCCGTCTGCCCCGCTACGTCTGGCAATGACGGGAATGTGACGAAAGGCCCTGGGTCGCGGCTTTTAGATCACCTCGCAGTGAAACCCCGCTGCGGTGTGGGAAGTCCTTCGCCTAGCCTCTGACCTCATGAATCTCCCCGCCGCGCCACGGCCACTGACCGAGGCTGAGGTAGCCGAAGCTGAAGCCCAGCTCGGAGTCGGTTTCCCTCACGAGTACCGTCGCTACTTGTTGCGGGTGAGTGCTGGTGGGGCTGTGGCCCAGCTTGAGAAGACGGAAAACGGCTGGTGGTGGGCAGGTAACAGCACGAGGCGGCGCGACCTGCTGTCCCTGCCTTTCCCCCATCCCGAGTCCTACGAGGACGCCGATGACGAGCTTTATCTGCGTCTGCCTCAGGCTGAAAACTACCCGAACGAGGACGCGTTCTCGGAGGCCATGAGTGCCTGGAACGCCGAGTGCTGGGAGTTCGACGAGCGGAAGACGGCGGGGTCCGTGGTCGCGAAGGAGCATGGCTGTGGATTTGCCACGTTGCTGGTGATCACGGGCCCTCTCACTGGCACCCTGTGGTGGGATGGACGAGCCACCTGCGATCTGATCGTCCCGCTGTCCCTCGACCACTCTGGCGGCGCACGGCCGGTGACTTTCGGCGAGTGGCTGGGGCGTGATTCCTGGGACCTGCTGCCGCCCGGCTGGGGATGAGGCCCGGCGTCATCGTGCGGACCAGAGGAAGATTCCTGCGATGTGCAGCGCGGCGCGGAAGACCGTGGCGGTCTTCTCGTAGCGGGTGGCCAGGCCACGCCACTGTTTGAGCCGGTTGATGCACCGCTCGACGGTGTTGCGCCGCTTGTAGGCGTCGCGGTCAAAGCCGGGTGGTCGGCCACCGTTGCGTCCCTTGCGTTTGCGGTTGGCGATCTGGTCAGCAGGTTCGGGGATGACGGCGCGTATACGGCGTCGGCGAAGGTGGTCGCGGATGGCCCGGGACGAATAGGCCTTGTCCGCCAACACGACGTTGGGCCGGGTCCTGGGTCGGCCGACTCGGCGTGGCACCCGAATGCTGGCCATGACCTGGTCGAACGCGGGCGCGTCTCCTGCCTGGCCGGGCGTGAGGTGAAAGCACAGGGGCCGGCACCGGCTGTCTGCAGCCAGGTGGATCTTCGTGGTCAGTCCGCCGCGGGAGCGGCCGATGGCATGGTCAACCGGTTCGTCGGCCGGGGCCCCTTTTTTCGGGCCCCGGCGGCGTGCTGGTGGGCGCGGACGATGGTGGAGTCCACCGCGACGATCCAGTCCAGGTCGCCTTCCGCGTCGGCCTGGGCGAGCAGGGTCGAGAACACCCGCTTCCAGGTGCCGTCGATGGCCCAGTTCCGAAGTCGCGTGCAGACGCCCTTCCAGGAGCCGTACTCGGGCGGCAGATGCACCCACTGCGAGCCGGTCTGGAACTTCCATGCGATCGCGTCGATCACCTGCCGGTGATCTCGCCACCGCCCACCACGCGTCGGAGTCCGGTCCGGTAGCAACGGCTCGATCCGCGCCCACTGCGCGTCAGTTGACGGCACACCCGGATCAACGAACCCATGATCTGAAAGAGACGGCCTAGTGGTTCGCGGCCACCGCCACCTCCCGCGCCCATCGGTAGTCCGCCTTGCCGCTCGGCGACCGCCGGATGGAGTCCGTGATCACCAGCTGGCGCGGGATCTTGTAGCCGGCCAGCCGGGTGCGGCAGTGGTCCTGGATGTCGGTCAGCGAGGGGTGCCGGGCTCCCTCGCGCAGTTGCACCACGGCCGCCACATGGTTGCCCCACGTGGCGTCCGGCACCCCGGCGACCAGCGCGTCGTACACGTCCGGATGGGCCTTGAGGGCCTGCTCGACCTCCTCCGGGTACACCTTCTCGCCCCCGGTGTTGATGCACTGCGAGCCCCGGCCGAGGACGGTGACCACGCCCTCCTCGTCCACCGTCGCCATGTCACCGAGCAGTACCCAGCGCCTCCCGTCCTTCTCGAAGAACGTCTCGGCGGTCTTGCGCGTGTCGTTGTAGTAGCCGAGCGGTACATGGCCGCACTGTGCGACCCGGCCGATCTCGCCGACGGCGACCGGCTCGTGCGTCGCCGGATCCACCACCTGCGTACGCGAGTTGACCCGGATGCGGAAACCCCGCTCGGGTCCCGAGTCCTCCGTCGCCGTACCGTTGAAGCCGGACTCGGAGGAGCCGAAGTTGTTCAGCAGCAGGGCGTTCGGGACCAGTTCCCGGAACTGCCGGCGCACGGTCTCCGACATGATCGCGCCCGACGAGGAGACGCTGAACAGCGCCGAGCAGTCCGTGCCCTTCATCGGTCCGCCGAGCGCGTCGATCAGCGGCCGGAGCATCGCGTCCCCGACCAGCGACATGCTGGTGACCTTCTCCCTCTCGACGGTCCGCAGCACCTCCTCCGGCACGAACTTGCGGTGCAGGACGACCCGTTGGCCGAAGTTGAAGCCGATGAAAGCGGTGAGGGTGGACGTGCCGTGCATCAGCGGGGGAGTCGGGAAGAAGGTGATCCCCGACCCGCCGGCGGCGACCCGCTCGGCCAGCTCCTCCGGGCTCTTCACCGGCTCGCCCGTCGGCGCACCGCCACCCAGACCCGCGAAGAACAGGTCCTCCTGGCGCCACATCACCCCCTTGGGCATGCCGGTCGTGCCGCCGGTGTAGATGATGAACTGGTCGTCGCCCGACCTGACGGGAAAGCCCCGCTCGGGCGAACCGGACGCCTCCGCCTCGGTGAACGGGACGGCGCCGGGCACCGGCGAGGACGAATCGCCCACCCGCAGCAGGTGCCGCAGCTTCGGCGCCCGTGGCAGTGCCGCTGCCACCCGGTCGTCGAACTCCCCGTCGAAGGCCAGCGCGACCAGGTCCGCGTCCCGGTAGAGGTAGACCAACTCCTCCTCGACGTAGCGGTAGTTGACGTTGACCGGGACGACCCGGGCCTTCATGCAGGCGAGGACCGTCTGCAGGTACTCGACGCCGTTGTAGAGGTGGAGGCCCAGATGCTCCCCGGGGCGTATCCCGCCGGCGATCAGGTGGTGGGCGATGCGGTTGGCGGCCGCGTCCAGCTCCGCGTAGGTCAGGCGGCGTTCCGCGCCGGTGCCGGGGTGGTCGAGGTACACGAGAGCCTCGCGGTCCGGTACCACGTCGACGACCGACTCGAACAGATCGGCAAGGTTGTACTCCACCGCTCCTCCTGACCTCCGACGGCCTGGCGATCCACCGGTTCGCCGGTCATCAGAGCAAAGGGCGCGGCAACTGTGAAGGGTCCGCGCGAAGAAATCTGACTGCCTGTCAGAAAACCCGCGAAGTTCCCTTGAAGTGCCTCCCCGCCTACTGCAACCTGTTCTCGTTCCAACCGAGGGGAGATGGGCAATGGGTGGGACGGAACACCTCACCGTGCAGCGCGAAGGCGCCACACTGGTGCTCACGCTCAACAGGCCCGAAGCGAAGAACGCGCTCTCGCTTCCCATGCTCGTCGGTCTGTACGACGGCTGGGTCGAGGCCGACGAGGACGACACGATCCGCTCGATCGTGCTCACCGGGGCCGGGGGCGCCTTCTGCGCCGGCATGGACCTCAAGGCGCTTGCCGGGGACGGCATGGCGGGGCAGCACTACCGCGACCGGCTCAAGGCCGATCCCGACCTGCACTGGAAGGCCATGCTGCGCCACCACCGCCCCCGCAAACCGGTGATCGCCGCCGTCGAGGGGTACTGCGTGGCCGGCGGCACCGAGATCCTCCAGGGCACCGACATCCGGGTCGCGGGCGAGTCCGCGACCTTCGGCCTGTTCGAGGTCCGGCGCGGCCTGTTCCCGATCGGCGGCTCGACCGTCCGGCTGCAGCGCCAGATCCCGCGCACCCACGCCCTGGAGATGCTGCTCACCGGGCGGCCGTACAGCGCGGCGGAGGCGGCCGCCGTCGGGCTGATCGGGCACGTCGTCCCCGACGGCACCGCACTCTCCAGGGCGCTGGAGATCGCCGAACAGGTCAACGCCTGCGGACCGCTCGCCGTGGAGGCCGTCAAGGCGTCGGTGTACGAGACCGCCGACATGACCGAGACGGACGGACTCGCCGCCGAACTCGCCCGTGGCTGGCCCGTCTTCGACACCGCCGACGCCAAGGAGGGCGCCCGAGCCTTCGCGGAGAAGCGGCCCCCCGTCTACAAGCGCGCGTAGCGCTGCGTCGGCTCAGGCCGGTTTGGACACTGCGGGCCGTGTGTGGCTGGTCGCGCCCCGCGGCGGAGCCGCACATCGACACAGCCCCGCGCCCCTTGTGGGTGCGACCTCGCCGACCTTCCTCAGGAGGCAAGCCCCGATGTCCGAAGTCCTCAAAGCCCCGCTCGTCGTCGAGTTTCCCTTCACCCGCTCTCTCGGCCCCGTCCAGAGCGCCTTCCTCACCGGACTGCGCGAACGCGTCGTCCTAGGGGTGAAGACCACCGACGGCCGCACGCTCGTCCCGCCGGTGGAGTACGACCCCGTCACCGCCGAGGAGATCCGCGACCTGGTGGAGGTCGCCGCCACAGGCACGGTCACCACCTGGGCCTGGAACCACGAGCCCCGCCGGGGCCAGCCCCTCACCACTCCCTTCGCCTGGGTCCTGGTCCGGCTCGACGGCGCCGACACCGCCCTGCTGCACGCCCTGGACGCCCCCGGACCCGACGCCGTGCACACCGGCATGCGGGTGCGGATCCGCTGGGCCGGAGAACGCACCGGCGCCATCACGGACATCGCCTGCTTCGAACCGCACGACGGAGAACCGGACCAACCGCGGGGCCATGACGGCGAGTTCGAGAACCCGCTCACCGGGATCGTCGCCCACGCCCGCCTCGACTACACCTACTCTCCCGGCCGCGCCCAGACCGACTACATCAAAGCCCTCTCCGAACAGCGGTCCGTCGGCGAGCGCTGCCCCTCCTGCCGCAAGGTGTACATCCCGCCGAGGGGTGCGTGCCCCACATGTGGCCTGGCCACATCGGAACACGTCGAAGTGGGCCCCCGCGGCACGGTCACCACCTTCTGCATCGTCAACATCAAGGCGAAGAACCTCGACATCGAGGTGCCGTACGTCTACGCGCACATCGCCCTCGACGGCGCCGACCTGGCCCTGCACGCCCGCATCGGCGGGATCCCGTACGACGAGGTGCGCATGGGCCTGAGGGTCGAGCCCGTGTGGACACCGGGAGCGCGCTACCCCGATCACTACCGCCCGACCGGCGAACCCGACGCCGACTACGACACCTACAAGGAGCTGCTGTGACACGGGAGATCGCGGTCGTCGCCTTCGCCCAGACCGACCACCGGCGCTCCACCGAGGAGTCCTCCGAGGTCGAGATGCTCATGCCGGTGCTGCACCAGGTGCTGGCCCGGACCGGACTCAAGACCGCCGACATCGGCTTCACCTGCTCCGGCTCCAGCGACTACCTCGCCGGCCGTGCCTTCTCCTTCACCCTCGCCCTCGACGGCGTCGGCGCCTGGCCACCCATCTCGGAGTCGCACGTCGAGATGGACGGCGCCTGGGCGCTGTACGAGGCATGGACCAAGCTGCTGACCGGCGATGCCGACACCGCCTTGGTGTACTCCTACGGAAAGTCCTCTCCCGGATCCGTACGAGACGTCCTGACCCGCCAGCTGGACCCGTACTACGTGGCCCCCCTCTGGCCGGACTCGGTCGCGCTGGCCGCCCTCCAGGCGCAGGCGCTCATCGACGCGGGGGACACGGACGAGCCCGCCCTCGCCGCGATCGGGACGCGGAGCCGCGCGTCCGCCACGGCCAACTCCCATGCACAGCTGAGGGGTTCGATCCCGCAGGGCGACTACGTCGTACGCCCCCTGCGTACCGGCGACTGCCCGCCCGTCGGCGACGGCGCCGCCGCCGTGATCCTCGCGGCGGGGGAGCGGGCCCGCGAACTGTGCGAGCGGCCCGCCTGGATCCGGGGCATCGACCACCGCATCGAGGCGCACTCCCTGGGCGTGCGCGACCTCACCGACTCGGCCTCCGCGCGACTGGCCGCCGAGAAGGCCGGGGCCTTCGAGCGCCCCGTCGACACGGCCGAGTTGCACGCACCGTTCACCGCGCAGGAGGTCGTGCTGCGCAAGGCGCTCCGGCTGGACGAGAGCGTCCGCGTCAATCCCTCCGGAGGCGCACTCGCCGCCAACCCGGTCATGGCCGCCGGACTCGTCCGCATCGGCGAGGCCGCCGCCCGCATCCACCGCGGCGAGTCCGACCGTGCCCTCGCCCACGCCACCTCCGGCCCCTGCCTGCAGCAGAACCTGGTCGCCGTACTCGAAGGGGATCCACGATGAGCAAGGAGCCCGTGGCCGTCGTAGGAGTCGGCCAGACCAAGCACGTGGCCGCACGCCGGGACGTGTCGATCGCCGGACTCGTCCGCGAGGCGGCCGGACGGGCCCTCCAGGACGCCGAGTTGACCTGGTCCGACATCGACGCCGTCGTCATCGGCAAGGCGCCCGACTTCTTCGAGGGCGTCATGATGCCCGAGCTGTACCTCGCCGACGCCCTCGGCGCGGTCGGCAAGCCCATGCTGCGGGTGCACACCGCCGGCTCGGTCGGCGGATCCACCGCCCTCGTGGCTGCCAACCTGGTGGCGGCCCGTGTCCACGGCACCGTGCTCACCCTCGCCTTCGAAAAACAGTCCGAGTCCAACGCCATGTGGGGCCTGTCCCTGCCCATCCCCTTCCAGCAGCCCCTGCTCGCCGGGGCGGGCGGCTTCTTCGCCCCGCACGTGCGCGCCTACATGCGGCGCAGCGGCGCCCCCGACACCGTCGGCTCCCTCGTCGCCTACAAGGACCGGCGCAACGCCCTGAAGAATCCCTACGCCCACCTCCACGAGCACGACATCACCCTGGAGAAGGTCCAGGCCTCGCCCATGCTGTGGGACCCGATCCGCTACTCGGAGACCTGCCCGTCCTCCGACGGCGCCTGCGCCATGGTGCTCACCGACCGCGCCGGAGCCGCCCGTGCGCCCCGGCCGCCCGCCTGGATGCTCGGCGGCGCCATGCGCAGCGAGCCGACCCTGTTCGCGGGCAAGGACTTCGTCTCCCCGCAGGCCGGCAAGGACTGCGCCGCCGACGTCTACCGTCAGGCAGGCATCGCCGAACCGCGCCGGGACATCGACGCCGTCGAGATGTACGTGCCGTTCTCCTGGTACGAGCCCATGTGGCTGGAGAACCTGGGCTTCGCCGAGGAGGGCGGCGGCTGGAAGCTCACCGAGTCCGGGGTGACCGAGCTGGACGGGGACCTGCCCGTCAACATGTCGGGCGGGGTGCTCTCCACCAACCCCATCGGTGCCTCCGGCATGATCCGCTTCGCCGAAGCCGCCCTCCAGGTGCGCGGCCAGGCCGGAGAACACCAGGTGGACCGCGCCCGGAAGGTGCTCGGGCACGCCTACGGCGGCGGTTCGCAGTTCTTCTCCATGTGGCTCGTCGGATCCGAGCCCCCCGACTCCTGAAAGGTCCTCCTGACACGGCCTGTCCGCCGTGGGAAGCGGTCGCTAGGCTGACCGCGGACGACGAACCGGGAGGAGCACGGACGTGGCCGAGAGCACCACTCAGCAGAAGCCGCTCGTGGGCTGGGACAAGCCGGAGCTGGACCTCAGCAGGGCCGAGTGGCAGTCCAGCAGCCGAGGGCTGGGCGATGTCCAGATCGCCTTTGTCGAGGGCTTCATCGCCATGCGCAACAGCGAACGCCCGGAAAGCCCTTCCCTGATCTTCACCCCCGCCGAGTGGGGTGCCTTCGTCTCCGGGGCACGGGAAGGCGAGTTCGACCTGACCTGAGTGACCTCGTGCCGCGAGCCGAACCGGGGAGTGTTCGGCGCGGATTTCCGGACACGCGATCCACAGCACCCTGTCGGGGCCGACGGCTGAGCGAGGCTGGCCCCGGCAAGGGGAAGTTCGCGTTCCGGAGGTGAGGGAAGATGAGCAGTGCGCCGGTCATCGCCGCGGTGGACGGTTCCGAGGACAGCCGGCGGGCGCTGGAGTGGGCCGTGGACGCCGCCCACCGTCGCGCGGCGCCGCTGCGCGTGGTGCACGTACGGCAGTACGCCGCCTGGGGACAGGCCGACGTCCTGGTCGCCGGACCCCCGGACACGCAGGGCGACCCGGTGCTCGACGAGGTCCGCGCGCTGCTGCGGGACCGCGCCGACGCGGAGAGCGTGGAGTACGTCGCGCTGGAGGGCGTACCGGGCGCGGTGCTGCCCGAACTCGGCGTGGATGCCCAGCTGTTGGTTCTCGGCTCGCGGGGCCGCGGCGGCTTCGTCGGCCTGCTGCTCGGCTCCAACGGCCTGGCCGCCGCGCGCGACGCATCGTGTCCGGTGGTCGTCGTACCCCGGCCCGACCGCGAGGTCCACGGGGAGGGTCCGGCCGAACCCGGGCCCCGGGTGGTCGTCGGCCTGCACGTCGACAGCCCCGACGACGACAGCCTCGGCCTCGCCTTCGCCGAGGCCGCCCTGCGCGAGGCGCGCGTCGAGGTGATCGCCGCGTACCCGTGGCCGGTGCAGACCTGGTCCGCGCCCGGCCAGCTGGTGCCGCCCCCGATCGACCAGGCAGCCGTCGAGAACGAGACCCGGACCCTCGCCGAGGGCTTCCTCGCCCCGCACCGGCAGCGCCACCCGGACGTCCGCGCCGACGTCGCGGCCCTGCCCGGTGACGCGGCCGGCCGCCTCGTCGCCGCCTCGAAGGACGCCGAGCTGGTCGTCGTCGGCCGCCACCGGCGGCGCGTGCTCGCGCCCGCCCGCATGATGGGCTCGGTCACCCAGGCGGTCCTGCTGCATGCGGCGAGCCCGATCGCGGTGGTACCGCCGGAACCGACGGGGGAGGCCCACGAATCCGTCCGGTGACCCCCGCCGCGGCGTGATGACGGCTGCGGGGCCTCTCGGAGCCGCCGAACGCCTCGACACCGCGGCCGCCCGTACGCCCACCGCCCCCCTGCGACGCCACGAACGGCACCACAACCCCGCCAGGACCGGCCCGAGCGGACTCCGCGAGGCGTACGCTGAGCTGCCTGACGGTCACGGTGCGCGCCCGCTTTCCGCGCGGGTCCGGCACCGTGGCGGGGGTGTGTGAGGGGACAACGGATGGTGCGCAGCCACAAGACCCTCTTCGAGCGGGAGAGTGAACTCGTCGCTGTGGAGGAGGCGTTGGGTGAGCTGACCGGCCTGCGCGCGGACGGCGCGGAGGCGGCGCGGCGGCCGCGCGGCGCCCTGCTCGCGTTCGCCGGCCGCGCGGGCATCGGCAAGACCACCCTCCTCGCCGAAGTCCGCCGCCGGGCCACCGCCCTCGGCTGTACCGTGCTGTCCGCCCGCGGCGGCGACCAGGAACAGCGCGTCGCCTTCCACGTGGCCCGCCAGCTGCTCCAGCCGCAGCTCGCCGGAGTGCCGGAGAGCGAACTGCGCTCCTCGCTGGGCAGTTGGTACGACATCGTCGGCCCCGCCCTCGGCCTGTGCGCACCCACCGAGGGCGCCCCGCCCGACCAGCAGGGCCTGCGCGACGGCCTGGACTGGGTGCTCACCCACCTCGCCGTGCGCAGCGCCCCGATGGTCCTCGTCCTCGACGACGCCCACTGGGCCGACCCCGAATCCCTGCGCTGGCTGGCCGCGTTCGCGCCCCGCGCCGAAGAACTCCCGCTGCTGGTCGTCGTCGCCTACCGCCCCGACGAACTCCCCGACCACGCCGAGTCGTTCCGCGGACTCCCCGGCCGCGCGGGCGGACGCCCCCTCGACCTGGAGCCGCTCAGCGCGGCCGCCGTCGCCCGCCTGGTCCGGGAGGTCCTCGGCACGCACGCCGACGACGCGTTCTGCCGCGAGTGCTGGGCCGTCACCGCAGGCAACCCCTTCGAGACGGTCGAGCTGACCGCCAAGGTGCACGATCGCGGACTCATCCCCACCGAGGCCGGGGCCCATCTGCTGCGTGACCTCGCCGCGGCCGTCAAGGGCACAGGCCTGATCGCCCGGCTCGAACGTCTCGGCCCCTCCACCGTCCGTTTCGCCTGGGCCTGCGCCGTCCTCGGTACCGAGATCCACCCCCGGCTCGGCGCCGCCGTCGCCGGACTCGGCCACGAGGAGGCCGCCGACGCCGCCGACGCGCTGCGCGGCGCGCGCATTCTGACGGGTGTCGAGACGCTCGAATTCGTTCACCCCCTGATCGCCACCGCCGTCTACCGCGCCATCCCGTCCGGCGTGCGCGTCGCCCTGCACGGACAGGCCGCCTGGTGCGTGATCAACGACGGTCAGGGCCCGTCCGCCGCCGCCCGCCATCTCCTGGAGACCCACCCCGAGGGCGACATCTGGGTGGTGCAGCAGCTGCGCGCCGCCGCCGGTGAGACCCTCCGGGCCGGCGCCCCCGAAGCCGCCTGCAGCTACCTCGCCCGCGCCCTGCTCGAGCCTCCGCCGCCCAAGGACCGGGGCGCCGTCCTGTACGAACTGGGCTCCGCCTCCCTGCTCACCGAACCCGCCACCACCGTCAACCACCTGCGCGCCGCCCTCGAAGAGCCCATCGCCGACCCCGAGCTGCGGCACCGCATCGTCTACCGACTCTCCCAGGTCCTCGCCCACAGCGACCGCCTCGCCGAGGCCTCCGACATCCTGGCCCGCGAGATCCGCCTGACCGGGGACGCGCGGGTCAGGCTGCGCATGGTCTCCGAGCAGTTCATGTGGGACGCCTTCCGCGCCGACGAACCCGACCACCCCTCCCGCTCCCGCCGCCTGGCCGGCCTCGCAAGCCGCCTCAAGGGCCGCGACCTCACCGAGCGCTACATCATCGGGCTGCGCACCTGGGACGCCGTCCAGCGCGGCGAACCCGCCCAGGTCGCCCTCCAACACGCCGAACGCGCCCTGGCCGGCGGCCTCGGCTGGGCCGAGTCCGACCGCGGATTCGAGGTGCCGGTCCTGGTCGCGCTCGCCTTCATGTACGCCGACCGGCCGGGCCGCACCGAGGAGCTGTTCGCCGCCGGGATCGCCGACTTCGAGCACCAGGGCTGGCGCGGCGCCCACCTCTCCTTCGCCTACACACTCCTCGCCTACGTCCGCTACCGGCGCGGGCGGCTCGCCGAGGCCGAGGACTTCGTCCGCGCGGGCCTCAGGCTCGCCGAGCGCGTCGGCCCCGGCACGCCCGCTCACTGGTACGCCGTCGGCATCCTGATCGAGGTCCTGCTGGCCCGGGGCCGCGTCGCGGAGGCGGCACAGACCGCCGACGACTTCTGCTTCGGGCAGCCCTTCCCGGCCGCCGTCGTCTTCCCCGACGCCCAGACGGTGCACGGCGAACTGCTGCTCGCCCGCGGCCTCACCCAGGACGCGGCGGCCGAGCTCTCCGCCGCCGGGCGCCGCCTCGACCCGCGGGGCATCCGCAACCCCGCCTGGTGCCCCTGGCAGCTCCACCTCGCCCGCGCCGAGAGCCAAGACGCCCCCGAAAGAGCCCTGGCCACCGCCCTCGAAGCGGTGGGCCGTGCCCGCCAGTTCGGCGCCCCCTCCGCGATCGGACAGGCCCTGCGGACGGTGGCGGAGGTGTCCTCGGGCTCGGCGCGCGTCAAATACCTGGAGGAATCCGTCGCCCATCTGGAGCGCTCCCCGGCCGCGTACGAGCTGGCCTGCGCGCTGGTCGCCCTGGGCACCGAACTGCGTCACACCGGCCGCCCCGGGGAAGCCGCCGAGCACCTCTACCGGGGCCTCGACACGGCCCTCCAGTGCGGCGCCGACGGACTCGTGGACACAGCCCGCGCCGAACTCGCCGCCGCCGGCCTGCGCCCCCGCCGCCTCCACAGCACCGAGACCGACACCCTCACCAGCCGCGAACGCGTCGCCGCCACCCTCACGGTCCACGGCTGCACCGAGGCGGAGATCGCCGTGGAACTCCACACCGACCAGCAGAGCGTCGTACGCCTCCTCTCGGCGGTGTACCGGAAGCTGGGAACCGACCGGTCGGGGCTGGGAGCGGCGCTGGGCTAGGGGACGACGCCGGGCTGGAGACCGCAGGGCGCCCACACGTCGCCGAGTGTGCTCGGGCACGTACCATGGCCGCATGTCGTTCCTCCGCCGCCGCAGCGCCACTCCCGCCGGACCCGACTTCGACGTTCTGGCCATGGACCCGGGAGACTGGCCGGGCAACCTCGGCGCGGGCCTGCTGCCCGCCCCCGACGGCTCCTGCCAGGGCGTCTTCCTGCGCTACGACCTGTTCGGCGGACGCGGCCCCGCCATGATCATCGGCAATCTCCCCGAGGGCTCCCCGGCCCGGGAGGTCGCCGAGGGCGAGATCCCCTTCGAGGTGGGCCAGCTGCTGCTGGCGCTGGAGAACGACGAGGAGGTCACCGTCGTAGGCATCGAGGACACGCCGGTCCTCCAGGGTGACAACCTGCTGATCGTGCGGCGGCTGAAGCTCTCCGAGAGCCGGATCTCCTGCGTCCAGTTCGACCGCAGCGACGGCGTCCTCGTGACCATCGCCGCCTGGGACCGCCCCATCACCGACGACCTGTACGCCCTGCTGAAGCCGCTCCCGGCGGAGCTGTTCCAGCAGGGCTGACGGCCGGTCCCGGCTAACCGGCGGCACCCTCCAGGCGGACGTCCGCGGCGCGCACGAACGCCACCCGGTGGCCGTACTGGATCTCGTAGTACAGGTCCTTGCCGACCACGACCCGGTGCGAGTCGGTGGTGAAGGTGACCGCGTAGTAGTACTCGCCCGGCACCACGTCACCGACCACGTACTTCTGCCCGGCCGGGAGCGTGTACGGCAGCGCCACCACCGACTGCGCGGGCACCCCCGCCGGGTAGGCCTCCTTCTCCGGGTACGCGCGGCCGTACACCGGGACGCTCGCCAGACCGTCATTCGGGGTGACGACGAGACCGGACGCCGGCACCGCCGTGGGCTCCTCGGCCGGGTTCTCGAACCAGGCCTTCTGTCCCAGGTACCAGATCGCCGTCCAGTCGCCCCAGCGGTCGGCGACCGCGTACTGCTGGCCGGTGGAGACCCGCGAGGACAGATCGTTCACCCCGTTGGTCGGATCCGTCTTCAGGCCGATGTCCTTGATCAGCGGGGCGCCCTCGTCGTGGTCGGAGTACAGCCGCACCTCGCTGGAGCCGTGCGCGGTGCAGGGTTCGCCCTTGGTGGTGCAGCCCGTGTACACGGGCTCGTTGTCGCCGTAGTCCGGCCGGATCGTCACCATGTCGGAGTACTTGCCGCCCGTGGCCCTGAAGGGGTGGCCCAGCAGCTGGAAGTAGTGCCGCCAGTCCCAGTACGGGCCCGGGTCCGTGTGCATCCCCGGGATGGTGGAGGCGGTCGGGCCCGGCACGGTGTCGTGGCCCAGGATGTGCTGCCGGTCCAGCGGGATGCCGTACTTCCGGGCCAGGTACTTCACCAGGCGCGCCGAGGACCGGTACATCGCCTCCGTGTACCAGGCGTCCGGCGCCGCGAGGAAGCCCTCGTGCTCGATACCGACCGACTTCGCGTTGATGTACCAGTTGCCCGCGTGCCAGGCCACGTCCTTCGCCTTGACGTGCTGGGCGATCAGACCGTCGGTGGAGCGGATGGTGTAGTTCCAGGACACATAGGTGGGGTCCTGGACCAGGTTCAGCACCCCGTCCCAGGTGCCCTCCGTGTCATGGATGACGATGTATTTGATGCTCTGCGAGTCCGGACGGTCGCCGAGGTCGTGGTTGCCGTAGTCGTTGTCCCCGAACTCGGAGTACGGCGCCGGGATCCACTCGCAGGACACCGAGTTCGGGCACTCGACGTCGTCCGCCGCGACCGTGCGCAGCCCCGCCCGCTTCAGCTGGCCGGTGTCGGCGGCGAGGTGCGGCTGGGCGGCGAGGGCCACCTGCTGGCCGTCGTCCGTGGTGCGCTGCTCACCCGTCCGCAGTACGTCGTACACGTCGTTCGCGTACGCGCCCGCGGTCGCCGTGTCGTCCGCGCCGGAGAACCGGGCCACCGCGCCGTACCAGTGGGCCGGGTCGGTGCTCGCCGGCTCGCCCAGCTCCTTCTGGGCGGCGGCGAGCAGGGCGGCGCCGCCGGCGATGTTGGCGGCCGGGTCGGTGCGCAGCTCGGCCGCGGGCAGCCCCGTCAGTCCGGCCGCCCTGGGCAGCGTCCTGAGGCGGGCCGGGAGTGCCGAGTTCTCGGGCACCTTGATGTCGTGGTGCAGGGCGGGGCGGGCGCTGTCGCCGCGGGCGTCCTCGGTGCCCTCGGCGAGGTGCTCGGTGGTGGCGAGCGCGGTGCGGGCGTCGGTGAGGTGCATCGGGCCGTAGCCGCCGGTCACACTGGGCGCCCCGGCGTGCGAGTCCCAGCGTGACTGCAGATAGGAGACTGCCAGCAGGACGCTCTGCGGCACGTGGTACTGGGCGGCGGCGTCGGCGAAGGCGCGCTGGAGCAGGCCGGCCGAGGAGTCCGTCGCGCTCTGGGCGGGGGCTGCGCCGAGCAGCGGTAGCAGTAAGGCGGCGGAGGCGAGCGTACCGACGCTTCGCCTCAGATGTCTGTGGCCGGGTGTGGGCGTGGGGTCGGTGGCGGATCCTCGCAAGTGCGGCCTCCTGTGACGGGCGGGCGGCGGGCGTGCGGCTCCGAGCTGGATCAGTGGTACCGGCTTGCCGACGATCCGTCAATGATGCCTTCAGGTCCCTGATTTCCCACGTCACGAAGGGTTTCGGCGAGTTTCGCGGCGGCGGCGCACCGGGCCTGCGGGGCGTCAGTGGCGTACACCAGTGACCGTCGCCCGTGGCTGGGCCCTGTCCCGGACCGGACCTGGGGCCGTACCGACGAAGGGCCCCTGCGCACGAAGGGGCCCGAACACACGAAGGTCCGCGGTGCGCCGCCGCTCTGGGCGCACCGCGGAGCCGTCGTCCCCGTCAGCGAGTGCCGACCGCCGCGCGCACGGCCCGGCGGGCCAGCTGGCAGTCGTCGTGCAGCCGCCTGAGCAGCAGCCGCTGTTCCTCGCCGGACGGCGCAGCAGCCGGGTGGGCCGTACCCGGTGCCGCCGGGGCCGTATCGTGCATCGAACGCTGCACGGCCGTCTCGTACGTACGGATCTCCCTCGTCAGCAGGAGCATCAGGTTCACCAGGAAGGCGTCCCGGGAGGCGGGGCCCGCCGACTGGGCGATCTGGCTGATCTGACGCCGCGCCACCGGCGCGTCCCCGAGGACCAGCCACAGCGTCGCCAGGTCGTACCCCGGCAGATACCAGCCCGCGTGTTCCCAGTCCACCAGCACTGGACCGGCCGGTGAGAGCAGGATGTTCGAGAGCAGGGCATCGCCGTGGCAGAACTGGCCCATCCCCTGCCGGCCCGCCGCGTGCGCGATGCCGTGCAGCAGCTTCTGCAGGTCCCCCAGGTCCCGGTCGGTCAGCAGGCCCAGTTCGTGGTACCGGGCGATGCGGGCCGCGTAGTCCAGGGGGGCGTCGAAGGTGCCCGCCGGGGGACGCCAGGCATTCAGCCGGCAGATCGCGCCGAGCGCCGCCCGGATGTCCGGCCGGGGCGGAGCCTCCAACGGATGCCGCTGGAGCGCCGCCACCCGGCCCGGCATGCGCTCGATCACCAGTGTGCAGTTGTCCGGATCCGCTGCGATCAGTCTCGGCACCCGCACCGGTGGGCGGTGCCGGACGAACGAGCGGTATGCGGCTATTTCGTGGCGGATCCGATCCGACCAGGCGGGCGATTGGTCGAGGAGACACTTGGCCACGGCCGTGCTGCGTCCGGTCGTCCCGACCAGGAGGACGGAGCGTCCGCTGCGGCGCAGCACCTGCACCGGAGCGAACTCCGGACAGATCCGGTGCACCGAGGCGATCGCGGTGCGCAACTGCGCGCCCTGGGGACCGGACAGGTCGAGTCGCCCGCTGAGCGGTTGGGATCCGGGCTGCCCCGGAACGCGCCGCGGTCGGGCCGCGCCCAGTGCGGGTGCTGCCGGCCGCGCCGCCGGGTCGAGGTACGGCCCGCCGCCCACCGGGCGGGGACGCAGCGGCCGGGGCGGAGCGGACACGGAGGACGATGCTGCGTACATGGGAGATACAGATCCCTTCGTGTGCCTGCGGTGCCTGCCTGTACATCCATGCTCAAAACCCCTGTGCGAAGTGGATACGCATTGCGGGTGCTTCGAGTTCATACGCCCACCCGCCCCGGTCGCCCGGGTGCACCCTGGGGAGTGCACCCGTCACTGGGAGGGCGACCGGGTCGGGGTGGCGCTTTCCTACCTGACACCCGATGCCCAGTGGCACACCATCTGGCGCACCCTGGCGAACCGTGGCGAATAGTCGCCCGGCAACCTCCACGGGTCTACTGTCAACTCAGCCGAGAACCTGGGGGCTTGACGTGAGCGGACAACCCAACACCCGCCTATCGGACCTGTTCGGCCTGGCCGGCTGGTCCAAGGGCGAACTCGCGAGGCTGGTCAACAAGCAGGCGGCGGCCATGGGCCACCCCCAGTTGTCGACCGACACCTCCCGGGTGCGGCGGTGGATCGACACGGGAGAGATCCCGCGCGATCCCGTACCGCGGGTGCTGGCGGCCCTGTTCACCGAGCGTCTCGGCCGTGTCGTGACCATCGAGGACCTCGGTCTGGTGCGGCACGGGCGTACGGGGAAACGGCAGGGCGACGGGAATGCGGAACATCCCGACGGAGTGCCGTGGGCGCCCGAACGGACCGCCGCGGTCCTCACCGAATTCACGGGAATGGACCTCATGCTCAACCGACGCGGCTTGGTGGGCGCGGGTGCCGCGCTCGCCGCGGGATCCACACTCAGCAGCGCCATGTACGACTGGCTTCACGCCGACCCCACACTGAAGGCCGACGCCCCTGTCCTCGACGATCCCCTGCACGCCGACCCCGCTGGGTTCGACCGCTATGAGGCCGCCCCCATCGGGTCGCAGGAGATCGAGGAACTGGAGCGCTCGGTCGAGGTGTTCCGCGCATGGGACGCCGCCCGAGGCGGCGGGCTCCAGCGCAAGGCGGTCGTGGGCCAGCTCAACGAGGTGGGCGGCATGCTCGCCTACCACCACCCACCCCATCTCCAACGACGCCTGTGGGGCGTCGCCGCCAACCTCGCCGTCCTGGCGGGCTGGATGTCGCACGACGTCGGCCTGGAGCCCACGGCCCAGAAGTACTTCGTCATCGCCGCCCACGCCGCCCGCGAGGGCGGTGACCGGCCGCGCGCCGGGGAGGCCCTGTCCCGGGCGGCCCGGCAGATGGTGCACCTCGGCCGGCCCGACGACGCGCTGGACCTGATGAAGCTCGCCCAGTCCGGTTCGGGGGAGCGTCTGCAGCCGCGTACGAAGGCGATGTTCCACACCATCGAGGCCTGGGCGCAGGCGTCCATGGGCAAGGGCCAGGCGATGCGCCGCACGCTCGGACAGGCGGAGGACCTCTTCGTCTCCGACCGGCAGGACCTGGAACCGCCGGACTGGATGCAGACCTTCAAGGACGAGGATCTGTACGGCATGCAGGCCCTCGCCTACCGCACCCTCGCGGAGTTCGACCCCGGTGCGGCCGCGCACGCCCAGTACTACGCGGAGAAGGCCCTGGCCCTCCGTGTCGACGGGCGGGAGCGGTCGAAGATCTTCGACCATCTTTCCATGGCCTCGGCCTGCTTCATCGCCGACGACCCGGAACAGGCCGACCGCTACGCACGGCTGGCCCTGATGTCGATGGGCTCGAACTCCTCCCGCCGCACCTGGGACCGACTGCGGCAGATGTACCGGCTCACCGCCGAGTACTCCGGCTACCCGAAGATCCACGAACTGCGGGAGGAGATCCGGCTCGCCCTGCCGACGCCGAAGGGCAGGGCGGACAACAGGGCACAGGCATAGAGGCTGTGCGCTGCTTCCTTTCCAGAGCGCTCAGAAGATGCAGAGGGTCCTGAAGGCCCGCTTGATCGGGTGGGGATCAGGTTGGGATCAGGTCCAGAGCGTCAGCTCGGTCGGCTCATGAGGTGACCTTGGCGACGAGCACACAGGCGTCGTCCTCGCGCTCGGCACCGCCGAACTCCTCCACGACCGTCCGCACACACTCCTGCGCGGTGCGCGCCGCGCCGAAGCGTGGGGCGAGGTCGAGCAGGCGGTCCACGGCGGTGGTTCCTCCCCTGCTCTCGGCTTCGCTCGAGCGGGGGGAGCCCCATGAGAGGGGGGACCCCCACTGCCCCGACACCAGTCCGTCGGTGTGCAGCAGGAGGAGGTCGCCTGGCTCCAGGGCCACTTCGGCCTGCCCGTAGGTGGCGCCCGTGGTGGCGCCGAGCAGGACGCCGTCCGGTGCGTTCAGCACGCGCCCCGTCCCGCCGCGGTACAGCAGCGGGGCGGGGTGTCCTGCCTGCGCCCACACCAGGGTGCGGGTCTCGGGCCGGTAGTGGCAGCACACGGCGCTGCCGAGGGCGGGCTGCACGGTGGCGTCGAGTAACTGGTTGATCATGGCCAGGAGCCGGCCGGGCTGAGTGCCGGCCATGGCCATGCCGCGCACGGCACCCAGCAGCATCGCCATGCCCGAGGTGACGGCGACGCCGTGCCCGGTGAGATCGCCGACGCTGAGCAGGGTCGCGCCGTCGGACAGCTCCAGGGCGTCGTACCAGTCGCCGCCGATCAGGGCGCTCGTGGCGGCCGGCAGATAGTGGGCGGCGAGGTCGAGGGTCTGCGGTCCCCGGTGCGGGAGCCGCAGGGAGCCGCGCCATGGCGGCAGCACGGCCTCCTGCAGCTCGACCGCGAGCCGCTGCTCGGTCTGTGCCTGCCGCTGGTGGTGCTGGAGCGAGTCACGGGTCTCGCGCACCGTCCGCTGGCTGCGGCGCAGTTCACTCACGTCACGCAGCACGGCCCACATCGAGGTGGTGCTGCCGTCGCCGCCGAGCACGGGCTCGCCCATCATGTGCACGGTCCGCACCGAGGCGTCGGGCCGTACGACACGGAACTCGCCGTCGATCGGCCTGGCGTCGACCAGGCAGTCCGTCACCATCCGGGTCAGCTTCGCCCGGTCCTCCTCCAGGACCAGTGAAGGCAGCTCGTCCAGGGTGAGGGCGGGGCCGGCCGGGTCGAGGCCGAGGATCTGGTACAGCTCCCCGGACCAACTCGCCTCGTCGGTGAGCAGGTTCCACTCCGCGCTGCCGACACGGCTGAGCAGCGAGGCGCGCGGTGCGCCGGCGTCCGCCGCGGGCCGGACGACGAGGGGCTCGGCGTGTCCGTCCACCGGGACGGGGTCCGGGCCGTCCCGCAGCTGTGCCAAGTGGGCGTCCAGATCCTCGAGTTGGTGCACCGCGAGGTCGTACAGCGCCCGCTGCCAGCGTTCCTCCGGGTCCGATCCCTCGCCCTGCGCGTCCCGCCGTACTGCGTCCACGTCGCCCTTGAGTCGCCGTGCCTGCGTGATCAACGCCTCGACCGAGCCGCGCCCGGGCGGCTGGGCGGCTGAACGGTCCGCGGAGACTGGGGACGGCATGACGCACTCCGAAGGGGGATGGTACGGCCAGGGGGGACGGAGGGACCGTTACGACTGTTGCACAGCCCGCGACGCCCTGTAAGGGATTTGGCAACACACGATACGGTGGTGCTTTCGGCATATGCCAGAGTCTTCCCGGGCTGATCCGAGGGTGCGGATGGCGTACGCGCGGGCCGGTTCAAGTCGTAGGGTTTCTACGGGATTTGACTCATACCGTAGGGCTTCGCGGCCGTGCTCAGTCGCCTGTTCGACGCTCAGGTGTTCCATGATGGCGCCGACTGCTCGAACCGCACCAACTCTGTCTGGATTTGACGTCCTGTGAAGGGCCTTCGCGGACTCCTTAATGGCATGGACACCTTCGTCGAGCAGCCCGCCCACGCCCGTCTCATCACCGCCGAGGACCGGGAGGTCCCGGTGTTCGCTCTCCTGCGCTACGCGGCGGACGATCCGCTGGCCGTCTTCGTGGACTTCCCGCCCGAGGCCACCCTGGCGGGCGACGAGGTCACCTGGACCTTCGCGCGCTCCCTGCTGGACCAGGGTCTGCGCGCCCCGGCCGGACACGGGGACGTACAGATCTGGCCGTACGGACGCACCCGGACGGTCCTCGAACTCCATTCGCCGTGCGGCCTCGCCCTGCTCCAGTTTCCCACCTCGGCGCTGCGCCGCTTCCTGCTGCACACCTACACCGTGGTGCCGGCCGGGCAGGAGGACGTCGAGGCGGTCGTGGAACGCGGTCTGAGCAGCCTGTTCGGCGGGGTGTGAGCCCCTGCCCGGACCGGTGTCCCGACTTTGGCTTCTATTCACTCATGCCTCACCGCACGACTGTGGACCTCGACGATCATCGCGTGCACCCTGGCGCGCGGTGTGCCGCAGGGGCACTCCGCTGACGAGGACGGGGCGAATGACACCGATCAGCCGAAGAGGCTTCGTGGGACTCGGCGCATCCGTGGCGGCAGGCGTGGCGCTGGGCGCGGGCACCCGCACCACGGCCGTGGCGGCGACCGCCGCGACCGGCACGACCGGCACGATCAAGGACGTGCAGCATGTGGTCGTCCTCATGCAGGAGAACCGCAGCTTCGACCACTACTTCGGGCGCCTGAAGGGCGTCCGCGGCTTCGACGACCGCAGTGGTATCACGCTGAGCGGGGGCTACCCGGTCTTCAACCAGCCGAACGGAACGGGCCGCCAGTACCCGTGGAAGCTCAGCGCGACCCCGGCCGCGGGCGGCAAGGACGGCGAGACCCTCGCCCAGTGCAACGGCGACCTGCCGCACTCCTGGTCCTCGCAGCACTCCGCGTGGAACAAGGGCCGCCTCGACAACTGGGTCTCGGGCGTCGGCAACGTCCGCTCGCTGGGCTACCTGGACCGCTCCGACATCCCGTTCCACTACGCGCTCGCCGACAACTACACGATCTGCGACGCCTACTTCTGCTCCACCCTCAGCGCGACCGGCCCCAACCGCACCTACCTGTGGAGCGGCAAGGTCGACTCCTCCAGCTACGACGGCGGCGACGAGTCGGGCCTGACCTGGCAGAACTACGCCGAGGCGCTGCAGGCCGCCGGGGTGACCTGGAAGGTCTACCAGAACGCCGCGGACAACTACGGCGACAACGGCTGCGCCTACTTCAAGAACTTCACCAACGCCAAGGCGGGCGACCCGCTCTACGACCGCGGCATGTCCTCCGTCCCGAAGGCCACCGGCTCGACCCCGGACGACATCGCCGCCGCGATCAAGGCCGACGTCCTCGCGGGCACCCTCCCGCAGGTCTCCTGGGTGGTCCCCAACCAGGCCTTCTCCGAGCACCCCTACGCCCCGCCCGGCGACGGCGCCCACTTCGTCAACCTCGTCTACCAGGCCCTGGCCGCCGACCAGGACGTGTTCGACTCCACCGTCCTGTTCCTCAACTACGACGAGAACGACGGCTGCTTCGACCACGTCCCGCCCCCGGCCCCGCCGGCCGGTACCGCGGGTGAGTTCCTCAACGGGGTGCCGTACGGCTTCGGCTTCCGTGTTCCGATGCTCGTCATCTCACCCTGGACAAGGGGTGGTTGGGTCTCCTCCGAGGTCTTCGAGCACACCTCGGTGCTGCGGTTCCTGGAGACCTGGACGGCGGCGATCGGCAAGCCCGCCAAGTGCCCCAACATCAGCGACTGGCGGCGCAAGGTGAGCGGCGACCTCACCGGTGTCTTCGATTTCGCCAACCCGGTCCACGGCCCCGTCTCGCTGCCCGCGACGAGCGTCCTCGGCATGGCCACCTGCGGCCCGCTGCCCAACCCGGTGCCGACGAGCAACGCCCTGCCCGCCCAGGAGTCCGGCACCCGCCCGGCCCGCGCGCTGCCGTACCAGCCCGGCGGATACCTGGACCACCTGGAGTTCGGGGCGGCCGGCAAGGTCCTCGCCTGGTTCACCATGACCAACCAGGGCGCTCCGGCGGCCAGGGCGGCGCACTTCTCCATCCACCCCAACGCCTACCGCGACACCACGCCCTACCAGTACACGGTCGACGCGGGCGGCACCGCCTCCGACTCCTTCAACATCGGCACGGGTTTCGGCGGCGGCAAGTACGACCTGACCATGGTCGGCCCCAACCGCTTCCTGCGCCGCTTCAAGGGAGACGCCACCAAGGTGGGCAAGTCGGCCGAGGTGAGTACCCGTTACGCCGTGGAACCCGGCACGGGCAAGCTGGCCGTCTACTTCAAGATGACCAACTCGGGTGCGTCCTCGGTGAAGTTCACCATCACCTCCAACCACTACCGCACCGACGGTCCCTGGACCTACACCGTCGCCGCGGGAGCCTCGGCGGAGGACTTCTTCAACGCCGTCGCGTACCAGAACGGCTGGTACGACTTCACGGTGACCGTCGACTCCGACGCGACCTGGTCGCGTCGGTTCACCGGCCATCTGGAGACCGGCGCCACGAGCGTCAGCGGCTGACCTCGGCGTACAGGTCCGGGCGCGGGGCGAGCCCGACGGTCACCCGGCCGCCGGTCTCCAGCGCCCGGACCCCCGCCTCCGCGACGACGGAGGCCGCGTAGCCGTCCCAGACGCTCGGGCCGGTGACCTCGCCGCGCCGCGTGGCGTCGACCCAGGCCTGTACCTCGCGGTCGTAGGCGTCGGCGAAGCGGACGAGGTAGTCCTGCGCGACCTCCTCGGCGGCGCTGCCCCGGCGGGTGACCAGCATGGTGTGCTCGTCGCCGATCCGGGCGCTGCCCGCCTCGCACACGGCCTCGCAGCGCACCTGGTAGCCGAAGCCGCAGTTGACGAAGACCTCCACGTCGACCAGGGCGCCGTGCTCGGTCTCGAACAGCACGAACTGCGGATCGATGAGGCCCTCGGGTGCACCCGCCGAGGACGCCGGGCGCAGCACGGTGACCGCGGTCAGCTCCTGCCCGAGCAGCCAGCGGGCCGCGTCGATCTCGTGCGCGACGGAGCTGTTGATCAGCATGGCGCTGGTGAAGTCGGGCGGGGAGGAGACGTTGCGGTGGGTGCAGTGCAGCATCAGGGGTCGGCCCAGGCTGCCCCCGTCCAGCAGCGCCTTCAGCCGCCGGTACTCGGCGTCGTAGCGCCGCATGAAGCCGATCTGGGCCAGCCGGCGGCCGAGCCGCGCCTCGGCCTCCACCACTCGCAGTGCACCGGTGGAGTCCGGCACCATGGGCTTCTCGCACAGCACGGGCAGGCCGCGCTCGAAGGCCGCGAGCAGCGCCTCCTCGTGCGCGGGGCCGGGGGATGCGATCAGCACGGCCGCCACGCCGGGCGCCTCCAGCGCGGCCAACGGGTCCGTGTGCACGGTCACGCCGTCCGGGCCGGTCACCGCTTCCTTGGCCCGCTCTGGATCGGGATCAGCCACGGCGGCCACCCTGGCGCCGCTCACCACCTCGTCGAGGCGTCGAATGTGGTCGGCTCCCATGTGTCCGGCACCCAGTACGGCCACACCCAGCAGGTCACCCATGTGCGTGCTCCCTCTCGCCGACGATCACGCCGTAGCGTACGCCGCGAGGGGATCGCCGCCTGGGGAGTGCCTCGGCGCAGCGGCCCCGAAGGGGATCTCGGTGCCGCTGCCCGGGAGTGCCTCGGTGCCGCTGCGCGGGGAGTGCCTCGATGCCGCTGAGGTGCCTCAGTACCGCAGCACCCCCGCGATGCCGTTCGCGTCGCCCAGCGTGCCGTCGGGGACGAAGCGCACGTCGGCGCCGGTCTCCAGACACTGCTCCACGATCTCGTCCACGATGTCGTCGCGGGAGTCCAGATCCCCGGGCTCCGCCGGCACGAGGTGGTCGCCCTGGTCGCGGACGGTCACGCGGTAGTTCTCCTCGACCGCGAGGAGCCGGACGCGGCCGTCCCGGGCGTTCTGCCACAGCTCGTCCACCCCGGCCGCGAAGATCTTGCGTCCGCGTGCCGAGGTCAGCTCCCTGACGACGGACGAGGCGTCCTTGCGGGCCTCCGTCTCCAGGACCGGCTTCAGGGCCTGCCACACAGCCTCCGGGCCGGCGTGGGCGAGGCCGCCGCGCGGGACCTGTACGGCGGATTTGGCGGTGCTGCCGACCTCGTCCAGCAAGGACAGGGCCGCCTGCTCGCCGGTGACGTACACCGGACGGGGCTGGTCGCGCAACACTGTGCCCAGGGCGGTGTCGACCTCGCGCAGGAACTGACGCGTGCCCTCGTCGGCGTAGATGCTCGGCACGTTACCGATCTGCTCCTGGCGCTCGGCGTCGAAGTTCTCCCGGATGTGGATCAGCGGGAAGCCGCCGGAATGCTCCTCGACCACCCGGTCGGGGCCGCCGCTCCACAGGGTCACGCGGTCGGCGGAGAGTGACAGTACCCAGAAAGGCCGCTCGGCGGCCTGCGCGGAGACCAGATTGCGGGTGAGGAAGGTGTCCGAGAACACCACCCGCTCGGGGACGGTGCGGGCCAGCGACCAGACCTGGTGCTCACCCGGGGCAGCGAAGATCACCAGGCCGTCCTCGGCGTGCGCGAGGTCCACTTCCGCCAGTGCGCGGTCGAGCTGTGCCACGACATCGGCGCGCCGCTCCCGGGAGACCGAGGGGTCGGATTCCAGCCGTTTCCTGGCCTCGGCCACCACATTGCGCAGCCGGACCGGGTCCTGGCCGTTCTCGGGTTCGCGGCGGTGTGTCGGCGTCAGCACGGACACCGCGGGGTAGGGACGCGGGCGCCGCAGTTCGGCGAGGGTTGCGGGACTCAGTGCGTGCTCCATGACAGCACGATAGGGCGGAATCACCTGTCCGGCATGCGGGGTAATAGCCTGATTTTCAATAACGTTGCGTGGCGGATCGAACGCGTGGCGTGACAGGGGTCACGGGATGCACGTCGGGCCGGTATTTCCGCCGCCTGTTCACGCATTCGTCACGGACCGTCAGCTTGGTCAACTCGCTTGGACACGAAGCGTTTACATGCGTTCGACATGTCGGTCATTCGGGCTGCTAGGGTGCTACTCGCCGGTAGCAATCTGCTGCGGGGGGATCACGCGGTGCCGTCTGACCCACGGCGCCCTGTGCGAGGGGTCGCGTCCAACGATCCGGCAATGAGGCCGGGTTGAACCCGGCCCCGTGCGTCCGTGTGGCGCGACGCCCGAACTTCTGTTTCTACACCACCTATTCAGACAGGTGAGACTCGTCCCATGGCAAGTTCCCTGGTCGATCTAGTGACCGCGCACGCCTCGAACCATCCGGAGCGCACCGCCTACCGCCACCTCGTCACCGGTGACTGCGACGGAGAGATCCAGGAACTCACCTACGGCCGGCTGGCCACCCGCTCCCGAGCCGTTGCCGCCCGGCTGCAGGAGCGCGGACTGGCCGGTTCGCGCGCCATGCTGCTGTACCCGCCCGGCCTGGAGTTCATCAGCGCCTACCTGGGCTGTCTGTCGGCCGGTGTGGTCGCCGTACCGGGCGTGCCCCCGCAGGGCCGCTCACAGAACCACCGTGCGCTGACCCGGATGAAGCGCCTGATGGCCGACGCGGACGCCAAGGTCATCCTGGGCGGCCGGGACGTGATCACCGCACTCGACGGCATGGCCGCACACCTGCCCGAACTCGACGCGATCCCCCGGCTGGCCACCGAGGACATACCCGACGACGCGGCCGCTGCCTGGCGCGAACCCGAACTCACCGCGGACTCCGTCGCGTTCCTCCAGTACACCTCGGGTTCCACCTCCGCCCCGCGCGGCGTCGTCGTCACCCACGGCAACCTGCTGGACAACGAGCGGGTCATCACCGAGCGCATGGGCCACACACCCGAGGTGCTCGCCGCACACGACCACGAACTGTTCGTCAGCTGGCTGCCGGTCTACCACGACATGGGGCTCATCGGTCCCGTCCTCAACACGGTGTACCTCGGCGCCACCGCCACCCTGTTCTCGCCCCTGCACTTCCTCCAGCAGCCGTCCCGCTGGCTCGCCGCCGTCAGCCGCTACCGCCCGCACACCAGCGGCGGGCCCAACTTCGCCTACGAGTTGTGCCTCAAGCACGCCGGCCCGGACCTGGTCGACGGCCTCGACCTCAGCTCCTGGAAGGTCGCCTTCAACGGGGCCGAACCGGTGCGCGCGGCCACCCTGCGCCGCTTCGCCGAGACCTTCGGCCCCTCCGGATTCCGCCGCGAGGCCCTCTACCCCTGCTACGGCCTGGCCGAGGCCACCCTGATGGTCACCGGCGGCACCGTGGACACCCCGCCGACGCTGCTCGCCGCCGCCGACGGAGCCCCGAACGCCGGCGAGGCCGACGCGGCCGCCGTCGGCTGCGGCCGGCCCGGTCCCGGCGTGAGCATGGCGATCGTCCACCCCGAGCGGCAGGAGGAGCTGCCCGAGGGCGAGATCGGCGAGATCTGGGTGGGCGGAGCGAGTGTCGCCAAGGGCTACTGGCGCAACGCCCTCGCCACGCGCGAGACGTTCCGCGCCCAACTCCCGGGTCACGAGGGCCGGTTCCTGCGCACCGGTGACCTCGGCTTCCAGCGGGACGGTGAACTCTTCGTCACCGGCCGCCTGAAGGACCTCATCGTCATCGACGGCCGCAACCACTACCCGCAGGACCTGGAGCTGGCCGCCGAACTGTCCCACCCGGCCCTGCGCCCCGGCTGCACCGCCGCGTTCTCCGTGGACACCGCCGCCGAAGGGGAACAGCCCGTCCTCGTCGCCGAGATCGCCCCGGACGACGCCGGCGAGTCCGAGAAGATCACCGACCTGATCCGCAGCACGGTCGGCGAGGCCCACGGCCTGTCCCTGCGCGACATCGTCCTGGTCCAGCCCGGCACCATCCCCAAGACCTCCAGCGGGAAGATCCAGCGCCGCGCCACCCGGACGGCGTACCTCGACGGCACCCTCTCCGTGGTGACCGCGCCCGCCGCGGGCTGACACCGCCGCCTCCCGCGCCCCGTCGGCACGGGAGGCCCCTGCGGCCGTGCGCCGCCCGTTTCGCCGTACCGCACACCCGTCGCCCGGTACGGAATCCAGCATGAACCCGAGTTCACGAGGACACCTGCCCAGATGCCTGCGAACGAGTCCCCGAAGCACACCCCCGAGCCGTCCCTGACGACCTCCGAGGGCGTCCGGGCCTGGCTGGCATCGGCCGTCGCCGAGGCGGCCGGGACCGACCCGGCGGACGTCGATCCGCACCGTCCGCTGGCCGAATTCGGTCTTGGATCACGCCAGTTGGTCACCCTGGCCGCCGAACTCGGCACGCTGACGGGCCGCTTCCTGGAACCGTCCCTCGTCTTCAACCACCCCACCATCGCCGCTGTCGCGGAGGCCGTCTTCGAACCGCAGCGGGCGGAAACGCCGTTGCCGGATACGGCCGTGGAGCGGACCGGCCCCGGCGACGACGTGGCGATCATCTCCATGGCCTGCCGCTTCCCCGGCGGCGCCGAAGACCCCGAGGCCCTGTGGCGGCTGCTGACCACGGGCGAGGACGCCATCTCCGAGGTCCCGGCCCGCCGTTGGGACACCAAGGGCCTGTACGACGCCGACCCCGAGGCCGTCGGCAAGGCCTACACCCTGCGCGGCGGCTTCCTCGACGGCGGCATCGACCGCTTCGACGCGGCCTTCTTCGGTATCTCCCCGCGCGAGGCCGCCGCCATGGACCCCCAGCAGCGGCTGCTCCTCCAGACCACCTGGGAGGCGATCGAACGCGCCGGAATCCTCCCGGAGTCCCTGAACGGCAGCTCCACCGGCGTCTATCTCGGCCTGTACGACAGCGGCTATCTCGCCGCCGCGCCGCTCACCCAGCTCGACGGACACGTCGGCACCGGATCGGCGGCCAGCGTGGCCTCCGGGCGCATCGCCTACACCCTCGGCCTGCAGGGGCCGGCGGTGACCGTCGACACCGCCTGCTCGTCCTCGCTGGTCGCCCTGCACCTGGCGGCGCGCGCCCTGGCGAGCGGCGAGTGCGATCTCGCCCTGGCCGGCGGGGCCACCCTGCTGGTCACCCCGCGCGGCCACGTCGAGTTCAGCAGGCTGCGCGGGCTGTCCCCGTCCGGGCGGTGCAGCCCGTTCTCCGCCGACGCGGACGGCGTCGTGTGGGCCGAGGGCTGCGGTCTCGTCGTGCTCAAGCGGCTCGCGGACGCGCGCCGGGACGGCGACCGGATCCTGGCCGTCGTCAAGGGCTCGGCAATCAACCAGGACGGCCGCAGCCAGGGCCTCAGCGCCCCCAACGGCCCGGCGCAGGAACGGGTGGTGCGCGCCGCCCTGAACGCGGCCGGGCTCACCCCGCACGACCTCGACCACGTCGAGGCCCACGGCACCGGCACCCGGCTCGGCGACCCCATCGAACTCCGCGCCCTGGCCAACGTGTTCGGCCCCGACCGCCCGGCCGACCACCCCCTCGGCATCGGCTCCCTGAAGTCCAACATCGGCCACACCCAGGCGGCCGCGGGCATCGGCGGCGTCATCAAGACCGTCCTCGCGCTCGGCCACGCACACATGCCGGCCTCCCTGCACGCCGAGCGCCTCACCGACCGGATCGACTGGACCGGCAGCGGACTGCACGTACGGAACGCCGGACAGGACTGGCCGCGCACCGCGGACAGGGTGCGCCGGGCCGGGGTCAGCGCCTTCGGGATCAGCGGCACCAACGCCCACGTGATCCTGGAGGAAGCGCCGGAACCCGCCACCGCCGACGCCTTCGTACAGGAAGCGCCGGAACCCGCCACCGCCGACGTCCTCGTACAGGAAGCGCCGGAACCCGCCACCGCGGACACTCCCGCTCGGCAGGCCGCCCCCACCCTCTTCCCGCTCTCCGCCCGCAGCCTCCCCGCCCTGCACGGCCAGGCCGCCCGGCTGCTCGACGCCCTGGAGACACGCCCGGAGCTGCCGCTGCCCGCGGTCGCCGCGACCCTCGTCCACCACCGCACCCACTTCGACCACCGGGCCGTCGTCCGGGCCGCCGACCGCCCCCGGCTCGTCGACGCCCTGCGCGCCCTCGCCGACGGACACCCCGACCCCGACCGCACCACCGGCCCGCAGCGGACCGTCCCCGCAGGCAAGCTGGCCTTCGTCTTCCCCGGCCAGGGCAGTCAGTGGGCCGGCATGGCCCGCGACCTGCTGGACCGGGACCCCGTGTTCGCCGACGAGCTCGACCGCTGCGACGCGGCGCTGCGCCCGTTCACCGAGTGGTCCGTGACCGCCGTGCTGCGCGGCGACACCGGCGCCCCGTCCCTGGACCGCGTGGATGTCGTCCAGCCCGCCCTGTTCGCCGTGATGGTGTCGCTGGCCGCCGTGTGGCGCGCCCGGGGCATCCGCCCGGACGCCGTCATCGGGCACAGCCAGGGCGAGGTCGCCGCGGCCTGCGTCGCCGGCGCACTCAGCCTCAACGACGCGGCCGCCGTCGTCGCCCTGCGCAGCCAGGCCCTGACGGACCTGTCCGGCACCGGCACCATGGCCGTGATCGCGCTGCCCCACGACGAGGTCCGGGCCGAACTCGACGGACCCGTCTCGGTCGCCGCCGTCAACAGCGGCCGGGCGACCGTGGTCGCGGGCACCGTCGAAGCGGTCGAAGCGCTGCTCGCGCGCCTCGAAGCGCGCCAGGTGTTCGTGCGTCGTCTCGACGTCGACTACGCCTCCCACAGCGCCCAGGTCGAACCGGTCCGCGACCGGATCCTCGACGAGCTCGACGGCGTGACCACGTACCCGACGGACATCGCCTGGTACTCCACGGTCACCGCCGAACCGGTCACCGAGGAGCTGGAGGCCGGCTACTGGTACACCAACCTCCGCGAGACCGTCCGCTTCGCGCCCGCCGTCGAGCGCATGCTCGCCGACGGCTACCGCCACTTCGTGGAACTGAGCCCCCACCCGGCCCTGCTCACCGCGCTGCGCACCCTCGGCGAGGACACCGGCCACGACCTGACCGCCGTCGGCTCGCTGGGCCGCGACGAGGACGGCCCCGCCTGCCTGGACCGGGCCGCCGCCGAACTCCACGTCCACGGACGGCGGATCGACTGGCGCCGCCTGGTCCCCGACGGCGACACCGCCGACCTGCCCACCTACGCCTGGGACGCACAGCGCCACTGGATCGAACCGGAGACCGCCACCGGCGGCCCGGCCCTGTTCGACCAGGCCGCGCATCCGCTCCTCGGCATCCAGCTCCAGTCCGCCGACGAGACCCGCTGGACCTTCCGCAACGAGTGGTCCCCGGCCACCGCCGACTGGCTGCCCGACCACACGGTGTTCGGCCGCACCGTGGTCTCCGGCACCACCCTGATGGAGCTGTGCCGTGCCGCGCTCGCCGTGGCCCGCCCGGACGACGCGGTCGACGTCACCGACCTGCTCCTGCTCAGCCCCCTCGTCCTGCCCGGCACCGGCACGGTCGAGGTCTCGGTCGAGGTCGTCACCGCCGGTGCCGTACCCGAGATCACCGTGCACAGCCGCCCGCGCGGCCAGGACGCCCCCGGCTGGACCCTGCACGCCACCGCCTCCGCGGCCGAGTCCACCCCGCTCACCGCGGGCCGCCCGCCGCAGTGGCCCGACACCGCCGAAGAGGCCTGGGCCGCGCGGACGTACGACCGCCTGGCCGCCCTCGGTCTCGGCTACGGGCCCGCCTTCCAGGGCGTACGGTCGGCGGTCACGACCGGCGACGGAGAACTCCTCGCCCGGCTCTCCCTGCCCTCCACCGCCCGCGACGCAGCCGACCCGTACCCGGTGCACCCGGCCCTGCTGGACGCCGCCCTGCATGTCACCGCCGCCTTCGGAGCGGCCGACGGACGTGCCCTGCTCCCCGTCGCCGTGGGCCGCTGCGTCCTGCCCCACGGCGGCGCGGGCGACCTGACCGTACGGGTGCTGCGCACCGGCGACGCCGACTCGGACCTCACCCTGGACGTCACGCTCTGGGACGCCGACGGCCTGCCCGCCGGACGCCTGGAGGCCGTACGCCTGCGCGCCGCCGACCCGGCCGACCTCGACGCCGGATCGGAGAACGCCCGGCACCTGTACGAGGTGGCCTGGACGGCCGTCACCGAGGAAGCGCCGGCCGCCGCGCCGGACCTCACCTGGACCGTGGCCGGCGACCCGGCCGATCCGCGGGTGGAGGCCGCTCTACAAGGCCTCGCGCTGGGCGAGACGGGTGCCGACGTCGCCGTACGATTCTGGCCGCGCCCCGACGAACCGACTTCCGGAGCCCACGAGCTGGCGGCCACTGCGCTCGCCGAGCTGCAGCGGCTCATCGAGCTCCCCGAGGACCGGACGCCCGCCCGGACGGTGTGGGTGACCCACGGCGCGGTCGCCGCCGCCGACGGCGACCCCGTCGCCGGATACGCACAGTCGGTGCTGTGGGGGCTGGCCCGCAGCGCCCGTGCCGAGCACCCGGACCTCGGGCTGACGTTGCTGGACCTGGACGACGGCGACCCCGCGTCCGCGCTCAGGGCGACAGCAGGCCTTGTCGACGAACCCGAACTCGCCCTTCGGGAAGGGGCGTTGTTCGTCCCGCGGTTGGTGCGCGCACGCCCCGACCGACACGAGCAGGGCCGGGCCGGTCACCTCCCCACGGACGGGACCGTCCTGATCACCGGCGGTCTGGGTGCCGTCGGCCGGCACATCGCCCGCCTCTTCGCCCAACGAGGCGTTCCCCGGCTCCTGCTGACGGCGCGCAGCGGTGTCGAGGATCCCCGCGCGGCCGAGGCGGTCGCCGAGCTGGCCGCGCTCGGCGCCGCGGCCGAGGTCGTCGCCTGCGAGGTCACCGACCCGGCCGCCGTCGCCGACGTACTCGCCCGTGCCGGCGAGGAGTTGCCCCTGCGCGGAGTCGTGCACTGCGCCGGGATCCTCGACGACGGGGTCGTCGCGGAGCTGACGCCCGAGCGGCTGGCGCGGGTACTGCGACCCAAGGTCGACGGAGCCCTCCACCTGCACCGGCTCACCGCCGACACCCCGCTGGACCTGTTCCTGCTGGTGTCCTCGGCCGCGGGTGTCGTGGGCAACGCGGGCCAGGGCAACTACGCGGCCGCCAACGCCTTCCTCGACCAACTCGCCCACCACCGGCGGGCCCTGGGGCTGTCCGGCAGCTCGATCTCCTTCGGCGCCTGGGCCGGTGAGGGCCTCGCCGCGGCCCACGCCGACCTGGACCGCATGGCCCGGCTCGGCCACCGGGCGCTCACCCCGGACCAGGGCCGAGACCTCGTCGCGCTGGCCCTGCGTCGCACCGCCCCACACCTGGTGGCCTGGGCCCTCGACCTGCCCCGCCTGCGCCAGTCGGACGCGGGCGGCACCGCCCTGTGGCGCTCGCTGCTGCCCGCGCCGCGCGGCACCGGGGCAGACGCCCTCGCCGACCGCCTGGCCCGGCTGCCCGAGCCCGAGCGGGCCGAGCGCGTCCTCGCCCTGGTCCGTGACGAGGCCTCCCGCGCCCTCGGCCTGCGCTCGGCCGAGTCCGTACGCCCCGACCAGCCGCTGCGTGACCTCGGCATGGACTCCGTCACCGCGGTCGAACTGCGCAACCGCATCGGGGCCCGCCTCGGCACCCGCCTGCCCGCCACCCTCCTCTTCGACCACCCCACCGTCGACCGGCTCGCCGAGTACCTTCTGGCCACCGTGCTGGGGCGCACCTCGGGCAAGGTCCAGGTCCGGCGGGCTCGGACGACGGCGCCCGCAGGCGACGAACCGATCGCCATCGTGGCCATGACCTGCCGGCTGCCCGGTTCGGTGAGCGACCCGGACGGCCTGTGGCGGCTGGTCGCCGAAGGCCGGGACGCGGTCGGCCCGTTCCCGGCCGGACGCTGGGACGTGGAGGCGCTCTACGACCCCGACCCTGACGCCCTCGGCAAGTCCTACGCCCGCGAGGGCGGCTTCCTGGACGACATCGAGTCCTTCGACGCGGGCTTCTTCGGTATCACCCCGAAGGAGGCCGCCGCCATGGACCCCCAGCAGCGGCTGCTGCTGGAGACGGCCTGGGAGGCGCTGGAGCGCGCCGGAATCGTACCCGCCCGGCTCGCGGGCAGCACCACCGGCGTGTACGTCGGCATGTTCGGCAGCGACTACCTGGCGGGCTCCCGCCTCGACCAGCTCGACGGCTACGTCGGCACCGGTTCGGCGCTCAGCGTCGCCTCCGGCCGGCTGGCGTACGCGCTCGGCCTGCACGGCCCGGCCCTGACCGTGGACACGGCCTGCTCGTCCTCCCTGGTCGCGACGCATCTGGCCGCCCAGGCCCTGCGTGCCGGGGAGTGCGACCTGGCCCTGGCCGGCGGGGTGACGCTCATGGTCACCCCGCAGACCTTCGTGGAGTTCAGCCGCCTGCGCGGCCTGTCCCCGACCGGCCGCTGCCGGTCCTTCTCCGACGACGCCGACGGCGCGATCTGGGCCGAGGGCGCCGGCATGCTCGTCCTCAAGCGGCTGAGCGACGCCGAGCGCGACGGCGACGAGGTGCTCGCCGTGCTGCGCGGCACGGCCGTCAACCAGGACGGCCGCAGCCAGGGCCTGTCCGCGCCCAACGGCCCGGCCCAGGAACAGGTGCTCCGCCGCGCGCTGGAGCTGTCCGGGCTGGCACCCGCCGACCTCGACTACATCGAGGCCCACGGAACCGGGACCACCCTCGGTGACCCGATCGAGGCCAACGCCCTGGCCGAGGTCTTCGCCGACTCCCGCCCCCAGGACCGCCCGCTGTACCTGGGTTCGCTGAAGTCCAACATCGGCCACGCGCAGGCCGCTTCGGGTGTCGCCGGGCTGATCAAGGTCGTGCAGTCGCTGCGCCACCAGACCCTGCCCCGCACGCTGCACGCCGGCACGCCGAGCCGGCACGTCGAGTGGGACGGCAGCGGGCTCCGTCTGCTCCAGGAAGCGGTCGCCTGGCCGGCGACGGAGGAGCGGGTGCGGCGGGCCGGGGTCAGCGCCTTCGGCATCAGCGGCACCAACGCCCACGTCATCGTGGAGGAAGCTCCCGCCAGGCAGCTGCAGGACCCGGAGCTCCCGGACGGCAAACGGCTGTTCCTGCTCTCCGGGCGCAGTGAAGCCGCTCTGCGCGGGCAGGCGGCCCGGCTCGCCCGGTACGTCACCCCCGACACCGCCCTCCCGGACGTCGCCCACACCCTGGCCCGGCACCGCAGCCACTTCGACCGGCGCACCGCGGTCGTCGCGGGCGACCGGGACGAACTGCTCGCCTCCCTCAAGGCGTTGGGCAGCGGGCGCAGGCCCGTGCCCGCACCCCGCGAGGACCGGACCGGCAAGGTCGCCTTCGTGTTCGCCGGGCACGGCGGTCAGTGGACCGGCATGGGCCTGGAGCTGCTGTCCCAGTCGGAGGCCTTCCGGACGGAGCTGACGCGTATCGACGCCGCCGTCGAGCGGCAGGCGGGCTGGTCGGTGCTCAACGTGCTGCGCGCACCCGAGGAGTTCTCGCCGCTCGACCGCACCGAATACCTCCAGCCGGTCCTGTTCGCCGTCAACGCCGCGCTGGCCGCCGCCTGGCGGGAGCTCGGCGTCACCCCGGACGCGGTCGTCGGCCACAGCCTGGGCGAGATCGCCGCCGCCTACAGCGCCGGCGCCCTCACCCTGGACGAGGCCGTCACCGCCGTCACCGGGCGGGCCGCAGCGGTCGTCCCGCTCGTCGGGCAGGGCGGCATGCTCGCCGTGGAGCTGCCGCTCGCCGACGTCGAGGAGCTGCTGGAGCCCTATGGCGGCCTGCTGTTCGTCGGAGCCGTCAACAGTCCCGGTGCCACCGCCGTCTCCGGTGAGGCGGCCGCGCTCACCGCACTGCGTCGCCACCTGGAGGAGCGGGGCGTCTCCACGCGCGTCCTGTCGACGCCGTTCGCCTCGCACACCCCGCTCATGGAACCGCTGCGCGCGGAACTTCTCGACCGCTTCTCCGGCATCCGGGGGACGCGCACACCGACCCCGCTCTACTCGTCGGTGCTTGCCGAACCCGTCACCGGGGAGGGTCTGGACGCCGGCTACTGGTTCGACAACCTGCGCCGGCCGGTCCGCTTCGCCGACACCGTCCGCCGGATGCTCGACGACGGCTACCGCTACTTCGTGGAACTCAGCCCGCACCCCTCGCTCACCGCGGCGATCGAGGCCGTCGCCGCCGAGGCCGGGATCGACGCGGTGGGCATCGGCTCACTGCGCCGCGGCCGGGACGGACAGGACGTACTGCTCGGCAGGCTGGGGGAGTTGTACGAGGCCGGACACACGCCCGACTGGACGGCGCTCTTCCCGCACGGCCGCCGCGCCGACCTGCCCACCTACGCCTTCGCCCGCGAACGCCACTGGCTCGCCCCCGTCCAGGCCACCTCCACCGGCGGCTCACCGCTGCTCGGCACCCACGTCCAGGCCAGCGACGAACCCGACCGGGACCTCTTCCAGAGCGAGATCGACCTGAACGACAGCCGCTTCGCCTATCTGACCGACCATCAGGTCACGGGCGAGGTGTGGCTGCCGGGCGCCGCCTTCCTGGACATGGCGCTGGAGGCCGCGAGCACGCTCGCCGACGGCGACGAGGTGCAGCTGGCCGACGTCCGGTTCGTCCAGCCGCTGCGACTGGACGCCGACCGGCCCGTACGGCTGCAACTGGTGCTGCGGCCCGCGGAGGACGGCTCCCGGGAGTTCTCCGTCGCCTCGGCCCCCGCCGGTGCGCGCCGGCCGCGGTGGGAGCGGCACGTGACCGGGCGCATCGCTCTCACTGCGGAGCCGGCGGCGGGCGCGGGCACGGAACTCGCCGCGCTGCGCGAACGCTGCACCGAACACGTCGACCTGCCCGCCGTCTACGCCGGGCTGGCCGCCCTCGGCATCGACTACGGCCCCGCTTTCCGGGGCCTGACCGAGGGCCACCGGGACGGTGGCACGACAGCGGTGGCCCGCCTGGCCGCCCGGCCCGCCGCCGGTCACCTCCTGCACCCGGCCACGCTCGACGCCTCCTTCCACACGGCCGCGCTGCCCGCGGCCGCCCCACAGGGCCGGGCGTTCGTGCCCGCCGGTGCCGGACACGTACGGTTCACCGGCCTGCGCACCGCACCCGCCTGGGTGAGCTGCGACCTGCGCGCGGTGGACGGCGACACCGCCCTCCTCGACCTGCGCCTGTGGGACGAGGACGGCCGACTCGTCCTCGCAGCCGACGAGTTCCGGCTCGCCGCGCTCTCCCCGCTGGACGGCGCCCTCTTCGAGACCCGCTGGCAGCCCCGCCCCGCGGCGCAGGAGCCGCCTGCCGGGGGCAGCTGGCTCATCGTCGCCGACGAGACCGGAGTCGCCGACGAACTCGCGTCCCGGCTGGCCGACTTGGCACCGCACGTCGTCGCCCGCCGGGGCGCCGCGTACGACGTCGAGGGCCCCGGCCGCTACGTCCTCGACCCGGCCGACCCGGCCCAATGGGCCCGGCTCCTGGACGAGGCCTTCGCGGACGCGCCGCCCGAGCGGGTGGTCCAGCTGTCCGCGCTCGACGCCCCGCCGGTCTGCGACGACCGCAGTGCCGAGGAGGCCGCCAGGCTCTGCTGTCTGACCACCCTGCACCTGGTGCGGACCCTCACCGAGCGCGAGCGGCCCAAGGGCCGGACACCGCGCCTGTTCGTCGTCGCACGCGGCAGCCAGGCCGCCGGTGACAGCACCGCGGTGACCCAGCCGCAGCAGGCCCTCGCCTGGGGCTTCGGACTCGCCGTGGCCCAGGAGCACCCGGAACTCGCCACCACGCTGGTCGACCTGCCCGCCGACGGCGGCGCCGAGGCGCTGTGGACCCAGCTGTGGCACGCCGACGACGAGCGTCTCGTGGCGCTGCGCGGCACCGGCCGGCTCGTCCCGCGCCTGGCCCGTACCCGCCCCGACGAAGGCGGCCACCCCGAACTGCCGGACGGCGTACACCTGATCACCGGTGGCCTGGGCGGCCTCGGCCGTGTCGTCGCCGAACGGCTGGTGCGCCGGGGCGCCCGGCGGCTCGCCCTGCTGAGCCGCGGCACGCCCGACACGGCTGCCACCGCCTGGATACAGGGCCTCGAACAGCGGGGCGTCACCGTGCACCTCGCCCGCGCCGACGTCGCCGACCGCGCCGGACTCAGCGCCGCCCTGGACGCGCTGCGCCGCGAGGCGGGCCCGGTCTCCACCGTGGTGCACGCCGCCGGTGTCCTGGACGACGCCACCCTGGCGAACCTCACCGAGGAGCGCGTCCGGCGCGTCCTCGCGCCCAAGGTGCTCGGCACCGCCCTGCTCACCGAACTGGTTCCGGAGGCCGGGAACCTGGTCCTGTTCGCCTCGGTGGCCGGTCTGCTGGGCTCGGCCGGGCAGAGCCCGTACTCGGCGGCGAACGCCTTCCTCGATGCCTGGGCGCACCACCTCTCCCGGACCGGCCGGCGGGCGCTGAGCCTGGACTGGGGGGCCTGGGCGGGCGTCGGCATGGTCGCCGAGTCCGGCACCCGGGCAGCCGAGACCAGCCGCTCCGGACTGGTCGCCTTCTCCCCGCAGGACGGCGGCGAACTCTTCGAGCGGGTGCTGACCACCGCCCGCCGCCAGCTCGCCCCGATCGCCCTCGACTGGGAACTGCTGGCCCTCGACCCGGACGCGGCACGCAGCCGCCCGCTGCTCGCCGACCTGGTGACCGCCCCGGCCGGTGGCGTGGACACCGACGACCTGGTCGACAAGGTGTTCGCGGCCGCCCCCGGGCAGGAACGCACCGAGTGGCTCGAAACCTACGTACGGGCCCGGGTCGGCGAGGTCTCCGGCGGTGCCGTGGACGTGTTCGCCACCACGGCCCTGAAGGAGCTGGGCCTGGACTCGCTGATGCTGGTCCGGCTGCGCAACGCGTTCGCCCGCGAGCTGGGCGTCGAACTCCCGGCCGCCGACGTGTTCTCCGCCGCCGACGTCCGCAGCCTCGCCCGCACCCTCGGCGAGGCCCTGCCCGAGCGCGCCGCCCCCGCCGAGCGGACCGCCTCCGCCGAGGGGGCGGGCAGCTCATCCGCGCAGGACGTGCCCGAGACCGAACTGCGGCCCGCGACCCGGGACGTCGTACGACTCCTGCGCAGCGCCCAGCCCGACATGCCCCACGCGGCCCACGGCGTCGGCCTGGCCGTACGGCTCAGGACGCCGACCACCCCGGAGGCCCTCGGCGGCATCCTGGACCGGCTCGCCGCCCGCCACGCCGCCCTGCGCACCGCCGTCGTGACCGGCGACGAGGGCGGCCGGCAGCTGCGGGTGGACCGGCAGCCGCCCACGCCGCTGCTGCGGTGGACCGAGACCACGCAGGCCGACGCCGCCGAGCGGCTGCGGCTGCTCCTGGAGCCGCCGTTCGACCTGGCTGTCCCGCCGCTGTGGCGCTTCGAACTCGCCGACGGCGGCCCGCAGGGCCAGATCCTCGTCTTCGGTGCCCATCACGCGGTCAGCGACCTGCAGTCCCTGCTCCTCGTGGCCGCCGAGATCGACGCCGAACTCTCCGGCACCCCGCTGGACGGCGCCGTCACCAACCGGGACATCGACCTGCTGATCGAGGCCCAGCAAGGCGGCGGCGAAGGCCCCGGCGAGGACTGGCGCGCGGCCTTCCAGGGCAGCGAACGGCTCGACCTGACCCTGGCCCGGCCGCGCCCGGAGACCCGCTCCTACCGGTCCGGCAGCGTCACCGTGGCCGTCCCGGACGGTCTCATGGAGCGGGTCTCGGCCGCGGCGAGCGCTCTGACCGTCACGCCCGCCGCGTTCTGCCTCGGCACCCTCACCGTGCTGCTGGCCAGGATGCGGGAGCGGGAGCGGTTCGCGCTCGCCGTGCCCGTGGACACCCGTATCCACGCCGACGCGTACGGCGCGGTGGGCTTCTTCGGCGTCCCCGTGCCCTTCCCCGCCCAGGCGGCGGCCGGGGAGCGGGTCGCGGACGTGCTGCTCCGCACCGACCAGCGCCTGCAGCGGATCCTGGCGAAGGGCGCCATGTTCTCCGACGTCCTCGCCACGCTCGCCCGGCAGGGCCTGCACCGCGCCAACGCACCGCTCGTCGAGGTGTACTTCAACTACGTCCGCTTCTCGGGCCGGTTGACCCACCTCGAAGTGCTGCCCGCCGGCGTCGGCCACACCGACCTCGACCTGATGATCACCATGACTCCGGACTCGGGCACCGTCCGGCTCGACCACAACCTCGACATCCTGGACGCGGACACCGCAACCGAACTCGGCGAGGAGTTCCTGAAGTTGCTCGCGGAGACCGCCGAGGACGCGACCGTGGTCGTGCGCGAGAGCACGACGGTCGCTCACCGGACACCGGTCGAGGGACCGCGGCTCGCCCTCGCCGCCACCTTCGCCCTAGGCAACCTGCCCCTGATGTGCGAGGCGGCGCTGGAGGACGAGCGGGCGACGGTCGCCGAGGCGCCGTACCACCAGGTGCTCGCCGCCCTGCAGGACCCCTCCGGCGTCCTCGCCGACCCGGCCACCACGGTGGGCGTCGTCCTGCTGCGGGCCGCCGACCTGGAGCGGTTCGGACCGGTGGACGACACGGTCCTCGCCGAACTGCGCGGCGCCTACCCGGACGCGCTCAAGTCCCTCGCCGAACGCACCCGCAGGCCGCTCGTCGTCGGCTTCCTGCCGACCGCCCGGGCCGATGCCCGCCTCCTCGACTGGGAGCGCGGAATCGCCGCCGACCTGGCCGAACTGCCCGGCATCGCGGTGCTCGGCCCCGACGAGTGGTCCCGGCACCACACCGTCGAGGACCGCTTCGACCAGCGCACCGAGCGCCTCGCCCACCTGCCCTTCACCCCGCCCTTCCAGGCAGCCGTGGCGCTGCGTCTGGCCGAGGTGGTACGGGCCGTACGGCGCCCCGCGCCCAAGGTGATCGCCGTCGACGGCGACGAGACCCTGTGGGGTGGAGTGGCGGGTGAGGCCGGCCCCGAGGCGGTGGACCTCACCGGCTCCCGCGCCCGGCTGGCCCGCAGGCTGCTGCGGTGGCGGGAAGCGGGCGCGCTGCTGGCACTGGTCAGCAACAACGACGAGGCGACGGTCCGCGCCGTACTCGACCGGCCCGACAGCCTGCTGAAGGCCGAGCACTTCAGCGTGGTCTCCGCCGCCTGGAACCCCAAGCCCGACCGCCTCGCCGAGGCCGCCCGCACCCTCAACCTCGGCCTGGACAGCTTCCTGTTCCTGGACGACAACCCGGCCGAGATCGCGAAGATGCGCGCGATGCACCCGCAGGTGCTGTCCGTGACGTGCCCGCCGGCCGCCGAACTCGATGCGTTCCTCGGCCGGTTGTGGCCGCTCGTCCCGGTCGCGGCGACCGCCGAGGACGCCCTGCGGGCCCGGTTCTACGCACAGGAGCGTGAGCGGGACGCGGTCCGCGAGGGCGCCGGGTTCGAGGAGTTCCTCGCCCAGCTGAACCTCGAGGTGGACATCCGCGAGCTGGGCGACGCAGATGTCGAGCGGGGCGAGCAACTCGTGCGCCGCACCAACCAGTTCACCCTGCACGCCCGGTCCGCGGACGGCGGCGACCTCGCCCGGTGGCGTGAACGGGGCGAGGTGTGGACTGCGGCGGCCCGGGACCGGTTCGGCGACTACGGTCAGATCGCCCTGTTCGCGGTCCAGGCCGACGGGGACCAACTCGACGTGCTCGCCTGGCTGATGAGCTGCCGCGCTCTCGGCCGGGGCGTCGAGGAACGGCTGCTCGGCCGGATCGCCGACCGGGCCGAACAGCTGGGCTGCGCCAAGGTCCGGTTCACCGCGGAGCGCACCCCGCGCAACGCCCCCGCCCGCCGGCTGCTCGCCGCACTCGGCGGCGGCGACCCGGACGACGAGCGGCTGGACGTCGTGACCACCCCCGAACACCTGCGGGCCTTCCGCTCCTGGGAGCAGCAGTGAGGAACAAGACCGAGCACAATGCGAAGGGCTTTCATGCGTGACGTGAACGAGGAGTCGGCCTACGCCGGCCGGCGGGCGATCGCCGAGTCGATCGAGCGCGGCGGCGGCGGACTCGGCGTGTCCGACCTGCTGGCCAAGGTGCGGGCGGCGGGCACCGAGCCCGCGCCCGCCCCGGCCCCGGCGCCCGATCTGGCGGGTCTGACGGCCACCATCGCCGCCGCGGCCGGCCGGCATCTGCCCTCCGGCCGACTGGCGCCCGAAGCCGACTTCTTCGACGCGGGCGGCACGTCCGTCGACGCGGTCGAGCTGGCCGCCGAACTGGAGGCCGAGCTGGGCATCGAGATCGACCTCGACGAGGTCTTCGCGGACGCCCGCCCGGCGAGTCTGGCCCGAAGGTGGCTTCTGCTGGTCGAAGCGACGACGACACCGACGCCCTCGGCCGCGCCGGCACCCCTCGCCGCGGCACCGGGCATCTCCGCACCCGCGGTGCATCCGGCCGGGCCGGTGGCTCTCGGCGCATCGGGGGTCTCTCATGACGCGGGCTCCTCGGCCGCGCCGGTGGCCTTCGGCGCACCGGGGGCTTCGCAGGACACGGCCTCCTCGGCCGTGCCGGCACCCCTCGCCGCGGCACCGGGTATCACCGCACCCACCGCCCCTTCGGCCGCGCCGGCCGCCTTCGCCGTGCCCGGCGTCTCCCGGGCCCCCTCGAGCACGTCCGCCCCCCTCGCATCGCCGGCGCCCGCCCCCCACACCCTCCCCATCCCGTCCCCCCGCACCCCACCCGCCACCCCGTACCGGCCCGACGCGCCCCACTCCCGGGCCCGGCAGGAAGACCTCGACCAGATCCTGGCCGACCTCGCCCTCGCCGACCGGCTGCCCTTCGCCGACGTACCGGAACCGCTTCCGCCGCGCCGGATCCTGCTGACCGGTGCGACCGGGTTCCTCGGCAGCCACATGCTGCTCGACCTGCTGCGGCACAGCGACGCGCATGTGTACTGCCTGGTCCGTGCGGCCGACGAGGCGGCCGCGACCGAACGGCTCGGCGCTCAGCTGCGCAGCTACAAGCTGCCGTGGTCCTCGGAGACACGCCGGCGCATCACCGTGCTGCCCGGGGACATCCGCAGCCCGCGTCTCGGCCTCACCGACGAGCAGTGGCACACCCTCGCGTACGAACTCGACAGCATCGTCGGCGTGGCGGCCGCCGTGGACTTCCTGCGCGGCTACCAGTCGTTGAGAAGCAGCAACGTCCTCGGTGCGCTCACCCTCGCCGAACTCGCCGCGACCGGCCGGCCCAAGCCGCTGCACCACATCTCGTCCATCGCCGTGTTCAACGAGGTCGGCATCACGTCCATGGGCGAGGACGACCCCCTCGCCCACGTCGACCGGCTCATCTCCGGCTACGACCAGTCCAAGTGGGCCGCCGAGGTCGCGCTGCGCCGCGCGCGCGACCACGGACTCGTCGTCACCGCGCTCCGCCCGGGCGGCATCGGCGGCCACACGAAGACCGGCGCGTACAACCCGCTGGACCTCAGCAGCGGCCTGATCTCCGCCTTCGGCCGCTTCCGCACCGTACCGGCGTTCCGCTACCTCAACGCGGCCCCCGTCGACTGGGTCAGCCGGGTCGCGGTCGCCGCGATCTGCGAGCCCGACGCGTGGGGCTTCGACTACAACCTCACGGGCGTGCCCAACACCCTGGACGACGTCGTACAGGACATGGCCCTGGGCGGCATGCACGTCCGCGTCCAGGACTGGGACGAGTGGCGCACCGACACGCTCGCCCGCCTGCAGGCCGAGCCCGTGCCCGAACTCGCTTTCCTCTCACGGGTGTTGCAGAGCCCCACCGCGCTGAAGCTGTGCGAGGCGACCCTGAAGGGCCCCGCCGCCGTCGCGGACCGCACCGACGCCCTGGTCGCCGCCCTCGGCCTCACGCCCGCCGCCCGGTACGACGCCCAGGCCCAGCTGAAGACCTTCGAGAAGCTCGCCGACGACGGCCTCGCCCGGCTTCCGCACAAGGACGACCAGCCCTACCTCTGGTTCGCCGAGACGACCGAGGGCACCGTCGGCCCGGTCGGAGCGGCCGCCGAGACGCCGTGCTCGATGGCGCTCACCCTGTCCATCGCCAGCATGTACCAGCTGGTCAAGGAGCGCCGCGTGGACGTCACGGGCGAGGTGACCTGCCCGGCGGTCCACCCCGAGCCGCTCACCGTGGAGCGTGGCGACGTCTGGGTCCGCCCCGAGGAGGGCATCCCGCTCCAGCACGGCCTCCGTCACCAACTCCTGCGCTACCGGCTGAGGTTGCGCGACGCGGACGGCGGTCAGTGGTGGCTGGAGGGCCGTAAGTACGCGCGGGCCCGCCGGGACCTGTGGCGGCAGACCCGCGCGCTCACCGTGGAGATCGGCCGCGAGGGCGAGGCCGCGAGTCTGCTGGGCGAGGTCGTCGTACCCGCCGATTCCTACGTCCGCGACCAGATCGACGGCATCAGGGTGGACCCGCGCCTGACCGGTCAGGAGAAGCGGGCCGCCAAGCTGACCTGGCTCGCCTGGTTCGGCCTGGAGATGGGCCGCGGCCTGCTCGCCCCGTTCGCCCGGGCCGCGGCGGACCTTCTCGACCTGCGCCGCACCCCCACCCTCACGGAGCACCACCGATGATCTTCAGGTCCACCTCCTCCCGGACGGCCCGGCCGGCGCTCCGCAGGGTCCGCACCACCGCGGCCCTCCGCCCTCTGCGCCACCGCCTCGACCCGGCCCGTGTCGAGGAGATCCCGTTCCGCACGAGCGACGGCGTCCGTCTCGGCCTGACCCGCGTCGACACCGGGGACACGGGCCGGCCCGCCGTGCTGCTCCTGCACGGGCACACCGCCTCCGCCGACATGTTCCTGCTGCCCGAGACCCGCAACCTCGTGGACGCGCTCCTCGACGACGGCTACGAGCCCTGGCTGCTGGACTGGCGGGGCAGCTGCCGGCTGCCGTACAACGAGACCGGCCGACGCTACACCTACGACGACGTGGCGCTGTACGACATCCCCGAGGCCGTCGCCCACATCCGTGGGCGCATCGGCGAGCGCCCGCTGTTCGTGGTCGCGCACTGCATCGGCTCGCTCACCCTGTCGCTGAGCATGACGGCCGGGCTGGTGCCGGGGCTGGCCGGAGTGGTCTCGCAAGGAGTCTTCCTGACGCCCAGGCTGGCGGGGCGGACATCGCTGCGGATGTCCGTGGCGGGGGAGTTGCTGAAGACCCGGATCGACCACATCCCGGTCGACTTCCGCAAAGTGGGCCTGTGGTCGAAGTACACCCCGCTGTTCGCCCTGGCCGCCCGCAGGGCGAGTTGCCCCGATCCGACCTGCCAGATCCTGCACCACTCGGCCTGGGGCACGGGCGCCTCGCTGTTCGTCCACGAGAACCTGGCCGAGGCCACCCACGACCGGCTCGCCGAGCTGCTCGGCCCCGCCCCGCTGTGGATCCTGCCCCACCTGCGCCGGATCGAGCTGGCCCGCAGCGTGGTCCGCTGGCACGACACCGACCACCGCTACCGCGCACTGCCGCAGAACGCCCTGGACGCGGCCGCCCGCATCGACACTCCCGTCCTGCTGCTCTCGGGCAGCGAGAACGGGCTGTGGCTGGACTCGCAGCGGCTCTGCCACGAGGTGCTGGCCCGTCGGCAGCCGCAGCTGGACGTCTCCTACACCGAGATCCCGGGCTACGGACACCTGGACACGTTCCTGGGCCGGGGCGCCGCCCTCGACGTCTTCGGGCACATCCTCGAATTCCTCGGGGAACGCCGGTGACGGCGGGGCGCGCGGCCGGTTACCGTACCGGACAGTAACCGCAGCGCACCCAGGAGGCCCCCATGCCGCAGCTCGACGTCGACGGAGCCGTACTGACGTACGACGACGAGGGCCCCCGTGACGGCGCGGACGTGCCCGTGATGTTCGTGCACGGCTGGACCGCGAACCGGCACCGCTGGGACCACCAGCTGGAGCACTTCTCCGCCGGCCGGCGGGTAATCCGGCTGGACCTGCGCGGGCACGGCGAGAGCACGGGGGCCGGGGTGCGCACGATCGCGGAGCTGGCGAAGGACGTCCTCGCCCTCCTCGACCACCTGGAGGTGGAGCGGTTCGTGTTGGTCGGCCACTCGATGGGCGGGATGATCTCCCAGACCATCGCCCTCTCCCACGCGGAGCGGGTGGAGCGGATGGTGCTGGTCAACTCCATCGGGCGGATGACCTACAACCGAGGCCGGGGCCTGCTCATGGCCGCGTCCACCCTGGTGCCGTACAAGCTGTTCGTCGCGACCAACATCCAGCGGGCCTTCGCCCCGGGGTACCCGCGCGAGGAGGTCCGGGAGTACATCCGCTCCTCCGCCGACACCCCGCGCGAGGTCGTCATGACCCTGTACGGCGCCATGCGGGCCTTCGACCTCCTCGACCGCGCCGGTGAGATCGCCACGCCCACCCTGATGGTGCACGGCTTTCACGACATCCAGCTGCCCGTGCGGCAGATGCTCCGGATGGCGAAGGCCTACCCGAACGCGGTCGTGCGCATCATCGACGCGGGCCATGAGCTGCCCGTGGAGAAGCCGGCCGAACTCACCGCGGCGCTCGACTGGTTTCTGACTGCGAAGGCCTAGTGCTGGAGGTGCTTGGCGAAGTTTTTGCCCGTGGCCGGTTCCTGCCGGGCCGGCCCGGTGTCACGGCGGTTCTTCGATTTCGCGTGGGCAAAACGCGGCCGAAACCCTGAGGGAGTCTGGGCCGTCCGTGTTACGCCCGCGTTGACCGCCGCGAGCGCCTGACGGAGGCTCGTCATATAGGTGCTCGATACAACCGGTTCGGCGGTCGCCTTCTCTCCACCCCGGAAAGCACAGGTGAGCGAGGGGACGGCCGCGGGCCGGAGGCAGGAGGTAGCGCATGTGCGGCATCACCGGATGGGTCTCCTTCGACCGTGACCTGACCACCGAGTCCACCGCCTTGCATGCGATGACCGAGACGATGGCCTGCCGTGGCCCGGACGACCGGGGCACCTGGGCCGAGGGCCCCGCCGCCCTGGGTCACCGCCGCCTCGCGATCATCGACCTCCCCGGCGGCCGCCAGCCGATGTCCGTCCGCACCCCCGAGGGGGCCGTCGCCCTCGTCTACTCCGGCGAGACGTACAACTTCACCGAACTCCGCCGCGAACTCACCGACCGAGGCCACCGGTTCACGACCGACTCCGACACCGAGGTAGTCCTCCACGGCTACCTCGAATGGGGCGACGCCGTCGCCGAGCGACTGAACGGCATGTACGCCTTCGCCGTGTGGGACGCACGCCACGACCGGCTGGTGATGATCCGCGACCGCATGGGCATCAAGCCGTTCTACTACCACCCGACCCCGGACGGCGTCCTGTTCGGCTCCGAACCCAAGGCGATCCTCGCCAACCCGCTCGTCCGGCCGCGCGTCGCCCTGGACGGCCTGCGCGAGCTGTTCACCATGGTCAAGACGCCCGGACACGCCGTGTGGGACGGCATGCACGAGGTCGAACCCGGCACCGTCGTCACCATCGACCGTACGGGCCTGCGCACCCGCGTCTACTGGCGGCTGGAGACTCGCCCGCACACCGACGACCGCGACACCACCGTCGCCACCGTCCGCTCGCTCCTCGACGACATCGTGCGCCGCCAGCTGGTCGCCGACGTCCCGCGCTGCACCCTGCTCTCCGGCGGCCTCGACTCCTCCGCCATGACCGCGCTGGCCGCCCGGCAGCTCGCCGAGCACGGCGAGAAGGTCCGCAGCTTCTCCGTCGACTTCGTCGGCCAGACCGACAACTTCGTCGCCGACGAGCTGCGCGGCACCCCGGACACCCCCTTCGTGCACGACGTGGCCCGGCTCGCCCGCACCGACCATCAGGACATCGTCCTGGACGCCCAGTCCCTCGCCGACGCGGGCGTGCGCGAGAAGGTGATCCGCGCCCGCGATCTGCCGGTCGGCTTCGGCGACATGGACACCTCGCTGCTGCTGCTCTTCCGAGCCATCCGGGACCAGTCCACGGTCGCCCTGTCCGGCGAGTCCGCCGACGAGGTCTTCGGCGGCTACCTGCAGTTCTTCGACGAGGAGGCCCGCCGCGCCGAGACCTTCCCCTGGCTGGTGAGCTTCGGCCGCCACTTCGGCGACGACGCCGACGTACTGCGCCCCGACCTGGCCAAGACCCTGGACCTGGAGCGATACATCGCCGACGGCTACCGCACCGCCGTCGCCGCCATCCACCGCCTGGACGGCGAGAGCGACTTCGAGTACCGGATGCGGCAGATCTGCCACCTGCACCTGACCCGTTTCGTCCGCACCCTGCTCGATCGCAAGGACCGGATGAGCATGGCTGTCGGCCTGGAGGTGCGGGTGCCGTTCTGCGACCACCGGCTCGTCGAGTACGTCTACAACACGCCCTGGTCGCTGAAGTCCTTCGACGGCCGGGAGAAGAGCCTGCTCAGGGAGGCCACCGCGGACCTCCTGCCGCGGTCGGTGTACGACAGGGTCAAGAGCCCGTACCCGTCCACCCAGGACCCGCGGTACGCCCTGGCCCTGCAGGTCCAGGTCAAGGACCTCCTCGCCCGGCCCTCCCACCCCGTCTTCGACCTGGTCGACCGGGAGCGGGTCCGGGAGGCCGCCGAACGCGACACCCCCGTCAGCACCCAGGTGGCCCGCCGCGGTCTGGAGCGCGCCCTGGACCTCGCCCAGTGGCTGGACCTCTACAACCCGGAACTGACCCTCGGCTGAGGCCCCGACGCCGGGTCCCCTGCTTCCCGGACCAGGCCGAGGGCCTGGTCCGCGGCTCTGTGGAGTCGGCGGTCAGGTGGGGCCGGGAACCCTGTCCGCGGCTCAGGGAGCCGGCCTTGAGCTGAGGGCCGGGGGCTTGGTCCGCGGTTCCCTGGAGCCGGTCCTCGGCTGCGGCCGAGTGTTCGGTCCGCGGTTCCTTGGAGCCGGTCCTCGGCTGCGGTCAAGTGCCCGGTCCGCGGTTCCCTGGAACCGGTCCTCAGCCGCGGCCGAGCGCCCGGTCCGCGGCCGCCGCCGTCGGCTGCCACCACGTCGTCACCGGCTCCCACACCCGGACCTGGCTCCCGGTGCCGAGCTGTGCGGCGGTGAAGACGCGGCCCCACTGGGACGCCGACGCGGCCACCGTGATCGCGTCCACCCGGCGGGCCTCGGGGTCCGCCGGGTCGGCGATGGTGCGTACGGCCGCGTAGGCGGTCTTTCCGGCCCCGAGCCGGTACGTGCCTCCCCCAAGCTCTCGGCTTCGCTCGAGCAGGGAGGTACCCCCACCGCCCTCCGGCACCGGCAGCGCGGCCCCGTCCAGGTCACCGAAGGTGACCGTGGGCACCCGGTCGACGACGCAGGCCCGGGCGCTGATGTTGGTCACCCCGACCCGCACCACGGAGGGATCGCCGGGCACGGCCTTCGCCCGCAGGCTCAGCGCCTTCTCCGCACACCGGGCGGGCTGGGCGTGCCCCGCGGCCGCCTGGCTCGGCGGCGCGGTGAGCAGCAGAGCCGCCGTTGCGGCGGAGACGGCGGGTACGGCGATGGCGGCGCGGATACGCATGGCGGTTCCCCTGTCACGGTCACGTACGGGTACGGCGGGCCGAGGCGCGCCTGTCCAGTGTGACGTCAGGGCCGGCCGGGAGGTTGTGCCGGAATCGCGCCTGATACCCGTTTGCGCTGCTCCTGTCATCAATTGGCGGTGTTCGCGGTGGAGCTCCAGGTGTTCCCGTCCGCGGGACAGGAGCTGCCGCTCGGTGGCAGCGTGCCGTACAGCAGGAAGTCGTTGACCTTGCGGTGCACGCACATGGACGACGAGTAGCCGGTGTGTCCGTCGCCCCTGTTGTCGAGCACCACGGCGGAGGAGCCGAGCCGTCCGGCCGTCTCCTGGGTCCAGCGATACGGCGTCGCCGGGTCGCCGCGCGTGCCCACCAGCAGCATCTTGGCCGAGTGGAGGTTCTTGACCCGGTCGCGGATGAAGTTCGTGCCCTTGGGGCGGCCGTAGCACATCAGCAGCTGGGTGAGCCGGAAGCGGCCGAAGACCGGCGACGCATGGTCGTAGGCGGCCTGGAGATCCTTCAGGTCCCTGGTGATCTGCGCTTCGCCGGGCCGGTCGGGGTCGTCCGCGCAGTTGATCGCCATCAGCGCGGCCGACAGGTTGTCCGCCGGGACGTCCTGGGCGTCCACGAGCCCGCCGTCCCGCCTCGCGCCGCCCGGGCCCTTCCCCTGGCCGCCCTCGCGGACGGGCAGCGCGAAACCGCCGCCGGAGGTGAGGCTGAGCAGCCGCCGCGTGTCGCCGTCCTCGACCAGCGAGACGAGCGCACGCTCCAGGGAGGGCCACAGCTCCTTGCTGTACAGGGCCTGCCCGATGGCGCCCACCAGGTCCTGGCCGGAGAACGCGCCGCCGAAGTCCGTGGGCACCGGGTTCTCGTCGAGTGAGCGCACCAGCTGGACGACCTGGTGCCCGGCCATGCGCCGGTCCTGCCCGAACGGGCACGCGATGTCCGTCGTGCACCAGTCCAGGAAGTCGTCGAGCGCGGTCTGCTGCCCCTCGGCGCCGGCCAGGCCCTGCTCGGACAGCGGCTCGGTCAGGGTGTCCACGCCGTCCAGGGCCATCCGGCCGAGCTTGTGCGGGAACTGCGCCGCGTACACCGCGCCGAGTCGGGTGCCGTAGGAGAAGCCCAGGTAGTTGAGCTTCTTGTCGCCGAGGGCCTGGCGGATGACGTCCATGTCCCGGGCGGCGTTCACGGTGCCTATGTGTCGCAGGACCGGGCCGGAGTGCCTGGCGCACTGGTCGGCGGCCTGTCGCAGCTTCTGCAGCAGGGCCTGGGGATGGCCGATGTCGGCGTTCTGGCCCATCGCCGCCGAGGCCTCCTCGGTGCCCTGGCCGCAGCTGACGGGGGAGGAGCGGCCGACGCCGCGCGGATCGAAGGTGACCACGTCATAGCCGTTGGTCAGCTCCATGAACTCCTTGCCGCCTCCGGAGAGTTCGGGGATGCCCGCGCCGCCGGGCCCGCCGAAGTTCAGCAGCACCGAGCCCCGCGACTTACCGGTGGCCCGGTACCGGGCCAGGGCCAGGTCGAGGGTGCCCGCGTTCGGGTGCTCGTAGTCGAGCGGGACGGTCACCTTGGCGCACTGGAGATCCTTCGGCATGTCCGGGCCCTCGCAGGCGGCCCAGGACGGCTTCTGCCGGTAGAACCGGGACAGGTCCGGCTGCGGCTGGTCGGCGGCGGTCGCCGCGGGCAGCCCGGACCCGAGCAGCGCCAGCGTGAGGGCTCCGGCGCCCGCGCAGCGCCGCACCGCGGGCCGTGTGGACAGCTTGACCAGCATCGATCGCCTCCCGGGGCGCACCCGCCACGGACCGGGGCCGCGCCCTCGCTCACCATAAGCGGGCCTCGTGCAGGTCGCCTCCGGGCGAGCAGGGTCATGTCCGATGATCTATCCTTCGAGGCTTCCGTCATGATCAATGATCTTTCGATTACTTTGCGCGCGGTTCGAACGATCACGTCACTCGACGGGGTGAAAGGCCGATAAGCCATAACTCGGATGGTTCGTCTGCGTTTTCTGGGGTGCGGGTGAGTGCCCGCGACGAAGTCTGGAAGGCAGGGAAACCTATGAGACGGGCTACCCGAAACGGTGTGATCGCTGTCGTCGCCGCCTCCGGCGCGATGGCCGTGGCGATGCCGGCGTCCGCCGCCTTCGCGGCCGACGGGGCTGCCGCCGACGGCTCGGCGGCGGGCTCGCCCGGTGTGCTCTCCGGCAACACCGTTCAGCTCCCGGTGCACGTTCCGGTGAACTTGTGCGGCAACACCGTGAACGTGGTGGGGCTGCTCGACCCCGCGGCCGGCAACGTCTGCGCGAACGGCGGCGGTGGCGGCACGGATGCCTCGTCGACGTCCGGTGGTGCGTCGGCGCAGGGCGGCACGAAGGACTCGCCCGGTGTGCTGTCCGGCAACACCGTTCAGCTCCCCGTCCACCTGCCGGTGAACGTCAGCGGCAACTCCGTCGACGTCGCCGGCGTGGGCAACCCGGCCACGGGCAACCATTCGGTCAACACCCACCACCCGGCACCGAACCCGAAGCCGCCGGCCCCCATCAAGTCCCACCCGCACACCCCGCACACCCCGCACCCCGCCCCGCAGCCGCCCGGGGCCACCCTGGCCCACACCGGAGCCGACGTCACGGCCCCAGCGGTCGCCGGCAGCGCCGCCCTCCTGCTCACCGGCGCGACCCTGTACCGCCGCTTCCGCCCCGGTCGGGACCGCTGACCCTCCCCGCGCGCAGAGCGGCCCCGCCGGACGCCGGCCCGGTGGGGCCGTCGGTGTGGGCCGGTCCGGGGCCATGTCCGGCGCGCGCTGCCAACTGGGTCCGAAGTGGCGCGTCGTGGGCGCCGTAACGGCCGAACCGTGCGTGGCGCGGCCCGCGTTGATCGGCAAGGATGCTGCGGGCGCGGTCGCCGCACCGCGCCGTCCAGCACGTCCGACCCCCACGCAATGGAGCGCACCGATGACCTCTCCGGCCCCCCAGGACCTCGTCGTCACGCAGGCCACCCTCGCCGACTGGCCGGTGATCAGCGGGTGGGCGGCGGCGGAGGGGTGGAATCCCGGACTGTCGGACGGTCCGGCCTTCTTCGCCCAGGACCCGGACGGGTTCTTCCTGGGCAGGGTCGACGGGGAGCCGGTGTCGGCCGTCTCCGTCGTGAACTACGGCTCCGACTACGCCTTCCTCGGCTGCTACCTCGTCCGCCCGGACCTGCGCGGCCACGGCCACGGCCTGGCCACCTGGAAGACGGCCCTGGCCCACGCCGGGAACCGCACCGTCGGCCTGGACGGAGTCGTGGCCCAGCAGGACAACTACCGCCAGTCCGGCTTCGAACTCGCCTACCGCACCATCCGCTTCACCGGCACCGCCCCGCAGAGCCGGATGCCCGAGGGCGTCCGTCCCGCCGGGCCCGCCGACCTGCCCGCCGTCACCGCCTACGACAGCGCCTGCTCCCCGGCCGACCGCCCGCGCTTCCTCGCCGAGTGGCTCGCCGGTCCCGGTCACCGCGCGTTCGTCCGCCACGACGGCGACCGCCTCACCGGCTACGGCGTGATCCGGCCCGGCCACGACAACCTGCGCATCGGCCCGCTCTTCGCCGACACCGCCGGCGACGCCCGGGCCCTGTTCGCCGCGCTCACAGCCGAGGCCGCCGGCCACGAGGTCGCGATCGACGTCCCCGAACCGAACACGGCCGGCGTCGCACTGGCCGAGGAGGCCGGCTTCAGCGCCTCGTTCGAGACCGCCCGGATGTACACCGGGCCGGTCCGGGAACACGCCCGCGAGCGGATCTTCGGTGTCGCCACGCTCGAACTCGGCTGAGGGGGCCGGCGCCGGTCGACAGCGGTGGGTGTGAAGCGCCGGTCAGCGGCCGTCCGCGTGACAGCGGCGGTGGAGGTCCCATACCTCCTCGACCAGCTCGGGCACCGGTCCCTCTACGGCCGCACCGGGGGCCACCTCACGCACGGGCAGCGCCCGCACCGGAGCCGCGGGCACGCCCAACTCGGGCAGCCAGGAAACGAGTTGTTCGGACGAGGCGACGTACACGATGCGGCCGAGCCCGACCCAGGCGTGCGCTGCCGCGCACATCGGGCAGTGCTCGCCCGAGGTGTAGACGGTGGCGGCGGCCCGCTCCGCGGGCGTGAGGTGGGCGGCCGACCAGCGGGCCAGCTCGAACTCCGGATGCCGGGTGCGGTCCCCGGCGGCCACCCGGTTGCGGTCCTCGGCGAGGATCGTGCCGTCCGCCGCCACGAGCACCGACCCGAAGGGCTCGTCGCCCGCATCGAGCGCCTCACGCGCCGGCTCGACGCACCGGCGCAGACAACCCAGCTCATCGTCCTTCACCATGGGGCACGGACCTCCTCGCAGCACGATCCCCGGCGCCGCAGGCCACGGGCACCGAGGGTGACGCAGTCGCCCGGTCCCCGTGCGGCGCCGCACCGTGCCGCACGGTCGGAAAGGCGTGCCGGCGCCCCGCCGCGACCGTCGACAGCGCGAGCACGGCCGCGGGCAGCGCAGTCCAGGGCAGCGCCCCGGCACCCAGGGAGTCCAGCGTCACCCCGCCCGTGAGCGAACCCGCGGCGATCCCCGCGTTGTACACCGTGGTCTGCAGCGAGGTCGCCACATCGGCGTCGGCCGGGCCCGAGACGTCGACGAGCGCGGTCTGGATCAGTGTCGGCGCCCCGCCGAAGGCCACGCCCCACCCGGCGACGGCGCAGACCAGCACCGCGTGCGCACCGGAGGCCAGGCCCAGTACCGACAGGACCGTCGCGAACAGGGCGAGCGCCGCCAGCAGCGTGGGCCGCAGATGCCGGTCGACCAGCGTGCCGGTGAGCCAGATCCCGCTCACCGTGGCGGCCCCGAACACCGCGAGCAGCACGCCGGTACGGCCGTATCCGGCGTGCGCCGCGAACGGGGCGACGTACGTGTACATCACCTGGTGCCCCAGCAGCAGACACAGTGTCACGGACAGCACCGGGCGGATCCCGGGCCGTACGGCGACCCGGACGAGCGGCACGCGCGCGTGCGGGGGTTCGCCGGGGAAGCCGGGCACCCGCAGCCGCACCCACACCACGAGCAGTACGGCGAGGACGGCCAGCGAGCCGAAGGCCGCCCGCCAGCCCACCGCACCCGCCAGCGCCGTACCGGCGGGCAGGCCCAGGGCCAGGGCCAGGGTGATCCCGGCGAGCACGACCGCGATGGCCCGGCCGCGCCGGGCGGCCGGCACCATCCGGGCCGCGTAGCCCACGAGCATCGCCCACAGCGTGCCGCCCATGGCGCCGGCCAGCAGCCGGGCCGCGAAGGTGAGCGCGTACGACGACGACAGCGCGACGAGCGCGTCGCTGACCGCGAACCCCAGCAGCGCGCCGCACAGCACCGGCCGCCGCGGCAGCCCGCGCAGCGCCGTCGTGAGCGGGACGGCCGCGAGGAAGGAAGCCGCCGCGTACGCGGTGACCAGGAAGCCGATCCGGGACTCGGTCACCCCCAGCCGGGGTGCCATCGCGGGCAGCAGACCCGCCGGCAGAAGTTCGGTCAGGACGGCCGTGAAGGCGGCGCAGGACAGGGCGAGCAGCCCCGACCACGGCAGCGGACCGCCCTTGACCTGGGAAGACAGGGACATGCGACCATGGTGGAACCTTGACATCAGTGTGAAGGCAAGCGGGGGACCGGGAGGCGGGAATGAGGATCGGCGAACTGTCCCGGCGCACCGGCGTACCCAATCGCCTGCTCCGCTACTACGAGGAGCAGGGCCTGCTCCGGCCCGACCGCGCCGACAACGGCTACCGCAGCTACCCCGCCTCCGCCGTCCCGGACGTCCAGCAGATCCGGGGCCTGCTGGACTCGGGCCTCACCACCGAGATGATCCGAGCGATCCTGCCGTACCTCTCGGGGCCCGAGGAACTCCACCCGCCCGCCGAGTGCGTGACCCCGCAGACGGCCTCCCTGCTGCAGGCGCACATCGACCGCATCCAGGCCCGCATCGACTGCCTGGCCCGCAACCGCGACCGGCTGACCGCGTACCTGTCCGTGGTGCGGCCGGAGGGCAATTCCGTTGCCCCGCCGGGCCGCTGATGCTGGAGTGAGCCCATGGATCACGCCGCGGTGCTCGCCCTCTACGACCGGGACATGCGCGAGGGCGCACGCCCGGACGGGCCCGGCGCCCGGATCGAACGGACCGGCCCGGTAGTCCGCCAGGTCGCCGACGCGCAGGGCTGGAACGGCGTGCTGTGGTCCGCCCTGGACGAGGGGAGCGCCGACCGGGCGATCGGCGAACAGATCGCGTACTTCACCGGCCTCGGCCGCGAGTTCGAGTGGAAGCTCTACGGCCACGACCGGCCGGTGGACCTCGGACCCCGGCTCGCCGCCGCCGGATTCCGCGCGGAGCCCGAGGAGACGCTCCTGATCGGCGAGGTCGCCCGGCTCGACCTGGACGCCGGGCCGCCCGAGGGGATCCGCTTCGTCCGGGCCACCGACCCGGCCGGCATCGACCTCGTCGTGGACGTGCACGAGAAGGCCTTCGGCGCCGACGGCACCCGGCTGCGTCACCGGCTGCTCGCCCGGCTGGCCGCCGACCCCGGGACGGTCGTCGCCGTGGTCGCGCTCGCCGGGGACGAGCCGGTCAGCGCCGCCCGTATGGAGCTGGTGCCCGGCACCCGCTTCGCCGGACTGTGGGGCGGCGGCACCGTCGAGGCCTGGCGGGGCCGGGGTATCTACCGTGCCCTGGTCGCTCACCGCGCCCGTGTCGCCGCCGCCCATGGCTACCGCTACCTCCAGGTCGACGCCTCGGTGCTGAGCCGCCCGATCCTGGAACGCCTCGGCTTCCACGCGGTGAGCACCACGACCCCTTACCTGTACGGGAGTTGACGCACCTTCAGCGCCGAGCCTGCGCCCGGTCCAGCGCGGCGACCCCCACGGCCGCGAGGCCGATCTGGATGAACCACTCGATCCAGTCGGGCCCCTTGGTGTCCGCGACTCCGAACCCGGCGGCGATCGCCGAGCCCAGCAGCGCCGCGACGATGCCGACCACGATGGTCCACAGCATGCCGATGTGCTGCCGCCCGGGCACGACCAGCCGGCCCAACACACCGATGACGAGCCCGATGACGATGGCGCTGATGAGGCCTGAGATCTCCATGTCCACCCCTCTTCGTCGCGTTCCCCGCTGAAGTTCCATGTGCCCGTTCCGGCCGCAGGCACTCCGCCCCGCTTATTGCCGGGACTTTCTGTTCACCGAGCCGTCATGCCATGTACCTTTCAACCAATCGACGCGTGTAGAACCCTCAAGCGGGTTCTACGCGCGCAGACTTGGCGCCCCCACCGCCTCTCCCCACCCCTCATGGAGGTTCGCCGGATGCTCGGATCGAGGAGATCCCGCCGCAGATTCACCACCGCCCTGGCCGGACTCGGGCTGCTCGTCACGTCCGCAGCCCTGCAGGTCACAACGAGCGCCACCCCCGCGCACGCGGCCACCACGCACCGGATCCTGTTCGACAACGCCCACGCCGAGACGGCCGGCAACGCGGACTGGATCGTCTCCACCAGCCAGCCCGACCCGCTCGGCCAGAACTCCTCCCCGTCGGCCGAGACGGACTGGACCGGCGCCCTGTCCTCCTGGGGCGTCGACCTGCAGAAGACCGGCAGCTACAGCCTGAAGACGCTGCCCTCGGGCTCCAGCCTCAGCTACGGCGGCTCCTCGACCACCGACCTGTCGAACTTCGACACGCTGGTCCTGCCCGAGCCCAACACGATGTTCACGACCGCCGAGAAGACGGCGATCATGAACTTCGTGAAGAACGGCGGCGGTCTCTTCATGATCTCCGACCACACCGGAGCCGACCGCAACAACGACGGCTACGACGCGGTCGAGATCCTCAACGATCTGATGACGAACAACAGCGTCGACTCCACCGACCCGTTCGGCTTCTCCATCGACTCGCTGAGCATCAGCTCCGACTACCCGTCGGCGATCAGCGACAGCACCGACCCGGTCCTGCACGGATCCTTCGGCACCGTCACCAAGAGCCTGATCGCCAGCGGCACCACCGCCACGCTCAAGCCCGCCGACAACTCCGGCGTCAAGGGCCTGCTCTACCGCACCGGTTACTCCGGCAACACCGGCGCCTTCTTCCTGACGTCCACCTTCGGCAGCGGCCGCGTCGCCTTCTGGGGCGACAGCTCGCCGATCGACGACGGCACCGGCCAGTCGGGCAACACCCTGTACGACGGCTGGAACGACTCCGGCGCCACCAACGCGGCCCTCGCCCTCAACGCCACTGCCTGGCTGGCCGGCGCGGGCACCAGTGGTGGCGGCGGTGGCGGCGGCACCGGCACCTGCACCGCCGCCCAGCTGCTGGCCAACCCCGGCTTCGAGTCGGGCGCCACCTCCTGGACCGCTTCCAGCGGTGTCATCAGCAACGACACCGGCGAGGCCGCTCGCACCGGCTCCTACAAGGCCTGGCTGAACGGCTACGGCTCCGCCCACACCGACACCCTCGCGCAGTCGGTGACCATCCCGGCCGGGTGCACGAGTGCCACCCTGAGCTTCTACCTCCACGTCGACACCGCCGAGACGTCCACCTCGACGGCCTACGACACCCTGAAGGCGCAGGTCCTCAACAGCAGCGGAACGGTGCTGTCGACCCTCGCGACCTACTCGAACCTGAACGCGGCGAGCGGGTACGCCCAACGCAGTTTCAACCTTGCGAGCTACGCGGGCCAGACGGTCACGATCAAGTTCACCGGCACCGAGGGCTCCACCCTCCAGACCTCGTTCGTCGTGGACGACACCGCGCTCAACGTCAGCTGAGCCGTGCGGGGGTGGGCCACCGGGCCCACCCCCGGCACGTCAGGCGGCCGGCACCGTCTGCTCCGGCGTGTTCCAGCCGGAGATTCGCACGCCCGGCGCCGAGCCGTGCAGGTCGGCGGTCCGGTAGGTGGCGGTCAGCGTCACCGACTCGCCCGGCCACAGACCGGCCTCGTTGTCCGACCACCGCACCGGCAGCACCGGCTTCCCCTGCGCGTCGACCAGGTGGACGTCCGTGAACAGCGACGGGGTCCGCCCGCTGCCCGTGTTGCGCAGGGTCACCGTCGTGGTCGACGTACCACCGGACGACTCGGTCGATGCCGTCGCCGACACCGGTGCCTGAGCCATCGAGGCGAGCCCCTTCAGGTCGGCGTAGCCGGTCGTCGGCGTGTGGTACCAGTCGGTCTTCGCCCAGTCGAGCGTGTCGGCCTTGGTGGAGAGCCAGTACACGTTCCGGCTCACCTCCTTGCCGTCGGCGCCGGTCAGGGTCAGCCGCAGCAGGTAGGTGGACGACAGGCCGCTCACCGACGCGGGCACAGTGAGCGCGGTGCCGTGCGCACCGTCGCCGTTCACCTTCACTCCGGTCACGGTCTTGTCGTACTTCTGTGTGCCGTCGGGGTTGAACAGCGTGGCCCGCGCGGTGAGTCCGCCGGCCGGGGCGTGCCGGTTGTTCACCACGACGACCGAGCGGTCGTCGTAGGAGTACTGGACGTGCAGCGGCTCGTTCGCCTTCTTGGCGCCGAAGTAGGCGCCGCCCTGGTCCAGATAGCGGTCCGTCAGCTGCCAGTGCAGCGAGGTCCAGCCGCTGTTGAACATCCAGTAGATCATTCCGGTGGCGGGCTTGCTCGCGTCCGTCGCGTTGCGCGCATAGGCCTCGTACTGGGCGCGGACGTTCTCGTACTGGGCGAGCTGCGCCTTGCGCACGTAGTCGGTGAGGCCGGCCGGGGCGCCGTAGCGGCCGGTGAGGGCGGTGTCGTAGATCTTGAGCGTGCCGAACACGGGCGAGGGCGAGCGATGGTACTGCCGGGTGTCCGGGTTCTTCCAGAGCGTGTCGAGCTCGGCGGGTGTCATCATCCGGCGCAGGGTGTCGAGCGTGGGGATGTCGGGGCCCGCGCTGGTCTCGGAGTTGAAGCCGGTGGCCCCGCCCTCGCGCTTGGCGTACCAGTAGTTCGGCGGGATCCAGTCGTAGGGCCCGGACATCTTCATGCCCGAGCTGCCCAGCCGGGGCGAGGACCTGTCGGAGGCCGAGGAGACCACCGGGTTCGGCCAGTCGGCTGCCTTCAGGGCGTCCAGGTAGTTCTTCTCGATGGTCGCGTCGGGCGCGTAGTCGCTGCCGATCAGGAAGGAGATCACGCTCGGGTGGTCGCGCAGCCGGGCGGCCTCGGCGGCCATGGATGCCTTGGCGATCGGGTAGTCGGCGGCGGTCCACTCGTCGCCGGACTCGCCGTTGCCGTTGACCTGGCCCTCCCACTTGTCGCAGCACTCCCAGCCCGGCAGCGTGAGCACGCCGTACCGATCGGCGAGGTCGAAGAACTCGTCCGGCTCGATGTGGCCTTCCAGGCGGATGGTGTTCAGCCCGAGGTCGAGGGCGTACTTCAGCCGGTCCTCCACATAGGTGGAGTCCCAGCGCAGGAACTCGTCCGGCGACCAGCCACCGCCCTTGATCAGCAGCTTGCGGCCGTTGATCCGGTACTGGCGGGCGCCGTCGGAATTCAGGGGCGCCTGCACGTCGCGGATGCCGAAGCTCTCGTGGGCGGTGTCCGAGGCCGTGCCGGAGACGGACGCGGTGAGGTCCAGGTCGTACAGCGGCTGCCCGCCCATGCCGGCAGGCCACCACACCTTCGGCGAGGTGAGGTGGAGTCCGGGGACGTCGGCGGGGGAGAAGGTGACGGTCTTCGTCTCGTGCGCGGCGAGCGGCACGGACCTGGTGAAGGCCGCCCCGGCGACGGTGCCGGAGATCTCGGCCGTGACCGCCGTCCCGGAGTCGTTGCGGGCCTGCGCCTTGACGGTCAGGTCGGCGGTGGCCAGGGACGGCACGGCGAGCTTGGTCACCACGTGTGCGTCGCGCAGCGCGACCGGGCCGCCCCGGCGGACCAGGACGTCACGGACGATGCCCATGTTCCGGTCGGGCGGCGGCTGGAGCCAGTCGATCCAGCCCATGGTGAGGTTCTTGTTGGGCTCGTTGGGCTGGACGCGGAAGGCGACCGTGTTCGTACCGGACTTCACCAGCGAGGAGATGTCCAGCTCGTGGTGGGTGTAGGCGCCGGCGACATCGGCGGCCCGGGCCACCTGACGGCCGTTCACATAGACGTCTGCTGCCGAGATCACGCCGCTGAAGTCGAGCTGGGTGCGCTCGGCGGTGTCGGCGACCGTGAAGTCGGCCCGGTACCACCACGGGACCTGGAAGTCGGCCCTGGGGATCTTGTCCAGGTTGGTGGAGTGGAACGGATCCGCGTACCGGCCGCTCGCGAGCAGCGCCGCGAGGACCGTCGAGCGCGGCCCCGCCGGATACCAGTCGGTCGCCGGATAGCCGGGGGAGGAGACGGCCTGTGCCGAATCGCCGACCTTCGCTGTCGACTGGATCGCGTACCCGGACAGCGGGGTGCTGCTTCCGGCTGCGGAGGGGACGTGGGTGACCCGGGCGTGCCGGTGCGTCGGGGCCGGATCCCGGGACCCGGCCCAGGCACTGGTGGACAGCGAGCAGAGCAGACCCAGGGCCACGGCGGCCGTGGCGAGGCGGCGTCTGCGGACGGGGCGAGGGAACACGGCGGTCTCCAGGTCGTAAAGTTAGGAAACTTTACTAACCCGCCTCAAGCTAGGGCGCAGGGTGGGCGGTGTCAATCACCGTGGCCGCGGCGGCAGATGCTCAGGGCGCGGCCGTCCTGTGCTCGAACACCATCTCCCGTGCCGTGCCCAGGGCCGTCGCCACCGCGCCCAACAGGACCGCGTCCTCACCCAGTCGGCTGGGTGCGAGCTTCGGCCGCAGCGGAGTCAGCGTGCGCAGATGTTCCCGTACCGGTCGCAGCAGCAGGTCCACGCTGTGGCCCACGCCGCCGCCGAGCACGACGAGGTCCGGGTCGAGCACCGCGGCCGCGGCCGCCACGGTGTGCGCGATCCGCTCGCCCTCCAGCTCCACAGCCTGCACCGCGGCCGTGTTGCCCTGCCGGGCCGCGTCGAACACGGCCTTCGCCGTCAGCTGCCCGCGCATCCCGAAGTGCCGGGCCGCCTCCACGACGGCCACCCCCGACACCGCGTCCTCCAGCCGCTCCGGCTTCTGCCGGCCGGGCCACGGCAGGAACCCGATCTCCCCGGCCAGCCCGTGCGCTCCCGTGAACAGCCGTCCCTCGCTGACGACTCCCATGCCGAGACCGGTGCCGATCAGGATGTACGCGAACAGCCGGCTGCCCGCGCCGACCCCGTACGTGTACTCGCCGAGGGCGGCCAGGTTGGCGTCGTTGTGCACCTCGAGCGGTATGCCCAGCTCCCCGCGCAGGCGGTCGAGCAGCCCCGCGCGGCCCCACCCCGGCAGATGCATCGCGTAGCGCACCCGCCGCTGCTTCTCGTCGTAGACCCCGGGCGTGCCCACCACGCCGTGCACCACCTCCGCCGGGTTCACCCCGGAGTTGGCGACGACCTGGCGGGCGGTGCCCACGACCAGGTCGGCGAGGGCGTCCGCGCCGCGGGCGGGGTTGCGCACATCGGACCGGGCGACCACCGTGCCGTCCAGATCGGCCAGCGCGACCCGCAGCCAGCTGCGGCCTATGTCGACGCCGAGCGCGTAACCGGCGGCCGGGTCGGGTGCGTACAGCACGGCGACGCGCCCGCGCTCGGGGGCATGGGTGCCGACCTCGTGCACGAGGCCGGCCGCCGCCAGTGAGGCGAGCGCGCTGGAGACCGTCGGCTTGGACAGGCCGGTCTCCCGGGCCAGCTGGGCACGCGAGGCGGCGCCGGCGTGGCGCAGCCGGTCGAGGAGCAGCCGTTCGTTGGCGCTGCGCAGCCGCCGTCGGCTCCAGGGCTGTTCGTGCTGCTCTACGGCGTCGCTGGCGGGCATCGCACCATTCTCACGCATTACTCACGCATGCTTGACGTATCTAGTAAGGCTCCTTAACTTTATCGGCCATCCCGCCTCCTCCGGCAGACCCCTCTCCGTGCCTCGCGTCAGGAGCCCCCATGTCCGGTAACCCGCCACCCTCCGGTGGCTTCGTCCGCCGTGTCGGCCTGTTCCAGGCCACGGCCATCAACATGAGCCAGATGTGCGGCATCGGCCCGTTCGTGACGATCCCGCTGATGGTCGCCGCGTTCGGCGGCCCCCAGGCGGTCATCGGATTCGTCGCGGGCGCCGTGCTGGCCCTGTGCGACGGGCTGGTGTGGGCCGAGCTGGGCGCCGCCATGCCCGGCTCCGGCGGCAGTTACGTCTACCTCCGCCAGGCCTTCCAGTACCGCACCGGCCGGCTGATGCCGTTCCTGTTCGTGTGGACGGCGATGCTCTTCATCCCGCTGATCATGTCCACCGGCGTGGTCGGTTTCGTCCAGTACCTGGGCTACCTCGCCCCCGACCTCGGCCGGACCTCGGGCGACCTGATCGGCCTCGGCGTCATCGCCCTCGTCGTGCTGCTGCTCTGGCGCGGCATCGAACACATCGCCCGCATCACCGCCGTGATGTGGACCGTGATGATCGCCTCGGTCCTCCTGGTGATCGTCGCCGCGGCCACGGACTTCAGCCCGCACCGGGCCTTCACCTACCCGGCGCACGCCTTCGACCTCACCTCGAACCACTTCTGGCTCGGCTTCGCCGCGGGCCTGACCATCGGCATCTACGACTACCTCGGCTACAACACCACCGCCTACATGGGCGCCGAGATCAAGGACCCCGGCCGCATCCTGCCGCGCTCCATCCTCTTCTCGATCCTCGGCATCATGGCGATCTACCTGCTCCTGCAGATCGGCACGCTCGGCGTCCTCGACTGGCACCGCATGGCCGACCCGAAGGACATCGCCTCCACCTCCGTGGCTTCCGCGGTGCTGGAGGAGACCTGGGGCAAGGGTGCCGCCGACACGGTCACCGTCCTCATCCTGATCACGGCCTTCGCCTCGGTCTTCACCGGCCTGCTCGGCGGCTCCCGCGTTCCCTACGACGCGGCCCGCGACCGGGTCTTCTTCCGCCCGTACGAGAAGCTGCACCCGAAGCACCGCTTCCCGATGCTGGGCCTGGCGACCATGGGCGTGATCACCGCGGTCGGCTTCCTGATCGGCCGCCACACCGACCTCGCCACGCTGATCCAGCTGCTCACCACGGTGATGGTGATCGTCCAGGCGCTGGCCCAGATCATCGCCCTCTCCGTCCTGCGCAAGCGGCAGGCGACCCTGCGCCGTCCTTACCGGATGTGGCTCTACCCGCTCCCGAGCATCGTGGCCTTCGCCGGCTGGTGCGTGATCTACGCCTACGCCGACAAGAACTCCCCGGGCCGTCACCCCATCGAGTGGTCCCTGGCCTGGCTGGTCCTCGGCTGCGTGGCCTTCCTGATCTGGGCACGGCTGGAGAAGGTGTGGCCGTTCGGGGCGAGGGAGATCAGCGAGGAGTACCTGGCCGGCCGGGGCCCGGACACCGCACCCGCGGCGGTCTGAACGGCTCCTGCGCCGTGCACCTCTGACCAGGCGTCACCCGGGGTCCGCGGGTGATCCCCGTACGTCGGGTCAGGCCGGCTGCGGCTCCCCTTCGTGCCCTGCCGTGCGTCAAGGCCTGCCGTACGTGTCAGGTAACGGACGCCTGCGGCGGTCCATTCGAATCGGTGCACATACCCCCACTCGGCCATCGAATCCGAAGGAAGGTCTGCGACCCTGCCTGGGTCTTCAAGGCGACGAGGCTGGCCCGCCCGGGCGGACCAGCCTCGCGCTTCTCTTTCGTGGCCTTCACTTCCTTCGATGGGTGCTCCCTTCCTCGTGTCCTGTCCTTATGGCTCGTGTCCGGCCCTTACGGCCTGGGGACGCTCTTCGCTGCCGTGCCGGCGCACATCAGCCCGAGGAGGACGGCCAGCGCGCCGATGATGACGTTGTTGAGGATCACGCCGGTGTCCGGGCTGCTGCCCACGACCCACGGCGCGATGATCATCCAGACCCCGATGGCGCAGATGGCCCAGCTGAGGCCGTACATCCGGTCGGGGGTCGAGGTGAACCCGAGTGCCAGCAGGCCTATCGCGATGCCCATGATCAGGTTGTGCGTCGCGAGTGCGGGCTGGCTCGTCGTGTAGTGCAGAATCCACGGAGATGCCGCGCAGTACAGGCCGAGCAGGAACACCGGCCCGTCCACCAGTGCCACATCACGACCACCGACAATGCGGGCGTAGCGTTCCCGCATTTCGGATACATCGGGGTGGGTTGTCATGTCACCCCTGTGCGACACGTTGGCCATGACTCGTCTCCTTCATGACTTCAGGCCTGACCGCGCCTGCGGTGGTATGCGGTAAGCGCCGCTTCTACGCATTCTGCTCTTATTTCTCCCTTATGTGTAGGGCTCGGGAACTCTCGCCCTCGGCCCGTCCCACCTGCGAAGAAGATCCGCGACCGGCCAATCCGTACGTCATGCAGCTTCGGATTACCCGCGACAACCGTGAAGGCGGCCGGGCGGAGGAAGAACGATGGCGCAGAGGGAACGGCGGCGCGTCGCCGTCGTGGGCAGCGGAGTGGCGGGCCTCACCGCGGCGTACGTGCTCACCCGCACCCACCACGTCACCCTGTACGAGGCGGACAACCGGCTCGGCGGGCACGCCCACACCCACGACCTGTCCTCGCAGGACGGCCTGGTGCACCGGGTCGACTCCGGCTTCATCGTGCACAACCGCCGCACCTACCCGAACCTGCTCCGGCTCTTTCGCGAACTCGACGTCGCCACCCAGGAGTCGGAAATGAGCATGTCCGTCCGGTGCGAGGGCTGCGGACTGGAGTACGCCGGAGCCCGGGGACCCGCGGGACTGCTCGCCCGGCCGCTGAACGCCGCGCGCCCCGCGTACCTGCGCATGCTCACCGAGGTGCCGGCCTTCCATCGCGCGGCCCGGCGGCTGCTCGCCCGGGGCGCCGACGGCGCCCTCACCCTGGGCGGCTTCCTCGACCGGGAAGGCTTCTCGGCCTACTTCCGGGCGCACTTCATGACTCCGCTGGTGGCGGCGGTGTGGTCCTGCGACGCGGTCACCGCCCTGCGGTACCCGGCCGCCCACCTGTTCCGCTTCCTGGAGCACCACGGGATGCTCGCGGTGGGCGGCTCGCCGGTGTGGCGCACGGTGACCGGCGGCTCGCGCACCTACGTCGACCGGATCGCCGAGCGCCTCCACACCGTCCGCACCGCGACTCCCGTGCGTGCCGTGAGCCGGCGCACCGACGGGGCCGACGTCGTCACCGGGGACGGAGCCGCGCAGACCTTCGACGCCGTCGTGATCGCCGTACACCCCGACCAGGCGCTGCGACTGCTGGCCGACGCCACCCCTGGGGAGAAGGAGGTACTCGGAGCCTTCCGCTACTCCCGCAACGCCACACTCCTGCACACCGACACCGCGCTGCTGCCCCGCGCCCGTGGAGCCCGCGCCTCCTGGAACTACCTCATGCCGGCGTGCGCGGCGCCCGCCGACCGGGTGCGCGTCAGCTACGACATGAACCGCCTCCAACGCCTCGACGCCGAGGAGACGTTCGTGGTCACGCTCGGCGGCGAGGACCGCGTCGACCCCGACCGGGTCCTCGCCCGCATGACCTACGAGCACCCCGTGTACACGCCCGAGTCGGTCGCCGCGCAGCAGCGGCTGCCCGAGCTGAACACGGCCGTCACCGCCTACGCGGGCGCCTACCACGGCTGGGGTTTCCACGAGGACGGATGCCGCTCCGGGGCCCGCGCCGCCGAGGTCCTCGGGGCGCGGTGGTGACTCGCGCCCCCGCCCTCTACCCGTGCACGATCACGCACGTACGCACCGCGCCCACCCGTTACGCGCTGCGCCACCGCACCTACCTGTGGCTGATCGACCCCGACCGGCCGCCCCGGCTGCCGCGCGCCCTGCGCCCGCTGGCCCGCTTCGACCCCCGCGACCACTTCGCGGGCGACCAGCCGTCCGTGCGGGCGGCCCTGGACGCCTTCCTCGCCGCACGGGGAATCCACCTCGCCGGGGGACCGGTCGCCATGCTCACCCAGGCGCGCGTGCTCGGGTACGTCTTCAACCCGCTCACCCTCTACTGGTGCCACGACCCGGACGGCGAACTCCGCTGCGTGGTCGCGGAGGTGCACAACACCTACGGCGAGCGGCACTGTTACCTGCTCCGCCCGGACGGGGCGGGGGCAGCAGGCGCCGACAAGGCCTTCTACGTCTCGCCGTTCTTCCCCGTCGACGGCCGCTACCGCATGCGCCTGCCGGAGCCCGGGGACCGGCTCCGACTCACGGTCCGCCTGGAGCGGGCCGGGACCCGGCCCTTCACCGCAACCGTTCACGGCTCCCGGCGCGAAGTGACCGCGGGGGTGCTGTTGCGGCTGGCCCTGCGGCACCCCCTGTCCACCCTCGCCGTGTCGGCCGCCATCCGTCTGCACGGCATCCGCCTGTACCTGCGGGGACTGCCCGTCCAGCCCCGCCCCGACCACCGCACCCCGGAGAACGTCACATGACGACAGCCGAACTCCGTCCCCCCGCCGTCGATCCGGCGCGCTGGCCCGACGTGGCCGCTCCGCCGAGGGCGGCGTGGCCGCGGACCGCCGCGGCCGGGGCCCTCGTACGCCGGGCCCTGGGACGGCTGCCCCTGTGGGTGCGCTACGCCGGGGACGAGCCCGTCGGCCGGGGCGGGCCGGTGCTGGACGTGCTCGACCCCCGCGCCTTCCACGCCCGCATCGGGTCCCGGGGCCTGATCGGCTTCGGTGAGTCGTACATGGCCGGGGAGTGGGACGCACCCGACCCGGTCGCCGCCCTCACGGTGCTGGCCTCCCACGCCGCCGACCTCGTCCCGGAACCGCTGCAGCGCCTGCGCCGGCTGTGGGCGCCGCGCCGGCCCGGCGGCCAGCGCAACACCCCCGACGCCGCCCGCAGCAACGTCAGCCGCCACTACGACCTGTCCAACGACCTGTTCGCCCTCTTCCTCGACGACACCCTCACCTATTCGTCGGCGGTCTTTCGGAGCTTCCCCGCACGCCAGGACCTGCTGGCATCCGCCCAGCACCGCAAGATCGACCGGCTGCTCGACCTCGCCGGGGCCGGCGCCGGAACCCGTCTGCTGGAGATCGGCACAGGTTGGGGCGAACTCGCCCTCAGGGCCGCCGCCCGGGGCGCCCACGTCACCTCCCTCACCTTGTCGCAGGAGCAGCGCGACCTCGCCCGCAACCGTGTCCGCGCGGCCGGCGCCGACGACCGGGTCCGCATCGAACTGTGCGACTACCGCGAGGCGCGCGGCACCTACGACGCCGTCGTCAGCGTGGAGATGGTCGAGGCGGTCGGCGCCGAGTTCTGGCCCCGCTACTTCCGTACGCTCGACGAACGGCTGGCCCCGGGCGGCCGGGTCGCACTCCAGGCCATCACCATGCCGCACGACCGCATGCTGGCCACCCGCGACACGTTCACCTGGATCCAGAAGTACATCTTCCCCGGCGGCCAACTGCCCTCCACCGAGGCCGTCGAGCACACCGTCCGGGACCACACCCGGCTCACCCTCACCCGGCGCGACGGCTTCGGAGCCCACTACGCCGAGACCCTGCGCCTGTGGCGGGAGCGCTTCACCGAGCGTGCCGACGCGGTGGCCGCCCTCGGCTTCGACGACACCTTCCGACGCATGTGGACCTTCTACCTCGCCTACTCCGAGGCCGGATTCCGCTCCGGCTATCTCGACGTCCAGCAGTACCTGTTCACCAAGCCGACCGAGAAGGAGCTCTCCCGATGACCGTCCCGCGCCGCGCACGCAGCGGCTCCGCCCACCGGCTCGCCGCGCTCGCCGAGAACGCCCTCGGTGCTCCCCTCCCGGTACGGCTGCGCACCTGGGACGGCAGCGAGACGGGCCCGGCCGACGCTCCGACGGTCGTCGTACGCTCCAGGCGCGCGCTGCGCCGACTGCTGTGGGACCCCGGCGAACTCGCCCTCGCCCAGGCCTATGTGACCGGTGAGCTCGACATCGAGGGCGACCTGGCCGAAGGCTTGCGCGCGATCTGGGCCGCCGCCCGGGAGCGGGGACTGCGCCCGCCACGGCTCACCCTCGCCGACCGGGCACGCGCCGCCCGGACCGCCCTGCGACTGGGCGCAGTCGGACCGCGACCCGCCGCGCCTGCCTCCCAGGCACGCCTGCGCGGCGGCCTCCACAGCAAGGACCGCGACCGCGCCGCGATCAGCCACCACTACGACCTGTCGAACGACTTCTACGCCCTGCTCCTCGACGAGACCATGGCGTACTCCTGCGGCTACTGGGCGAGCGAGAAACCCGGTTTCTCCCCCGCGGACGCGCAGCGCGCCAAGCTGGAGCTGATCTGCCGCAAGCTGGCCGTCGTCCCCGGAGCCCGGCTGCTCGACATCGGCTGCGGCTGGGGCTCGCTCACCCTGTACGCGGCCGAACGGCACAAGGCCCAGGTCACCGCGGTCACCCTGGCACGCGAACAGGCCGAGTACGTGAGGGAACAGGTCCGGCGGCGCGGCCTGGAACCGCGGGTCGACGTCGTGTGTCAGGACTACCGGGACATCGACACAGGCTCCTACGACGCCGTCGCCACCGTCGAGATGGGCGAGCACGTGGGAGACGCCGAGTACCCGGGCTTCGCCGGCCTTCTGCACCGGCTGGTGCGGCCCTGTGGGCGCGTGCTCGTGCAGCAGATGTCCCGGGGCCACGCCGCTCCCGGTGGCGGGGCCTTCATCGAGGCCTGCATCGCCCCCGACATGCACATGCGGCCGCTCGGCGAGACCGTCGGGCTGCTGGAGGCCGCCGGTCTGGAGGTGCGCTCCGTCGAGTCGCTGCGCGAGCACTACGTGCGCACCGTCGAGGCCTGGCACCGCACGCTGGAGGAACGCTGGGCGGACGTCGTGCGCCTGGTCGGCCAGGAGACCGCCCGGGTCTGGCGGCTCTACCTGGTGGGCGGGGCGCTCGCCTTCGAGGAGGGGCGGATGGGCGTCGACCAGATCCTGACCGTGCGGCGCACCCGGGACGGGCGCAGCGGCATCCCCCTCACCCCGGGGGGCTGGTACACGGCTCTGGAGGACCTGTGAGCGGATTCCCCTGGGGCGCCTTCGCGCTCAACCTCGGCTGGGCGGCCTGTGCCGTGTCCGCCGTGCTCCTCGCCACCTTCGCCGTGGCCGTACGGGGCGGCGTGCACCGGGTGGTCGACGTCGCGTGGGGGCTCGCGTTCACCGCCGTGGCCCTCGTGACCTGCGCGGCGTCGGCCGGTGAGGGCGACACCGGGCGCCGGATCCTGGTCGCCGCTCTCACCTCGGTGTGGGGTGTGCGGCTCGCCGTCCACATCGCCCGGCGCGGGCGGGGCACGGGCGAGGACCCGCGCTACACGGCCCTGCTGGCCAAGGCGCCCGGCAACCGCGACCTGTATGCGCTGCGCATGGTGTACCTCCTCCAGGGCGCCCTGGTGTGGCTGATCTCCCTGCCCGTGCAGGCCGCGTCCTACGTGCCCTCGGGGATGACGGCGTTCGCCTGGGCCGGCGCGGCGCTCTGGGCGGTCGGTCTGTTCTTCGAGGCCGTCGGCGACGCCCAGCTGGCCCGCTTCAAGGCGGACCCCGCCCACCGCGGCCGGGTGATGGACCAAGGACTGTGGCGCTACACCCGGCACCCCAACTACTTCGGCGACTTCTGCGTGTGGTGGGGACTGTTCCTCATCGCCTGCGACTCGGGCGCGTCGGCGGCGGTGTCCGTCGTGTCCCCCCTCGTGATGAGCCTCCTGCTCATCAAGGGAAGCGGCAAGCCGCTCCTGGAGCGGCACATGGCGCAACGGCCCGGCTATGCCGAGTACGCGGCCCGGACGAGCGGGTTCCTGCCCCGGCCGCCCCGCAGGCGCGGGTGAGCGGGACGGCCGGCCCGCTCAGGCCGGCAACGGCAGCAGGGCGACCGGCACGGACGTGGGCGCGTGCGACCCGCCGACAGGCACCACCGTGATCCCCAGACCGGAGGCGCCGTCGACGGACCCCTTCATCACCACGGCCTGGCTGCGACGGTGAGGATCCATCAGCCCGGCGTCGCGCATCGTGCCGACGGCGTCGAACCACAGCTGGTAGACCTTGCCGGGCGGCGGCTCGGCCATCCCGGTGACCAGGAACGCGGCCCGGTCGCGACGCTCGGACACGACGACCGTCCCCGTCGCGCCGCCCGCCAGCCGCGCCGTGCGGGTGCGGGCGTCCGGGGCCGCGAGGACGGCGGCCAGCTCGCCGGCGTCCTCGCGCACCTCGCGCGCCCGGTCGCGGGCGTCCTGCGCGCGTTCGTGCTGCCACACAGCCGTGCCGCCCAGCGCGCCCGCCACCACGAGACAGGCCGCAAGCGCCCGGCGCATCGGCCGGTGCGCACGGCGCCCGGAGCGGCCGGAGCGGGCGATGGACAGGGGACGTGGCGCGTCCTGACGCACCCCGGCGACCCTCAGCAGCACCTCTTCCCTGAACCCGGGGCGCGGTACGACGGCGCCGGTGAGACCGAGCCGCGCCGCGGTGGCCTCGAACTCGGCGACCTCCCGGCCACAGGCCGCACATTCCCTCAGGTGCCGTTCGAACGCGTCGCGTTCCTCGTCGTCCAGGGCGTGCAGGGCGTAGGCACCCGTCAAGGTGTGCACATCGGCGGCGATCAAGCGCTCACACCCAGACAGCCGCGCAGCCGCACCAGCCCGTCCCGCAGTCGGGTCTTGACCGTGCCGAGCGGTAGCGCGAGGTCCTCGGCGACCTGCCGGTACGTCAGTCCCCCGTAGTAGGCGAGGATCACGGCCTGGCGCTGGATCCGCGTCAGGGTGCGCAGACAGCGCCGCAGCTGCTCCCGCTCCAGGCGCGCCTCCACCTCCTCGACCACCTCGTCGTACTCCGGCATCCGGTCCAGCAGGGCCGCTCGCTGCTCCCTGGCCGCGGACGCCTCCGCCGAGCGCACCCGGTCCACGGCCCGCCGATGGGCGAGGGTGAGGATCCAGTTGACGGCCGTGCCGCGGTCGCGGCGGTAGCGGGGAGCGGTGCGCCATATCTCCACCAGCACCTCCTGGGCGACCTCCTCCGACTGCGCCCGGTCCCGCAGCACACCGTGCACGACCCCGAGGACGGAGCCCGCCACGGCGTCATGGAGCGCGGCGAAGGCTTCCCGGTCGCCCAGGGCCACCGCGTGCAGCAGCCCCTGCGGATCCGGCTCCGACGACGGGTTCCCGCCGATGTGCACGGCCTGTTTCACGAGCGGGTCCTCCGGGAGTGCGACGGGTCCGGGCGGCATCCGGTGCCTGGGCGTCGGCGGACGTGTGCGCGGGCCGTGAACCGCACACCGCGGTCACGGGGAACGCCCCCGAAGAGCGCCGACCCTCTTCGGGGGCGGTGGGAGGGAGGCGCCTTCGCGCTCCCCGCCGGCAGCCGTCCGGCGGACCGGTGCTGCGTCACCCACTTCCGGTGCCGGGGCCGGGACGGATGCACCCGGACCTCCGGGCCCGGGACCGGCGTTCGTGCAGGGCCCCGGCCACGGCCTGCCACAACCCGGGCGGCGGCACCATCACGTCGTCGTCGGGCGAGGCGGCCCGCCCCGCCGCCACGACCCGGCGCAGCTCGCCCAGTGCCGCGCGGCACGCCCTGCACCGCGTGACGTGCGCGAGGGCACGGGCGAGGTCCGCGTCCCCTGCGGCATGCGCCTCGTCCAGGGCGATCGACGCCAGGTCGTCGGGCGGCACGTGCCCCTCCGGGTCCGCGTCGGCCATGTCCCACCTCCGAGGAGCTGCCGGTCCGCACTCCTCTTCCGGGCCGGCGGCCCGTACGGATGCGCGACAGGGCCGCATGTGCGGCCCCGGCCCAACAGGGCGGGGCAGCGGGTGGGTGTCGAGCACGGTTCCACATATCGCATCGTTTCTGCATCGTCCTGCGAGACGGGCGGCTCAGGCGCCTGTGTGCCCGTCCGGTCGCTCCCCTTCCAGCCGCCGCCGCAACTGGTGCAGTCCCCGGCGCGCGTGGCTCTTGACCGTGCCGAGCGGCCATCCCGTGCGCGCCGCGATCTGGGTCTGGGTCAGGTCCTCGTAGAAGGCCAGCCGCAGCACTCGCCGTTGCGCCTCCGGGAGCCGGTCCAGCTCGTGCCGCACCAGCACCCGGTCGAGAGCGGCCTCGGGCTGCCCCGCCCGGGCGTCGACCAGCGACAGGGCCGAGCCGGCAGCCGCGACCAGGTCGCTGCGCCGGGTCCGGGCGGAGAGCGCGTCGGCGATCTTGCGTCGGGTGATGCCGACGATCCAGCCGCCCAGCGGGCCGCGCTCGGGCCGGTACCCGTGCCGCCCGCGCCACACGCCGAGAAACACCCGCTGGGTGACGTCCTCGGCCTCGCCTCGGTCGCCCAGCGAACGCCAGGCCAGCGTGTACACCAGGGGGGACCAGCGGCGGAAGGCCGCCGCCAGGCACGCGTCGTCGCCCGCGACCAGGCCGCGCGCCAGCTCCTCGTCGTCGAACGACTTCTCCACGGGCGCCCACCGGGGCGTCTGCCCGGCCAGGTCCCGCGCGCTAGTCGAGGCCACGGCGGTGACCGGATACGGCGTCATGACCACGGCTCCTCACGTGCGGCGGGTCCGTCCGGACCGCCTGGCGGCCACCGGAGACCGCGGCGGCCTCGGACGTCCCCCGGAGTCCCTCCCGGTGCCGTCATCGTGTGAGCCCGAGCACGAGGTCATCAACTTGCATCGATTCTGCGTCGTATAGTCGGTCCCGTGGCAGCGCACACGGGCGAGTACGAGGGTGACGAGGAGCCGCGCGGCGCGGCGGGGCCGCTCCCGCCGGGCGTCGACACCGGGCTGACCAGCGGCGCCCTCGCCCGGCGGCTCGGCGTGTCACCGACCACGCTGCGGTCCTGGGACCGCCGGTACGGCATCGGCCCTGCCGTGCGCGCGGACGGCAGACACCGGCGCTGGACACCTCGGGACGTGGCGATGCTGGAGACGATGTGCCGGCTGACCTCGGCCGGTGTCCCGCCCGCCGAGGCGGCCCGCGCGGCCCGGGAGGGGGTGGACGCTCCCGGCGGCAGCGCGACGCCGGAGCCCGGGCCACGCCCGCCCGCCACTCCCACGCGTTCCCGGGCGGCCGGCACGCTGCCCCTCGGGGATGTGCGCCAGGAGTGCCGCGGGCTCGCCCGCGCCGCGGTGCGGCTCGACGCGAGCGCCGTGGACGAGCACCTGGAGGCCGCGGTGGCCGCGCACGGCCTCGACGTGGCCTGGCAGGAGGTGATGGTGCCGACCCTGCACGCCGTGGGACGCAAATGGGCTTCGTCGGGGGATCGTTATGTGGAGGTGGAGCACCTGCTGTCCTGGCACGTCTCCACCACCCTGCGCCGGTGCACCCGGCCGCCCGCCCCCGCCCCCGACACCGGTGCCGGCCCCGTGCTCCTGGCCTGCGTGCCCGGCGAACAGCACACCCTGCCGCTGGAGGCACTGAACGCCGGGCTGAGCGAACTCCGTGTGCCCACCAGGATGTTCGGCGCCGCCGTGCCGGCCGAGGCGCTCACCTCCGCGGTACGGCGGCTGGGCCCCGCCGCGGTGGTGCTGTGGGCGCAGGCCCGTTCCTCGGCGAGCCTCCCGCTGGCCCAGCACATCGCCGCCATCGAGTGGGGCGTCAAGGGCGCGCGCGGCCGGCCACTGGTGCTGCTGGGCGGCCCGGGCTGGTCCGGTCGCCCGACCCGGGGGATGGCGCGCCCGACGAGCCTGCGCGAGGCGCTCGACACGCTGGACGGCATCCACCGGGCCACCGTGCGGCGCGAGTCGCGCTGACCCGAGCGGGCATACGGCGCATCCGTCGCACCGGCACGGCGGGAAGAAGTTACGGAGGCACACGCCGTCGACGGCGTACGCCCCCGCCCGGGACCCTCCCGGGCGGCCCGCCCGGACGGGCCGGGAGCAGGCCGGCGGACGGTCTGCCGACGGCCCGGAGAAGGAGGCTCCCGTGCCGACGACATCGGCTCCCTGGGACGTCCTGGTGATCGGCGCGGGCGTCGCCGGACTCGCCTGCGCCGCTGATCTGCTCGCGGCGGGCCTCGCCGTGCGCGTCGTCGAGGCGTCCGACGGGGTCGGCGGCCGGATGCGCACCGACCGGGTGGACGGCTTCGTCGTCGACCGGGGCTTCCAGGTGTTCAACACTTCCTACCCGCAGGCGAGGAAGCGCCTGGTCCTGCGCGATCTGCGCCTGCGGCCCTTCACCCCGGGCGTCCTGGTGCACTCCGACCGTGGCCGGCAGCGCTTCACCGACCCCACCCGGCGCCCCCGCTCCCTGCCCGACCTCCTGCCCGGCCGGCTGGCCGGCCCTCGCGACCTGGTCGCCCTCGCCGCCCTGTCGGCCCGCGACCTGCTCGCCCCGGTCGGACAGGTGAAGCGCTCCGCCGACCGCACCACCCGCACCGCGCTGGCGGAGGCGGGTGTGTCCGAGGAACTCGTCGAGCGCTTCTTCCGCCCCTTCCTCGCGGGCGTCTTCCTGGAGGACGAACTGGAGACCTCCAGCCGGTTCTTCCACCTGGTCTGGCGGAGCATGCTGCGCGGCACCCTGTGCCTGCCCGCCGAGGGCATCGCAGCGGTGCCTCTGGCGCTGGCCGCCTCGCTGCCGCCCGGGACCGTCCGTCTGGAGACGCCCGTCGCACGGCTCACCGACGAGGGAGCCGAGACCGTGGACGCCGAGCCGCTGCCCGCCCCCTGCGTGGTGGTCGCGACCGGCCCCGGCCCGGCGGCCGCACTGCTGCCCGGCATCGACGTCCCCGCCACCCGGACCGTCACGACGTATTACCACGCGGCCCCCCGCTCGCCCCTGCGCGAACCCTCCCTGCTCGTCGACTGCCGGCGCCGCGTGCTCAACACCTGCGTGCTCAGCGAGGTCGTACCCGGTCACGCCCCCGCAGGTGCGGCCCTGGTCGCCACCTCCGTCCTGGGCACGGACTCCGACGGCCGGGCGGGCATCGTCGGGCAGACCCTGACCGAGATGTACGGCACCGACACCGGCCGCTGGGACCTGCTGACGGTCCGTACGGTCGCCGACGCCCTGCCCGCCATGCCCCCGCCGCAGCCGCTCAGCCGCACCACCCGTGTGGCGCCCGGGCGGTACGTGTGCGGCGACCACCGGGCCACCGGATCGGTGCAGGGCGCGCTGGCCTCGGGGGCCCGGGCCGCGCGCGAGGTGCTGCGCGACCTCGGTCGCTGACGCCGACAGGGGCGCTCGGGGTGGAGCGTCCCCGCGTCGTTCCTCCTCGCGCAGCGGTTCTCCCGGGCCCGCCGGCCGGACCAGGCCGCGCGCCGCCTGCGCCGGGCGGGGGTTGCGCTCCAGCCGGTCGCGGTGACGGTGCAGGAAGGCCCCGGCCGGCCGGTGCGCCATGAACCGCCGCAGCGCGGCCGGCGCCTCCCGGCGGGTGACGGGGAACAGCCGAGGGCCAGTCACCCACGAAACGGATGCCGTCCTCGCGCTCCCGACGGTCCACGTCACCGCGGCGCACCCAGAGGTGGAAGTCCTCCTGGCGCAGCCGCCCGCCCCCGCCCCCCGCCCCCGCGTCCATGGACGCAGGCCCGGAAGGCGTCGTGCGGGACGGGGAAACCGCGGGCGGGCAGGACGGCGACGTCGCCGAGCGAGCGGCCCAGGCGCAGGGCGGCGTGCGAGGTGGGGTGACACACCGTGGACGGGTCGTTCCCTCCGAGGGCCTCGCGTGGACCGTCCCGGTAGGTCCCGGCCCGTACGCACCGCACCCGGTCGCCGAGTTCGGCGGCGCGGTGCCGCATCGCCGACACCACCAGGTGGGCCTCGGCCCGGTGGAAGCGCCGGCGGCGGAGGACGGACCGTGCCTCGACCATCACGACCGGCGCGGCACGGTCGGGTCCGCCCCCGCCGGGAGTCAGGAAGCGCGGTCCGAGCCGGTCGCCGAAGAGCCGGTGCGGGATGCCACGGTCTTCGCTCCTCAGCTGTCGCGTCCGCGGGCCCGCCGGAACCGCTCCAGGCCCTCGGGCAGGCCGATGAGGGGGTCCGGGTAGTCGACCGCGGCCCGCTCCAGGCCCTGGAGCTTCCACGGTTCGTGCACCGACGGGCCGTCCACCTGTTCCAGTTCGGGCACCCAGCGGCGCACGTACGTGCCGTCCGGGTCGTAGCGCTTGGCCTGGGTGACCGGGTTGAGGACGCGGTTGGGGCGGGTGTCGGTGCCGGTGCCGGCCATCCACTGCCAGTTGAGCTGGTTGTTGGCGACGTCCCCGTCGACCAGGAGGTCCAGGAAGTACCGGGCGCCCACCCGCCAGTCGACGTAGAGCGTCTTGGCCAGGAAGCTCGCGGCCAGCAGCCGGCCGCGATTGTGCATCCAGCCCTCGTACCGCAACTGGCGCATCGCCGCGTCGACGATCGGATAGCCGGTACGGCCCTCCCGCCACGCCTCGATGTCCGCCCGGGCCGTCCGCTCCGTGCGCCAGCGGTCGTGCTTGGTGCGGTAGTCGGCACCGGCCGCGGCCGGCCGTGCCGCCAGGACCTGGCGGTGGAAGTCGCGCCAGGCGAGCTGCCGTACGAAGGCCTCGGCGCCCGGCCCGCCCGCCTTCCGGGACCGGTGGACCAGCTCGACGGGGGAGAGCGTGCCGAAGTGCAGATGCGGGGAGAGCCGGGATGTCGCGTCGCCGGCCAGGTCGTCGTGGCGGTCCTCGTAGGCGTCGATGCCCTCGCGCAGCCAGGCGCCGAACCGCTTGCGGCCCGCCGTCTCCCCGCCCTCGGCCAGCCCCTCGGACACACCCGGGACGCCGTTCCGGGACGGCAGCTCCACGGACCCGATGCCCTCCGGCACCCGGATCGTGCGCGGCGCGGCCAGCGGGTCGCGCAGCCGCTGCTGCGACCACTGCCGGAAGTACGGAGTGAACACCGCGAAGTGGTCCGAGGAGGCCGGCGTCACCGCGCCGGGCACGAGGGCCGTGGTCACCGTGTCGTGGACGTGCAGCCTGCGCCCGTCGGCCTCCAGGGCCCGGCGCAGCCGCTCCTCCCGGCGGTGCGCGTACGCGCTGACGTCGGCGGCCATGTGCACCTCGTCGGCGTCCGCCTCGGTGACCACCTTGCACACCTCCTCGACCAGGTCGCCGGAGCGGAGCACGAGCCGCCCGCCGCGCTCGCGCAGCCCCGAGTCGAGATCGCGCAGGCAGTCGGCGAGGAAGGCCAGCCGGTTGGGCGCCGCGAACCCGGCCGCGTCCACCCCGCGATCCCGCACGAAGAGCGGAACCACGTGCCGCGCCCCGTCCAGCGCGGCCCGCAGCGGCGGGTGGTCGTGCAGACGCAGGTCGGCGGTGAACAGGACGACCGAGACGTTCATGGCGCGGCTCCGGGACGAGACGGGGTGGACGGTGAACTGCTTCCCGCTCGCGCGGCCCGGCGGATGCGGGGTGTCAGCGCCCGGGCGCGCATTCCTTCTCCTGGGTGACCCGGGCCCCGGCGGCGGCGCGCGCGATGTTGCGGGCCATGCCACCGAACACCACGGCGTGGAACGGTGAGACGCTCCACCAGTAGGCCTGGCCGAGCAGCCCGTGCGGATGGAACAACGCGCGTTGCCGGTACCGGCTGCGCCCGGGGCCATCCCGTTCCACCCACATCTCCAGCCAGGCCGGCCCCGGCAGCCGCATCTCCGCCCGCAGCCGCAGCAGATGCCCCGGCTCGATCTCCTCCACCCGCCAGAAGTCCAGCGAGTCGCCGACCCGCAGCCGCTGCGCGTCCCGGCGGCCACGGCGCAGCCCGACCCCGCCCACCAGCCGGTCCAGCCAGCCGCGCACCGCCCAGGCGAGCGGGAAGGAGTACCAGCCGTTCTCGCCGCCCACGCCCTCCACGACCCGCCACAGCGCCTCGGGCGGGGCGTCGACCTCGGTCTCCCGCACATCCGTGTACAAGCTGCCGCCCGCCCAGTCGGGGTCGGTGGGCAGCGGGTCGCTGGGAGCGCCCGGCAGCGCCGCCGAGGACCAGCGGGTGGCCACCTGTGCGTCACGGACGCGCTGCAGGGCCAGCCGGACCGCTTCGTCGAAGGGGAGCGGATGTCCGGGCGGGTACGGCACGTAGTCCTCGATGTCGTGCTCGTGGCAGACCACTTCGTGGCGCAGCGACTCCGTCAGCGGTCGGGCGATCGACGCCGGGACGGGCGTGACGAGGCCCACCCAGTGGCTGGAGAGGCCGGGGGTGAGCACCGGCACGGACAGGATGAGCCGGCGCGGCAGGTTCGCCACCGCCGCGTAACGGATCATCATCTCCCGGTAGGTGAGGACGTCCGGGCCCCCGACGTCGAAGGCGCGGTGCACGTCCGCCGGCATGTCCGCGCTGCCGACCAGGATCCGCAGCACGTCCCGTACGGCGATGGGCTGGATGCGGGTGTGCACCCAGCTCGGGGTCACCATCACGGGCAGTCGCTCGGTGAGGTAGCGCAGCATCTCGAAGGAGGCCGAGCCGGATCCGATGATCACCGCCGCGCGCAGCACCGCGGTGGGCACGCCCGAGTCCAGCAGGATGCGGCCGACCTCGGCACGGGACCGCAGATGCGGCGACAGCTCCCGCTCGGGCACGCCTTCGGGGGTGAGCCCGCCCAGGTAGACGATGCGGCGCACACCGGCCGCCCGGGCCTGCTCGCCGAAGACGCGGGCCGCCCTGCGGTCGGTCTCCTCGAAGTCGTCGCCCGTGCCCAGCGCGTGCACCAGGTAGTAGGCCACGTCGACGCCCCGCATCGCCTCGGCGACGGAGTCCGCGTCGGTGACGTCACCGCCCACCACCTCGACGTCGCCCGCCCAGGGATGGTCGCGCAGCTTGCCGGGCGAGCGGGCCAGGCAGCGCACGCGGTGGCCCGCGCCCAGGAGCTCCGGGACGAGCCGGCCGCCGATGTACCCGGTACCGCCGGTCACCAGGCAGAGCCTGCCTGCGTGGGTGTCGTCACCCTGCATCGGATCGCGCCTTTCGTCTCGACGGCGGGGACATGTGCCGGGTCCCCTCGATGGATCCCTTCCACACGCGGACGCCGTCCGGATGCGCCCCGGCTCCGCCCGGCCATCGGTCGTCGATGCGCACGACGTGCCCCTTGTCCGGACCCTCGGGACTTTGCATGCGCGGGCCCAGGACGGTCAGCCGGGTTCCCCGGTGCCCGCGGTCGGGGTTCGGCCCAGGGCCCGGGCCCGGCGTACGAACGTGTCGTGCAGGTCCCGCGCCGACCTCGGTACGGACTCCGTCCGGCGGCGACGCAGCATCACGTGGACCCCGGTGGCGTGCACGGCGAGCGGCCGGTACGTGATCAGGCCGATGCGCTCCAGCGGATCTCCGGCCACGCTGAAGTCGGGCAGCACCGTCGCACCGAGCCCCTCGGCCACCATCAGCCTCCGTCCGTGGAACAGGAGAAGGCCGGTGCGCGCCCCTCCAGCAGGCGGTGCACGTAGCGGTGCATCACATAGCCGGCCCGCATCGCGGTCAGCGGCACGGTCGCCGCGTTGAGTGTGCCGACGTGCACCATGCGACTGATCCGGTGCTGCTCACCCGCCGCCTCCCGCAGCCGGTCCACCGCCTCCAGCACACCGACGATGTACGGCAGCAGCTCCCGGCCGGCCGCGCTCATGGTTGCGCCCGACCGCTTGCGCTCCAGCAGGTCGACGTCCAGCTTCCGCTCGAGGTTGCGCACAGTCTCACTCACGCGGGCTGCGACAGGCGCAGTCGTCGGCCGCCCGGCGCAATGAGCCGAGCCGGGTCACGGCCGCGATGTATTCCAGTTGTTCCGTCCGCGCCGCCGCAGAATGCGCGGTCGGCCGAACCGGGTTCAAGGGATTCCCTGTCACACCTTCGTGAAATTCAATGGTCCGCGATACGAGACCGGTCGGGTTTTCCTTGACGATCCTCGCGGGCGGCTGCCACGATCGACGGCATGATGATGCGACTGGACCTCACGCGGCGACGCCATGTCGACCTCGCGCGCGTCTCCAGCGCCTCCTGTTGCGCCGCGGCCTGATCGTCCGATCCCTTCTCCGATCCGCCGCGAATCCTCGCTCTTCCTTCCCGCACCGCTCGAATTCTCCTGGCGTTCGACCCGCACGGAATTCGGCGTACCCGGAACATCACCGAGCAATTCCGCAACTGGAGTTCAGCATGTCCGCGCCCGTGAAATTCACCGCCGAGAACAACGGCTTCGACCACGCCCTCAGCCAGGTCCGCCACGTGGCCGGTCACGGCGCCGAGCACCAGCGCGAGTCCACCGGCTTCGGCCTCGACCTCCTCCACCACCACGAGGAGGTCGAGAACTTCGGCAAGCGCGTGCTGCCCCTCGTACGGGAACTGGAGGCCGGGCTCCCGGCGTCCGGGCCCGGGTCCGTGCCCGCCCACGCCTGACTCCCTCCCGTCCTGTGCCCGTCCCGTACGGGTGCCCCGTACCGAGAAAGAGGCTCTTCATGGCCACCGTCCTGTCCGTCTCCGGCAGTCCTTCCGCCTCCTCGCGCACCGGCCGCCTGCTGCGTCATCTGGACCAGCGGCTGGTCGCCCAGGGCCACGACGTGGTTCCGCTCGACGTCCGCACCATCCCGGCCGAGGCGCTGCTGGGCGCGGACTTCCGGCACCCGGCCATCGTGGCGGCGACCGAGCTGTTCGCCCGTGCCGACGGCGTCGTGGTCGGCACGCCCGTCTACAAGGCGTCGTACTCCGGAGTCCTCAAGGCGCTCCTCGACCTGCTGCCGCAGTACGCGCTCGCCGGCAAGACGGTCCTGCCGCTCGCCACCGGGGGCTCCACCGCACACGTCCTCGCCATCGACTACGCGCTGCGCCCGGTCCTGAACTCCATGGGCGCCGGCCACATCGTCCAGGGCTGGTTCACCCTCGACAAGGACATCACCGTGCGAGAGGACGGCTCGCTCACCGTCGCCCCGGCCACCGCCGAGGCCCTGGGGCAGATCGTGGACCAGTTCTCGGCGGCTCTGCACCGCACCCCGGTGCTGGCGGCGGCGAGCTGAGCTCCACGGCCGGACCTGCCATCGCCGACGACGCGGCGGCGCTCGCGGTCGCCGCGGCCCCGGCCGGGGAGTTCCTGGTGGGGGCCGTAGGGAAGCGGAGCGGCGGGCGGGACAACGAACGGCGTTTGCCGCGGGCCGAGTCGGACCTGCTGCCCGTATCCGGCCCGCTCTGACCCACGCACCCGAACGGAGACCCGCGTGTCCCTCACCTTCCACTGGTTTCTCCCCACCAACGGCGACAGCCGGCACGTCGTCGGCGGCGGCCACGGCACCCCGGCCACCGCCTCCGGCCGGGACCGGCCGCCGACCGTGGCCTACCTGAGCCAGATCGCGCGGGCCGCCGAGGACCTGGGTTTCATCGGCGCGCTCACTCCCACCGGCGCCTGGTGCGAGGACGCCTGGCTGACCACCGCCATGGTCAGCCGGCACACCGAGCGGCTGAAGTTCCTGGTCGCCCTCCGGCCCGGCCTCGTCTCACCGACGCTCGCCGCGCAGATGGCGTCCACCTTCCAACGGCATTCCGGCGGACGGCTGTTGCTCAACGTGGTCACCGGCGGCGAGAGCCAGGAGCAGCGGGCCTACGGCGACTTCCTCGACAAGGACGACCGCTACCGCCGTACCGGAGAATTCCTCCGGATCGTACGGGAGTTGTGGGACGGCAAGAGCGTCGACCTGCACGGGGAGCACCTCCACGTCGAGGGCGCGAAGCTGAGCCGGGTGCCCGATCCCGTGCCCGAGGTCTACTTCGGCGGCTCCTCGCCCATCGCCGGTGAGATCGCAGCCCGGCATGTCGACGTCTATCTGACCTGGGGCGAGCCGCCCGCGCAGGTCGCGGAGAAGATCGCCCGGATCAGGGCGCTGGCCGCGCGGCACGGCCGTACCCTGCGCTTCGGTGTCCGGCTGCACGTCATCACCCGGGACACCTCCGAGCAGGCCTGGGCCGAGGCGAACCGGCTGCTCGACGGCTTCGACGCGGAGACCGTACGGTCAGTCCAGGCGGGTCTTGGCCGCAGCGAGTCCGAGGGGCAGCAGCGCATGCTCGCCCTGCACGGCGGCAGCCGCGACGCGCTGGAGATCCACCCCAACCTGTGGGCCGGCATCGGCCTGGTGCGCGGGGGCGCGGGCACGGCCCTGGTCGGCAGCCACGAGGAGGTCGCCGAGCGGGTCAAGGAGTACCACGCCCTCGGCATCGAGGAGTTCGTGCTCTCCGGCTACCCGCACCTGGAGGAGGCGTACTGGTTCGGCGAGGGCGTACTGCCCCGGCTCGCCGCACAGGGGCTGTGGCGGCATCCCGCCGGCGAGCCGACGGATCCCTCGGTACGGGTGCCGTCGGGGCGCTGACCAGGTGAGCAACTCCGCCTGGCAGACTGCGGGTTCATGACACGAGAACCGCTGGATGTGGGGGCGTCCGTCACCTTCGGGCTGCTGGCCGCCTGGGCCGTGCACGACACCGAGGAACTGGTCACGGTGCCGAGGTGGGTGCGGACAGGGGTGCCGGAGCTGCGGAAGCGGTATCCCCGGGTGCCGGAGACGGTGTGGCGGCAACTGGAGTCGGTGGACGGCCGCGAGTTCACGACCGCCGTGGCCGCGATGGCGGTGGTGGTCGCGGCGGCCGCCGCCGACGGGCACCGCACCGGCGGCCGCTCCGCCGTCTACCAGACAGCGCTCAACGCTTTCGGCCTGCACGGCGTGGTGCACCTGGCCCAGGCGGCCGCGTTCCGGGGCTACACCCCGGGCTCGGTGACCACCCCACTGATCGTCCTCCCGTTCACCCTCTGGGCCCGCAACCGCCTGCGCCGCTCCGGGGTCCTCCGCCCCACCCGCCCGCGCGACGCACTCCAGGGCCTCGCCTTCGCGGCGGCCGCCACGGTGGGCACCCACGCCCTGGCGCGCCGGGTACTGCGCCACCGCTGACCCGGTCCGCCTGTGGCGCGCACACGCGAACCGGCTCGCTGAGGCGTACAGCCTCCGCCGGTGTGGCCGGGTGTGCTCCTGGGGTGTGCGGGGCTGCTGCGGCTGACCCCGGCCCGGGTGCGGCAGGTGGTCGGCGTCGTTCTGGCGGCCGTGGACACTGTCGCCGTGGTGTACGTGATGCGCGGCGCGTTCACGCGTCGGCACCTGCTCGCCGAAGCCCGACGCCACCTCGCCTACGCCCTGCGCGGCCGACCTCACCAGCCGGGCCTGGACGAACCGATCGTGCAGGCGGTGGTCGACGACTACATCCGCCCCGTCGGGCGGGGCCGGATGATGACCGCCGGCCTGCGCGCCCTGGACCCGCGCGACACCGAGGACCAGGCTGTGCTGCGCCCGCGCCCCGTAAGCGGTCCGCGCCCCCGTACGAGCGGGTCCGCCTCGCTGCCGGCGCCCTGGCCGCCCGGGTCAACGCAGCGCGACGTGCGGAGCGCCTGGGCTCCCGGCCGTACGCCGTCGCCGAGCCCGCCGCATCGAGGTCGCACCCGCGGCCGTTCCACACCGGCCGGAGGGCCGGCCGCCTTCTGGAGCAGGAGTCCGGCGTCGACGTCGACACGGTGCAGCAGTCCAGCCGGACCTTCGAAGCAGCCGCCCGGCCGGCCGCCAAGCTCCACGACGCCGTGCGGGAGCGCGCCGTCGCCCGCGGCCCCCGGCCACAGCCCGCCCCGGTGACGGCCCGCGCCGCCGCACACCCAGCAGCCCGGCGTCCAGCACACGCCGGGCCGGACCGCAGGAGGAGTCGCGTGAGCACGGGGTGGTCTGAATTTCTGGGCACTCTCGCGAGCCGTGCTGTCGGAGGCGGCTTGTACCCTGCACTCATTCGACGATCGGACGATCACGGGTACGGGCATGCGGGCACGGGGCGGGCGTCCAGGGGCGGGAGCGCGGGGATTTCGATGAGTGACGCACATCCGATACGAAGCCGCAAACCGGGCCTCTCGGTCGGCGCGCGCATCATCGCCGTGGTCGTCCTCACCGCGATCGGGGCCGTCGGCGCCTGGCTCCAGCACGACGCTCGCGACCGGAGTGGGCAGCCGCGTACGGAGTTCACCGCGGACAACCCGCCCGTCGGCCTGCCCACCGCGCTCACCACCGGCCAGCACCTCCACTGGTCCCGCTGCACCTCGCCGCCCACCGCACGCACGGGCTACGACTGCGCCACCATGAAGGCCCCCCTCGACTACCGGAAACCGGACGGCAGGACGATCGACGTCGCCCTGATCCGCCGCAAGGCCACCGGCCCGAACGCCCGGCGCATCGGCTCGCTCGTCCTCAACTTCGGCGGCCCCGGCGTGTCCGGCGTGAGCGGACTGCCCGAACGCCTCAACCAGTACGAGCCGCTCCTCGACCGCTACGACCTGGTCTCCTTCGACCCGCGCGGCGTCGGCGCGACCATCCCCGTGCGCTGCGGGAAGACCGCGGACGACACCGGCTACGACGGGGCCGACGCCTGCGCCGAGCACTCCGGGGCGCTCCTCCCGTACGTCGGCACCTCGCACACCGCGCGCGACATCGACCTGATGCGCTACCTCCTCGGCGACGAGCGGCTGCACTACTTCGGCGTCTCGTACGGAACGGCGCTCGGCGCGGTCTACGCCCACCTGTACCCGTCGCACGTCGGACGGCTCGTCCTCGAAGCGTCCGTCGATCCGACCGAGGACCTCGATGAGGAGCAGGTGTCGCAGGTCAAGGCGGTCCAGGCGGCGTTCGACCGGTTCGCTGCGCACTGCGCGGCCCGTATCCGCCACTGCCCGACCGGCGACGGGCCCGAGGAGGCCGCGCGACGCATGGCGCGCCTGGCCGACCGCCTGAAGAAGAAGCCCGCCCCGGCCGGCGGCGGAAGGAACCTCGACGCCGACGACCTCGCGTACGCCGTCAGCGACCATCTCGACCTCGGCACGGACGGCTGGTCGCCGCTCGCCAAGGCCCTCACCGCGCTGATCGACCACAACGACGGCCGTCCGCTGAGCAAGGGCACGGACGACATCGGCTCCGCCGACCGCGCGGCGACCCCGCGCGACAGCAGCCGCGCCGCCCAGACCGCGATCACCTGCGCGGACTCCAGCCTGCGCCCCGGCTTCGAACGCCTCGACAGGGACAAGGCCCGTGTCAAAGCCGCCTCACCCGTCTTCGGCGCGGCCTGGTCCACCGGCGTCTACCTCTGTTACGACTGGCCGTTCGACGGCGAGCGCGCCACGCCCCAGGTGAACGCCGACGGCGCGGCCCCCGTCCTGGTGGTCGGCGGAACCGGCGACCCGACTACCCCCTACCCCGGCGCCCGCCACATGGCCCGCGCCCTGGGCGACGGTGTCGGCGTGCTCCTGACGGCCGAGGAGGAGGGCCACGGCACATACCCGCAGAATCGCTGCGTCACGGAGACGGTCGACGAATACCTCCGCACGGGACGCACCCCGGCCCCGGGAACGGTGTGCCGGGGCAGCATGTCCTGAGGCCCGTACGGATCCGCCGGGCGGCCGTCAGCCCACCGGTTCGCTCGCAGGGGCCCCGGGCGCGCACGGGTAACTGACGACCTCAACCGCAGGTCATTCCGCAGGTTCTGACAGCCGGACCTACCAGCACCGGCCAGGATCTCCGCGGTCTCCCGCAGCACCGCCGGCGGTGCCCCCGCGCCGCCGTACGCGGCGGGTGCGACCACGCCGAGCAGCCCGGCGGCGAGCCTACGGGCGCGGACGACGAGCGGGTGTGCGCTGTCGGTCATGCGGAGGATTCTTCCGAAGACCGCTGCCGGTTCTTTCTTCCGGATCCGTGGCGCGGGGTGTCGATCCGGGCTCCGCCCGTTCGTGTAGGAGGTGACAGACACCCCCGGCACCGGGAAGACGCCGGGGAAGAACCTCAGGAGGACATCATGAAGCACTACCTGCTCAGCGTGGTCCAGCCGACCGGGGTACAGCCGCCCGCCCCCGAGGCGCTCGCCGGGATCATGCGCGACGTCGAGGCCTTCAACGACGAACTCCGCGCGGCCGGCGCCTGGGTCTTCGCCGGCGGCCTGCACGGCCCGGAGACCGCGACCGTGCTGCGCCCCAAGGACGGCGACGTGCTCATCACCGACGGGCCCTACGCAGAGGGCAAGGAGTACCTGGGCGGGCTCTGCCTGATCCGGGCCGCCGACCTGGACGAGGCACTGGAGTGGGGGCGCAAGGCCGCCCTGGCGACCACCCTGCCCATCGAGGTACGGCCCTTCGTGGACCAGCACTGATGGTCGAGGCGCCCGACATCGAGGCCGTCTTCCGCGCGGAGTACGGGCGCGCGGTCGCCGTCCTCGTCCGCTTCCTCGGCGACATCGACCTCGCCGAGGAAGCGGTGCAGGACGCCTTCGCCACCGCCGTGCGCAAGTGGCCGGAGACCGGCGTGCCGCCGAGCCCGGCCGGCTGGATCATCACCACCGCCCGCAACCGGGCCGTCGACCGGCTGCGCCGCGAGTCCTCCCGGGACGCCCGACACGCCGAGGCCGCCCGGCTGTACGCGCCCGACGCACCGCCCGAGGAGGGCCCCGTGCGCGACGACCGGCTCCGTCTGATCTTCACCTGCTGCCACCCCGCACTCGCCCTGCAGTCCCGGGTCGCCCTCACCCTGCGCCTGCTCGGCGGCCTGAGCACCGCCCAGATCGCCCGCGCCTTCCTGGTGCCCGAGCCGACCCTCGCGCAGCGGCTGGTGCGGGCCAAGGCCAAGATCCGCGACGCGGGCATCCCGTACCGCGTGCCCCGCGACGCCGATCTGCCCGACCGGCTCGGCGGAGTCCTGGCCGTCGTCTACCTGATCTTCAACGAGGGCTACACCGGCGATCCCGCCCTGTGCGCGGAAGCCGTCCGGCTCGGCCGGCTGCTGACCGAGCTGATGCCGGACGAGCCCGAGGTCACCGGACTGCTCGCCCTGATGCTGCTGATCGAGGCGCGCCGGCCGGCCCGGCGGGACGCGGACGGCGCGCTGGTGCCGCTGCCCGAGCAGGACCGCGGCCGGTGGGACCGCGGCCTGATCGCCGAGGGCCAGGACCTGGTCCGGCGCTGCCTGCGCCGCGACCGGCCGGGGCCGTACCAGATCCAGGCCGCGATCAACGCCGTGCACAGCGACGCGCCGATCGCCGCCGCCACCGACTGGGGCCAGATCCTCAGCCTGTACGACCAGCTGACGGCAGTCGCCCCGTCGCCGGTCGTCGCGCTGAACCGGGCGGTCGCGGTGGCGGAGGTCGAGGGCCCGGCCGAGGCCCTGGCGCTGGTCGACTCCCTCGACCTCACCGGCTACCACGTCCTGCACGCCGTCCGCGCCGACCTGCTGCGCCGCCTGGACCGGCCCGCCGAGGCCGCGGCGGAGTACGCGAAAGCCGTCGAGCTGGCCGCGAGCGAGGCCGAGCGGGTCCATCTGGAGCGGCGCCGACGGGACCTCGACGACCGGACGACGTGACCCTCGTCACCGAGGGCGGTCGGCGGAATTTACTTGGGCACCTGAAAGGTTGGTATTTACATCTGACCTTTCGTGACCCTACGCTCGGGCCGACCAGCCCGTGCACCACCAGCGAGGCATCCGTGAACCACTCCACCCCCGAGCAGCCTGCCGACGTCGTGGCCCGGCTGCGCGCCACGTTCCGCACCGGCCGCACCAAGCCCGTCGAGTGGCGCACCGGCCAGCTCCGGCGCCTGCGCACGATGCTCACGGAGAACGGCGCGGACCTCGCCGCCGCTCTCCACGCCGACCTGGGCAAGAGCAGCACCGAGGCCTATCGCACCGAGATCGACTTCACGATCCGGGAGATCGACCACACCCTCGAGCACCTGGACGAGTGGCTGCGCCCGGAGTCCGCGCCCGTCCCGGCGCACCTCGGCGCCGACGCGACGGCCTGGACGCAGTACGACCCGCTCGGCGTCGTCCTCGTGATCGCCCCCTGGAACTACCCGGCCCAGCTCCTGCTCGCCCCCATGGTCGGCGCGCTGGCCTCCGGCAACGCGGTCGTGGCCAAGCCGAGCGAACTGGCCCCGGCCACCTCGGCCGCGCTGGCCGAGCTGATCCCCGCCCATCTCGACACCGACGCCGTCGCCGTGGTCGAGGGCGGCATCCCGGAGACCACGGCCCTGCTCGCCGAGCGCTTCGACCACATCTTCTACACCGGCAACGGCGCCGTCGGCCGCATCGTGATGCGCGCCGCCGCCGAGCACCTCACCCCGGTCACCCTCGAACTGGGCGGCAAGTCCCCGGTGTTCGTCGACCGCGGCACCGACCTCGACGTGGTCGCCGACCGGCTGGCGCGCGGCAAGTTCCTGAACGCGGGCCAGACCTGCGTCGCCCCCGACTACGTCCTCACCGACCCGGAGACCGCCGCAGCCCTGGAGGCCGCGCTGGTCCGCGCCGTCGAGGCCCTCTTCGGCACCGACCCGCAGGCTTCGCCCGAGTACGGCCGGATCGTCAACGAGCGCCACTTCGACCGGCTCTCCGCCCTGCTCGGCTCCGGCCGGGTGGCGGTCGGCGGCGCCGGCGACCGCACGGACAAGTACATCGCGCCGACCGTGCTCGCGGACGTCGACCCGAAGTCCCCCGTGATGCAGGAGGAGATCTTCGGCCCGGTCCTGCCCATCGTCACCGTGCCCGGCCTGGACGCGGCGATCGACTTCATCAACGACCGCGACAAGCCGCTCGCGCTGTACGTCTTCACCGAGTCCGAGCAGACGCGCGGGCGCCTCGCCGCCGAGACCTCCTCGGGCGGCCTCGGCTACGGCCTGCCGCTCGCCCACCTGACCGTCTCCGACCTGCCGTTCGGTGGTGTGGGGGAGAGTGGCATGGGCAGCTACCACGGGCGCTACTCCATCGAGACGTTCAGCCACCGCAAGGCGGTGCTGGCCAAGCCGCTCGGCTGAAGGGACGGTTCCGGGGCGCGTGTGCGAGACTCCGCCGATGACCGCTGAAATGATCATCGCGGACGCCTCCGGTACCTTCAAGCTCGGCGACCTGCCCGTCCACCGCATCGGCTTCGGTGCCATGCGGCTGACGGGCAGTGCCGCCTTCCATCTCGGCACCGTCAGCGACCGCGCACGCTCGATCGCCGTCCTGCGCCGGGCCGTGGAACTCGGTGTGAACCACATCGACACGGCCGCGTTCTACTTCTCCTCCCTGCGCTCCGCCAACGAACTCATCAACACCGCCCTCGCGCCCTACGCCGACGACCTGGTCATCGCGACCAAGGTCGGCCCGTTCCGCGACTATTGCGGAGAGTGGGGCACCTCGGCCCGGCCCGACCAGCTGCGCGGTCACGTCGAGGAGAACCTGCGCCAGCTCGGCCGGGACCACCTGGACCTCGTCTATCTGCGCCGAATGAACCAGGACTCCATCGCCGAACACTTCGGTGCCCTCGCCGAACTGCGCGAGGCCGGCCTGGTCCGGCACCTCGGCATCTCCGCGATCCAGCCCCGGCACCTGGCCGAGGCGTTGGAGATCGCCCCCGTCGTCTCCGTGCAGAACCGGTACGCGCTGGACGCCCCGGATCCGCGGGCCGACGAACTCCTGCGGATGTGCGGCGAGCACGGCATCGCCTTCGTGCCCTACTACGCCGTCGCGGGCGAGGGCGGCGAGCGCGGCGCGGCCGGCACGCGCAACGACGACGAGATCCTCGCCGTCGCCCGCGCGCACGGCGTGAGCCCCGCGCAGATCCGCACCGCCTGGACCCTGCACCAGGGCCCGCACGTCCTCGCCATCCCCGGCACCGGCAACCCGGACCACCTGGCGCAGAACGTCGCCGCGGGCGCCCTGCGGCTCGGCCAGGAGGAGCTGGAGCGGCTGAACGCCCTCCACACCCAGGCCGTCTGACACCCGACCGCGGACGGCACAGGAAGGGCCGAGGGCCCCGCCGGCGTTCACGGACGTCAGCAGGCGCGAGCCCCGCCGTTCCCCGGGACCGCTGCGCCGGGCAGGGAGCCGCCGTCGACGAAGGGCAGCGGGCGGTGCGCAGGCAACCGTTCGGTCTTCGTCGGCGGCCCCTTCCACAACGGGCGTCCGGGCGCACGGCCCGGGGCTGCACCCGGCTGACTACAATGGCGTAGACGGTCTTCCGAACTGCAGACGAAGACGGGGTGAGGAACGTTCCCATGACCGACGCCAAGGACGAACGCCGGCCGGCCGGTGAGCTCGAAGCGAGCGTCATGGCTGCCCTCTGGGCCGCCGGCGCGCCCCAGACGCCCGGCCAGGTCCAGCTGAGTCTCGGCGCGGCCCTCGCGCGCACGACGGTGACGACCATCCTCACCCGTCTGCACGACAAGGGCACGGTGGAGCGGAGGCGCCAGGGCCGCGGCTACGCCTACTTCCCGCTCCAGGACGCCCAGGGCCTCACCGCCCGCCGGATGCACACCGAACTCGACCGGGACAGCGACCGCGAGACCGTCCTCGCCCGCTTCGTCGCCCAGCTCAGCCCCGACGACGAGCGCATCCTGCGGGACCTGCTCGAGTCCGACGACTGATGACCGCACTGCTCCTGCTGCCGCTGCTGCTGCCGTTCGCCCTGCCGGCGCTGGCCCGGCGGGCCCTGGACCGGCTGGTCCCGGCCGTCGCGCTGTGGGCGATCACCGCCTGTGCGGTCGTCCTCGCGGGCAGCTCGCTCGCCGCGCTCGGCGGGTTCGTCCTGACGGGCCTGCTCAAGGTGCCGCTGTTCGCCGCGCTCGGTGAGCTGGTGCACCCGCTGCGCACCGCCTCGGACCTCATCGTCCTGCCCGCCGCCGCGACCTCCGTCGGCGCCCTCGCCGTGTGCGGCTGGACCCTCGTCCGCTCGGTGCTGCGCCAGACCCGCGCCTTCCGGGCCGCCCGCACGGAGGCCGGCCGCGGACCCGCCGCGGGCGACCTGTGCGTGGTCGACTCGCCGCGCCCGGACGCGTACGCCCTGCCCGGGCGCCCGCACCGCATCGTCGTCACCACCGCGATGCTGCGCAGCCTCGACGGCCCCGAGCGCGAGGCGCTGTTCGCGCACGAGCGGGCGCACAACGACGGCGGCCACCACTACTTCCTCGCCGCCGCCGAACTCGCGGCGCACTGCCATCCCGCCCTGCGCCCGGTCCGCGAGACCATCCGGCTCGCCGCCGAGCGCGCCGCCGACGAGGCCGCCGCGGCCTCGGTGGGCGACCGGCGTCTGACCGCCCGTGCCATCGCCCGCGCCGCCCTCGCCGGCCAGGCCGCCCGCTCGGAGCGCCCCGACTTCGCCGCGGCGGCCACGACGGGCCCCGTCCCCCGGCGCGTCCAGGCCCTGCTGGCCGCCCCCCGTCCCGCGCACCGCACCGGTCGCCGCGTCGCCGCGCTCCTGCTCGCCTGCGCCGCACTCTCCTGTGTGGCCGCGGTGACGGGAATGGCCGACTTCCACCACCGGGTCGAGGTCGCCCAGGGCGACGAGAAGCCCTGATCCACCGCTTCTCGCAGCCGGACGAACCCACCCGTGCGGCGGGTGACTGGCGTCCGCGAAGTTTTACGTATAACCTCACCCGCTAATACCCTCACCGGAAGGCCCCGATGCGACGCGTTGCCCTGGTCACCCTCGTCGTGGACGACTACGACGAGGCCATCCGTTTCTACACCGAGGCCCTCGGATTCCGACTGGCCGAGGACGCGCCGCGGCCGGACGGCTCCCGCTGGGTCGTGGTCGAGCCCGGCACGGACAACCACGGCACCGGCCTGCTGCTCGCCCGTGCCAAGGGTGAGGACCAGCGCGCCCGGATCGGGGACCAGACCGGTGGGCGGGTCGGGTTCTTCCTGTACACCGACGACTTCGCCCGCGACCACGCCCGCATGACCGCCGCCGGCGTGACCTTCCTGGAGGAGCCGCGCCACGAGCCGTACGGCTCGGTCGCCGTCTTCCAGGACCTCTACGGCAACCGCTGGGACCTGCTCCAGCCCGCCGCCTGACTCGCCTCCCGCTGTTTCGAACCGCCTGCTCAAGGAAAGACCCGCCATGACTGCTACGCGCGTAGACGCCGACGTGATCCGCCGCCTGCCCAAGGCCGTCCTGCACGACCACCTCGACGGCGGCCTGCGCCCCGCCACCGTCGTCGAGCTCGCGGCCGCGGTCGGCCACACCCTGCCGACCACCGACCCCGACGAGCTGGCCGCCTGGTACTACGAGGCCGCCAACTCCGGCGACCTGGTCCGCTACATAGCCACCTTCGAGCACACCCTCGCCGTGATGCAGAACCGCGAGGGCCTGCTGCGCGTCGCCGAGGAGTACGTCCTCGACCTCGCCGCCGACGGCGTCGTCTACGCCGAGGTGCGCTACGCGCCCGAGCTGAACACCAAGGGCGGGCTCACGCTGAACGAGGTCGTGGAGACCGTCCAGGAGGGCCTCGCCGCCGGTATGGCCAAGGCGGCCGCCGCCGGTACGCCCGTCCGTGTCGGCACCCTGCTGTGCGGCATGCGCATGTTCGACCGTGTCGGCGAGGCCGCCGAGCTGGCCGTCGCCTACCGCGACGCCGGTGTCGTCGGCTTCGACATCGCCGGCGCCGAGGACGGCTTCCCGCCCGCCGACCACCTGGCAGCCTTCGAGCACCTGCGCCGGGAGAGCGTGCCCTTCACCATCCACGCCGGCGAGGCGCACGGCCTGCCCAGCATCCACCAGGCCCTGCAGGTGTGCGGCGCCCAGCGCATCGGCCACGGTGTGCGCATCACCGAGGACATCGTCGACGGCAAGCTCGGCCGCCTGGCCGGCTGGGTGCGCGACCGCCGCATCGCCCTGGAGATGTGCCCGACCTCCAACCTGCAGACGGGCTGCGCCACCTCGATCGCCGAGCACCCCATCACCACGCTGAAGGACCTGGGCTTCCGGGTCACCCTCAACACCGACAACCGGCTGGTCTCCGGTACGACGATGACCCGGGAGATGTCCCTGTTGGTCGAGGAGGCCGGCTGGACCGTCGAGGACCTGCGCACGGTCACCGTGAACGCCGTCAAGAGCGCGTTCATCCCGTTCGACGAGCGCAACGCCCTCATCGAGGGCGTGGTCCTGCCGGGTTACGCGGCCGCGCTCTGAAGTACCCCCCGCAGGTAGGCGGCCTGTCCGATGTGCTGAAGGTCGTCGGACAGGACGCTCACCAGGCGGACTCCCAGGGTGACCGGGGGAGCCCAGCGCTCGTCCACGATGCGCTCGAGATCCTTGGCGGCCAGTTCGCGCAGGGCGCCGAGGGTCTGCTCGTGCACGGCGTCGTAGTACCCGGTGAGCAGGTCGGCCGACTCGACCCGCACCTTCGCGACCTTCGCGGGCGTGTGGCCGTAGCCGGTGTCGTGGCGGGGCAGGTCGAGGCCGAAGCGCTTGTGCCAGTCCTGGGTCAGCCACACCTGGTCGAGGTCGAAGGCGTCGGCGATGTGGTCGTCCTGCACCCGGGTGAGGTGCCAGACGAGCCACGCGATGGAGTTGGCGTCGGGGGCCGGGCGGGAGTGCAGTTCGTCCGGTCCGAGGCCGTCGAGGGCGGCATGGACTTCTTCCTGGATGCGGCCGTAGCCGTCGATGAGGATGTCCTTCGCATGCATGCGTCCACCTTCGCGCATCGCGCGCGGTCATGCGTGCGGAATCCGGCCCCCTCGTGCCCCTTCCCGGTACGGGCGGTGAGACGGTGCCCGGCCGTCCGATCAGGAAGCCCGGGGCCCGTCCTGGAACGTCGTCAGGCCCCCTGTCTCCAGGAGGGTGACCAGGGCGCGGGCCGCGGGGCTCGTCGCCCGCTCGGGCGGCAGCAGGGCCACGGTCTCGTACTCCGCCTCGCCCCTGCCCTTCACCGGGAGTGCCGTCAGCGAGGGCCGCTTGTGCCGGAAGTGCCGCGGCACGACGGCGATGCCGAGGTTCTCGTCGACCAGGTCCAGCAGGCTGTGCACGTCGTTGACCTCCAGCGCGACCGTGCGCCGGACACCGGCCGCGGCGAAGGCGGAGTCCGTGGTGCGGCGCGGCCCCCAGTCCGGGTGGAAGTCCACGAAGACCTCACCGGCCAGGTCGTCCGGTGTCAGCACCGCCCCGGCCGCGGCGAGCCGGTGATCGGGATGGCACAGGACCGTCATCGGCTCGCTGGTCAGCGACACCGAGCGCAGCTGGTCGTCGTCCGCCTGGGTCCGGTAGGCGAAGGCCAGGTCCAACCGTCCGGCCGCGACCTCCTCGGCCAGCGCGCCGGAGCCCGCCTGCCGCAGCCGGATCTCCACGTCCGGATGCCGCCGCCGGAAACCTGCCAGCAGTTGCGCCACGTGCACCCCGGCGATGCACTGCTCGGTGCCCAGCGCCAGCGTGCCGCGCAGCACGCCCTGCACCGCCGCCACCGCCTCGTGCGCCGAGCGCACCTGTGCCAGGATCCGCTCGGCCTCCACCAGCAGCGCGCGCCCCGCCTCGGTGAGCGTCACCCGCCGGGTGGTGCGCACGAACAGCGGCGCCCGCAGCTCCCGTTCCAGCGCCCGGATCGACGCCGACAGGCCGGACTGCGACACCATGAGGCGTTCGGCGGCCCGGGTGAAGTGCTGGTCCTCGGCGACCGCGACGAAGTGCTGGAGATGGCGCAGTTCCATGACTCAGAAGCGTATCCGCTGAATTCCATCGGATTCTCCTGTTGGACCACTGCCCGCGGGCCGCGACAGAGTAGACACCGGTTCCCCGGAACCGGACTCACCTGTGCCAACCCCTCTGGAGTCGCGTTGTACACCGCACACCCCGTCCGTTACGCCGACATGCCCTACCGGCGCACCGGACGCAGCGGCCTGAAGCTCCCGGCGCTGTCCCTCGGCCTGTGGCACAACTTCGGGCCCGACCGGCCCGTCGAGACCCAGCGCGCCATCCTGCGCCGCGCCTTCGACCTCGGCATCACCCACTTCGACCTCGCCAACAACTACGGTCCGCCGCCCGGCGCCGCCGAGTCCGCGCTCGGCGAGGCCCTGAAGGCCGACTTCACGCCGTACCGCGACGAGCTGGTGATCTCCACCAAGGCCGGCTACCTCATGTGGCCCGGCCCGTACGGCGAATGGGGCTCGCGCAAGTACCTGCTGTCCTCGCTGGACCAGAGCCTCACGCGGCTGGGCCTCGACCACGTCGACATCTTCTACTCGCACCGCTTCGACCCGGACACTCCGCTGGAGGAGACGATGGGCGCCCTGCACTCCGCGGTGCAGCAGGGCAAGGCGCTCTACGTCGGCGTCTCCAACTACTCGGCGGAGCAGACCCGCGAGGCCGCCCGCATCCTCGGCGAGCTCGGCACCCCGCTCCTCATCCACCAGCCGCGCTACTCGATGCTCGACCGGCGCCCCGAGGACGAGGGCCTGCTGGACGCCCTGGACGAGCTGCAGGTCGGCTCCATCGTGTACTCCCCGCTGGAGCAGGGCCTGCTCACCGGCCGCTACCTCGACGGCATCCCCGAGGACTCGCGGGCCGCGAGCGACAGCCCCTTCCTGAACTCGGACGCGGTCACCGAGGACCTGGTCGGCCGGCTGCGCGCCCTGGACGAGATCGCCAAGTCCCGCGGCCAGACCCTGGCCCAGCTGGCCCTGGCCTGGGTGCTCCGGGGCGGCCGGGTGACCTCCGCCCTGGTCGGCGCGAGCAGCCCGCGGCAGATCGAGGACAGCGTCGGCACGATCCGCAACCTGGACTTCGAGGACGGGGAACTGGCGCGGATCGACGCGATCGTGAAGGGCTGAGCACGCGGGGCGGTGAGCGACCGTCAGGCCGTGAGCCGTTCGCTGACCTCCCAGAGGCGGGCCGCAGCCTCTGGGTCGACGGCGTACGGCAGCACGCCGGGCAGTCCCGATTCCGCCCGCCACCCGGCCTCGTTCTCAGGGGTCACCAGGGGGCTGATGTCGCAGTTCTCGCAGTAGACACCGCCCAGTCCGTCGAGCTGCGGACCGGTGGCGCACCACACGCTGGTCGCCGCTCCCTGCGGGACGGTCTTCTGCTGCCGGGCGGGGTCGCGCACCGGGCGGCCCTGCTCGTCGACGGCACCGGCCGCCCGCAGGGCCTCCTCGGTGAGGTGCTTGGCGAGGCCGGTGTCGATGATCTGGCCGGGGTGCACGGAGAAGGCCCGCACGCCCTCCGCCCGGCCCCGCCGGTCCAGTTCCACGGCGAAGAGCGCGTTGGCCGTCTTCGACTGGCCGTAGGCGAGGAACGGCTCGTAGACACGGTGCTCGAAGTGCAGGTCCTCGAGGACGACCGGCGAGAAGCGGATGCCGCGCGAGGACACCGACACCACGCGCGCACCGCCCGCCGCCACCAGCGCGGGCCACAGCCGGGCCACCAGCCGGAAGTGCCCGAGGTGGTTCGTCGCGAACTGCGCCTCGTACCCGCGCGCGTCCCGGGTCAGCGGGGTCGCCATGATCCCGGCGTTGTTCACCAGGATGTGCAGCGGACGCCCGGAGGCCAGGAACTTCTCGGCGAAAGCGTCGACGGAGGCCGGGTCCATCAGGTCCAGCTGCTCCACCTCGGACCCGTCGACCTCCTTCAGCGCGGCGCGGGCCCGCTCCGGATCCCTGGCCGGTACGACGACCTCGGCGCCCGCCGCCCGCAGGACGCGGCTCGTCTCCAGCCCGATGCCCGAGTAGCCGCCGGTGACGATCGCTACCTTGCCGGTCAGGTCGATGCCCCGGATCACCTCCTCGGCGGTGGACGCGGCACCGAAGCCGGAGTGCAGGGGCTGCTGGGGGGTGGTCATGGCGGGTGTCTCCTCGACGTGATCGATGTCGGCCATGAGACCACCGTAGATGCGTGGATTCGAACGATGAATGCTTGAGAGTGCGCTCTAGTTGCGTGATAGTTCGAACATGGCCATCGATGCTCGCTCCGATCCTTTGTCCGATCCTCTCTCCGACGCCCTCGCCGTCGCCGACGCGCGCGGTGTGTTCTCCGGCGGCTTCACGGCCGGCGGGCGGTGGGCGATCCGGCTGCGGGGGCGCGACAAGCTGAAGGTGAACGTCCTGGCGCGGGGCACCTGTCTGCTGATTGCCGAGGGCGGCGCCGAACCGGTCGCCCTGTCCGAGGGCGACATCGTCGTCTCCGACGGGCGGCGGTCGTACGTCCTGTGCAGCGACCCCGGACTCGAACCGCTCGACCCGGCGGAGGTCGTCGTGGATCCGCGCACCCGCATGGGAGCGCTCGGCGGGGGAGAAGAGGTGGTGTGCGTCTCCGGGCACATCGACCTGAGCCGGGACAGCGGCGACCTGCTGCGCCGGGCCCTGCCCGAGCTGATCCACGTGCGCTCCGCCGCGGCCGAGGCACCGGTGCTGCGCTGGCTCACCGCGCAGCTGATGCAGGAGATGGCCGCCGGCCGGGCAGGTTCCGCCTTCTCCTCGGACCACCTGGCCCAGCTGATGTTCGTCCAGGTGCTGCGTGCCTGTCTCAGTGAGGCGGCGGGGCTGCCGGCCGGCTGGCTGCGGGCGCTGGCGGACGAGCGGCTCGCCCCCGCCCTGCGCCTGATGCACGCCGACCCGGCCCATCCCTGGCAGCTGGAGGAGCTGGCCCGGGCGGCCGTGATGTCCAGGACCACCTTCGCCGTGCGCTTCCGGGAAGCCGCCGGCGTGCCGCCCCTCACCTACCTCCAGAACTGGCGGATGAGCCTGGCCGCCCGCGCTCTCAGGCAGGACTCCACCCCCGTCGCGGCGCTCGCCCGCTCGGTCGGCTACACCTCCGAGAGCGCCTTCAGCAACGCCTTCAAACGCACCGTCGGCGTGGCGCCCCGCCGCTACCGGGAGGCAGCCAGGGGCTGAGCCGCTCCGAGAGGCGTGTGGTCGGCTCCGCTCCGGAAGGCCTGCGCTCACGGCCGCTCCGGAAGGCGCGCGATCACAGTCGCTCCTGGAGGAGTACGGTCACCGTGTCGCCCTCGCCCTTGCCGATAGCCTCGCGTACGTCGGCCTTCACGGGGAGCTTGTGGGTGCCGTCGCCCAGGGCCATGAAGGAGCTCTGGAAGGGGTGGCCGTCGACCGTCCCGCGGACCTTGACCAGTCCCCGGGTGCCGAAGAATTCGACGGACCGCGGCCAGACCACATAGGTCCAGCCGCCTTTCTCCGGGCTTTTGCGCAGGACGGCGGTGAATTCCTCGTCGACTTTCCCCGCCGTGCCCGTGTTCCTGCCGTTGGTGTTCATGACGGTCTCCGCTCGCGGTGATCTTTTCCTGACTTACCGGACCGCCGCGAGCGGGAAAACTCATCGCCGTCTCTGCCTCAGGCCCCCGGCAGCCGGTCCAGGAAGCCCAGCACCTGCCGGATCCGGCCCTCGCCGTCCAGCGTGATCACGTCGAACCCGGCCACCGGCGCCGAGCCGTCCGCCTCGTTCACCAGCTCCCAGCCGAACCGCGCGGTGTCGTGGTGCCCGTCCACCGCGCCGAGCGGGCGGAACGCGAACCCGGGGAACTGCTCGTGGGCCGCGGCGATCACGGCGGCGATCTGGTCGTGCCCGCGGACCTCGGCGAGCGGGTCGGTGTAGCTGCCGTCCGCGGTCCAGGCCGCCGCGACCGCCTTCTTCAGGGCCTCCGGCTCGGTGGCGTTCCAGGCCTCGAAGTAACGGGCGACGGCGCTGTCGTAACTGTTGGTGTTCGTGGTCATGGCGAATCAGCCTCCATCGAGGTCGTATCTGCTGGTCAGGAGCCGGATCCGGGGTTCCGTCGATCCGGTGTGACCACCATGCCCGAGCGACGGGGACGGGTCGATTACCTCCCGGGTAATGACGGAGGCGCCGCAAAGCCGGTGCATAGCCGGTGCATTTTCGGCCAGAACGGGCGGTGAATATGCCAGGAGACTGGCCGGAAAGTCATGGTGACAGTGTTTCGGGAGTGGCGATACTCGAACTTCAGGGGCACTTTCACCGCACGGGAGCCGCACGGAAAGCGAGGGTTCGGCCGGCACCACAGCTATGCGTTCGGGGGAGTGATCGTGCACGACGAATTCCTGTGCCATGTCACCGCGTACGGCGTGTGCGGCGGACAGCGGATCGGCGTACCGCTCGGCACCTATCGCGCGCCGACCCTGGCGCTGGCCCTGTGGTGGCTGCGGGACCGGGCGTCCTGGATCGCCGAGCGGCTCGACCCCAGCCCGGAGACCCCTGCCTTCCCCGCGGGGGCGCTCGTGCCGGTCGCGGACACGGTGGCCGACGTCCCCGCGCTGCTGCGTGCCTGGTGCGCCGACGACGTGCAGCAGGAGTTGGTCGCGGACGAGTTGGCCGGCGGGCGGCTGGTGCGGATCGCTGCCACCGACGACACCACCGAGTACGAGCTGCTCGCCGAGTCCGTGGACGCGCTGCGTATGCAGCGCACCCTCCCGGCGCTCGTCGTACCCGTCGCCTGACACGTGCCGCGGGGCCGCGGGGGTTCCGCGCTCCCCGAGAACCCGAAGCCATGAGGGCGTATATGTGAACGAATCGGTACAATTTTTGCCATGGCGGAGCAGCCGGTCGCCCCGACGTCACTCGAACTCGTTCTGGAGACCGACACGGGCTCCACGGTGATGAGCCCGGGCCACGACTACCACGTCGGACGTGATCCGTTGAGCGACATCGTGTTCGACGATGCCCGGGTCTCATGGCACCACGCCGTGCTGAGCCGTGGCCACGACGGCTGGACGCTCAGGGACGAGCAGAGCACCAACGGCACTTTCGCCGACGGCCTGCGCATCCGGGAGTGGGACGTCCGCCCCGGCAGCGTGATCCGCTTCGGCAATCCCGACGACGGCCCCCGAGCCGTCCCGCTCGGCCCGCGCGCACCCGCCACCGACCGCCTGCCGGGGATCTCGCGTCCCGAGCTGACCGGAACCTTCCACGCGCCGAGCAGCGTTCGGCCGCTGCCCGCGCACACGATCCGGATCGGCCGCTCCGACGGCAACGACCTCGTCGTCGACGACCTGACCGTCTCCCGCCGCCACGCCGAACTGCGCGCCCTCCCGGACGGCGGCCACGAGATCGTCGACCTCGGCAGCCACAACGGCACCTATCTCAACGGCCGACCCGTCACCCGCGCCCCGGTCGGTCCCGGCGACATCATCGGCGTCGGCCATGTCGCGTACTGCCTGGTCGGCGACGCACTCCAGGAGTACGTCGACCGCGGCGAGATCTCCCTCGACGTGCAGGACCTCACGGTCGCCGTCGACCACGGCAGCAAGGTCCTCCTCGACCACGTCTCCTTCCCGGTGGGGGAGAAGTGCCTGCTCGCGGTGGTCGGACCGAGCGGCGCCGGAAAGTCCACGCTGCTGCACGCCCTGACCGGCCAGCGCCCCGCCGACCACGGCACCGTCCTGTACGACGGCCGCGACCTGTACCACGACTACGCCGAGCTGCGCGGGCGCGTCGGCCTGGTCCCGCAGGACGACATCCTGCACCCCCAGCTCACCGTGCGCGCCGCCCTGTCCTACGCCGCCGAGCTGCGCTTCCCCGAGGACACGGCGAGGACGGAACGCCTGGCCCGGGTGGACGAGGTGATCCGGGAACTCGGCCTCGAACAGAGCGCCGGGCAGCCCGTGCACAGCCTCTCCGGCGGGCAGCGCAAGCGGGTCAGCGTGGCCCTGGAACTGCTGACCAAGCCGTCGCTGCTGTTCCTGGACGAGCCGACCTCCGGCCTCGACCCCGGCATGGACAGGTCGGTGATGCACATGCTGCGCGGTCTCGCCGACGACGGCCGCACCGTCATCGTGGTCACGCACAGCGTCCTCAGCCTCGACGTCTGCGACCGCCTCCTGGTCCTCGCCCCCGGCGGCCGGATCGCGTACTACGGCATGCCCGACGACGCGCTCGCCTTCTTCGGTTTCGAGCAGTGGCCGGAGGCCTTCGAGGCCTTCGACCGCGACCACGACCGGGACTGGGCCGGGGAGTACCGCGACTCGCCGTTCCACCGGCACTACGTCGCCGAGGCCACCACCCAGCCCCGCCTCCCGGACTCCGCGCCGGTCGCGCCCGCACCACCGCCCCGCCCCCGCAGCCGGGGTGCCCAGCTCGGCACCCTCGTCCGCCGCTACACCGCCGTCCTCGCCGCCGACCGCACCTTCCTCGCCGTGATGATCGCCCTGCCGTTCGTGATGGGCGCCATGGACCGCGCCCTCGCGGGCGGGAGGCTGACCCCGGACACCGCGATGAACGCGCTGCTCATCCTGTGTGTCGGCGGTGTGCTCATCGGCGCCGCCAACGCGGTGCGCGAACTCGTCAAGGAACGTGTGGTCTACCGGCGCGAGCGCGCCGTCGGGCTGCCCAGATCGGCGTACCTGATGTCCAAGGTCGTCGTCCTGGGCACCATCACGGTCGTCCAGGCTGTCGTCCTCACCCTGGTCGCCCTGCTCGGCGTCGACCTCGGCGCCCCCGGCGGCCACGGCGTCCTGCTGCCTCCCCTGGCCGAGATCACGCTCGCGGTCGCCCTGCTGGCGTTCACCGCGATGATGCTCGGCCTGCTGGTGTCCGCGCTGGTGCGCAAGGAGGAGGTGACGATGCCGCTGCTGGTGCTGCTGGCCATCGTCCAGGTCGTCTTCTGCGGCGCCCTGCTCCCGTTGCACGGCGTGCCCGTCCTCGAACAGCTGTCCTGGCTGGTGCCCTCCCGCTGGGCGCTCGGCGCCATGGCCGGCACGGTCGACCTCGCCCGGATCGTGCCCGGCGACCTCACCGCCGACCCCCTCTTCCGGCACTCGGCCGGCGTCTGGCTGCTGGACCTCGCCATGCTGCTGGTGCTGTCCGTCGGTTACGGTCTCCTGGTCGCCCGGCTGCTGCGCCGGCACGAACCCGCCGTGATGCGGAAGTAGGCGGCGCCATGACGAAACAGCAGCCCCCCGGATTCCGGCCGACCCACGTCGTCCCGCCGAACGGCATGCCCGCCTGGGAGGTCCCGGACCCCTCCCGGCCCACGGTGCCGCTCGACCCGCTGCTGCCCGTGGTGCTGGTGGAGCGGCTCGGCGACTGGGGACACATCCGCTGCGCCAACGGCTGGGCCGCCTGGGTCGACGGCCGCCACCTGATCGCCGTGCCCCAGGACCCGCCCGCCGGCGACGGCCCGCCCACCGGCACCTCCGACCCGCGCCCGCTGCTGGCCCGCGCCGAGGAGGCCCTGGCCGACTACCGGTCCGCGGTGGAGGAACTCGCGGCCGGAGACCTGGACGGGCAGTCCTTCGGGGACCGCACCCGCGGACTGCGCATCGGGGTCGTGCTGGACGGCGAGTCCATGTGGGTGTACGACCCCGAGGAGGAACGGTGGCTGTACGGCGACGGACGGCGGCTGCACACCTACGCCACCGACCGGACCCCGTCGGACGAGGACACCGGGCACGCCCCCACCCGCTTCGCGGCCCCCAAGGGTGAGTCGTGATGGCCCGCCAGACCAGCCTGTCCTCCCGTCGGCCCTCGCAGCTGATCGGGTGCCAGGTGGCCGGTTACCTGGTGCAGAGCGAGATCGGTCGCGGCGGCATGGCCGTCGTCTACCGCGCCCGCGACCTGCGTCTGGACCGCACGGTCGCGCTGAAGCTGCTGGCCCCGGAACTCGCCCGCAACGACACCTTCCGGCAGCGTTTCACCCACGAGTCCCGGGTGGCCGCCGCGATCGACCATCCGCACATCGTGCCCGTCTTCGAGGCCGGCGAGACGGACGGCGTGCTCTACATCGCCATGCGGTACGTCCCCGGCAGCGATCTGCGCCATCTTCTCGACGAACGTGGACCGCTGCCGTTCGAGGTCGCCGTGCGCATCGCCGCGCAGGTGGCCTCCGCGCTCGACGCCGCCCACGAACACGGACTGGTCCACCGGGACGTGAAGCCCGGCAACATCCTGGTCGCCCGGGGCACCGACAGCGAGCACCCCGAGCACGTCTACCTCACCGACTTCGGACTGACCAAGAAGTCGCTGTCCCTGACCGGGTTCACCAGCGTCGGCCAGTTCGTCGGCACCCTCGACTACGTGGCCCCGGAGCAGATCTCCGGGCGGCCCGTCGACGGGCGCTGCGACGTCTACGGCCTCGCCTGTGTCGTCTACGAGACCCTGGCCGGACACCCGCCCTTCGTGCGCGAGGACGACATGGCGCTGCTGTGGGCCCACCAGTACGACGAGCCGCCCCCGCCGAGCGAGTCCCGCCCCGACCTCGTACCGGCCGCCGACGCCGTCTTCGCCAGGGCCCTCGCGAAGAGCCCGGATGCCCGCTACGACACCTGCCTCGACTTCGTCGCCGCCCTGCGCACGGCCCCGACCGGCGGCGTCGGCCACGACGACGGTGAGGGTGACGGAGACGGCGAACCGGACACCGAGACGGACCTGCGGAAACCGGCCGAACCCCCGCAGCCTCCGGAGTGGGCTCGGCCCTTCTTCCGCTAGAGGGGTTCCGAGAGGGTCTCTAAGGCGTCTCGACCTTGCCCCTCCGGTGCACCGGCCGGGCCAGCAGCGCGCCCAGGAAGCCGGCGGCCAGCCCCCACAGCGCACCGAGTCCCACCGCCTGCCACAGCTGGGGTTCGAGGAACAGCTCCCCGGACAGACCGCCGCCCAGCTCGCCGATGCCGAGCAGGGACAGGCCGTAGTGCGCCGAGACCCGGCACAGCAGACAGATCATCAGCACTGTCAGGGCCAGGGCGACGGCCAGCCGCAGGGCGTGCTGCCAGGCCCGGACCCGGGCCGGGGACCGCGCCGCCATCAGGAAGGCGACCCCCGACACCACCACCACCTCCGTGATCAGCAGCCACCACATCCCGTGGTCGTACTCGGTGAGCGTGCGCAGATTCAGCGTGGCGACATCGGGCGTGCGCAGGATCCGGTCCAGGACATGCGGCATCGACAGGCCGAACGGACCCTCGACCCGGCCGTGCCAGGTGGCGCCCTGACCGAGGGTGAGGGCGAGCCAGGCCAGGTTGGGCAGGCCGAGCAGGATCACCGCGAACGTCTCGGCGGCGTGCCCGCGCGTCACCGCCGACATCAGTGCGACGACGAGGCCCAGGACGACATAGGCCAGCAGCAGGACGACCATGGCGTGCGCGGCGGGGCGCACCGACTCCTGGCAACGCAGCAGGCGCCCCGGCAGTGGCGCGCCGGGCGCGACCAGCACGGTCAGCACCAGCACCCCGGCCAGCCACAGCAGCCCGAACAGTACGGTCAGCGGCACGTTCGTGGTGAACCCGACCTTCGGCGTCGCGTCGAACAGGTCGGTGAGATCGCTGAGGGTGCCGTTGCCCACGTCCACGGCGAAGGTCTGCCGGGCGGCGAAGGAGAGGCCGAGCAGGGCGACCAGCCACAGCACCGCGATCCGGGCGGCCCAGCCCGCCAGTTCCCGGGCCGAGGCGACCGCCCGGTGCCGCAGCGGGCGCAGAAAACCCGCGCCGATCACCAGTGCACCGGCGAGGGTCACCGACAGCGGGATCACCGTGAGGCCGGCCCGGGTCTGTGCCAGCACACCGGCGTTGCCGGAGAGTTCGAGCGTGCCGCCCACCGCCGCCACCACGGTCGCCGTCACCACCCGGGCGAAGGCGCCGTCCGGCAGATCCGCCGCTCCGGCCGCCCACAGGCCCAGTGCGGCGAGTACGACCATGACGGCCAGCCCGGCCAGCACCGCGGCCGCGGCCTGCACCCAGCCGTGGCGGGCGATGGGCCGTGCGGGGACGGTCTCAGGGCTCACCCTTGCCACGCTAGGCAGTGCGCGGGCACCCCGCCCGCCGGGTGGCCCGTCCGCGTCGGCTTGCGAGTCACATGGGGCAGGAGCACACAATAGGGGGAATTGTGCTGCCAAAGCACAGCGAACGGTACTTTCTCTGATATAAGCCACGCTTCGCGACGGGAAGCGCGACGGGAAGAAGTGCTCGTGAGCGTCGAACCTCCGTCATCCGGCCGCCCGACGGGACCGCCCTCCGGCCCGCTCTCGGGACCCTCCCAGCCCCCCTCCGGACCGCCCGAACCACCACCCGGCGGAGGCTCCGGGGCAGGGGCCGGTGGACCGCACCGGCCGTGGTGGAGGTCCGCCCCGCGCGTGGCCGCCCTCACCGGCGTCGTGGTAGCCGCGGTCGTGGTGGCGTTGGTCCTCACCCGCCCCGGCGGCGGAGGCACCGCGCAGAGCGGCGAGGTCTTCCTGCAGGCCGCGAGCAAGACCGGCCCGGACCCCTTCACGGAGTCGACCGTGACGGAGAGTTCCGCCCCGCCGAAGACCTCCGCCCCGCCGAAGACCTCCGCCCCGGCCAACACCTCCGCCCCGCCGAAGACCTCCCCGCCGAAGACCTCCGCCCCGGCCAACACCTCCCGGGCGACCACCTCCGCACCCGCACACGTCAACCAGGTGCGCGTGGTCGACGGCGGTGCGCCGGGCCTCTACAGCGGTGTCCAGAGCCGCCCCAGCTGTGACGTCGGGAAGCAGATCAGGGCCCTGCAGGCCGACCCGGCCAAGAACCGCGCGTACGCGGCAGCGGTCGGCGTCCAGCCCTCCGCCGTCCCCAGCTACCTGCGCTCGCTCACCCCCGTGACGCTGCGTGCCGACACCCGCGTCACCAACCACGGCTACCGCAACGGCTCCGCCAGCCCCTACCAGGCCGTCCTCCAGTCGGGCACCGCCGTTCTGGTCGACGGACACGGCGTGCCCCGGGCGCGTTGCGCCTGCGGCAACCCGCTGGCCCCGCCGGTCGCCCAGCGCACCACGACACGGCAGACGGGCGACCACTGGGCGTCGTACCACCCCGCGAACGTCATCGTGGTGCGGCCCACCATCGTGGTCGTCAACGTCTTCGTGGTCTACGACCCCCACCACGGCGACTGGTTCCACCGCCAGCGCGGCGATGACACCGGCCGCCACGACCAGCACACCAAGCCGCCCCGCGACACCCACCCCTGGAGCGTCCCGCCGACGCCGATGCCGACTTCGACCAGCCCCTCGAACTCGTCCTCGTTCTTCCTGTCCTCCTTGTCCCCCTCGCCCTCGTCGCCTTCGTCTCCTTCGCCCTCTTCTTCGTCGTCCTCGACATCGGCTTCGCCCAGCTCCGAGTCGCCCTCGCCGTCGTCGTCACCGACGTCGCCGTCGTCCGAGTCGCCCTCGCCGTCTTCGGAGTCGCCCTCGTCGGAGTCGCCGTCTTCGGAGTCCCCGTCTTCGGAGTCCCCGTCGTCGAAGTCCCCGTCCTCGGAATCACCGACCTCCGAGTCCCCGTCGTCGAAGTCTCCGTCTTCGGAGTCACCGACCTCCGAGTCTCCGTCTTCGGAGTCCCCGAAGACGGAGAGCTCCACTTCGGGAGCGCCGTCCTCGAAGTCATCCGTGTCGGAGCCCCCGTCCAGCCAGGGTGAGTCCCCGAAGACCCAGCCGTCGGCGGAGAAGTCCAGTGCTCAGGAGCAGCCGTCGGCCCAGAACTCGCCCGCCGAGAACTCTCCGGCCGAGAGCCCGCCCGCCGAGAACTCCCCGGCCGAGAACGCCCCGGCTACGTGAGCGGCCCCACAGTCCCGCCCCGGCGGCTGTGACAAAGCTCGCTGTGCGCGGTCGGTGAACGCACCGGGGGACTGCCGGGCCCGGCTCTGGGTACGAGGACTGGTGCAACACTGAACGGCCGGATCGGGCCTCCGGGAGAGACACGCATGACCGAATACCTGGGCGGGGCAGTGATACCGACTGGTTTCGACGTACCCGTGGAGCCGCTGCGACGCGCGGCGCACTACACCGGCGAACCCGGATGCATCGGCGACGCACGGGCCTTCGCGGCCCAGTTCCTGCAGCAGCTGAGGACCGAGTGGTGCGCCACCATCGACAGCCGGGCCGACGGCGAGCTGCTCCTCGTCGTGAGCGAGCTGGTCACCAACGCGGACCGGCACAGCAGCGGCCCGTACATCCTGGAGCTGGAGGGCACGGACACCGCCGTCACGGTGGTGGTGTACGACAGCAGCTCGGCCCTGCCCCGCCTGTTCCCGAAGGACCCCGAGCGCGTCGGCCGGCACGGTCTGGAGATCGTGCACGCCCTGGCCGCGCAGGTGACCGTGGAACGCGTGCCGGTCGGCAAGCGCGTGTGCGCGCGGGTGGAACTCGGGCCCTAGGGTGAGGGGGTGAGCAACCAGGTGAGCAACGAAGCCCGTGTGATCCCGCTCCGCGCGGAGCCGAACCGGACCGAGTCGAACCGGACCGAGTCGAACCGGACCGAGTCGAACCGGAACGAGGCGATCCGGACGGAACCCGCCCGTCCCCAGCCGGTCCGGACGGACGCTCCGGAGCCCGCGCCCAGGGAGCCCCTGTGGCGCGATCTGGTCGGTGAGGTGCTGCGCCGTGAGCGGCTGGCGCAGGAGCGCACGCTCCGGGACGTGGCCGACGAGGCCCGGATCTCCCTGCCCTATCTCTCCGAGATCGAGCGCGGCCGCAAGGAGGCCTCCTCCGAGGTCCTCGCGGCGGCCGCCCGCGCGCTCGGCCTGGGCCTCGGCGACCTGCTGTCGCTCGCGCAGGGCGAACTGACCCGGCACTCCGCCGCGGGCCGCCGTACGGCCGCGGTGCCGCAGCGCCCGTACCAGCCGTACAACGGGTTGTGCCTGGTGGCCTGAGGCGCGGGCCCCGGTCCGCTCAGCCGATGCCCTTCTCGCGCAGCTGCCGGAAGAAGGCCCGGAGGTCGGCGGCCAGCAGGTCCGGTTCCTCCAGGGCCGCGAAGTGCCCGCCCCGGTCGAACTGCGTCCAGCGCACGATGTTCTCGGTCCGGTCCGCCTTGTGACGCAGCGGGATCTGGGGCTCGGCCGGGAACAGGGCGAGGGCGGTCGGCACCGTGGACGGCTCGGCGGGCCGGGTGGTCCGGCCGCGCGCATGGGCCCGCTCGTAGTAGATGCGCGCGGACGAACCGGCCGTGCCGGTCAGCCAGTACAGTATGACGTTCGTCAGCAGCCGGTCCCGGTCCACGGCCTCCTCCGGCACCTCCTCGGAGTCGGTCCACTCCCGGAACTTCTCGACGATCCAGGCGAGTTGACCTACCGGCGAGTCCGTCAACGCGTACGCCAGGGTGTGCGGCCGGGTGGCCTGCAGGACGGCGTAGCCCGTGCCCTCGCGCGACCACTGCGCCCACCGCCGCCACGAGGCGAGGGTGTTCTCCCGTTCGTGCGCGCCGAGCCCGCTCAGTTCCTCGGCGCCGGGCTCGGTGGCGGCCTGGGCGCCCGGCAGCAGGGTGAGGTGGACGCCGATCACCCGGTCGGGACGGGCGCGGCCCAGCTCGCGGGAGACGACCGCGCCCCAGTCGCCGCCGTGTGCGCCGAAGCGCTCGTAGCCGAGCCGCCGCATCAGCTCCGCCCAGGCGTCGGCGACCCGGGCCGCCTCCCAGCCGGGCTGCGTGGTGGGCCCGGAGAGACCGAAGCCCGGGAGGCCCGGCACCACGACATGGAACGCGTCGGCGGCCTCGCCGCCGTGCGCCACCGGGTCGGTGAGCGGCCCGACGACGTCCAGGAACTCGACGATCGACCCCGGCCAGCCGTGGGTCAGGATCAGCGGGGTCGCGTCCGGCTCGGCGGAGCGCACATGGGCGAAGTGGACGTGCGCCCCGTCCACGGTGGTGGTGAACTGCGGCCACTCGTTCAGCTGCGCCTCGGCGGCCCGCCAGTCGTACTCGTGCCGCCAGTACCGGGCCAGATCCCGCAGATAGCCGCCGGGAACGCCGTACTCCCAGCCCGCCCCCGGCAACTCGGCCGGCCAGCGGGTGCGGTCGAGGCGGTCGTACAGGTCGTCCAGATCGCTCTGCGGGACCGACAGTCGAAACGGCCGGATGGTCTCGGCGGACGCAGACGTCATGGCCCGGATGCTAGTACCCGGCGGGCCGTGTCCCCGGCAAGCCGGCCGGTGGCCGGCCGATGAGTTTCGGGGCGTGGGCCGGTCGATACACATGACCGTGTTCCACGCTCCAGGAGGTGCGCATGACCACCGACGGATTCACCACGTGTCTCTGGTTCGACGGCCAGGCCGAGGAGGCCGCCGACTACTACGTGTCGATCTTCAAGAACTCCAGCGTCGGCCGCGTCGGCCGCTTCACCGAGGCCGGGCCCGGACCGGCCGGTTCCGTGGTGGCCGTGGAGTTCACGGCCAACGGCCACAAGTTCGTCGCGCTCAACGGCGGCCCCCAGTTCACGTTCAACGAGGCGATCTCGTTCCAGATCTTCTGCGCCGACCAGCAGGAGATCGACTACTACTGGAACCGGCTCACCGAGAACGGCGGCGAGGGCGGCCCCTGCGGCTGGCTCAAGGACCGGTACGGCGTCTCCTGGCAGGTCGTCCCCGACCGCCTGATCGACATGATCGGCGACCCGGACCCGGAGAAGGCGAGCCGCACCAGCCGCGCCATGCTGAGCATGGGCAAGCTCGACATCGCCGAGCTGGACAAGGCGTACGCGGGCGAGTAGGCCGGTCCCACGGCGGACTGGGCCGCTACCCTGCCTCGGCGAGGATCTCGGCGATCACATGCCGGGAGTTCTCCGCGAGCACCGGGTTGGTGTGCCAGTAGTACGGCAGCTGGATCAGCGAGATCGACAGCGCCCAGCCCCGCCCGCGCGCCCACTCGGCGTCGTCGGCGCCCACGGTCTTGCGGAAGGTGTCGCGGGCGGTCGCGGGCAGCAGGTTCCAGGCCACGATCAGGTCCACGGCGGGATCACCGACCCCGGCACAGCCGAAGTCGATCACCGCGCTCAGCCGCCCGTCGGCCACCAGGACGTTCCCGGGGGACAGATCGCCGTGCATCCAGGCCGCTGGCCCGCCGTGCTCCGGGGCGCGCAGCGCACGCTCCCACAGGGTGGTCACCGTGTCGGTGTCGATCCTGCCGGTGAGCTGCTCCAGGGCCGCACGGGTCGGTTCGTCGCGGGTCGCGAGCGGGACACCCCGGCCGGCGGACGGCCCGTCCCGGAGGTCGGTCCGGCGCAGCGCGGCCACGAACGCCCCCAGCTCCTCGGCCAGCCGCTCCGGCGCCTCGACGGCACCCGCGACCGGGTTGCGGCCGTCCAGCCAGCGGTACACCGACCAGGGCCACGGAAAGTCCTCGTCCGGCTCGCCGAGCCCGGCCGGCTCGGGCGTGGCCACCGGAACGCGCGACCCGAGGAGGGGCAGCCAGCGCTGCTCGTGCACCACGTCGGCCACGGCGCCGGGATGCCGGGGCAGCCGCACCACCAGTTCCGTCCCCAGACGGAACATCGCGTTCTCGGTACCGGAGGACTCCAGACGCCGGACGGGCAGCGACGCCCAGGCGGGGAACTGCCGTGCGACCATCCGCCGGACCAGCGCAGCGTCGGTCCCGACCTCGTCCTCGTGCATCTTCACCGCACACATGGGGCCCCATCCAAGGGCCCGGCGCGTCCCCCTGTCGAGCGAAATACCGAGGGGCGGCGTCGTCGGACACCGCCCCCGCCCGTCGGGCCGCCGGGATCAGACCCGGTCGGCCACGATCAGCAGGTACTGGAAGCTGCCGTTGCGGTACGCGGACAGGAAGGTGTCCTCGATGCCCGTGACCAGGTGGTCCGCCTCCTTGCGCAGTTCCCAGTAGGGGATGGTGGCCTGCGTCAGGTCCTCGACGTGCACCGGCACCAGCCGGTTGCGGGCCATCGCGCGGAAGTACTCCGACCTCGGGTGGATGTCGCAGATGTAGTGCGCGTTGATCAGGGACACCTCGCGCGAGGCCTGCCCGTAGGTGTCGTTGTAGCAGCCGGTGATCACCACGTACCGTCCGCCGCGGCGCAGCAGCCGGGCGTGCTCGGCGAACAACAGGTCCAGCTCGACGTACATGGTGGACTCGTTGTTCCACGACGCGGCGTACGCGCCCGACTCGAAGCCGGTGTCGAGCATGTTGCGGTGGTGGTAGCGCACCTTGCCGTCGATGCCCCGCTTGCGGGCCATCTCGTTGGCGAAGTCGGCCTGCTTGGCGGAGATCGTGACACCGTCGGAGTGGCAGCCGTGGCGCAGGTTCGCCACCACGCTGCCGCCGCCCCGGCCGCAGCCGGCGTCGAAGACGCGGTCGGCGGGGGTGAGCGGGCCGAGGTGGGTGGCCAGCAGCTCGGCCTGGGCGTGCTCGAGACGGTGCAGTTCACCGGTCACCCGCGTCTTGCGCAGATCCGGGTCGGGCTCGTCGAGTACCGACCAGTCGGCGTCCCCGATGCCGTAGTGGTGGTGGTACAGGTCGTCGATCTTTCCGAGTTCGAGGTTGACCGGGTTCTCCTCGGCGTTCCAGTAGTCCGCGACACGGGTCTGGTACGTGGACTGGGTCGGCACCGGAGCTGACGTGGGGGTCTTCCGGGCGACAGGGGCGGTGGTCAACAGTGACTCCTCGAAGTGCGTCTGACGGTGTTTCAGCGAACTGGTGGGATCACCAGTAGTCGGGAAGGTGGTAGCGGGTGGAGTTGGTGGAGTGCCACTCGTGGTTGCCGGCGACCCAGGCGGACAGCCCCTGGGCGTAGCGCTCGACGAGGGGCGAGGTGGCGGACAGGAGGGCGGACTCCTCCTCGAAGGCCTCCATGATCCGGTTGTGGATCTCGACGGACCTCAGATAGGCCGCCTTCAGGCCGCGCCGGTCGTTGGCGGCGACCACCTGGGGCAGATTGAGGTGGTCCGGATCGCTCGCCAGCTCCTTGGTGAAGGAGTACAGGTCGTTCATGATGGTGGTCGCGTTGCACGCGAGAGCGGTGATCCGCTGGATCTCCGGCCGGGCGTAGACCTGCTCGGGCAGTTCGTAGCCGTCCACCGCGTCGACGAGCGACAGACAGGGGCGGAAGTTGTTGAACTGCCGCATCACCAGGTACTCCCAGACCCGCGGCACGTACTTGGTCTCCATCCAGGCGGCCTCGCCCAGGTAGCCCATGTGCAGCCGGGCCATGTCGTGCACGAACCGGTCGGTCTGGCTGGGCGTGGCGATGGCCGCGTAGTCCGCGAGGGCGAAGTGGTACGAGCGCAGCGGACCGTCGGCCCGGATGCCCTCGCGCCACTCCTCCTCCAGCTCCGGGATGCCGTGGAAGGGGTCGAGCGCCGACTGGGCGATGATCAGCGGGCCGCCCAGACCGCGCCGCGATCCGCCCCGGCCCTCGTCCTCCTCGCAGTAGCAGGAGTCGACGATGTTCTCGGCGAGCAACAGCTTGCCCGCGGCGGTGAGGCGGTCCAGGTCGAGGGCGCCCGGATGCTGGAGTACGACGGCTCGGCCGAACTGGAAGTCCGAGAAGTCCCCGGTCCAGGCCTCGGGAAACAGATCCAGGTCGCGGGCCCAGGTCTCGAGCCGGCGGTCGATCTCGGCGGCCTTCTCCGGGTCGGCGGGAACGGCCGGCCGGTGGTGCAGTCCGGGGATCACCCCGGTGCGCCGCGGACGGCGCATGCTCTGGGCGATGTTCGGCGGCCCGGGCAGTGCGTAGGTGTGGGTGGGTGTGCTCATGGCGTGCTCCAGGCCGTCAGTCGGCGGTCCGGCCGAGCTGGACGTTCTCCAGGATCCCCGCGGCGTCGGGAACCAGGATGGCCAGCGAGTAGTAGGCGGTGACGAGGTACTTGATGATGGCGGCGGTGTCGATACCCATGAAGCGGACGTTCAGGCCCGGCTGGAACTCCTCCGGGATACCGGTCTGGTAGAGGCCGATGACGCCCTGGTCGGCCTCGCCGGTGCGCAGCGCGATGATGCTGGTGGTGTGGTCGTCGCTGATCGGGATCTTGCTGCACGGATAGATCGGGACACCGCGCCAGGCCGGGATCTCGTGCCCGTCGATGTTCGCGGAGGCGGGCACCAGACCGCGTCGGTTGCACTGCCGGAAGAAGGCCGCGATCGCCTTCGGATGTGCCAGGAACACCTTGGTCTTGCGGCGCATGGAGAGCAGCTCGTCCATGTCGTCGGGCGTCGGCGGCCCGGTGAAGGAGCTGATCCGCTGGCCGTAGTCGATGTTGTGCAGCAGCCCGAACTCCCGGTTGTTGACCAGCTCCCACTCCTGCCGCTCACGGATCTCCTCGACCGTGAGACGCAGCTGCTGCTGGGTCTGGTCCATCGGGTTGTTGTAGAGGTCGGCGACCCTGGTGTGGACCCGCAGCACGGTCTGGGTGAGCGACAACTCGTATTCGCGGGGGGCGAGTTCGTAGTCCACGAAGCCGCCGGGCAGCGTCTGCTCGCCGACGTGGCCGGCCTGCACCGGGACCTCCGCCTCGCCCTTGCGGTTCATCGGCCTGCGCTGCTGCTCGACGTACGCGTGGAGATGGGCGGCGAGGGACGGCACCCGCTCGGTGAACTCCCGGACGACGTCCCAGGGCAGCGCCAGCACCACGCCCGCCGTCTCGGCCCGCACCGAGGTGAGCCACAGCGGGTCGGACTGACCGACCGCCTCGTCGCCCATCTGGTCGCCGTCCGTGACGACCCCGACGATCTCCTCCTCGCCGTACTTGCCGGCCGCGAACCGGGTGAAGCGGCCGTGCACCACCAGGTACGCCTCCGTGACCGGCTGCCCGGCCTCGAACAGCACCTGGCCCGGGCGCACCTCCCGGGGCTGGAAGCGGGTGGCCATCTCCCGCAGCACGTCAAGGTCGGGGTAGCCGCGCAGGATCGGCAGCTCGGTCAGCGTCTCGGGAACGACCCGGATGTCGTCCGCGCCGTTCTGCTCGAAGTGCACGCGCCCGCGCCCGGTACGCAGCTGCAGACGGCGGTTGACCCGGTACGTGCCGCCCTTGACGTCCACCCACGGCAGGGTCTTCAGCAGCCATCGCGAGGTGATGGCCTGCATCTGTGGTTCGGACTTGGTCGTGGTGGCGAGGTTGCGGGCCGCCCGCGTGCTCAGGCTGGTGAGCTGCCCGTCGGCCGGGAGCCCGGGATCGGGTTCGTCGACTGCGGAACCGGTGGCGATGTCCGGAGTGGACACATTCCCTCCTGCGGAGAGGCGAACGGGGGTGATGGGGATCGGTCGTTGGTGCACGGGGTGCCGGTGCGCTCCGACCAGCCAAACAGGACGCGTGATCTTCGGGTACCGCGCGAAGGGGGCGCTTTTGATCAACGAGTGGTGCAAACCCGCCGGTGAGGGCGTTGCGAGGCGGTGTTCGTGATCATGCGCCGGAACTCTGCCTCCGCACGCGGTGAATCCTCACGTTTGCGTTCAGGAAAGATCATTCACCAGCACCGCTGCCCCGTCGAAGCGCCCGGCCTTGAGGTCCTTCAGGGCCTGTGGCGCCTGCGACAGGGGATACGTGTGCGTCGTCGCACGGACTTTGTGCAGCGCGGCCTTCTCCAGGAACTCGCGGCCGTCCGCGCGCGTGTTGGAGGTGACGCTGCGCAGTTCCTTCTCGTAGAAGAGGTCGCTCTCGTAGTGCAGTGGCGGTACGTCGCTCAGGTGGATGCCCGCCACGGACAGCACTCCGCCGCGGTCCAGCGCCCGCAGAGCGACCGGCACGAGGTCGCCGACCGGGGCGAACAGGATCGCGCTGTCCAGGGGTTCCGGCGGCAGGTCGTACGCGTCGCGCGCCGAGGCGGCGCCCAGTTCGAGGGCCAGCTGCCGGGCGGCCGCGCCGCGCGTGAGGACGTGCACGGTGGCGCCCTCGGCGATGGCCACCTGCGCGCACAGGTGGGCGCTGCCCCCGAACCCGTACAGCCCGAGCCGGCCGCGCGGCGGCAGCGAGGCGCGTCGCAGCGCGCGGTAGCCGATGATCCCGGCGCACAGCAGCGGCGCCAGTGACACGTCGTCCAGAGTGCCCGGCAGCCGGTAGGCGAAGTCCGCCGGCACGGTCGTGTACTCGGCGTAACCGCCGTCGGCGTCCCAGCCGGTGTACCGGGACCGCGGGCAGAGGTTCTCGGCGCCCCGCAGGCAGTACGCGCACGCGCCGTCGGTGTGCCGCAGCCAGGCCACGCCCACCCGGTCGCCCACGGCGAAGCCCTCGACACCCGCTCCGAACCCGGCGACCACGCCCACCACCTCGTGCCCGGGGGTCACCTCCTGCCGGTGCACCGGCAGGTCCCCCTCGGTGACGTGCAGATCGGTGCGGCACACGCCGCAGACGCGCACGTGGACCAGCAGCTCGTCGTCCCCGGGCACGGGCACCGGCCGCTCGACGAACCGGAGGGGATCCTCCTCCACCGGCCCGGGCCGGGTCACCGACCACGCGCGTGCGGTCCCTGCCGTCGCCATCAACTCCGACATTCCGCGCCCCGTCTCGCCGAAGCCCGCCGTCTCCCTCGTCCCCCTCGTCCAGTGTCGGGCAGTTTCACCCGTTCGGCGCGCGGGCCGACCCAGGGATGACTAGCGTGAGAATCGGGACAATCCGCCTCATCGGAGAGGGCCGCGACCATGGCCGTGCAACCTGAAGGAACGCCCTGCTGGGCCGACGCGATGTTCACCGACATCGAGGGCGCCAAGAGCTTCTACGGCGAGGTCCTCGGCTGGACCTTCGGCGAGGCGTCGTCGGAGTACGGCAACTACACACAGGCCTATGCGAACGGCAAGGCGGTGGCCGCCGTCGTACCGCCGATGTCCGGCCAGGAGGGGCAGTCGCAGTGGTGCCTGTACTTCGCGTCGCCGGACGCCGCCGCCACCGCGGCCCGGATCCGGGACAACGGTGGCGAGGTGCTGATGGAGCCGATGCAGGTCGGCGAGTTCGGCACGATGTGCCTGGCTCTTGAGCCCAGCGGTGCCGTGTTCGGTGTGTGGCAGGCGGGCGTCCACGAGGGCTTCGAGGCGACGGCGGTGCCAGGTGCCTACAACTGGGCCGAGGTCTTCACCCGCGACCCCGATAAAACGGACACGTTCCTCACGGCCGTCTTCCCGTACGCGGCGAAGCAGCTCGAGGACGACGGGGTCGACTTCCGTGTCTTCAACCTCGGCGACGACACGGTCCTGGGCCGGATGCGAATGACCGACGAGTTCCCGCCCGAGGTCCCGTCGTACATCAACGTGTACTTCGGCGTCGACGACTGCGACGCGGCCGTGGCCCGGGCCACCAAGCTGGGCGGCATTCTGCGCTTCGGGCCCATGGGCAGCCCGTTCGGCCGCTTCGCGGCACTCAGCGACCCGCAGGGCGCGAACTTCTCCGTGATCGACACCACGACCACCGAGGGCGACAGGCCCAGCTTCCAGGACGTGTGACCAGGCCCGGAGCGGTGACGGGCGCGGTCATGGCATGATCGGCCGCATGCGTGAACGTGTGGTGGCCGCGTGCGACGGGGCTTCGAAGGGAAACCCCGGACCGGCCGGATGGGCATGGGTGGTCTCGGACGACGAGCGGACCCCCGCCCGCTGGGAGGCGGGCCCGCTCGGCCGGGCCACCAACAACGTCGCCGAACTGACCGCGCTGGAGCGCCTGCTGGCGGCCGTCGACCCGGACGTGCCGCTGGAGATCCGCATGGACTCCCAGTACGCGATGAAGGCGGTCACCACCTGGCTGCCCGGCTGGAAGCGCAACGGCTGGAAGACCGCGGCCGGCAAGCCGGTCGCCAACCAGGAGCTGGTGGTCCGTATCGACGAGCTGCTCGACGGCCGCTCCGTCGAGTTCCGCTACGTTCCCGCCCACCAGGTCGACGGCGACCCGCTCAACGACTTCGCCGACCGCGCCGCCAGCCAGGCCGCCTCCGTCCAGGAAGAGGCCGGCAGCGCCCTCGGCTCCGCTGAGCCGCCGCCGTCGCCCGACACGCCCAAGGCGGCCGCCCCGCGCCGCAAGGCGCCCCGCCGGACCGCCGGCGGAGCGTCCTCGCGCACCATCAAGGCGAAGTTCCCCGGCCGCTGCCTGTGCGGCCGCAGCTACGCGGCCGGCGAGTCCATCGCCAAGAACACGCAGGGCTGGGGACACCCGGAGTGCCGTACCGCCGAGGCCTGATCAGCTGTCGAAGGTGTAGAACTTCGTGTGGTCCAGCAGGTCCGACGGGCGCACGTCGTTCCACGGCTTCATCGTGTCGTTCAGGTCGATGACGTCGGGCGTCCCGCCGGTCGGTACGTAGCCGGCATCCGGGTGCCGGCGCTGCCATTCGGCCCACAGCTTGTCGACGTAGGCGTGGTGCAGCCAGAACACCGGGTCGTTGGGGGAGACCCCGGTGGCCATCTGCCCGCCGACCCACACGTGGACCCGGTTGTGCAGATTGACCCCGCGCCAGCCCTCGAGGTTGTTGCGGAAGCCGTCGGAGGAGCTGTTGTAGGGCGCCATGTCGTACGTCGCCATGGCCAGCACGGACTCCACCTCCGCGCCCGTCGGCAGCTCGCGCACGGCCGTACCGAGCGAGCGGCGCAGGAACGTACGGCCGTCCACGCGGACGCTCATCGGCCAGTTGCCGGTGGACCCGGCGAACGGGCCGTCCATCACCCGGCCGTCACTGCTGCGCCCGGTGCCGCCGAGGAAGTCCGGCGCCCACAGCGAGGCGCGCACCGTGCGGTCGGTGCTCCAGTCCCAGTAGGGCAGGGCGACCGAGGAGTCGACCGCCTGCAGGGCCTGCTCGAAGTCGAGCAGGAATCTGCGGTGCCAGGGCAGGAAGGACGGGGAGCGGTGGCCGGTCCGTTCACCGCTGTCGGTGTCGGCCATGATGAAGCCGTTGTGCGTGCGGACGAATTCGTCGTAGCGCCCGTTGCGCTTGAGTTCGAGGACGGCGTTGACGAAGCGGCGCTTCTCGTCGGCGGTCAGAGTGGCCTGGTTCTTGCGAACGGTCATGTGCGTGGTGCTCCGGATGTCCTTGCGGGGGCGGTCAGTTGGCGGGGAACGACAGCAGCGGGGCGCCCTGCAGCTCGTCCACCGCGGCACGGGCGGCGGCGCGCGGCGTGGGCACCGGGTCGTAGTGGCTGACGACGCTGATCCAGCTGCCGTCCGCGTTCCGCATCACGTGCAGTTCCACCCCGTCGACGAACACGGAGTAGCCGCCGCCGTGTTCGTGGTGGTGACCGCCCATGCTCGACGGACGGCCCTGTATCCGGCGGCCCTTGTAGACCTCGTCGAAGGAATCCGGTGCGCCGTGCTGGTGTTCGGCGGCCCGGGCGCCGGGTGCGACGAGCGTGGCGGCCGAGGCCGTGGCGGCCAGGGCGGCCGCCGCGGTGAGCGCGCGGCGCCGGGTGATTTCGGGCATGCGTGTCCTCCTGTGGGGGAGTTCGAGTGGTGACTCCGCATGCCTACCGGGCGGTTCAGGAGGGGAAGAAATCGCCCGGAACCGGTTGGCTGTGATCCGGACAATTAACCACATGTCGTAGAAGATTGAATCAAGATGATCTTACTGCGGTGATGGGCTCTTCTGTCGCGGAACGGGGAATTCCTTGCCGGGGCGTCCGGGAATCCGGTGATCCTTCTCGCCCGTGGTGTGCCCGAGTGGCGCGGGTCACCGCGCCAGACTGACGTGATCCGGAAGCCGGTCGACGGCGCACCGGAACCAGCGTGCTCCGCTGCCTCCCGGGGCGACGCCGACGCAGTCGCATGCGGCGACCGGGCCGAGGGGCCGGCCGTCGGCCCCTGCGCACCCGCCTCCGGCGGTGTCCGCGACCACTCCATGCGCGACCACCCGGGCGCGCCGGAGAGCAAACCTGGCCTGGCGGGCGGGCTGAGTGCGGGGTGAAATCTTGGGTGAATGACCATTCACTCGATAAAGTGAATTCTTATTCACCGAGCAGTCCGAGCCGTTCACAGGAGCGCCCATGGACCACCCCGTCCCGATACCCCAGCCACCCGGCACGTCCACCGCGGCGCCCCGGCTGCGGGACCGCCTCACCATCCCGGTGCTCGCGTCGGGCGGCATTCTCATGGCCGTCATGCAGACCGTGGTCGTACCGCTCCTGCCCGACCTGCCACGGCTGACCCACGCCTCGGCGGCCGCCGTGTCCTGGATGGTCACCGCGACCCTGCTGTCCGGGGCGGTGCTCACCCCCGTGCTCGGCCGGGCCGGCGACATGTACGGCAAGCGCCGGGTGCTCACCGCCGCGCTCGGCCTGATGACCGTCGGCTCGGTGATGTGCGCCCTGTCCTCCGACATCGGCGTGCTCATCGCGGCCCGCGCCCTCCAGGGCGCCGCCGCTTCCGTCGTCCCGCTCTCGATCAGCATCCTGCGCGACGAACTCCCGCCGGAGCGCCGGGGCTCGGCGGTGGCGCTGATGAGTTCCACGGTCGGCATCGGCGCCGCCCTCGGCCTGCCGCTCGCCGCGCTGGTCGTCCAGTACGCCAACTGGCACACCATGTTCTGGCTGACCAGCGCCCTGGGCGCACTCGGCGTGGCGGCCACCTGGTGGGCGGTCAGGGAGTCGCCGGTGCGCGAACCCGGCCGCTTCGACGTCCTCGGCACGCTGGGCCTGGCCGCGGGACTGGTGTGCCTGCTGCTGGGCGTCTCCCAGGGCGGCCAGTGGGGCTGGGGCAGCCCCCGGATCCTCGCGCTGTTCCTCGCGGCCGTCGCCGTCCTCGCCCTGTGGTGGTGGCAGCAGCTGCGCGCCGAGCGACCGCTGGTCGACCTGCGCCTGGTCACCCGGCCGCGGGTGGGCCTGTCCCATGTGGCGGCCCTGCTGACCGGCTTCGCCTTCTACGCCAACTCGCTCGTGACCGCCCAGCTGGTGCAGGCCCCGAAGGCCACGGGCTACGGCCTCGGGCTGCCCATCGTCGCCACCGGCCTGTGCCTGCTGCCCGGCGGCGTCACCATGCTGCTCTTCTCGCCCGTGTCCGCCCGTATCTCCGCCGCGCGCGGCCCACGCGTCACCCTCGCCCTCGGCGCCGCCGTCATCGCCTGCGGCTACGCGGTCCGCATCGCCGACAGCCGCGACCTGTGGATGATCATCCTCGGTGCCACGGTGGTGGCGACCGGCACCACCCTCGCCTACTCCGCACTCCCGACCCTGATCCTGCGGGCCGTCCCGGCCGCCCAGACCGCCTCCGCCAACGGCGTCAACGTCCTCATGCGCACCATCGGCCAGGCCGTCTCCAGCGCCGCCGTCGCAGCCGTCCTCGTCCACCACAGCAGCCCCGTCGGCGGCGTTCCGGTGCCCACACTGCACGGCTATCTGCTGGCGTTCACGATGGCCGGGGCCATCGCCCTGGTTGCCTGCGCCGCGGCCCTGTCCATCCCGGGCGACGGGCCCTGCGACGACACCCGGCGCGCCGGGGGAGCGACCCGGGGCGCGCGCGACGGGGCGATGGAGGGAGCATGAGTGCCGTGAGCACTCCATCCGGCCCCCGAGCGCCCGCCCCGGAAGCCCCCGCGCGCCGCGACGCCGAGGCCACCAAGGCGGTCATCCTCAAGGCCGCCCGCTACCTGCTGGCCCGGCACGCGCACGCCGACATCACCCTGAAGGCCGTCGCCGAACGGGCCGGTGTCAGCCCGCCGTTGATCCTGAAGTACTTCGGCAACAAGGACGCCCTCTTCGCCCGCGTGATGTCCTTCGACACCGACGCGGACGATCTGCTGGACGCGCCCCTGGAGCAGCTGGGCCGCCACATGGTCCGCCACGTGCTGGCCAGCCAGCGCGAGCGAGGCGCCGACCCGTTGGTGCGCATCGCATTCGCGCCCCTGCAGGGCGACCACGGCGAGATCCTGCGCGCCAACTTCCGCGCCCAGGTGACCGAACGCCTCGCCGCCCGGCTCACCGGCCCCGACGCGGGCCTGCGCGCCGAACTCGCCGTCGCCGGCCTCCTCGGGCTCGGGGCGATGTACGGCATCGCGCGCGGCCCGCACCTGCGCGAGACCGACATCGACTCCATCGCCGACCGCTACGGCCCCCTCGTGCAGGAACAGCTGACGCCCGGCACCTGAGTCACTCGTCGGCCCGGGGGCCGGTCAGCAGGGCCTCCGCGCAGCTGCGGAACGCCGCGAGCAGACGACCGTTGTCGCCCGCACGGGTCGCCAGCGCGACATGGCTCGGTTCGACGCCGTGCAGCGGGATCGAGGTGAGGCCGGGGCGGATGCTGATGCCGGGGACGCCCGCCGCGATCGCCACCGCCTGCCCGGAGGCGACGAGTTCGAACTTGTCCTCGATGTCGTCGATGTACGGGCCGTCCGGGGCCGGGCTGCCGTCGGGCCGGGGGTCGATCCGCCAGAACGCGTCCCAGAGCCGGTCCGGCACCCGGGGGAGCGGTTCGTCGGCGATGTCGTCCACGGTGACCGACTCCTTGCCCGCCAGCCGGTGGTCGAGCGGCACGACCAGGATCCGCGGTTCGTCGTAGAGGACCGTCACCCGCAGGCCCTCGGTGACGAACGGCAGCCGGGCCACGAGCGCGTCCACGCGGTGGTCGAGCAGCGCGTCCCGCGCCTCGTTCCAGCGCAGATGCGCGGTCCGCACGTCGGCCTCCGGAAACCTGCGCCGCAGGTCGCGCACCGCCGGGGTGACGAAGATGCCGGTGGTGTAGCCGACGGTGATCCGGCTGGGCTCGGCGGCGGCCCGGGCGACTGCGGCGGCCTGGGCCGCGGCGCGCAACAGCGCCTTGGCACGCGGCAGGAAGACCTCTCCGGCCTCGGTGAGCCGGGTGCCCTGCGGGGTGCGGTCGAACAGCCGGGCACCCAACTGCTGCTCCAGCCGCCGCACTTGACGGCTCAGGGACGGCTGGGCGACGTGCAGGTCGGTCGCGGCGCGGCCGAAGTGGCGGTGCTCGGCCACGACCGTGAAGTACCGCACCAGCCGAAGGTCGAGGTCCGCGTGGGCGGCCGAGTCGGTCATGCCTCAAGCGTACTGCCGTCTGCGTCCTTCCTGGACGCACTCAAGGGTACTGACCTGTGGTGATGCCTGATCTGTATTTCGTCATGCGAAACAGGCTTTGGACCTGGAGGCGGCCTCGGACCAACGATGAGGTCATTCCCACCCAGCATCCGAGGAGCAGATCAACCATGCGTGTTTTCGTCACCGGTGCCACGGGGTTCGTCGGATCCGCCGTCGTTCCCGAGCTCATCGCCGCCGGGCACGAGGTCGTCGGCCTCGCCCGCTCGGACGAGGCGGAGGCCTCGCTGAAGTCGGCGGGGGCCGAGGCACACCGCGGCAGCCTGGACGACCCCGAGGGGCTGGCCCGCGCCGCGGCCGCGGCCGACGGCGTGATCCACCTGGCCTTCATCCACGACTTCACCGACATCTACGCCGCGGGTGCCACCGACCTGCGCGCCATCGAGGCGATCGGCGCCGCCCTGGCCGGCTCAGGCAAGCCCTTCCTGGTCACCTCCGGCACGGGGATCGCCAGGGCGGACGGTGTGATCACCGAGGAGGACGGGCCCGCCCCGGGCAGCCACCGGGCGGCGTCCGAGGAGGCCACGCTCGCGCTGGCCGAGCGCGGGGTGCGGGCCTGCCTGGTCCGGCTCGCCCCCTCCGTGCACGGCCGGGGCGACCAGGCCTTCGTGCCGCGCCTGATCGAGATCGCCCGGGCGAAGGGTGTGTCGGCCTACATCGGCGACGGCGCCAACCGCTGGACGGGCGTGCACCGTTCGGACGCGGCCCGCCTGTACCGGCTGGCCCTGGAGTCCGCGCCGGCCGGCACCCGGCTGCACGCGACCGACGAGGAAGGGGTGCCCTTGCGGGACATCGCCACGGTCATCGGCCGGCATCTGGGCCTGCCCGTCGTCGGCGTGGCCGCCGAGCAGGCCGAGGACCACTTCGGCTGGCTCGGGCGGTTCGCCGCCGTCGACTGTCCGTCGTCGAGCGAGCTGACCCGCAGGCTCCTCGACTGGGAGCCGCAGGGGCCCGGCCTCCTCGCCGACCTCGACGAGGGCCACTACTTCCAGGCGTAGTCAGCGCAGGAGTCGGTCGAGGAAGCCGTTCGAGAACACCCGGTGCGGGTCCAGACGGTCGAGGATCCCGACCGCCTGCTCCCACGCGCCCGTCCCGAACGAGCCGGGCACGGCCGAGCCCAGCACCTCCGGGTCGCTCCATACGGCGTCCTCGGTGTACGCCCAGCCCTTGGACCACTCCACGCGCGCGAGGGCGTACCCGCCGTCGTACGTGCCCAGCAGGAACCGCTCCAGCTCGCGCAGGAACGCCTCCGCGTACGGGGTCCCCGGCAGGGTCAGCACGTCCAGCCACACCGCGGTGTCCCACTCGGGACGGGCCCCGCTCGGCCGCAGCGTGGACAGCAGCGGGGCGCGGGCGCCCTCGACACCCGTGTCGGCGGGATCGTCCAGGCCGGTCACCCGGATCTCCACCGAGCCGTTCACCGGGAACCGGCCCAGCGCCGCGTACGCCTCGAGCCGCTCCCGGTAGCGGCTGGTGAACTCGTGCACCACCCGCTGCACCCCGGCCCGCGTGGTGAGGATCGCGTACCCGTTCGCGGTGACCCGCAGCGTGGTGGGCCGCAGGTACAGCAGGGTGTTCTTGGACGGCCCCCACAGATCGGCGGACCGCGTGGCCGTCAGCCCCAGGGCGGCCGCGTCGAGCTGTGCGTTGCCGAGCGCCGGCGCCAGGTACCAGGCCGCGTCCGTGAACATGCGCCCCACCAGGTCGGCCACCAGGGTCGGCACGCTGTCGGAGAAGGGGTAGTTGTACGGCGAGGTGACGTGCCGTGAGGTGAGAGGTTTGCCGGGGGTGACGCTCCACTCCTTCAGCCAGGGGAACTCGGTGAAGGCGAACCAGATCGTCTCGACCCGGCCCGAGCGCCGCAGGAACGTCTGCAGGGTGCGCCCGCGGGACCCGGGCGCCGCGAACAGTTCGGAGGCCGGGATGTCGGTACGGCTGACACAGCGCAGGGCGCTGTCCGGGCCGACCCGCAGGACCACCTCCGTGACGAAGGACCGGCCGAGATGGGTCAGGAGCGCGGCGCAGTCCGCCTCCGTGCGGTGGAACGTCCGCAGGACATGGGCCCCCGCGCCCTCGTCCCACACCACCGCGGTCAGCTCCAGCACCCGGTTGCTCAGCGAGCCGTACGTCGTGCCGGCCGGCGGGTGCTCACCGTCGGCCGGCACGGCCGTGCCGTGCGCGTCGATCGCCAGGGCGCCGCCGAGGGTGAGGTCGCCGGGTGCGGGTGCGGCGGTGAGGCCGAGACCGTGCGCCTCCAGGAAGGTGAGCAGGGCTTCGAGACTCACACCCGTGCCGGCGCGCACCGCCGACGCGTCTTCCAGCGCCACGCCGGTCAGATGGGGTGCGGTGTCGACCAGCAGGACCCGGGTGTCCGCCGCCGTGCCCTCGGTGATCGTCAGCGGTGACCAGCCGTGCGAGCTGCCCCGCGCACGCACCCGCCACCCGTTGCGCCACGCCCAGTTGACGACGGAGAGCACCTGCTCCGGGGTGGTGGGCGCGCAGGCCCACAGCCCGTCCGCGGTGATCTCGCCCACCCAGTTGCGGTACGCCGAGCGGTGGAGCGCCACCTCGGCCGGAAACCCGGGGAGTTCGGCCGCGGCTCGGGCCGGATCGGCCGCGACCAGCACGGGTACGGCGGCCAGCGCGGTGGCGGTGCGCAGGAAGCCGCGGCGGCTCACGGGAGCCGAACCACCGCTCCGGGAAGGGAAGTTGCTCACTGAACGATCGATCACGGTCTCACGCTAAGGGCCGCTTTACGGCAACCGGCGTTCTGTCGAGTCCTCAATCACTCATGTGGGTGAGACACGCACAGGTTCCTGCCGGAGCGACGTGTTCCGCGGGATGCGAGACCTGGTGACACACTGACGCCATGGACGAACGCGTAATCGGCAGGTCGGGTCAGCGGGCATCGGTCGTCGGACTCGGCACATGGCAGCTGGGCGCCGACTGGGGCGACGTGGACGACAAGGAGGCCCTGTCCGTCCTGGAGGCGGCGGCCGAGTCGGGCGTCACCTTCTTCGACACGGCCGACGTGTACGGCGACGGACGCAGCGAGTCGACCATCGCCGCCTTCCTGGGCGGCCGGCCCGATGTGCACGTGCTCGTGGCCACCAAGATGGGCCGCCGGGTCGAGCAGATCCCCGAGAACTACGTCCTGGACAACTTCCGCGCCTGGAACGACCGCTCCCGCCGCAACCTCGGCGTCGACCGCCTCGACCTGGTGCAGCTGCACTGCCCGCCCACCCCCGTCTACTCCTCGGACGAGGTGTTCGACGCCCTCGACACCCTGGTGGCCGAGGAGCGGATCGCCGCGTACGGCGTGAGCGTGGAGACCTGCGCCGAGGCGCTGACCGCGATCGCCCGGCCGAATGTGGCGAGCGTGCAGATCATCCTCAACCCGTTCCGCATGAAGCCCCTGTACGAGGTGCTCCCGACGGCGCGGGAGGCGGGTGTCGGCATCATCGCGCGCGTGCCGCTCGCCTCCGGACTGCTGTCCGGCAAGTACACCAAGGACACGGTCTTCGCGGCCGACGACCACCGCACCTACAACCGGCACGGCGAGGCCTTCGACCAGGGCGAGACCTTCTCCGGCGTCGACTACGCGACCGGCGTCGAGGCGGCCGCCGAGTTCGCCGCGCTCGCCCCCGAGGGGTACACCCCGGCCCAGCTGGCCCTGCGCTGGATCGCCGAGCAGCCCGGCGTGACTACGGTCATCCCCGGTGCCCGCCACCCGGAGCAGGCCCGGGCCAACGCGGCCGCCGCCAAGCTGCCGCCCCTGCCCGAGGAGACGTTCACCGCGATCCGAGACCTGTACGAGCGCCGGATCAAGGGCCAGGTGGAGCAGCGCTGGTAGGTGCCGTCCGGGCGGTCAGCCGGCCGTACGGGCTTCCAGTGCGGCCAGCTGACGGTCGTGCACCCTGCTGAGGAGCAGCAGCGACAGCACGGCGCCGATCAGGGCGCAGAACATGTCCCACTGGGTGTCCCACACATCGCCCTGGGTGGCGAGGAAGGCGTCCGCGCCGTGCCCGCCGATCACGGCGGCCGCCCACTCCAGCAGTTCGAAGCAGGCGCTGAAGGCGAGGCAGGCGCACACGGTGAGCGGGGCCAGCCAACGGCTGCCACGCAGCGGCGAGGTGCGGCTGAGCAGTTCGCGGACGAGGACGGCCGGGACGAAGCCCTGCATCAGGTGCCCGAACCGGTCGTACGGGTTGCGGGACAGACCGAAGGTGTCCCGCACCCAGTCGCCCACCGGGACCTGCGCGTAGGTGTAGTGGCCGCCGACCGCGAGGACCAGCGCGTGCACGGCCAGCAGCCCGCACAGCAGCCCGGTCAGCGGGAAGCGCCGCCAGACCAGCACCACCAGGGGCAGCCCGACCAGCGCCCATACCGTCTCAAGGAACCAGGTCGTGCGGTCGCGCACGTCCCACGCCGACACGGCGAGGCCCACCGCCGCCACGCCCGCGAACAGGGCGGGCGGCACGCGGCGCGGTGCGGGCAGCGGGGCGGGATGCACTGCGGTCATGGCGGGGCTCCTTGCCGGAGGAGAGACGGAGCCCCCATCGTGGCGGCGGCCGACGAGCCCGGACATGAGTACCGCTACTCAGCCCGGGCTGAGGATGTCCGCCGGGCCCTACGGCCGGCTTCCGCGGGCTCCGCGCAGCGCGGTCAGGCAGGTGCCGATGGCCTGCTGGAGCTCCTCCAGGCGCTGGACCATGTCGTCCTCGTAGAAGTCCTGGGCGTCGTCGAAGGTCAGCTCCTCGAACGCCCGGGTCGCCTTCTGCAGGCTGCTGTAGAACTTCGTCCGCCGCTCCTGGACCCGCAGCTCGGGGTCGGCCTCGACCGTCTCGGCGACGAGGGACTTCAGGGTGTCGTAGGCCTCGGTGGCCCACTCGCCGGTGTCCTCGCCGTCCTCCAGCTCGTCGATCAGCGACAGATGCCGCTCGGCCTCCTCGCGCAGCTCGACGGGCGCGTCCACGGTCTGTCCGGCCGGCGTCCTGAACTGGCCGGACTCGGCGATCTGCCGTACGTAGCCGATCCGGTCGGCCGAACGGCTCTCGCTCGCCACGGCCTTCTTCAGGTCGTCGGTGCGTACGACGTCACGGGCCAGCTCGGCCTGCAGGTCCGGGTCCTCCTTGAGCCGGTCCAGCAGGGCGGAGCGGGCGGCCCGGGCGGTGGAGGGGTCGGCGAGGATCGCGGCGCGCAGCGCGGTGGGGTTCTCGGCGACCTCCAGGGCCTTGGTGGGACGGATGCCCTCGGCCTCGGCGGCCTGGGCGATGGCGGTGCCGCGTTCCGAGGTGGCGCTGTTGCGGGAGACGTAGTAGCTCAGCCACACGTCGGCGTCCGGCAGCTCGACGGCCTGGCCCGGCCGGAGCGCCTCGAAGTGCGGGACCAGCCCGTCGTCGGCCGCGCGGTCCCAGGCCTTGTAGTAGCGCATGACCCGCTCGGGCGAGCAGCCGGCCAGCTCCGCGAACTCCTTCGCCGACACCTTCGGCGTCTCAGCGGCGGCCTGCCCGCCCGGCCGCACGCTGCGCGCCACCATCAGCGCGAAGGCCCAGCCGCCGGTGCGCGCGTAGACGCCGAACTCGCGTGCGTCCCGCGCCACGAGGTCGGACAGGGCCGCCGCGGTCGGCGCGGACGTCTCGGACGGGTCGATCGCAAGGGTCACGGATGACTCTCCTGGAGGCATGTCTCAACGGGGTCGCACTCGGTGCGCGAGTGCGACTGGACAGCCTATATCCACCCATTGGCAATGCTTTGGCGGCCCTGCCTGTCCGGCGCGGGGCGCCGGTCAGCCCTTGGTCTGGCGGAAGGTCTGCAGGAAGGTCCTGAGTGCGAGCTGGTTCCCGGCATCGTCCCAGGCCTTGTCCGCAGTGGTGAAACGCAGGGAGAAGCTGCGCCCGCCGCCGAGCAGGAAGCCGCGCCCGAAGGTGTGCACCCGTGCGTCGCCGGACCCGGACAGCCACTCCAGGTCGGCTGCCCGGTAGCCCTGGTAGGTGGTGGCCCGGATGCTGCCGACCCGGTGGTAGCCGGGGAGCCGCTCCAGCACCGGTTCGACCTCGTCCCGCCACACGGCGACCGGGTCCGGGCCGGCCTGCTCGCTGTAGGTGACGGCGAGGGTCGAGGAGTCGGCGTCGGTGCCGTAGGTGATGCGGTAGGCGTGGTCGGCCCCGCGTGAGGTGGTCAGTCGCTTCCAGCCGTCCGGCAGGGCCACGGAGAAGCCCTCCGGGGCGGTGTAGCGGTGGAAGCCGGCAGGCAGGGCCGGGGACGGTGAACTGCTGGGGGCCGCGGACGGGGAGCTGCTGGGGCTCGGTCCGGTGCTCGTGCTCGTGCTCGGGCTGGCGCTCGGGCTGGGGGCGTTGTTCTCGGGGCGGTCGGCCGGCGGGGCGGCCGTGGCGGTGGGCCGCGGCGGCTCGGCCGCGGTGGAGGTGCCGGGCAGCTGGTGGGTCGCGGCAAGGACGGCCGACGTGATGGTGACGACGGCCAGCGCGGTCCCGGCCACCATCATCCGTCTGCCCCGTTCCTGGCCCACGTGCCGGACGGCCGCGTAGGCGCTGCGCAGCCGGGGCGCGGGCGCGGGATCGCGGTCCGCGTCGGCGTCCTCGTCGAGGGCCCGGATCAGCGCCTCGCGGACCACCGGCCGGGTCAGCCGCTCCCGGGAGTTCTTGCGCAGCAGCCCCTGGACGGACTGGGTGAGCGGGCCGGTGCGCAGCGGGGTGCGCAGGGGCAGCCGGTCCACGGCCTTCAGCGTGGCGTCGGGGCGGCCCCGGTCGCGGAACGGAGGGCGTCCCTCGACCGTCGTGTAGAGGATCGCGCCCAGCGCCCACAGGTCGGCCGCCGGTCCGATGCGCTCGTCGCGGGCCTGTTCCGGCGAGGCGTACGACGGTGCCGTGAGCCTCGGGGCCAGCGTCGCGCCCGCCAGTCCGAACCCGGCGACCACGACCGGCCCCCCGTCCCGGACGAAGACCTGGCCGGGGCTCAGCTCGCCGTGAGTGATGCCCTCGTCGTGCGCGGCCTGGAGCACGTCGAGGAGTTCGAGACCGACCCGCGCCGCCCGCACCGGGTTGAACGGGCCTTCACGGTCGAGGAGTTCGCTGAGAGGGGTGCCGTCGATCCAGTCCGTGACGGTCCACAGGGTGCCCGCCTCCACGACGGCGTCGACGACCGTGACGACCTGGCCGGGGCACAGGAGCCGCATGGTCTCGGAGGTCCGGACGACCCGGGCCGTGGCGCGGCGCAGGGTGTCCGCGTCGCAGGTCTCCGGGAGGCCGATCTGTGCCACCAGGCGGGGCTGGTTCGCCGTCACGTCCTCCGCGTACCACCACAGCCGGTTCGTCTCCCGGGCGAAGACCTCGAGGAGCCGGTACCGGCCGGCGACCAACTCGTGTGCGGAGACGTGCGCCTTGACCATGGTCATCCCTCGCTGAAACCCCTGACTCGTCCTTGCCCACAGGTACGCGGGGGGCGCGGGGGAGTGTTCAAAGAATCCGAAACTCCGGCCCGGTTCCTGCCTTTTATTCAACTCTTCGAAAGCGCTTGCGAGTTTGGGATAACGGCACATGACCGGGCATCGACCTGCGGGTAACCGACGGTAAATGCCCGGGTGCGCCGCCGCGCTCGGAGAGTCCGAGGTCAACGCGGTCTCAGAGGTCGCGGGCCACCAGGAAGTCCAGCAGCCGGAGCATCTCCTCGGCGGCGGGCGGCGGGACTTCCGTGAGCAGGGAGCGAGCGGCGGCGGTGTGCATGCGGGCCTCGGCCAGCGCTGCCCTGCGGCCGCCCGCCCGCTCGATCAGCTCGGCCGCCTCCTCGGTCGGACCGGGGCGGTCCAGTAGCGCGGGCAGGTGGCGGGCCGCGGGGGAGTCGAGCGCGGCCAGGACCGGGAAGGTCTTCTTGCGCTCGCGCAGGTCTCCGCCGGCCGGCTTGCCGGTGACGGCCGGATCGCCCCAGATGCCCAGCACGTCGTCCACCAACTGGAAGGCGACGCCCAGATGCCGACCTGCGCGGTCCAACGCGGTGACGACCGGCTCGGGCGCCCCGCCGAGTGTGGCCCCGAGCGCAGCGGCGCAGCCCAGCAGCGCCCCCGTTTTGTGCTCCGCCATCGCCCGGTACTCCTCGGGCGTGACCCGCTCCGGCCCGCCGAAGGGCCGTGCGGCGAACAGCAGGTCGTCGGCCTGCCCGCGCACCAGATCGGCGAGGGCGGTGGACAGGAGCCGCACGGCACCGGGACCGCCCGGCTCGGCGGCGAGGGTCTCCACGGCGAGCGCGAACAGGGCGTCCCCGGCGAGGACCGCGGGACCCGTGCCGTACGCCTTCCACACCGCGGGGCGCCGGCGCCGGGTGGCGTCGCCGTCCATGATGTCGTCGTGGAGCAGGGAGAAGGCGTGCACCAGTTCCACGGCGACCGCCGCCGGGACCCCGGCCCGCCCGTCGGCGCCGGCCGCCCGGGCGCCGAGCACCGCCAGGGCCTGCCGTACGCCCTTGCCGCCCGGCGCGGCGGCGGGAGCGCCGCCGACCTCGCACCAGCCGAAGGAGTACGCGGCCATCTCGGCCACCCAGGGGTGCAGCCGTCCCACCGCCTCCGTCAGCGCGGGGCGCACCAACTCCCGGCAAAGGTCGAGGATTTCCGGAGCCGAGGGCGGCGCCTGCACCGCAGAGGGGAGCGCGGTCACCGTACGACCTCGGCGTCCAGGCCGAACTCCGCCTGCGCCCGGGCCACCATCTCCCGTGCGTGCCTGAGTCCGCTGCGCTCCAGCACCCGGGCCAGATCCGCCAGTTCGGCCGCCGTCTCGGCGCGGTCGTGACCCAGGTGGGCCAGTGACTTGGCCAGGCCCAGCCGGGCCAGCGCCTCGCCGCGCGGCTCGCTCATCGCCCGGAACTCCTCCAGGGCCAGCTCGTACAGGTCCCGCGCCTCGGCGTACCGCCCCGCGCGGTAGAAGACGTTGCCGCGCATCTTGTGGTTGTAGGCGAGCGCGCTGGACAGGTTCATCGCCCGACAGGTGACCTCGGCCCGCGCCAGCAGCTCCAGCGCCCGCTCGGCGTCTCCGTCGCGGACCGAGAGGACATCGGCGAGCCCGCGCAGCGCCCAGGCGTGACCGCGCCGGTCCTCGGCCCGCTCGGCTATCTCCGCCGCCTCCTCGAAGAGCGCGTACGCCTTGTCGTACTCCCCGGTGTTGCGGTGCATCTGCGCGATGCCCTCCAGCGCCCACACCGTGTGCCGGGCCTCCCCGCGCCTGCGGGCCTCGGCCAGCAGCTGCTCGTGCAGCCGGCCGACCGCCTCGTAGTCGCCCTGGATGCGGCCGGTCTCCGCGAGGCCCGCCAGCGAGTAGCCGCGGACAACGATGTCGCCGCCCTGCTCGCCGAGTTCGGCCGCGAGCCCGAGCAGCCGCCAGGCCAGCGGGAACGCGCCGCGCTGCCGGGCCAGGGTGCCGCCGCTCCACAGTGCCCACGCCATCGCGGCCGTGTCCCCGGCCTCCCGGGCGGACCGGTAACTCGCCTTCCAGGCCCGGTCGGCGTCCCGCACCTGGCCGAGCCGCCGGTGCGCCTCGGCGACGGCGAGCCCGCAGCGGGCCGCCTCGTCGGGGCGACCCGACCGCTCGGCCTCGCGCAGCCGCTCGGTGCCCTCGCTCAGTACATCCACCAGCGAGGAGTTCACGGACAGGGTGGTCAGGGCGCCCTGGTACTCCGGGGCGAAAGCCTTGCCGTACATGCATGCCTTTCTATGCACGGTGTGTATACATGATGTGTATAGCGCGCCGAAAACACGCCCTGACCCCGGGGGCCAGGGCTTGGTCTGTTGTCGGTCAAGACGCCGGTACGGCAAGGGGGGTTGCCTGTGAGGCGTAGATCACGTCACGGGGCGTCAGTGCTGCTGAACCTTCTGCGGGGTCTCCTCGCTCGGCCGCACCACGACGTACCCCTCGCCCTGCAGCATCAGCTGGACGGCCTCCCCGGAGCCGCCGCGCAGCATCGAGCCGAACGACTGGGAGCGGTGCAGGGACGTCTGCAGATGCGCGGTCCAGCCGACCACCGCGTCCGTGTCGACGTACACCGGGTACTGGGCCGAGACCGGTATGACCAGCGGGTTGCCCTCACAGACCAGGCCGAGCCGGCCCTGTCCGCTGAACACGCTGTTGAACAGGCCGCCGCCGGCGATGCCCGAGCCCTTCACGGTCTTGATCTCGTACGACAGCGACGGGTCGAAACACAGGACGTTGCGGCCGTTGACGGTGAACTGGTCACCCTGCTCCACCTCGACGATGAAACAGTTCTGCGCCTCGTGCGCGAACCACACCTCGCCCTGTCCGCGCACCGCCATCAGCGGCAGCCCCTCGCCGGTGACCGCACGCTTGAGCATGCCGCCCACGCCCTGGCCCTTTCGCTCGAACTGGAGACCGCCGCGGTAGGCGATCATCGCGCCCTGGCGGGCGAACATCTCGCCGTTCACCGCGTACTTGATGCACTTGGCGTTCTCGACGGTCATGCCCGGCTCGACGGCCGGGCGCACCATGTGCTGACTGGAAAACAGATCACCCTTCATGCGGGGCATGGTGTCCCGGAAGGTGTCGCTCCGCCAAGATCACGGTATGTACCCGGTCAGCCACCGAACAGCTGGGCCCAGTAGGTGCCCGCCCGGCCGCCGCCGGTGAAGCCGACGCCGATGTGCGTGAAGTCCGGTTTGAGGATGTTCGCGCGGTGGCCCGGGCTGTTCATCCAGCCGTCCACCACCTCGGCGGGGGAGCGCTGTCCGCAGGCGATGTTCTCGCCGATGGTGCGCCGGTGGGAGCCCGCCCTGGCGGCCCGGTCCCAGGGGCGGCTGCCGTCGGGGCAGGTGTGTGCGTAGAAGTCGCGGGCCACCATGTCCGCGCAGTGCGCCTGCGCGGCCCGCGCGAGCGGCGGATCCGCCGCCAGCGGAGCCAGCCCGGCCCTCGCCCGCTCGGCGTTGGTGAGTGCGACGACCTCGGCGACCGTCCGGGACAGCTCGCCCGGCGTCAGGGGCCTGGCCCACACCGCGGTCCAGTACCGGTCGCCCGCGTCGGAGTGGGCCAGGCCGAGATGGGTGAAGCCCGGGTCGAGCAGGGTGTGCCGGGCCTGGCCGGTGTCCAGGCAGTAGGTGACGAACTCGGCCGGGGTGCGTGGCCCGGACACGAGGTGCTCGCCGACGGTGACGTACGCGTATCCGGTGGCCGTGATCCGCTGGTGGACCGAGACGCCGTCCAGGCCCTCGGCGGTGAGCCGACCGGCCGCGGCCATCGCGTCGGAGTGCGCCCGGGCGGCGGAGCCGAGGCGCGGGTCGAGCGCCACCGGTGGTGAGCCGGCCCGGACCCGGGCGGAGTTGACCAGCCCGAGGAAGCCGTCGGCATCCGGACCGGGCCGCGCCTGCGGACCGTCGTCCACGACGTCCACCCCGAAGTCCCGGGCCAGCCCCGCCAGCCCGTCGGCATACCCCTGCCCGATCGCCCGCAGCTTCCAGCCAGGGCCCCGCTGATACAGCTCGGCGAGCAGCAGCACGGTCTCCGGCCCGAGTCTCGGCGGGACGAAGCGGGCCAAAGCGTGCCCGGAACCGTCGGTGACTTCCAGCCGCGGCGCGGGCAACCGCCCAAGAGGCGTGCCCGACTCGGCCGCACTGACGGCGACGGTGACCCGGGTGGCCCCGGCCCTCAGCCGTGCCGGATCGACGTGGAGCGTGTCGCCACGCAGCCGCACCCCAGGCGCACCCGGCTGGTTGTAGAACACGAAGTCCCCGTCCCCGCCGACCTGTCCGCCCCCGTCCGTGACGAGGGCGGACACATCGAAGGACCCGGCAACCCGCAGCACCAGCGCACCGCCCGGCAGGGCCAGATTGCCCCCGGGAGCCAACTCGCTCGTCACATCACAAGGAACGCACGAACGGCCCAGCCGAGTTCCGGCACCTTGCGAGCAAACGGCCAGGTGTCCTGCTCGGGAGGCGCGGGGCTGTTTCGATGTGCGGCTCCGCCGCGCGGGCGCGACCAGCCACACGACCCGCGCCCGGCGACGTGACCCCTACTCCTTCAAATCCCTCTCCGTCACCGCCGAACCGCTCAGTGCCTTCGCCGGCTTGCCGCAGAACGCCGACTCCAACACCCCCGCCAACGTGTTCAGCACCTTCGAGTTGTTGGACGTGTTGGCCACGGCGGTGACGCTCCGCTTCCCGTCCTTCGTGGCGAACGCGTACGTGTAGTACCCCTGCACCGCCCCCGTGTGCCCGTACACCGACACCCCGCACGTCAGATCCCGCCGCCGCAGCCCGAGCCCGTACGCCGTCGTGCTGTTGACCTGGGTGAACCGCTCCATCTCCGCAAGCCGCGCAGCGGACATCAGCTTCCCCCGCAGCAGCGCCGAGTAGAACGTGTTCAGGTCGCGCGCGCTGGAGATGATCGCGCCCGCGCTCTGCGCCCACGACACCGTCTGCGCGGTGGCGTCGACGAGCTGGGCGCCGGCCGTGTCCGGGGTGAGGTACCCGCGCGTGAACCGGCCCGGGATCTTGGTGTCGGGGTGGACGTAGAAGGTGTCGGTCAGCTGCAGCGGCTTGAGGATGCGGTTCTCGTACTCGGTCTTCACGGAGTGCCCGGTGAGCTTCTCGATCAGCATGCCCGCCACGACGAAGTTCGTGTTGGAGTACGAGTACGCGGCGCCGGGCGCGTTGGTGCGGGGCTTCTTCAGGGAGAGCGTGACCAGCTGCTGGTAGGTGTAGACCTTGTTCCGTACCGCCTCGAAGCCGGACACGCTCTGCGCGAACATGTCGTTGCTGTAGTCGTACAGGCCGCTGCGGTGGCTCAGGATGTGCCGGACCGTGATGCCGTCGTCCGGCAGCAGCCTTGGCAGGTAGCGGTTGACCGGGGCGTCCAGGTCCAGCTTGTGCTCGTCGGCCAGCTGCAGCAGGACCACGGCCGAGAAGGACTTGGTGACGCTGCCGATGCGGAAGCGGTCGTCGGTGCTGATGGCCTGCCGTGTGCTGCGGTCGGCGACGCCCCGACTCAGCCGGTACGTACTGCCGTTGTCGTCGATCCGGGCCAGCGCACCGGGCGCGCCCTGGGTCACGGCCGAGCGCAGCACCGCGTCCAGGCCCGTGGTGTCGGGCGCGGGCAGCGCCGCCGGCGTGGGTGCGTCCGCCTGCGCGGTCGCGGCCCGCGCCGGGACCGCGACGAGCGACAGCACGACCGCTCCGAGTACCGCACCCCTGCTCACCCTTGCTGAGACCATCCGGCCCCTCCATCCACGCGGTTTCTGATGCGACATCGGTCACATTCCGGCCTGGGAACCTAGGGGATTCAGGCAACGTCTCCACAGCCGACACACAGTTGGCCGTATCGTGATCACCCTCGCGGCAGGCATTCGTAAAGGATTGTCATAGAAAACCGCGAAATGGATCATTCCGGCTTTACGTGCGCATGACTCATCCGCAAGGGTTACTCCTCGGAGCCCGACCAGCTCCCATGGCGCCCAACAGTGCCATGTCTCAAGGCGGTTGGTGATCCCAGCTGTCTTCGAACGAAGGAACCCTGATCAGATTGCGTAGACCGCACATACGCAGCGTGGCGGTTGCCGTCGCGGTGACGACGGCTGCTACGGGCCTGGCCGGTACGGCCTTCGCGGGTCCCTCCACGGGGGTGGAGCGGTCCGCCGCGTCCGCCGCCTCGACGGCCACGCTGGTGGTGGAGGCGGCGCGTACCGCGGCCTTCGCCCACAACGCGGCGACTGGCGTCTCGAAGGGCGACGAGCTTCACGTCCAGGACGTGATGATCGACCCCGAGGGTGCACGCCACGTCCGCTTCGTCCGTACTCACAACGGAATGCCCGTTCTTGGTGGCGACCTCATCGTCCACCTGAACCGGCAGCTGGCCTACGCGGGTGTCACCCGCGCGGCCGGCAAGTCCGTCAAGCCCGCCACCACCACGGCCAAGCTGACCGCGGGTCAGGCCGCGGCGAAGGCCGCCCAGGTCGCCAAGGGCGACGCGGGCGACGCCGAGCTGGTCGTGGACGCCCGTGGCGGCGCCTCCGCCCTCGCCTACCAGGTGACGGTGACCGACAAGGGTGCCTCCAGCACCGTCGTCATCGACGCCGTCACCGGCAAGGTGCGCAGCAACACGCCCGACGCGGACCAGTTCCTGTCGCCGAAGCTGGTCGACACGCTGCGCAAGCGCGGCGAGACCATCGACCCGGCCACCGGCATCGGCTCCGACGCCACCGCCGGCCTGCTCGGCTCGGGCGCCTCCGGCGCGACGAGCTACCCCTCGACCGCGCACGGCACCGGCAAGACCCTCTTCGTGGGCAACGTCGGTCTGACCACCACGGCGACCTCGCGCGGTCACTACCAGCTCAAGGACCCGACCCGGTACGGCACCGAGACCCGGGACGCCAAGGGCAAGTACACGGAGAGCTTCGGCGCGGGCACGAAGTTCACCAGCACCACCAACGTGTGGGGCAACAACAAGACCAGCAGCCGTGCCAGCGCGGCCGCGGACGCCCAGTACGGCGTGACCAAGACCCTGGACTTCTACAAGAAGACCTTCAACCGCAAGGGCATTGCCAACAACAGCAAGGCCGCCCGCGCGATGGTCCACTGGGGCAACAAGGTCGCCAACGCGTTCTGGGACCCGACCTGCAACTGCATGCTGTACGGCGACGGCGACGGCACGATGTTCAAGAAGCCGCTCGTCGTCCTGGACGTCACCGGTCACGAGCTGACCCACGGCGTCGTGGAGGCCACCGCCAAGCTCGAGCCGACCTACGTCGACTCGGACGGCAACCAGTACGGTGAGCCGGGTTCGCTGAACGAGTCCCTCGCGGACATCTTCGGCTCCAACGTGGAGTTCTACGCGAACAACACGAAGGACACGCCGGACTACCTGATCGGCGAGAAGCTGGGCCTGGACCAGAAGTTCCTGCGCCGTCTCGACCACCCGTCGCTCGACAAGCTCGAGGGCACGATCGACTACTGGTCGCCGGACACGTACTACACCGAGGTCCACGCGGGTTCCGGTGTCTCCTCGCACGCCTACTACCTCCTCGCGGAGGGCAGCGGCAAGAAGACGATCAACGGCGTGAACTACAACTCGCCGACCTACGACGGCTCCACGGTCAAGGGCATCGGCCGCAGCAAGGCCACCGCCATCTTCTACCGTGCGCTGACCCGCTACATGGTCTCCACCACCGACTTCCACCAGGCGCGCATCGCGACGCTGAAGGCGGCCAAGGACCTGTACGGCAGCACCAGCACCGAGTACAAGACGGTGGACAAGGCGTGGGCCGCGGTGAACGTCACCGCCGCCAACACGCCGTCGGCCGCCCACTGACGGACGGCAGCAGCACACCAGCACGACCGGATGCCCCGCCTCGCGCGGGGCATCCGCATGTCCGGAGCCGTGAGCCGGTGCCCGGCCAACTGCCTCCGCAACAACCGCCGTTTCTTTTATTGACAGCGGAAAATAATGGCCATAGGTTCCCGGCCATGCGCTCGACCCCCGCCGCCGAGACGTTCCCGGCCCACACGCCGGCCGCCTCGCAGGTCTTCACGACGGTCCTGTCCCACGGCCCGCTGACCCGCCTGGAGGCGGGCCGCCGTGCGGGGCTGTCCCCGGCCGCCGTCACCAAGGCCGTCCGCCCCCTGCTGGAGGCCGGCTATCTGGTGGAGGGCGCCGACGAGGAGGCCCGCCCCGCCCTCGGCCGGCCCGCCAACCTGGTCCGGGTCAACGGCGAACGGGCCCTGTTCATCGGCGTCAAGGTGACCGGCGACGAGCTGATCGCCGTACTGACCGACCTGTGCTGCCGCATCCGCCTCGCCCGGCGCGTACCCCTGCCGGACCGGGCGACCCGCAAGGTGCTGTCCTCGATCGCGGACCTCGTCCGGGAACTCCTCGGCCACGCCACCGAGTCGGGCGCCCCCGTCCTCGGGCTCGGCATCGCCGTCTCCGGCGATGTCGACCGTGCCGAGGGCGTGGTGCGCTACTCGCCCTTCCTGGAGTGGCGGGACGTGCCCCTCGCCGAACTCGCCGGAACGACCAGCGGGTTGCCGGTCACCGTCGACAACGACGTGCGCGCGCTGACCGTCGCCGAGCAGTGGTTCGGAGCCGGAGCGGGCCTCAGCGACTTCGCCGTGGTCACCGTCGGCGCGGGTATCGGCTGCGGACTCGTGGTCCACGGACGGGTGGTCGCGGGCGCGCACGGCGTGGCGGGGGAGATCGGCCACATCGTCATCGACCCGTCGGGGGCGCCCTGCCACTGCGGCAACCGCGGCTGTGTCGAGGCGATCGCCGGGGACGCCGCCATCGTCGCCCGCATGCGCGAGGTGACGGGCCGTCAAGTCAAGGACAGCGCCGAGGCGGTGGCCCTTGCCCACCAGGGCGTTCCCGGGGCCCGCGAGGTCTATGCGCGGGCCGGAGAGGCCATCGGCCGGGGCATCGCCACCGTGGCCAACCTGCTCGGACCCGAGCGCGTGATCATCTCCGGCGAGGGTCTGGCCGCCTACGACCTCTTCGCCGAGCAGATCCGTGAGGCGTTCACCGCGGCCGCCTTCGGCTCGGCCGCGCAGTGCGACGTTCGGACCCGCCCGCTCCCCTTCGAGGAGTGGGCGCGCGGCGCCGCGGCCGCCGCGATCCAGTCCTTCATCACCTCGACCCCCAGCAGCGGAAAGGGCTGAGCGCCCCGACCCGAACCCACCCAGGAGGTACGGCCCATGTGGTCACCCTCGTATTCCGTCCTGCCCGCACGCGGGCTCAGAGCCGCTGTCGTCCTCGCCCTCACCGCGGGCCTCGCCACCACCGCACCGGCCGCCGCACAGGCCGACACCCGGCCGGCCCTGGCCGCCAAGCCCTACATGGGCTGGTCCAGTTGGAGCATGCAGTCGTCCAAGTACCCCGGTCTCAACCCGGACGGCGACTACAGCTACCTCACCGAGGCGAACGTCCTGAAGCAGACCGACGCCCTCGCCGCCAAGCTGAAGAGATACGGCTACGAGTACGTCAACATCGACGCCGGCTGGTGGCGGGACAGGACCTGGAAGCCCGACTTCGACCAGTACGCCCGGCAGACGCCCGACCCGGTCCGCTTCCCGCACGGCATGAAGGCGGTCGCCGACCACATCCACGCCAAGGGCCTCAAGGCCGGCATCTACCTGCCGGTCGGCCTGGAGAAGGAGGCGTACGGCGACGGCAAGGTGCCGATATGGAACGCCGACGGCTGCACCACCGCCGACATCGTCTACGGAGACCTGCGCACCACCAACGGCTGGGACAGCGCTTACAAGCTCGACTTCGCCAAACCCTGCACCCAGAAGTACGTCGACTCCCAGGCCCAGGCGCTCGCCGACTGGGGCTATGACTTCCTCAAGCTCGACGGCGTCGGCCCCGGTTCCTTCAAGAGCGGCGACAACTACGACAACGTTGCCGACGTGGCCGCCTGGCAGAAGGCCATAGCCGCCACCGGCCGGCCCGTCCACCTGGAGATCTCCTGGTCCCTGGACATCGGGCACGCCGCCGACTGGAAGAAGTACTCCAACGGCTGGCGCGTGGACACCGACGTCGAGTGCTACTGCAACACCCTCGTCAGCTGGGAGAACTCGGTCGACGACCGCTTCGACGACACCCCCGGCTGGACCCGGCACGCCGGACCCGGCGGCTGGAACGACCTCGACTCCCTCGACATCGGCAACGGCGCCATGGACGGCCTGACCAAGGCCGAACGTCAGACCTACGCCACCCTGTGGGCCGTCGCCAAGTCCCCGCTCTACACCGGCGACGACCTGACCAAGCTCGACAGCTACGGCCTCTCCCTGCTGACCAACAAGGAGGTCATCGCCGTCGACCAGGGCGACACGCCGCCCGCCCGGCCGGTCACGCCCTCCGACCCGCAGCAGGTGTGGGCCGCGAAGAACCCCGACGGCAGCCGCACCGTCGCCCTGTTCAACCTCGCCGACTCACCGGCCGCCGTCACCGCCGACTGGTCCGCCCTCGGCTTCACCGGCAAGGCGGGCGTGAGGGACCTGTGGAACCACGAGAACCTCGGCACGTACAAGAACAGAATTACCGAGGCCCTGCCCGCCCACGGCTCCCGCCTGTTCACCGTCACCCCGCACGGCAGCGCCCTGCACACCACCGGCTACGAGGCCGAGTCCGCCGGCAACACCCTCAGCGGCAACGCGTCCGTCGCCGACTGCGCCGCCTGCTCCGGCGGCAAGAAGGTCGGCAACCTCTACCTGGGCGGCAAGCTCCGCTTCGACAACGTCGTCGTCGACAGGCCCGGCACCTACCTGATCAAGGTCGCCTACGTCAGCGGCGACGCGCGCTCGGTGAACGTCTCCGCCAACTCCGGTGGTGCCACCCGCCACAAGTTCCCCTCCACCGGCGACTGGGGCAGCGTCGAGACGGTGAGCGTGCCCGTCACCCTGAAGGCGGGAGCCAACACCCTGACCTTCGACAGCGGTTCGGACTACGCACCGGACATCGACCGCATCGACGTTCCCGTCTCCCCCCGCCTGTGATCGGAGCCCGCCATGGAGAATCCGCCCAGCAGACGCGGCTTCCTCGCCCTCGCCGCGGCCACCGGAGGCCTCGCCTCACTGCCGTCCTTCACCGCGACCGCCGCCCCGCAGCGGCCCACCGCGACTCCCGCGCCCGACCCCCGTCACCAGCTGTGGTGGCGGGCCCCCGCCGACGAGCACTCGCTGATCGAGCAGGGACTGCCCGTCGGCAACGGCCGGCTCGGCGCCCTCGCCACCAACGATCCCGGACGGGACGTCCTGCTCGTCACCGACGCCACCCTGTGGACCGGCGGGCTCAACGACACCCTCGACTCCGACGGCCAGTTCCCCTACGGCCGCGACGACTTCGGATCGCTCACCCTCCTCGCCCGCCTGACCGTCGACATCCCGGACCACGACCTGGGCGCCGTCACCGGCTACCGTCGCACCCTCGATCTCGCCCAGGGCGTGGTGACGACGTCGTACGTCCGCTCCGGAGTGACGTACGAGAGGCAGCTGTTCGCGAGCCGCCCCGACGACGTGGTGGTCCTGCACCTGACCCAGAAGGGCGGCGGCAGCTACACCGGCACCGTGACCCTCGAGGGCACGCACGGCGAGAAGACGGCGAGTGCCACGTCCTTCGCCGGCTCCTTCCGCAACGGACTGCGGTACGCGGCCGCGGTCACCGCGTACGGCAGCGGCGGCACCGTCCGTGTCGACGGCACCCGGGTGACCTTCTCCGGGTGCAAGGATCTGACCGTGGTGGTCAGCGGCGGCACCGACTACGCGCCCGACGCCGCCACCCACTACCGCGACCCCTCCCTCGACCCCGAGTCCCTCGCCCGCACCAAGGTCCACGCGGCCGCCGCCCACCCGGCGGACACGCTGCTGCGCACCCATGTCGCCGACCACCGGGCGCTGTACGGGCGGTTCGACATCCGGCTCGGCACCTCGTCGGACCGGCAACGCGCCCTCGACACCTGGGAGCGGATCAAGGCCCGCGCCCTGGACGACGCGCCGGACCCCGAACTCGAGGCCGCCTACCTGCAGTTCGGCCGCTACCTGATGATCTCCGGTTCCCGCGGCAGCCTGCCGATGGGCCTGCAGGGCCTGTGGCTGGACGGCAACGACCCGGACTGGATGGGCGACTACCACACCGACATCAACATCCAGATGAACTACTGGATGGCCGACCGGGTGGGCCTCTCGCCCTGCTTCGACGCGTTCACCGACTACTGCGTGGCCCAGCTCCCGTCCTGGACCGACCTCACCAGGAGACTCTTCGACGACTCCCGCAACCGCTACCGCAACTCCAGCGGCAGGACCGCCGGCTGGACGGTCGCCATCTCCACCAACCCGTACGGCGGAGGAGGCTGGTGGTGGCACCCCGCGGGCAACGCCTGGCTGTGCAACTCCCTCTGGGAGCACTACGAGTTCACGGCTTCGCGCGCCCATCTGAAGAAGATCTACCCGCTCCTCAAGGGCGCCTGCCAGTTCTGGGAGGCGCGGCTGCTCACCCACACGCTGCCGGACACCGGCCGGGAAGTCCTCATCGCCGACAGTGACTGGTCACCGGAACAGGGCCCGCTCGACGCCAAGGGCATCACCTACGCCCAGGAACTCGTCCGGGCGCTCTTCGGCAACTTCCGCACCGCCGCGGCCGAGCTGGGCCGGGACGCCGGGTACGCCCGTACCGTCGGCGCTCTCCGCGACCGCCTCTACCTCCCGGTCGTCAGCCCGAAGACGGGCTGGCTGGAGGAGTGGATGTCCCCCGACAACCTCGGCGAGACCACGCACCGGCACCTGTCCCCGCTCATCGGCCTCTTCCCCGGCGACCGCATCCGCCCCGACGGCTCCACCCCCGCCGACATCGTTGCCGGCGCCACCGCCCTGCTGACCGCCCGCGGCATGGACAGCTTCGGCTGGGCCAACGCCTGGCGCGCGCTGTGCTGGGCCCGGCTGAAGAACCCCGGCAAGGCCTACCAGCTGATCGTCAACAACCTCCGCCCGTCCACCGGCGGCGGCAACGGCACCGCTCCCAACCTCTTCGACATCTACCAGGTGGAGCAGGGCCGGGGCATCTTCCAGATCGACGCCAACTTCGGCACCCCGGCCGCCGCGGTGGAAATGCTGCTGTACTCCCGCCCCGGCCACCTGGAACTCCTGCCCGCCCTGCCGGACGCCTGGGCCGCCTCCGGGTCGCTGACCGGCGCCGGGGCCCGCGGCGGCTTCGTCGTCGACCTGCACTGGCGGGACGGGAAACCCACCGAGGTGCGGATCCGCAGCATCGGCGGCACCATGACCTCCGTGGGATACGCAGGCACGTCCCGGACGGTCCGCCTGAAGCCCGGCGAGTCCGTCACACTGAAGGACCTCGCGCGGTGACCGGCCGGTTGGGGCGCGTATGCCGGATCGCCGCCGTCCTGCTGGTGGCCGTCGCCTGCCAGTCCGTACCCGCCAGCGCCTCCGGCCCGCTGCCCGAGGCCACCGCCCGGGGCTCCGGAGTCGTCACCTGGGCGGCCGGCGCCGACCGGCTGGGCGAGGGCACGGCCGACAGCGGATACCGGCTGGTCGTGCACACCAGCGTCGGCGGCAGCGACCTGCGCATCCGCCTGTCCAATGCCTTCGGCGACCGCCCGCTGACCCTGGACAGCGTCTACGCCGGCCTGCAGGGCCAGGGCGCCGCGCTCCGGCCGGGCAGCAACCGGCGGCTGACCTTCGGCGGCGCCCGCACGGTCACCGTCCCGGCCGGTGCCGTCGCGTGGAGCGATCCGCTGCCCGGAAAGGTCCCCGCCGCCGTCAACCTGGTCGTCAGCCTCCACACCCCGCAGGCGGGGGGCCCGGCCACCGGCCACGGCATGGCGATGCAGACGTCGTATCTCGCCCGGGGCGACCACACCGCCGAGGCCGGCGCGGCCAACTGGACCGGGACGACCGGATCCTGGTGGTACCTCGACGCCGTCTCCGTACGCCCGCAGAACGCCGCCGCCGGTGCCGTGGCGGTGCTCGGCGACTCCATCACGGACGGCTGGCAGTCCACCACCGACCTCAACCGGCGCTGGCCCGACTACCTGGCCCGGCGCCTCGGCGGAGCCGGTACGGCCGTCCAGGGCGTGGCCGACGAGGGCATCTCCGGCAACAAGGTGCTCGCGGACGGTGCCGGGCAGAGCGCCCTTCACCGGCTGGACCGGGACGTCCTCGCCCTGCCCGGCGTGCGCACCGTCCTCCTCTTCGAGGGGGTGAACGACCTCAAGGCCCACACCGGCGTCACCGCGGCCGACCTGATCGCCGGATACCGCGAGATCGTCCGGCGGGCGCACGCGGCCGGGAAGTGCGTGGTGGGCGCGACCGTCGGCCCGTTCGAGGGCTGGTCCGAATGGGACCCGGCCGCCGAGGCCGTACGCGAGGACGTCAACCGGTTCATCCGCACCAGTGGGGAGTTCGACGCGGTCACCGACTTCGACCGCACGCTGCGCAGCCCCTACGTCCGTGAACGGATCCTGCCCTTCTTCGACAACGGCGACCATCTGCACCCCAACGACAAGGGCATGCAGGCCCTGGCCGACTCCGTCGACCTGGGCAGCCTGGACTGCACCCGCTGACAGCCGGGGCCGACCGGGGCACCCCGACCCGGCCGGCCCGATGCTGTGTCTCCCCGCCGATCCGCCGCCGGTTCAGCGCAGCGTCTCGGCCCAGTCGGCCGGCACCCGGCCCGCCGGTCCGGGTGTCGGCTGGTCGGCCGGATGGCTGACCGGGGGCGCGAGTTCGGGACCGGACTCGTACAGCTCGTTCTTGGCGTAGTTCCAGAACCATCCCTCGCCCGGCTCGAAGCTGCGGATCACCGGATGCCCGGTCTCCCGGTAGTGGCCGGTGGCGTGCTTGGCGGGGGAGTCGTCGCAGCAGCCGATGTGCCCGCAGGTCGCGCACCGGCGCAGGTGGAACCACCAGCCGCCGGCCTCGTCGCACTCCACGCACCCGGTGCCGCTCGGCGCAACGCTCGGGTCGATCGCGGCCTCGTCGCTCATACTGCCTCCTCGGAGGTGGTCGTCAGGGCGGACGTCTCGCCGTCCGGCGCCTCGGCGGTCAGCGGCAGCAGCACCTGGAATCGGGTGTCGCCGGGCACCGACTCGACCTGCAGGGTGCCGTGGTGCTTGTTCACGACGATCCGCCACGAGATGTCGAGGCCGAGACCGGTGCCCTCGCCGACCGGCTTGGTCGTGAAAAACGGATCGAAGATACGGCTCCTGATCTCGGGCGGTACTCCCGGCCCGGTGTCCCGGAACTCCACCAGCAACCGCTCGTTGTCCAGCGCGGTCCGCACGGTCAACGTGCCTTCCCCGCCCGCGCCGTTGATGGCGCACACCGCGTTGTCGACGAGGTTCGTCCACACCTGGTTCAGCTCCGCCGGGTAGCCGGGGACCGGCGGGAGCGTACGGTCGTACTCCTTGACCACCCGGATGCGCGAGCCGATCTTGCCGGACAGCATCAGCAGCGTGCTGTCGAGGAGTTCGTGCACGTCCACCACCCGGTAGGGCGCCCGGTCCAGCTGCGAGTACTGCTTGGCCGCGTCGACCAGGTGCGAGATGCGAGTGGTGGAGTCCTCGATCTCGGTCATCAACAGCTCGGTCTCGATGGTGTAGTTGAGCCAGCCGATCGCCCCGGGCAGGATCTCCTCGTCCACGGCCGCGGCGACCTGCTCCAGCCAGTCGATGTCGAGCCCGGCCTGCACGAAGGTCGGCGCCAGCTGCCAGCCGTAGTCGAGGCCGTGGTCCTCCAGCCACTCCGTGAGCATGTCCTCCCGGTCGGAGGCCTCCAGCGGGCTGAGTGCCGGAGCCTTGGCGACACGCTCGGCGGTGCGCTCCTGGATCTCGATCAGACTCGCCAACGCGTCCCGGGAGAACGGGCCTTCGGCGATGACCGCGAGCTTGTGCCGCATCTTCGCGACCCGCTCCCGCAGGGTCGACGTGGCCCGGACGGCCGCCGCTGCCGGGTTGTTCAGCTCGTGCGTGAGGCCGGCCGACAGAGAGCCGAGCGCCAGCAGCCGCTCCCGCTGCCCGACGGTGGCCTGGAGGTTCTTCGAACCGAAGAAGAGTCCCTCCAGCAGGTGCACGGCCATCGGGAACCACTCGCTCATGATGGCCGCGAAGGTGTCCGCCGGCAGTACGAAGAACCGCGTCGGCTCCGTCACCCGCATCGAGTTGTTGTACGCCTGCCGCACCCGGTCACCCAGGTACGCCTGCATGGCGCCCGCGTACACCCCGCGCTGCGAGGTGCGGGTGACCTCCACGTCGTCGCCGCCGACGCGCCGCGAGAGCACGACCGTGCCCTCGATCATCGCGAAGAAGCAGGTGGCGGGGTCACCCTCGGTGTACACCGGGCCCGGCTGGAACAGCTCCACCCGGCCCTCGCTGCACAGTCGGCCCAACTGCTCCGGCGTCAGCTTCTCGAAGAGGAACAGGGAGCCGATCTCCCTCGGGCTGCACGGCATCAACTGCCCGCTCATGACTGCTCCAGATACCGGTGGACGAGCATCACGGCCATGGCTCCCTCTCCGACGGCGGACGCGACACGCTTGGCGGACTCGGCGCGTGCGTCGCCCGCCACGAACACGCCGGGAATGCTGGTCTCCAGGTGGTACGGCGGCCGGTCCAGCTCCCAGCCGGCCGGCGGCCGCCCGTCGGCGGTCAGATCGGGCCCGGCGAGGATGAAACCGCGCTCGTCGCGCAGCACCGTGTCGCCCAGCCAGTCGGTCAGCGGAGCCGCGCCGATGAACACGAACATCCACTGGGCGTCGACCTGTTCGCTCTCACCGCTCGCCACATGACGCAGCGTCAGCCGCTCCAGACGGTCCGAGCCGTGTGCGGCGTCGACCACCGTGTGACTGCGCACCGAGATGTTCGGGGCCTCGTTGATCTGCTGGATCAGGTAGTACGACATCGACGCCGACAGGTCGGGTCCGCGCACCAGCAGCGTCACCGACTTGGCGAACCTGGACAGGTACATCGCCGCCTGGCCCGCCGAGTTGGCGCCGCCGACGATGTACACGTCGTGCCCCTGGCAGGCGGCCGCCTCGGTCAGCGCGGAGCCGTAGAACACCCCGCAGCCGGTCAGGTCGATGCAGCCCCGGGCCTCCAGCTGCCGGTACTGCACGCCCGTCGCCAGGATGATGCTGTGCGCCGCGATCGCCGAGCCGTCCGCGAACCGGACGATCCGGGCCGCGCCGTTGACCTCCAGTCCCGTCACCTCGCGCGCGGTCAGGATCTCGGCGCCGAACCTGGCCGCCTGCCGCCGCGCCCGGTCGGTGAGCTGGGCACCCGAGACGCCGTCCGGGAAGCCGAGGTAGTTCTCGATCCGGGAGCTCTGCCCGGCCTGCCCGCCGGTCGCCGACCGCTCCACCAGCACGGTCCTGAGCCCCTCCGAGGCGCCGTACACGGCAGCGCCGAGCCCGGCCGGACCGCCGCCGATGACCACGAGGTCGTAGAAGTCGGCCGTGGGCGTCGTCGCCAGGCCCACCCGTGCGGCCAGCTCCGGCGCCTCGGGCTCGACCAGCACCGAGCCGTCCGGGGTGATCACCAGCGGCAGCCGCTGCCCGTCCTGCCCTGCCGCCGCCAGCAGCCGCTGCCCCTCCGGCTCCTCCACCGAGTACCAGCGGTACGGCACCTGGTTGCGGGCCAGGAACTCGCGCACGTCCGACGACCGCGCCGACCACCGGTGCCCCACGACCTTGGTGATGGCCACGGACCGGTAGTCGCTGTGACGCCACGCCTCCAGCAGGTCGTCCAGCACCGGATAGAGCTTCTCCTCCGGCGGGTCCCAGGGCTTGAGCAGATAGTGATCGAGATCGACGACGTTGATCGCGTCGATCGCCGCGCTGGTGTCCGCGTACGCCGTGAGCAGCACGCGCCGCGCCCCCGGATACACGTCCAGCGCCTGTTCCAGGAACTCGATGCCGTTCATCTGCGGCATCCGGTAGTCGGCGAGGATCACGGCCACCAGGTCGCCGCGCAGCTTCAGCTCCCGCAGCGCCTCCAGGGCGGACTCTCCCGACTCGGCGCGCACGATCCGGTACGACTCGCCGTAGCGCCGCCTGAGGTCACGGGCGACGGCGCGGGAGACCCCCGGGTCGTCGTCCACGGTCAGGATGACGGTCCGCGCTGCGTCGGCGGCCTGTGCCATGCGTCTCCCACCCCGAGTGATCGCTTCCACGGGACGGTGGACCATCTGGAGTGCAGTCCACCGCACCGGTTCCCGCCCATCGTATGTTCGATCGCCCCGGTTCGCTCCGGGATACGGCCCGGTAGGACAGCCACCGACGGCAGGACCGCGGCGTGGTGAAGACTGGCCCCACGGACACGGAAGGCTGGGAGGCCCGCGCATGACACGCCCGATCACGGCAGGGGTGGACGGTACGGAGGAGAGCCTGGCCGCGCTGGACTGGGCGGGCCGGGAGGCCGTACGCCGGGGGCTGCCCCTGCGCGTGGTGCACGCCTGGCGCTTCCACGAGGGCCTGCACGCGGCCGACCGGGACACCCAGCACGGCTGGGTGTCGGACAGTGTGTCGGACGCCGTGCGTACCTTCTCCGCCCGGCATCCGGAGCTTCGGACGAGCGTCGACGTGGTCGAGGACGGGGCCGTCGAGGCGCTGGTCTCCGCCGCTGCGGAGGCCGAGATGCTGGTGCTCGGCTCGCGCGGGCACGGCACGGTGGTCGGGTTCCTGCTGGGCTCCGTCGGCCAGCAGGTGATCGCCGAGACGAACCGGCCCGTGGTCCTGGTGCGCGCCGGGAACGAGCCGGCGGCGGAGGCGGCCGGACGCGACGTCGTCGTCGGCCAGCAGGGAGGTCCGCAGGACAGCGCGGCCGCGCTGCGGTTCGCGTTCGAGACGGCGGCCGCCCGCGGCGCCACCGTCCGGGCCGTCCGGGCCTGGACGATGCCGCCGGTCTTCGCCTACAGCCCCGGTTCGCTGAAGCTCCTGGACGACGTCGGCGGGCTCGAACCGTACGAGCGCAAGGCCCTGAGCGAGGCGCTCCAGCCGTGGCGCGAGCGCTTCCCGCAGGTGCCCGTGGCCGAGCACATCGAGATGGGCAGCGCGGGGCAGGTGCTGCTCTCGGTGGCCGGCGGGGCCCAGCTGATGGTCGTCGGCCGGCGGGCGCACCGCACGGCCGTGGGCGCCCGGATCGGCTCGGTCGCCCACGGCGTGCTGCACCACGCCGAGTGCCCGGTCGCGGTGGTCCCGCACGAGTGACCCGGCACAGGACCCGGTGCGCGTGATCTAGTCCGGGGTCGTCGGCTCCAGCGTCGCGCGGGCCTTCGGCAGGACGTTCGCGATGTAGTCCTCGACCGCGGTGTCGAGGCCTATGTCGTGCTGCGCCTGCTCGGACAGGTACCAGCGGTGTTCGAGCAGCTCGTGGTAGATCTCGGCCGGGTCCATGGTGCCGCGCAGCTCCAGCGGGACGGCGCGGACAGTGGGCCGGAACACGTCCCGTACCCAGCGGTGGGCGAGCACTTCCGGGCGCGCGGCAAGGGGGTCGCCGGGTGCGTAGTCGTCCTGGGTGGCCATCCAGCTCTCCAGGTCGTTGAGCAGCCGCCGGGCCTGGTTCTCCTCGGTGTCGAGGCCGGTCAGGCGCAGCAGCTGGCGCTGGTGGTGGCCGGCGTCGACGACCTTGGGCACGAAGGTGACCGTGTCGCCGTTCGAGGAGTGCTCGATCTGCATCTCGGCCACGTCGAAGCCGAGGTCGTTCAGGCGGCGTATCCGGCGCTCTATGTAGTGGTACTTGCCCGCCGGGTACACCGAGGTGCGGGTCAGCTCCTGCCACAGGCCGCCGTAGCGGGTGCAGATCTCGTGGCCGAACTCGACGGGGTCGACGGACGGGTGCAGCGCGCCCGACGCCTCCAGGTCCAGCAGCTCGCCGCTGATGTTCACCCGGGCCAGGTCGAGGTCGTACTCCCGCTGCCCGGGGCTGAGCCGGGGGTGCAGGTCGCCCGTCTCGGCGTCCACCAGGTACGCGGCGTAGGCGCCCGCGTCCCGGCGGAACAGCGTGTTGGACAGCGAGCAGTCGCCCCAGGCGAACCCGGCCAGGTGCAGCCGTACCAGCAGCACGGCGAGGGCGTCCATCAGGCGGTGCATGGTCGCCGGGCGCATGGTCGTCTCGAACATCGAGCGGTACGGCAGCGAGCCGCGCAGATGCCGGGTCACCAGCACCGGCTCCAGCGGGGCGCCCGCGCGGTCCGTGCGGCCGGTGATCACCGCGAGGGGGTCGACGGCGGGGATGCCCAGCCGGTCCAGGTCGCGCAGCAGCTCGTACTCGCGCAGGGCGGGCCGCTCGGCCAGCTCCTTGACCGCGATCACCTCGTCGCCGGCGTGCGCGTAGCGCACGACGTGCCGGGAGATGCCCCGGGGGAGCGGCACGAGGTACTCCTCGGGCCACTCCTCCAGGGGCACGTCCCAGGGGAGTTCGAGCAGGAGCGCGGGGTGCTCCGGGTTCGTGGCGCTGATCTGCAAGGCCATGGGACGAACCCTAAGGCCCCGTCCGGCATCCTCAGGAGGCGCGTTCCCCGGCCTGTTCGGCGGCGGCCCGCACGGAGCCCCGGTGGACCGGGCCGTGCCCGGGCAGCAGGGTGTCGCCGTCGAGCGCCCCGATCAGCTCCAGCGAGGCCACGGCCCGGGAGCGCTCGTGGTGGAAGAAGTCGTGCAGCATCTGGGGGCCCTTGAGCCGCGAGGTCGCGTGGCCGGTGGCCAGGGCGTCGCCGGAGATGACGATGCCGGCGTCGGGCAGGTGGTAGACGCAGTGGCCGTCCGTGTGGCCGGGGGTGTGCACGGGGACGGGCCGGCCCGGCAGGTCGAGCGCGCCCTCGGCCGGGAACGGCTCGGGCGCGGTGACCGGGTTGTGCTCGATCCCGCCCACCCGGATCACGTGCACCGCCCACGGCACCACACCCGGCCGCCAGGCGTTGCGCACGACGTCGCCGATCGTGGCCTGCTGGAGGAACTCCCGGCGCGCGTGCGGGACTTCCGCCGGGTGCAGGTAGACCGGGGTGCCGTAGGCGCTGCGCAGGTACTCGGCGGAGCCCACGTGGTCGTTGTGGGCGTGGGTGATCAGTACGGCGGCGACCGCTTCGGGCGAACTGCCCACCACGGCGAGGGATTCGAGGACGCCCTGCCGGTCCCCGGGGTACCCGGTGTCCACCAGCGTGACGGCGTCGCCGTCCTTGAGGATCACCCAGTTGGTGTTGTGGCCGTGCACCAGGTAGGTGCCGTCGGCGACTTGGCGTACGTCTGCCTGCATGATCTCCCCGAGGCCCAGAACGACCGGTCGTCGGGGACAGCCAACCAGATGGCGCACCGTCCTGCGCAAGAGGGCGGCCGTCACGGGCCGGTCACTGTACGCCGTGCGGCCGGAACTGGATGCTGATGCGCGGTCCCGTCGCGCGGGCGGTCTTGGGGACGCAGTGCTCCCAGGTGCGCTGGCAGGAGCCGCCCATCACGATGAGGTCTCCGTGCCCGAGCGGCCGCCGGACCGTTGTGCCGCCGCCTCCCGCCGGCCGCAGCAGCAGGTCCCGGGGCGCGCCGACGGAGAGGATCGCGACCATCGTGTCCTGCCGGGCACCCCGCCCGATCCGGTCGCCGTGCCAGGCCACACTGTCCCGGCCGTCGCGGTAGAAGCACAGCCCGGCGGTGGTGAACGGCTCGCCCAGCTCCTCGGCGTAGTGCGCGGACAGGGCCGCGCGGGCCTCGTCCAGGACGGGGTGCGGCAGCGGATCCTGCGCCGCGTAGAAGGCGAGCAGACGCGGTACGGCCACCACGTTGTCGTACATCTTGCGGCGCTCCGCCCGCCACGGGACCTCGGCCGCCAGCTGTTCGAACAGGGCGTCGGCACCGCTCAGCCAGCCCGGCAGCACGTCGATCCAGGCGCCCCGGCCCAGCTCGGTCCGGTGCAGCCCGTCGAGCGGGCCGAGCCGCAGCTCGTCGGTCTGGTCGAACAGGGAGCCCTGCAGTTGCGTGGACATGGATCCAGCGTACTCCTGAATCGAAAATACGTTCCCATTATGGAGGACCTTTCGATACAGCGATGTATCGGATACATTCCCGTATCGAACGGAGGGCGACGGAGGTCTCGGCGATGACGGCGCAGGACACGGTCCGGCGGGTCACCAAACGGCGGGCGCGGACACGAGCCAACCTGCTCGACGCCGCCTTCGCGGTGTTCGCCGCCAAGGGTTTCGGCCGCGTCTCCATCGAGGAGGTCTGCGAGGCCGCCGGCTACAGCCGGGGCGCCTTCTACTCGAACTTCGCCACCCTGGACGAGCTGTTCTTCGCCCTCTACCGGGAGCGCGCCGACCTCATCGCCGCCCAGGTGGCCGACGCCCTCGGCCAGGACGGGCCCGACCTCGACGTGCCCGCCTCCGTGGACCGGGTCACCGAGGTCCTGCTGCTCGACGTGGACTGGCTGCTGGTGAAGACCGACTTCCTGGTGCACGCGGCCCGCGACCCGGCCGTCGCACACGCCCTCCTCGACCACCGCACCCGGCTCCGGGAGGCCATTGCCGACCGGCTCTTCCGGGCCCGCGGCCACACCGAACTGCCCGCCGTGCTCGGTGATGCCGACGGCGCCGCCCGCGCGGTGGTCGCGGCCTACGACGGCGTCACCACCCAGCTGCTGCTGGACAGGAACGTCGACGCGGCCCGCAGCTGGCTCAAGCAGCTGCTCACCGCCCTGCTGACCGACGGCAGCGGCACCACGGCATGAGCCGCAGACGGAAGTAGACGCAAGCAGACGCAAGCGGAAGGAAGGAACGGACGCCATGGACGCGGACGTCATCGTCGTCGGAGCGGGCCTCGCCGGCCTGGTCGCGGCGCACGAACTCACCAGCCGGGGCCGGCGCGTCGCCCTGGTCGACCAGGAGAACGCCGCCAACCTCGGCGGCCAGGCGTTCTGGTCCTTCGGCGGGCTCTTCCTCGTCGACTCGCCCGAGCAGCGGCGCCTCGGCATCAAGGACTCCTTCGACCTCGCCTGGAACGACTGGCGGGGCAGCGCCCGGTTCGACCGCCTGGAGGACGAGGACTCCTGGGGGGTGCGCTGGGCCCGCGCCTACGTCGAGTTCGCGGCCGGCGAGAAGCGGTCCTGGCTGGAGGGGCACGGCATCACACTGCTGCCGACCGTCGGCTGGGCCGAGCGCGGCGACCTGCGAGCCGACGGGCACGGCAACTCCGTACCCCGCTTCCACATCGCCTGGGGCACCGGTACCGGCGTGGTCGAACCCTTCGTCCGGTACGCCCGGCAGGCCGCCCGGGACGGGCTGCTCACCTTCTACCACCGCCACCAGGTCGATGCACTCGTCGTCGAGGACGGCGCGGCCCGCGGGGTGCGCGGCACGGTTCTGGCCGACGACACCGCGCCGCGCGGCGTGGCCTCCAACCGCGACCGCGTCGGCGACTTCGAACTCACCGCCCAAGCCGTGATCGTCACCACCGGCGGCATCGGCGCCGACCACGACATCGTCCGCCGCTACTGGCCCGAGCGGCTCGGCACACCCCCCGCCGAGATGGTCACCGGCGTCCCCGCCTACGTCGACGGCCGGATGCTCGACATCAGCGCCGAGGCGGGCGTGCGCCTGGTCAACCGGGACCGCATGTGGCACTACACCGAGGGCCTCCAGAACTGGAACCCCATCTGGCCCGGCCACGGCATCCGCATCCTGCCCGGACCGTCCTCCATCTGGCTCGACGCCCTCGGCCGCCGGCTGCCCGACCCCTGCCTGCCCGGCTACGACACCCTCAGCACCCTGAAGTACCTGCGCACCACCGAGGACATCGCCGGGTACGACCACTCCTGGTTCGTCCTCACCCGGAAGATCATCGAGAAGGAGTTCGCGCTCTCCGGCTCGGAACAGAACCCCGACATCACCGCCAAGGACCGAGGGGCCGTGCTGCGCGACCGGCTGCTCGGCAAGGGCGCCCCCGCACCCGTCCAGGCCTTCCTCGACAAGGGCGCGGACTTCGTCACCGCGGACACCCTGGAGCGGCTGGTCGAGAAGATGAACGGCCTCACGGACAAGCCCCTGCTGGACGCGGCCGAGATACGCCGCCAGATCGAGGCCCGAGACCTGCAGATCGCCAATCGCTACAGCAAGGACTCCCAGGTCCAGGGCATCCACAACGCCCGCCGCTACATCGGCGACCGCCTCGGGCGGGTCGCCGCCCCGCACCGCATCCTCGACCCGGCAGCGGGCCCCCTGATCGGCGTCCGGCTGCACGTCCTGACCCGCAAGACCCTCGGCGGCATCCAGACCGACCTCGACTCCCGCGCCCTCGGCTCCGACGGCACGCCAGTCGGCGGCCTGTACGCGGCGGGCGAGGTGGCCGGTTTCGGCGGCGGAGGCGTCCACGGCTACAACGCTCTGGAGGGCACCTTCCTCGGCGGCTGCCTGTTCTCGGGCCGCGCGGCGGGCCGGGCGGCGGCGAAGCAGACGGGCTGACGTCAGCCTTTCAGCAGGTCCGCCAGCACCGTGGCATGGCTCTGCTCCGGCGTCTTGGACGCCGTGAGCAGCGTCACCGGCCCCTTGCGGGCCGACTTCCTGAGGCCGTCGAGGAGTTCGGCGGCCTCAGGGGCGCCCAGCTCCGCCTCGTAGCGGCCGCGGAACTCCTCGTACGAAGCCTCGCCCGCGTGGTACCAGCGGCGCAGCTCCGTCGACGGCGTGAGCCCCTTGGGCCACTCGTCGACCTGCGCCGCCTCCTTGGCGAGGCCGCGCGGCCACAGCCGGTCCACCAGCACCCGCAGGCCGTCTTCGGGCTCCGGCGACTCGTAGATCCGGCGCACCCGTACGCTCACGGTCTGGCTCCCCTCGGTCGCGGACGGCTCTGCGAGCGTACTTCGTCCGCCCCGTGACACCGGGCGGCAACGCGGCGTGACTTGACCTGAATGAGGGGGAAACGGAGACAGTCGCGGCCCTAGTCTGTGGACGAATGATCATCGTCACCCCCAAAGGAGCGCCCATGACGGCAGCGCACAGACAGACCTCACCACGACGCACCGCTGTCCTCCGCCGTGAGGCGGTCCTCGCCACCGTCCCCGTCGCCGTGGCGGCACTGCTCGGTGCTGCCGGGCCCGCGTCGGCCGGCACCATCGGCGCCTCGGGCGCCGGTGACCCCTACTTCCCGCTCAGCGGCAACGGCGGCTACCACGTCAAGCACTACGACCTGACGCTCCGCTACGACACCACCTCCCGGCAGCTGGACGGCAAGGCGGTCCTCACCGTCCGCGCCACCCAGCAACTGACCCGCTTCGACCTGGACCTCAAGGGCCTGAAGGTCACCGGCGTCACCGTCGACCGCACCGCCGCCGGCTTCCGCCGCAACGGCCAGGAACTCGTCGTCACGCCGCACCACACGCTGCGCAAGGACCAGGAGTTCCGGGTCACCGTCACCTACCACGGCACCCCCAAGGCGGTCACCGACCCGGACGGCTCCGCGGACGGCTGGATCCGCACCGACGACGGGGCGTTCGTCGCGGGCGAGCCGCAGGGCGCGATGACCTGGTTCCCGGGGAACAACCACCCCAAGGACAAGTCGTCGTACGACTTCACGATCACGGTCCCGAAGGGGCGCACCGCCGTCGCCAACGGCGTCCTGCGCGGGCAGCACACCGCGAACGGCCGCACCACGTTCCGCTGGCACCAGGCCGAGCCCATGGCCGCGTACCTGGCCACCGCCACGGTCGGCAAGTTCAAGGTCGAGCAGTACACCACCCACGACGGCATCCAGGTCTACAACGCCGTCGACGCCCGGGAGGCGCGCACGGCCGCGCCGGTGCTGAAGAAGCTGCCCTCCGTGCTGGAGTGGGAGAGCAAGCTGTTCGGGCCGTACCCGTTCCGCGCGGCCGGCTCCATCGTCGACCACGCACCCGACGTCGGCTACGCCCTGGAGACCCAGAGCCGGCCCGTCTACGACTCGGCGCCCGACCTGAGCACCCTCGTCCACGAGAGCGCCCACCAGTGGTTCGGCGACTCCGTCTCGCTGACCGCCTGGAAGGACATCTGGCTCAACGAGGGCTTCGCGACCTACGCCGAGTGGCTCTACAGCGAGCAGCACGGCGGCGACAGCGCCCAGAAGACCTTCGACGCGCTGTACGCCCGCTCGGCGAACGACGGCCTGTGGGCCTTCCCGCCCGGCGACCCGGGCAGCGGCAAGAACCTGTTCGACACGCCCGTCTACGCCCGCGGAGCGATGGCCCTGCACGAGTTGCGCAAGGCGGTCGGTGACCAGGACTTCTTCCGCATCCTGCGCGCCTGGGCGACCGAGCACCGGGCCGGGCACGGTACGACGGCCCAGTTCGTGAAGCTCTCCGAGCGGGTGTCCGGCAAGGACCTGGACGGTCTCTTCCACACCTGGCTCTACACGAAGGGCAAGCCGAGCAAGGCCTAGAGGCTCCGCTGCCGGAACCTGACGGGTTCCAAACATGTGTCGGCCAGGGTCGACCCATGATCGATCGCAGAGCCGCCGTCGCTCTTCTCGTCTCCCCGCTGCTGCTCACCGGCTGCGGCGGCGGAGCCGAGGCGACCGAGCGTCGCACCCCCGCCGCCCGTCCGGCGCCGACGGCCACCCCCACGCCCACCCCCGAGTCCGTGGTGGAGTCGGCACCCCGGCGGATAGCCGGCCTCGGCCCGAAGATCCACGCCGCGATACCGGACCGCTCCCGGCAGGCCGTCGTCGTCACCGGGCGCGGCAGGAACTCCCCGCTGTCCACGGTCGTGCTGCACGAGCGCACCGCCACCGGCTGGCAGCCGGGCACCGAGTGGCCCGCCCACAACGCGCTGCGCGGCTGGAGCGCCCACCACACGGCCGGAGACCTGCGCTCCCCGGTCGGCGTCTTCACCCTCAGCGACGCCGGCGGCCTGCTGGCCGACCCGGGCAGCAGGCTTCCGTACCACCACTCCAGAGGGTTCGTCTCGCCCGGCACCGGCTTCGAGGGCGAACCCCTCGCCGGGTCCTTCGACTACGTCGTGGCCATCGACTACAACCGCAGGCCGGGCACCTCGCCCCTGGACTGGACCCGCCCCCTGGGCCCGGGCCGGGGCGGCGGAGTCTGGTTCCACGTCGACCACGGCGGCCCCACCCACGGCTGCGTCAGCGTCGCCAAGTCCCACATGAAGGACCTCCTGCGCACCCTCGATCCGGAGCGGCATCCGGTGGTCGTCATGGGCTACGCCGACTGGCTCGCCCTCTGAGCGGCCTAGGATCCGAACTCGTGTGCGCACATGTGCTGGTCGCCGAGGACGACGAGAAGCAGGCCGAACTGATCCGCCGCTCCCTCCTGGCCGAGGGGCACACCGCCACGGTGGTGCACGACGGCGCCGCCGCGCTGGACGCGGCCCGGCGCCTGAGACCCGACCTGGTCGTGCTCGACCTGATGCTCCCGGTGATCGACGGCTTCGGGGTGTGCCGGGTGCTGCGCGGCGGCGAGGACCCGGACATCCCCGTGGTGATGCTCACCGCCCGCGCTGCCGAGGACGACGTGCTGCTCGGGCTGGAGCTCGGCGCCGACGACTACATGACCAAGCCGTACAGCCCACGCGAGCTGATGGCCCGGATCCGTACCGTCCTGCGGCGCAGCGGGCGCGTCGGGAGCGTCCGGGACGACGATCCGGTCGTACGGGCCGGGGGGATCGGCGTGGACCCCGTACGGCACGAGGTGCGCTGCGACGGCAAGCCGGTGGAGTGTACGCCGGCCGAGTTCCAGATCCTGCTGACCATGGCGGGGGAGCCGGACCGGGTGTTCTCCCGGCGGCAGTTGCTGCAGTGCACGCGCGGCTTCGACCGGGCCTCCACCGAGCGGGCCGTCGACGTGCACATCATGAACCTGCGCCGGAAGATCGAGGCCGACCCGCGGCGGCCGGTCCGCCTGGTGACGGTGTTCGGCGTCGGCTACAAGCTGGCCGGCGGCCGGCCGTGAAGCGCCGGGTACCGCTGCGCAAACGGCTGCTCGTCCGGCTGCTGTTCGTCTCGGCCCTCATCGCCGTCTGCTCGGTGGCGGCCACCGCCTGGCTCGCGGTGACGACCACCACCAGCGCCCTGAAGGAGGAACAGGGCCAGGACCTCGCCGCCGACAACAGCATCCTCGCCCAGCTCAGCGGGTACGCCGCCGCACACCCGGACTGGCCGGGCGTCCAGCGCACGGTCCGTGACCTGGCCCGCACGACCGGCCGGCGCATCGCCCTGACGAACGCGGACGGCACCCTGGTCGCCGACTCCGCGCCACGCGGCACCCCGCTGCCGCCCCGGCCCGCCGCCACCGTCGACCCCCTGCGCACCGACACCTACACCGACAGCGGGAGCCAGCTCAGCGGCATCGACCCCCGGGTGGTGGGGCCGTACCGGGTCACGGCCAAGGAGCGGGTCCGGCTGGACGCGCTGGCCGCCAAGCGCAGGCAGTGCTACGAGGAATTCGGCGTCGACGGCACGGTCGTCCGGACCCCGAGCGGCCGTCCCGTGGTCAGCACCCCGGAGGGCACCGACATCTCCTACGCCTCGCAGCAGTGCGCGGACGGGCAGCTGAACACCCCCACGCCGACGGAGGAGCAGGCCCTGACCGACCTCACGGCGCTGGCCCGGCCCTGCCTGAAACGGGCGGGACTGGACATCGGCGGCCGGCTGTTCCTCACCTTCGACCCCAGCGCGAAGAACCCCTTCGGCGGCGGCTTCCTGGTGTCCAAGAGCCCCCGGGTGGCCGACAGCAAGGCCGCCGTACAGGCGTCGCAGAACTGCGTGCTGAGCGCCCGCCGCATCCAGCTGGAGCCGTATGTCGCCCCGGTCGCCGAGCTGTTCCTGGGCATCGGGGACCAGAACCCCTCCCGCTTCGACATGTCCACGGGCAACAAGGCCAAGGTGGTCGGCGCGGCCGGGCTGGTCCTCGCCGTGACCGTCGCCGTGACCGCCGTCGTCGCCGTACGGCTCGTACGACCCCTGCGCGCACTGACCGCGGCCGCGCAGCAGCCGCCCGAACTGCATGTGCGGGTGCCGGTGACCACCCGGGACGAGACCGGCATCCTCGCCGAGGCGTTCAACGACCTGACCGAGCGACGCGAACGCCTGGAGGCCCAGCGCAAGGCGATGGTCAGCGACATCGCCCACGAACTGCGCAGCCCGCTCACCAACATCCGAGGCTGGCTGGAGGTCGTCCGCGACGGCGTCGTCGACCCGGACCCGGCTCTGCTCGCCTCCCTGCACGAGGAGTCGCTGGTGCTCCAGCGGATCATCGACGACCTGCAGGATCTCGCGGCCGCCGACGCCGGCACCCTGCGCCTGCACCGCGAGCCGCTGCACGCAGGCGAGCTGCTGGACCAGGTCGCCGCCGCCCACCGGGTCGCCGCCGACGCCGCCGGGGTCGCCCTGCGCACCGAGACCGAGGACGCCGCCTGGCTGGACGCGGACCCCGTGCGCATGCGGCAGGCGCTCGGGAACCTGGTCTCCAACGCGCTGCGGCACACCCCCGCCGACGGCACGGTCACCCTGGCTGCCCGCATCGACGGCGAGTCGGTCCTCCTGACCGTCACCGACACCGGCTCGGGCATCGATCCCGAGGACCTGCCGCACGTCTTCGACCGGTTCTGGCGCGCCGAGAAGTCCCGCAGCCGCCGCACCGGCGGCAGCGGCCTCGGCCTGCCGATCGTCCGCCACCTGGTCGCGGCCCACGGCGGTACGGCGCAGGCGGCGAGCGAGCCGGACGCGGGCGCCGTGTTCACCCTGCGGCTGCCGGCCGCTCCGGCACCGGTGGACGCCCCGTGATCCGACCACGGGACGCCTCCTCAGCGCGGCCGCCGTGCCCCCATGCGCCGGGCCCGGGCGCGGCGTTCCGTCTCCGTCATGCCTCCCCAGACGCCCGCGGCCTGTCCGGTGTTCAGTGCCCAGCGCAGGCACTCCTCGCGGACGCCGCAGCGCCCGCACACCGCCTTCGCCCGCTGTGTCTGCACCAGCGCCGGTCCCGTGGTGCCGATCGGGAAGAAGAGGTCGGGTTCCTCGCGGCGGCATGCGGCGCGGTCTCGCCAGTCGTCCATCAACGTCACCTGCGATCGAGGTCGTACCTGCCCCTGGAAGATGCGTACTCGCCTTCGGGTCACCTGTCGATGCGTGGTGAAACAGCGGATTCCGGCCGCGTCACTGTTCCCGGACGCCCCACGGGGAGCCGTAGTCGGTCAGCAGGTCGAGGAACGGGCGCGCCGGGAAAGCCTCCGGGCCGAGGACTCCGGTGCCCGACCAGGCGCCGGTGGCGAGGAGTTCGAGGGCGACGACCGGATTGACCGCCGTCTGCCACACCACCGCCTGACAGCCGTACTCCGTCATGGACCACTCGTTGTCGACGACGTGGTACAGGTACACCTCGCGCGGCGCCCCGTCCTTCGTGCCGCGCACCCAGGTGCCCGCGCACGTCTTGCCGCGCATCCGGTCGCCCAGCGTCGCCGGATCGGGCAGGCACGCGGCGACCACGTCCCGCGGTGAGACGGCGACCGGTCCGTCCGGGCCGGGCACGGTCACCGGCTCGGTGCGGTCGAGTCCCAGCCGGTGCAGGGTCTTCAGCGTCTCGATGAACTCCCCGCCCAGGCCGTACTTGAAGGTGACGCGCTGCGCACCGACCCAGCGCGGCACCAGCAGCACCTCCTCGTGCTCGACGTTCACACACTCCACCGGGCCGATGCCCTCCGGGAAGTCGAACACCTCCGGCTCGCTGAACGGGGGCGTGGTGAACCAGCCGCGCCCGGCCTCGTACACGACCGGCGGGTTCAGACACTCCTCGATGGTGGTCCAGATACTGAAGGAGGGCGCGAAGTCGTGGCCGTCGACGGTGAGGTTCGCGCCGTCGCGGATGCCGATCTCCTCGATGGTGTCGAAGAGTTCGTCGGCCGCGTGGCGGGCGAACACGTCCGACAGGCCGGGCTCCACGCCCATGCCGACCAGGGCGAGCGCGCCCGCCTTCTCCCACTCCTCGGCCAGCGCGAACTGCTCGTCGCCGAGCTTGACCCCGCACTCCTCGTACGGCCGCTCGGAGTGCGGACGGGATAGGGACATCGCCATGTCGACATAGCCGGCGCCGGCGGCGCGTGCCGCACGGAACAGGGGCATGACGAAGCGCGGGTCGGTGGCGTTGAGCAGGACGTCGCAGCCGTGGCGGGCGAGCAGTCGGGCCACTCCGGCCTCGTCGGAGGCGTCCACGCGCTCGGCGCGGAACCGGCCTCCGGCGTCGCCGAGGGCCGCGACCGCCGCCTCGGCCCGGGCGGGGTCGTAGTCGGCGACCACCATGAGGTCGAGGAACGGACGCCGGGCCGCGATCCGGGTGATGGCGGTACCCACACCGCCGGCTCCCACGAGCAGTACACGCATGACGAAACTCCCTGCCTGACACGGACGTAACGGAACGGGGCAGGCGCGCCTTGCCCGGAATCCAACGCCCCGGCATGGCGTAAGGTCAATGGCGTTGGCATAAGGAGCGCAGGGAGGATCCGCCGTGCCCAAGCCCGTGGTGCCCGAGGAGAAGCGCCGCCGGCGCCGTCCGACCCGCAGCGGCACCGTGCTGTCCGAGCCGCTGATCGTCGAGACCGCGCTGCGTCTGCTGCGCGAGCACGGCAGCACCGGGCTCACCGCGCGCCGCCTGGGTCTCGCCCTGGACTGCGACCCCAGCACGCTGTACCGGTACTTCCGGGGCATGGACGACCTGACCCTGGCCATCGGTGACGCACTCATCGGTCAGGCCCTGGCGGGCTGGGAGCCGACGGGACAGTGGCGGGCGGACCTGCGGACGATCGGGCTGCGCATCCACGCCGCGTACGTCGCGCACCCGCAGGCGGCGCTGCTGACCGCCAGCCGGGTCACCGGGCGCGCCCAGGAACTGGCCGCCGACGAGGCGGTCCTGGACGTCCTGCGCACGGCCGGGTTCTCCCTGCCGGAGACGGTCCGCGTCTACCACGCCTTCATCGACCAGACGCTGGCCTTCGCCGCGCTCGACGCCGCGTCCCTGGCCCTGCCGAGCGCATCCCAGCGGGCCGACGAGGACAAGTGGCACTCGACCTACGCCCGGCTGCCCCGCGCCACCCACCCCCGCATTGCCGAGGCGGCCCCGCTGCTGGCCCGGCGGATGGTCACCAGCGCCTACCCGACGGCCCTGGAGATGCTGCTGGACAGCGCGGCCGGGCGGCTCGACCCACAGGCACCCTGACCGCCGCCGTCACCGCCGCAGTGCCTCGGCCGCCGTCGCCGTCACCGCCTCGGCCAGTGCCGTCAGCGCGGGGGAGTCCAGTTTCCACTGCTGCCAGTACAGCGGGACGTCGACCCACTCCCGCGGGGCGAGCACGACGAGGCGGCCCTCGTCCAGCAGCGGCCGGGCCTCGGGCTCCGGGATCATGCCCCAGCCGAGGCCCGCGGCCACCGCGTCGGCGAAGCCCCCCGAGGACGGCACGTAGTGCCGCAGCCGGCCGGCGCCCGTGCCGCCCAGCCGCCGCACGAAGTCGTCCTGGAAGTCGTCCTTGCGGTCGAAGAGCACGACAGGGGCCTCCGGCAGGAGATCCCGCAGCGGCCCGGCCAGGTACCGCTCGGCGAACCCGGGTGCGGCCGCGGCCACATACCGCATCCGGCCGAGCGGGCGGACCGAGCAGCCCGGCACCGGGTCGGGCGAGGAGGTCACGGCCGCCATCACCAGGCCCTCGCGCAGCAACGCCGCCGTATGGGCCTCGTCCTCCCGGTGCAGCTCGTAGCAGAGCCCCTCCACCCGGGTGAGCGCCCCCAGGAACCAGGTCGCCAGCGAGTCCGCGTTCACCGCGACCGACACCCGCGTCGGCTCTCCGGCACCGCTCAGGCCCAGTTCGCCGCGTGCGTCCCGCTCCAGCCGGGCCAGCTGCCGGGCGAACCGGACCAGCACCGCCCCGGACTCCGTCGGGCGCACCGGCTTGGTGCGCTGGAGCAGCACCCGGCCGGTGCGCTGCTCCAGCGCCTTGACCCGCTGACTGACCGCCGACGGCGTCACATGCAGGGCCGCGGCCGCCGCGTCGAACGTGCCCTCGTCCACCACGGCGAGCAGCGTCCGCACCTGCTCCAGGGGAAGCTCCTCCATCACAATTGCTAAGGATACGTAAGAATCTTTAGCTGTACCTGCAGTGATCGTTTGCCTAACGTCGACGATATGAACCACGCACTGACGGCCGCGGCCGCCGGATTCGGCACCGGCCTCTCCCTGATCGTCGCCATCGGCGCCCAGAACGCCTTCGTCCTGCGCCAGGGGGTGCGCCGCGACGCCGTCCTCGCCGTGGTCGGCATCTGCGCCCTGTCCGACGCGCTGCTCATAGCCCTCGGCGTCGGCGGGGTCGGGGCAGTGGTGGTGGCCTGGCCGGGCGCGGTACGGGCCGTCGGGCTCATCGGCGGCGCCTTCCTGCTGTGCTACGGCGCCCTCGCCGCGCGCCGTGTCCTCAGGCCCGGTACCGGCCTGCGCGCGGAGGGCGAGGCGGTGGGCTCACGCAGGCGCGCGATCCTGACCTGTCTGGCGATGACCTGGCTCAACCCGCACGTCTACCTGGACACCGTGTTCCTGCTCGGGTCCCTCGCCGCCGACCGCGGCCCGCTGCGCTGGACCTTCGGGCTCGGCGCGGCCCTCGCGAGCCTTTGCTGGTTCGCCGCGCTCGGCTTCGGCGCGCGGCTGCTCGGCCGCTTCCTCGCCCGGCCCACCGCCTGGCGGGTCCTGGACGGCCTGGTCGCCGTCACCATGCTCGCGCTGGGCGCCATGCTCCTCGCCGGATCCTGAGGCACCGGATCCTGAGGCACCGCATCCTGAGCCGCCCGCTCCACAGACACCGGATCCCGGAACAACCGGTTCGGCAGGCGCAGAAGTTGCTGCCATAGTGAGGCTCGAAATCGAAAGATGTATCGAGCAACCAGGATGCCCGTGGACACGAGCGAGAGCAGCACCGAACCCGACACCGAGACCGACAGCCCGGCCGCCCAGGCCCCGCCCCGGCGCAGCTGGCGCCGCTGGGCGATGGACACCCGGCCGCTGCGCATCCCCGCCTACCGGCGGCTGTGGTCGTCGACCATCGTCACGGCCGTCGGCAGCCAGCTGACCGCGGTCGCCGTACCCAAGCAGATCTACGACATCACCCACTCCTCGGCCTGGGTCGGCTACGCCAGTCTCGCCGGTCTGGTGCCCATGGTGGTGTTCGCGCTGTGGGGCGGGGCGGTCGCCGACACGATGGACCGGCGCAAGCTGCTGCTGGTCACCAACAGCGGGATCGCCGTGACCTCGGTGCTGTTCTGGACGCAGGCCGTCACCGGCCTGGACTCCGTCGTGGTCCTCATGCTGCTGCTCGCCGTGCAGCAGGCGTTCTTCGGCCTCAACTCCCCGGCCCGCACCGCCTCCGTCGCCCGCCTCGTCCCGGCCGAGCAGCTGGCGGCGGCGGGCGCGCTCGGCTCGACCGTGATGCAGACCGGCCTCGTCGCGGGTCCGCTGCTGGCCGGTGCGCTGATACCGGTCATCGGGCTGCCCGAGCTGTACCTGATCGACGCGCTGGCGCTGTGCGTCACCGTGTGGGCGGTGTTCCGGCTGCCCGCACTGCCCCCGCTGGGCGACGGGCCGGCCCGTCGGGCCGGGATGCGCGAGATCACGGCGGGGTTCCGCTACATCTCCGGGCACAAGGTGCTGCTGCTCTCCTTCCTGGCCGACATCGTGGCCATGGTCTTCGGCATGCCCCGCGCCCTGTTCCCGCAGCTGGCCGCGCAGACGTACGGCTCCTACGGCGAAGGGCTGGCGCTCGGTGTGCTGTTCGCCGGGATCCCGGTCGGCGCGGTGCTCGGCGGCCTGTTCTCCGGCGTCTTCTCGCGGGCACGGCGGCACGGCTGGATGGTCATCGGCGCGGTCGTCGGCTGGGGCGTGGCCGTCGCCGGGTTCGGGCTGAGCACCAACCTCTGGCTGGCCGTGACCTTCCTCGCCGCGGCCGGGGTCGCCGACATGGTCTCCATGGTGTTCCGCGGGGCGATCCTGCTCTCCGCCGCGACCGACGAGATGCGCGGCCGAATGCAGGGGGTGTTCACCGTGGTCGTCGCGGGCGGTCCGCGCCTGGCCGACGTGCTGCACGGCACCGCGGGCTCGGCGTTCGGCCCCAGGGCGGCCGTGGCGGGCGGCGGTGCGCTGGTGGTGGTGGTCATGCTGGGGCTCGCGGCGGCGGTCCCGGCGCTGCGGCGCTACCGGATCTGAAGCGTCCCGTAAGGGGCGCGGGGCTGCGTCGATGTGCGGCTCCGCCGTGTGGGCGCGACCAGCCACGGCGGCGCCGCAGCGGATCCACGGCACATCGCGGTACTTCCGGCGGAGCTCAGAGCGGGCCGCTGCGCCGCCGGATCGTGTACTGCTCCATCAGCTTGCCGCGGGTCGTCTCCAGGCGGTGGGCGAGGACCTCGGCGACCGTGCGCACCAGCGAAAGTCCGAGCAGCGGGTCCTCCACGCAGAGCGCGAGCACCGAGGGTCCGTCGAACTCGTAGGCCCGGACGTTGCTGAAGGCGACGGCGCCGAAGTCCCACTCGTACGGCGGGAACAGCCAGGACCAGCCGAGCATGTCGCCCGCGCCGAGCGTGGCCACGGTGACCCGCTGCCGGGAGGTGACCTGCTGGTCCAGGTGGACCGCGCCGGAGCGGACCACCCAGAAGCGGTCGGCGGTGCCGCCCGCCTCGAAGATGCGGGTGTCCTCCGGGAAGGACACCTCCTTGGCCAGCTCCATCAGCCGCTCGCGCTGGGCCTGCGGGAGGGCGGTCAGCAGTTTTATCGCTTTGGTCATGGCGCGGGACTCCTCGCCGGCAGCGGTTCGGGTGGTTTCCCCAAGCCCATTTCAGCCGCTGCCGCCGTCCGGGGCACCTCGAAGGAAGCGGGTTTCTGTCGGCGATGTGCCGCGGAGGAATGAAAAAGCCCTGGCTGGACGGGGGAGACCAGCCAGGGCCGTATGCGGTGGCAAGGGAGGACGGTTCCGGTCGACTCCGTCACCACTTATGGATGAACGGTAAACCATCTTGCCGGAATCCGCCCAATCGAGAACGGGTCACGTGACTCGTTTCACTCCGGACGACACACCGGTGGCCGAAGGGCCGGCAACCCGTGTTTGCCGCCGGGGCGGACGGGCAGGCGCAACCTGTTTCCGTCCACGCCCTGAAACAACCCTTCAGGAGCGATGCCGCATGCTGACCGACACTTCCTCCGTCGCCCCGGTGCGGCGGTCCCATGACGACGCCCCCGACACCGCGGCCCTCTTCGCGCGGCTCGTGGAACTGGACGACGGCCCCGAGCGGGACGCCGTACGCGACGAACTGGCGACCGAGTGGCTGCCCATGGCCCACCGGATCGCCGGCCGGTTCCGCGACCGCGGGGAGTCCACCGAGGATCTGCGCCAGGTGGCCGCGCTCGGCCTGGTCAAGGCCATCGACCGGTACGACCCCTCCCGGGGAGCCTTCGAGAGCTATGCCGTCCCGACCGTCACCGGCGAGGTGAAGCGGCACTTCCGGGACCGGATGTGGGCCGTGCGGGTGCCCCGCCGGGTACAGGAGCTGCGCAACCGGGTGCGCCTGGCCCGCCGCGAACTCACCCAGCGCCCCGGCGCACCCGAACCCACCGCCGCCGACATCGCCGCGCACACCGGCCTCACCGAGGACCAGGTCACCGAGGGCGTGGAGGCGCTGGAGAGCTTCAGCGCCCTCTCCCTGGACGCCGAGCCGGCCGCCGGCGACGACGGCCACAGCCTGGCCGACACCCTGGGTGCCACGGACTCCTCGTACGACGTCGTCGTCGACCGAGAGGCCGCCAAGGAGGGGCTGCGCCGGCTGCCCGAGCGGGAGCGGGCCATCCTTTACATGCGCTTCTTCGAGGACATGACGCAGAGCCACATCGCCGACCGGCTAGGCATCTCCCAGATGCACGTCTCCCGGCTCATCAGCCGCAGCTGCGCCCGCGTGCGTGCCGTGGCGCTGGGACAGCGGCAGTGCGGCCGGACCGCCGGGTGACCGGCCGTCACTTCTCGGACCGCTCCCGCGCGATGCCCAGCGGCCGGGCCAGACCCGACACCGCCTCGTCCAGGCGCTGCAGATGCCGCAGCACCCGGTCGGTCACCCGGCCGTAGCGCGGGGTGCGCAGGGTGCCCGGTTCCAGCATCGACGCGATGCTGGGGCCGGTCTCGATGCCCGCCGCCGAGCGGGGGTCGGCGACGTGTGCGGCGATCGCCTCGATGTTGTGCACGATCCGCCGGCCGGCTCCGCGCAGCCGGGGATCCGCCGCGATCGACGGGTGCGTCGGCAGCAGCTCGGCCGTGGCCGCGAGCGAACGCGCGTGGTAGGCGCAGGTCTCCAGCAGGGCCACCACGTACCGAGCGGTGTCCCGGCGGCCGCGCTGCGGGGCGATCGGGTGGGTGAGCGGCTGGGTGGCGGCGTGCAGGTCGGCCAGCGCCTGGTCCAGGTCGCGGGCCCGGTCCACCAGGTCGGCCGGCGGCGCGCCGCTCAGCTGGTCCATGGCGGCCCGGGTGACGTCCGCCAGCTTGTCGAGGACGTCGACGAGCAGGTCGTTGGTGCGCCGGTCGGTGTGGACCGGCAGCACCACCGCCGCCGCGATCATCCCGCAGGCCGCGCCCAGCGCCGTCTCCTCCACGCGCAGCACCAGCACCGACACGCTGTAGGTGCTCAGCAACGTGTACAGCAGCCCCAGCATCGCCGTCACGAAGAACGACATCAGCGTGTAGGACAGCGGCGCGGTGAAGAACATCGCGAAGATGCACACCAGCACCAGCGCGAACGCCGTCCAGGTGTGGTGTCCGACCAGCCCCGCGAGCCCGATGCCGGCCACCACGCCGAGTACCGTGCCGACCAGCCGCCGGTAGCCCTTCACCAGGATCTCGCCGGTGGACGCGGTGTTCAGGAAAACGATCCAGCAGGTCAGCACCGCCCAGTACCAGCGCTGGCTGGACAGCAGCTCACCGCCCGCGATGGCGAGGGCCGAACCGACGGCCACCTGCACGGCGGCCCGGGTGGTGGGCCGCCCGAGCCCGGTCGGCTCCGGCTTCTCGGGCTCGGCCTCCTCGCCGCTCTCGATGGCGGCGTCCTCGGCGTCCAGCTCCTCGCGGGACCGGGCCGTCGCCGGTGTGTCGTCGGACTCGTCCTGCGGCCCGTCCAGGGCGATCCGCAGCCCGAGGACGGCCCGCGCGGCCTCGCCGAGACCCCGGAAGACGTCCTGCACCGCCGGGGACGCCTTGGGCAGGTTCTCCTCCTCGCGGTAGCCGAGCAGCCGGTTGCGCACCTGCGCCAGCGCCGTCCCCGAGGCCTCGCCGACCGGCCGCAGCACCAGCAGGCGCAGCGCCTCCAGGTCCCGGCGCAGCACGGCCGTGGCCTCGTCCCGCATCGGCAGCTCGCCGCCGGTCGGGAGGGGCGCGCCGGGCAGATGCAGGGTGAGCGTGTCCGTCCGTTCGGCACTGCGCGCGGTGAGCAGCAGCAGACCGAGCCGCTCGGCGGCGATCTCGGCGTCGGCGATACGGCGCTGCAGCAACCGTGCCGTCGCCTCGTCGGAGGTGCCGCCCTCCAGCCGGCCCTGGATCATCAGCGCCGTCTCGTGCAGCCGGGCGGTGCTGGTGCGCAGGTGCGCCAGCACCTTCTCGACCTCGTCGGGACCGGCGTCCAGCAGCTCGATCTGGGCCGCGATCAGCTGCCCGAGCCGGGCCCGGAAAGCCCGGCGCAACCGGTCGAGGGTGCCCGCCGGGGTCTGGGGCAGCAGGACGAAGCGGGCGGCGGCGCTGCACACGAACGCCACGGTGATCACGCCGTACAGGGCGGGCAGCGTGGACGTGGTCGCGTGCACGAACAGCGAGAGGAAGTAGATCTGGAAGCCGATGAGGCCCAGCGCCGTGCCGCGGTCGCCGAACCTGCGGCCGTAGACGGCACAGAAGATGAGGGCGACGAAGAACACGTCGCCCACGACGACCCGTTGGTTCAACAGCGCGCCCAGCGACACCGAGGCGAGCGCCACCGGCAGGCCCAGCGCGAGGGTGACGGCCTGCTGGGAGCGCTGCTTCTCGCGGAGGGCGAACGTCGCGACCATCGACGCCATGGCACCCGCGACGAGCTGCGGGACCGGGACCCGCAGCAGGGCCAGCACGGCAAGGGTGAGGACGATGGCGGCCACCGTGCGCAGACCCGCGGTGAGCCGCAGCAGCCCGGGATCGGACGCCGCGAGCCGGTCCCACGTCCGTGCCCACCCCGACCGAACCGCTGCCCTCACGCCGCCGCGCTCTCTCCCGTGCCAGAACTTGATCTCCGTCCCAGCATGGCACGGCGACCCGGCCCGCCGCCCCGGGCCGACCTGCTACTTACCCTCGGCCAGCGTGTACGCGACGAGCGCGTTGGCGTGCCCGTGCCCGAGACCGTGCTCGGACTTGAGCCAGGCCACCAGCTCCATGTGCTTGGTCAACGGAGAGGAACGGATCAGCTCCTGCCATGCGGCGACCGGACGGCCGTACTTCTTCTCGATCGAGGGGAAGTAGCTCGCCGGGCCCTTCACGGTCTTCTCGGTCATGGCGGTGTGTCCCATCCGTGTGACGTGTGCTGATCACCGGAGAAGACCGCCGACCGACCGGGAAGTGATCGGCGATCTCCGGTGATCTGGGTCACATCAGGAAATCGCGGTGTCGCCACCCTCCACCCGGGCGCGGACCTGTTCCGGTGTCAGATAGGTGTCCGTGTACTCGAAGTCCTTCAGCCGGGGCGGTTTGCGGGACTGGAAGCCGGTGCGGACGAAGTCGTCGCCGGCGACCGCGTTCAGCAGCCAGTTGGTCATGACGCGGGTCTTGGCGACGTTGGTGCGCAGCGCCGACCAGTGATAGCCGCGGGCCACCGCCTGGGCGGGCACGCCCCGCAGCTCGATGCCCAGCGGCTTGGACACGGCGTCCTTGCCGCCCAGGTCGACGACGAGGCCCAGGTCCTTGTGCACGTACGGCACCAGCGGCTCGTTGCGCAGGGTCGCGATGACGTTGTCGGCGACCTTCCGGCCCTGGCGCATGGCGTGCTGGGCGGTGGGCGGACAGACCGCGTTCTCCTCCTCCTTGGTCTTGTCGGGCACGGCGGCCGCGTCGCCGAGCGCGAACACCCCGTCGTGACCCGGCAGGGTCATCTCGGCGGTGACGGCGAGCCTGCCGCGGACCGTCTCCGCGCCGAGCGTGGCGATCAGCGGGCTCGCGACCACACCCGCCGTCCAGATCAGGGTGTGCGTCGGCACCACCCGGCCGTCGGTGAAGGTGACCTCCTCGGCTCCCGCCTTGTCGATCGACACGCCCAGCGAGACATCGATGCCGCGCCGCCGCAGGATCTCCTGTGCGCTGCGGCCCAGCTTGTCGCCCAGCTCCGGCATGAGCTTGGGCGCGATGTCGATGAGGTGCCACCTGATCAGGTTCGGGTCGAGACGCGGATAGCGCTGCACGGCCGCGTGCGTGAGCCGTTGCAGACAGGCCGCGGTCTCGGTCCCCGCGTATCCGCCGCCGACCACGACGAACTGGAGCCGCGCGGCCCGCTCGGCCGGGTCGTCGCTGGCGTCCGCGAGGTCCAGCTGCGAGATGACGTGGTCGCGGATGTAGGCGGCCTCGGCGAGGGTCTTCAGCCCGAAGGCGTGCTCGGTGAGCCCCGGGATGTCGAAGGTGCGGGTCACGCTGCCCGGCGCCAGCACGAGGTAGTCGTACCGCTCGTTGACGTCGTCGTCGGTGATGGTGCGGATGACACAGACCTTGGACTTCAGGTCCACGCCGATCGCACCGCCCGGGATGATCCGGGTGCGGTACTTCTTGCTGCGGCGCAGCGAGACGGCGATCGACTGCGGTGTCAGCACACCGGAGGCGACCTGGGGCAGCAGGGGGAGGTAGAGCTGGTAGGCGAACGGCGTCACCAGAGTGACGTCGGCCTCCTCCGGGGTGAGTTTCCGCTCCAGGCGGCGGACGCACTCGACTCCGGCGAAGCCTGCGCCAACCACCAGGATCCTGGGTCGTGTCACGGTGTTCATCCCTCTCTGCGGCTCCAGGCGGTCCGACTCCACGCCGTTCGCGTGCCCGGGATCGCTGCGGCCACACCGATCCCACCGTGCCCCGAGCCGTTCCGCCAGCTGGGTGCGGCAGGCAGACGAACGCGTGGGCACCAGCATGCCCCTGCTGAGGCCCGTAGTAACCAGATCTCGCACAGATACACGTCGTACTCATGGACACCACGCGCGACGTTCCCCGTCACCAGGGCAGGAACACGTGGATGTCCTTGCCCCGGTCCTCGACGACGACGCTCACCTGACTGCACAGCGTGTGCACCAGGTGCCAGCCGATCCCGCCGCCGCCCGCTCTCGGCTGGAACGGCCGCGGCTCCGGCCGGGTGGTGCTGGTGTCGTGCATCGTCACGTGCACCCCGTCGAAGGTGCGGCGCATCCGCAGCCCGAAGGGCCCGGGGGCGTACTGGACGGCGTTGGCGGCCAGCTCCGTGACGACCAGCAGGATGTCGTCCCAGCACTCGGGCGTGCCGGGCGGCGCGTCCCGGGCCAGGGCGCACAGGAACTCCTCCGCGGCGAGCCGCGCCCCCGTCACATTGCGCAGCTCACCCGGGAAGGAGAACGCCCGCTCGGCCCACTCCTCCGAGGGCGGTGTGTCGTCCCCACGCGGCTCCGTCGCCATATCGCATTCCCCGGCCCCGTCCGGTCGGGGCCGGCGGCCCCTCGCGACCAGGGCGGTCGTCGTTGCTGATCACTCCACTGCTGCGGGTTCCCACAGCCGGGCCGGATTACCCGTCCGCCCGGCCCTGAGCTCCGTACCTGCACCTCCTAGCGGAAGACGTTGTCCGACTCGTCCCAGTCGGCCGTCTCCTCGGGACCCGGCCGCCTTGCCGCGCGCGACCGGGCCTCGTACATCGCGTCGATCTCGGCGGCATAGTGGCGCGCTATGGCGTCCCGGCGCAGCTTCATGGACGGCGTCAGCAGCCCGTTGTCCGGGGCGAACGGCTCCGGGAGGACGCGGTAGACCCTGATGGACTCCGAGCGGGACACCGCACTGTTGGCCGAGGCGACCGCCCGCGCGATCTCCTCCCTCAGCGCGTTCTCCTCCCGGGCCTCCCGGCTCGGCGACTCGCCCTGCAGGGCCAGGCCGGCCCGCCAGTGCGCGAGGAACTCCGGGTCCAGCGTGATCAGGGCCCCCACGCACGGCCGGTCGTCGCCGACGACCACCGCCTGGTGCACCAGCGGATGCATGCGCAGCCGCTGCTCCAGCGGGGCCGGCGCCACGCTCTTGCCGCTGCTGGTGACGATCACATCCTTCTTCCGGCCGGTGATCGTCAGATAGCCCTCGGAGTCCAGCCGTCCGATGTCCCCGGTGGCCAGCCAGCCGCCGTACAGCGTGGTCCGCGTCCGCGCCTCGTCGCCGACGTATCCCTGGAACACCGACGCGCCGCGCACCAGGATCTCGCCGTCGTCGGCCACCTGGACCTCGGTGCCCGGCAGCGGCCGGCCCACGGTCCCGGACTTCTCCCGGCCCAGCGGCTGCATGGTGATCCCGCCGGAGGTCTCCGTCAGGCCGTAACCGTCGTGCAGGTACAGCCCGATGCCCTCGTAGAACAGGGACAGTTCCCGGCTGAGCGACGAGCCGCCGGAGGTGCCCCGCACGGCGCGCCCCCCGAGCGCGGCCCGCAGCCTGCGGTACACCGTCCGCTCGTACAGGGCGTGTTGCACCCGCAGATCGAACCCGGGACCCGGCCCGAGGCCCAGCCGCCGACGCTCCTCCGCCTCGGCGTAGTCCCGCGCGGTCTGCGCCGCCCGCTCGAACAGCGCACCCCGGCCCGCCTGCTGAGCGGTCCTCAGGAAGGTCTTGTACAGCTTCTCGAACACCGACGGTACGCCGTAGAGGTACGTCGGCCGGAACGTGCGCAGCGCCGATGCGAGGGCTTCCGCCGTCATCTCCGGTTCGTGCGCCATCAGGACCCCGCCGCGCACGCACATCACCTGGACCATGAGCCCGTACACATGGGAGAAGGGCAGGAAGGCGAGCACCGACGGCTGTTCGCCCGGGGCCGCCGCGGTGTGCCCCCAGCCGGCGAGCAGGATGTCGCAAGGGTGGGCCAGGCCGCGGTGGCTCAGTGCGCAGCCCAGCGGACGGCCGGTGGTGCCCGAGGTGTAGGCGATGACCGCCGTCGCGTCCGGCAGCACGATCCGGCGCAGCGACTCCACCGTGGTCAGCGGGATCACCGCACCCTGCTCGGCCAGCCGGGCCGGAGCGTCCGCGTCCAGCTGCCAGACGTGCTTCAGCCGCGGCAGCCTCGCGCACACGGTGCCGACCGTCATGATGCCCTGCTCGTCCTCCACCACCACGGCCACGCAGTTGGCGTCCCGCAGGATCCACTCCACCTGGTCCCGCGAGGACGCCGGGTGGATCGGGACGACCTCCGCGCCGACGGTCCACAGCGCGTGGGCGAACACCGTCCACTCGTAACGGGTCCTCGCCATCAGGGCCACCCGGTGGCCGGGGGAGATCCCCGCGGCGATCAGGCCCTTGGCCAGGTCGACCACTTCGTCCCGCAACTCGACCGCCGTCACCTCCTCCCACACGCCGGGCGCCGCGTCCGTGCGCCGCGCGAGGAGGGGCAGCGTCGGATTGCGGTCCGCGGTCTCGAAGATGCTGTCGGCGAGCCCGCCGGTCATCGGCGGTACGGCTGATGGAGCGAGGGCGTTGTCGCGCATGCGCTGCTCCCGAGGTGTACGGAGGGTGACTCCGCCGGTCGGCTCAGTTGCCGGCGGTGCTCGAATGTAGCCCAGGCAAGCGGTTTCGGGGCCAGGAACAGGCAAGTCGTGATCCGCTGATGATCTGTGCGTGTCCAGAGGCCGTTGAGCACACGAGTCACCTGAACCCCGACCCCGGCGACCGCCCCTCAGTCCTGGGTGTGCCGCACACAGGCGGTCACGACGTCCCGCAGGCTGCCCGTCCGCTCCATGAGCAGCCGCTGCTCACGGGCGCCGTTGCCCCGGCGCAGCACCTTGGCGACGGCCTCCTCGACGCCGGCCGCGTCACCGCTGTCGGTGAGCGCGTCCCCGGTGTGCTGCAGCAGCGAGTACAGCACCCGCGCCGCGGGCCGGGGCAGCATGGTCACGGGGTCCAACAGGTCCTCGTCCAGGCCGGACCGGGCGGCCTGCCAGGCGGCGAGCCTCAGCAGGCTCACACTGTGGTCGAGCGGCGGCCGGCCCGCCCGCCACTCGCGGGCCGCCGTCTCCACCAGGGCTCGGGCCAGCGTGGCGATCAGGACGGTGGTGTCCGCGCGCAGGCACACGTCCGCCACCCGGATCTCCACCGTCGGGTAGCTCGCGGACAGGCGCGCGTCGAAGTACAGCATCCCCCGGTCGAGGATGACCCCGCTGGCCACCATGTCCCGCACCAGCCGGTGGTACCGCTCGGCCGAGCCGAACAGCTCGTTCGGACCCGCCTGCGGCCAACGCCGGACCACCCGGCCGCGGTAGCTCACGTAGCCGGTGTCCCGGCCCTGCCAGAACGGCGAGTTGGCGCTCAGCGCCAGGAGCACCGGAAGCCACGGCCGGATCCGGTCGAGGACGGCGACGCCCTCCTCGTCGGACTCCACCGAAACATGCGCATGACAGCCACACACGAGCTGGTCCTGGGTGGTCATCCCGTACCGCCCGGCCATCCACTGGTAGCGCTCGTGCACGGTGAGCGAGGGGGTCACCGGCATCGGGTACGTGGCGAGCGCGGCGACCGCGCAGCCGATCTCGCCGGCCAGCCGGGACGCCTCCTTGCGGCAGCGCACGATCTCGGCGCCGAGGTCCGCCATGTCCGCCTGCGGATGTGTGGCGAACTCCAGCATCTGCCCGAACAACTCCTTCTGGAACACGTCCTGTCCGGGATCGTCCTGGGTGGCACGGACGAGGACTGCGGCCGACAGCGGCTTCGGCTCCCCGCTGTCCGGGTCGACCAGAAGGAGTTCCTCCTCCACTCCGACAGTGCGCACGTGGGTCGCCCTTCTGTTCGTGACGAGGAGCAGTCGTAGGTCTGTACGACCCTGACTGCCCCCCGGAACGGGCAGCCGACACCTGTGGGTTCAGCGCACGGGCGTCAACCAGACAGTGGCGAGCGGCGGCAGTGTGAGCCGGAGGAACCCGTCCTCGGGCTTGATCGCCCCCGGGGCGCCGACGCCGACACCGCTGCCGCCGTAGCGCGCGTCGTCCGTGTTCAGCGCCTCCTGCCAGGCGGGGACCTCGTCAGGGACCCGGAGACGGTAGTCGCCACGGACCACGGGGGAGAGGTTCGACACGGTCAGCAGAGGGGATCCCCCGGTGTCGAACCGCAGGAACGCGAAGACGTTGTCGTCCGCCGCGTCACACTGCACCCACCGGAAACCGCCCGGATCCGTGTCCCGCTGCCACAGCGCCGGTGTGGCCCGGTACAGCGTGTTCAGGTCCCGGACGAGATGCTGTACACCCCGGTGGTCCCCCGCGGAGTGGTAGTCCTCGTCCAGCAGCCACCACTCGGGGCCGTGCGCCTCGGACCACTCGGCGCCCTGGGCGAACTCCTGGCCCATGAAGAGCAGTTGTTTTCCGGGGTGGGCCCACATGAAGCCCAGGTAGGCGCGGTGGTTGGCCCGCCGCTGCCACCAGTCGCCCGGCATCTTCGACACCAGGGCCTGCTTGCCGTGCACGACCTCGTCGTGGGAGATCGGCAGGACGTAGTTCTCGGTGTAGGCGTACACCATCGAGAAGGTCATCTCGTTGTGGTGGTACTTGCGGTGCACCGGCTCGTGCTGGATGTACTCCAGCGAGTCGTGCATCCAGCCCATGTTCCACTTCAGTCCGAAGCCGAGCCCGCCGCTGTCCGTCGGCCGGGTCACGCCGTCCCAGGCGGTGGACTCCTCGGCGATGGTGACCACGCCCGGGCAGCGCCGGTAGACGGTGGCGTTCATCTCCTGCAGGAAGGCCACCGCGTCCAGGTCCTCCCGCCCGCCGAAGACGTTCGGCGCCCACTGCCCGGAGTCCCGCGAGTAGTCGAGGTAGAGCATGGAGGCGACGGCGTCCACCCGCAGCCCGTCGATGTGGAACTCCTCGCACCAGTACACGGCGTTGGCGACGAGGAAGTTGCGCACCTCGGTGCGCCCGTAGTCGAACTCGTACGTGCCCCAGTCGGGGTGCTCGGCCCGCCGCCAGTCCCCGGGCTCGTACAGCGGCTCACCGTCGAACCGGGCCAGCGCCCAGTCGTCCTTGGGGAAGTGGGCCGGCACCCAGTCCATGATCACGCCGATGCCCGCCCGGTGCAGCGCGTCCACCAGGTACTTGAAGTCGTCGGGTGAGCCGAGCCGGGGCGTGGGCGCGTAGTAGGAGGTGACCTGATAGCCCCAGGAGCCACTGAAGGGATGTCCGGCGACCGGCATCAGCTCGACATGGGTGAAACCCATCTCCGCGACGTAGGCGGGCAGTTCGTCCGCCAGCTGGCGGTACGTCAGCCCCGGGTGCCAGGAGGGCAGATGGACCTCGTACACGGAGAACGGCGCCTCGTGGACAGGCGTGTCGCCCCGGTGGTCCATCCATTCCGCGTCGCCCCACTCGTACCGCGACACCGCCACGACCGAGGCGGTCGCGGGCGGGAGCTCCGTACGGCGGGCCAGCGGGTCCGCTTTCAGGAACCGGTCGCCGTTGCGGGAGGTGATCTCGAACTTGTACCGGGCGCCCTCGCCGATGCCCGGTAGGAACAGCTCCCACACGCCCGACGCGCCGAGCGACCGCATCGGGTACTGCGTGCCGTCCCAGTACGTGAAGTCACCCGCGACCCGCACCCCTCGGGCGTTCGGCGCCCACACGGTGAACCGGGTGCCCGCGACCCCCTGACGGGTCATGGGCTCGGCGCCGAGCGCCCGCCACAGCTGCTCGTGCCGGCCCTCGCGGACCAGGTGCAGGTCCAGCTCGCCGAGGGTGGGCAGGAAGCGGTACGGATCCTCCACCTCCTGCTCACCGTCGTCGTACGCGACATGCAGCGTGTACGACGGGATCTCGTCGTACGGCAGCACGGCGGCGAACAGACCACCGCCCTCCGACGCCAGCGGGCTGTGCATCCCGTCGACGACGACGCTGACCTTGCGGGCGTTCGGGCGCAGCGCCCGGAACAGCGTGCCGCCCGGCACCGGGTGGGCGCCCAGCAGGGCGTGCGGGTCGTGGTGCGCGCCGCCGAGCAGACGGTCGCGGTCGCCCTGGTCGAGCGGGGCGGCCGCGGACGGAGCGGGTCCCGCCGGCCTGGGAAGTGCGGTGTCGTTCCGTGTCACGACGTCAGCCTCCCCACACCGCGAGCCGCTGGATCGCGGCCATCGGAACCGGTAGCCAGTCCGGACGGTGTCTCGCCTCGTACAGCACCTCGTACACCGCCCTGTCCGTCTCGTGCGCGCGCAGCAGCGCGTGCTTCTTGCGTGGATCCCACCCGGCGCGGGCCGCATAGCCCGCGCAGAACGCCTCGCGGCAGCGGCGCGCCCACTCCGGCCGCCAGGGGCGGCGCTGCCGGGCCGCGTAGTCGAAGGAGCGCAGCATCCCGGCCACGTCCCGCACCGGGGACTGCGCGGCCCGCCGCTCGGCCAGCGGCCGGGACGGCTCGCCCTCGAAGTCGATGACGAACCAGTCGCGCCCTGCCTGCAGCACCTGTCCGAGGTGCAGATCGCCGTGGATGCGCTGGGCCGGCGGCCCGGTGTCGCACGTGGCCAGCGCACCGAACGCGGCCCGCAGGCCCGGCACGAAGGGCCGCAGCGCGGGCACCGCGTGCGTGGCCGCGTCCAGCCGCGCGCACATCGCCTCCGCGGTACGGCCGTTCTCGCCCGGCCCGGCCGGCGGGAAGGCGTCGGCCAGCGCGAGGTGGACCTCGGCCATGGCCCGGCCCAGCTCCCGGGCCTCGGCGGTGAAGTCGTCACCCGTGGCGAGCGCGCGCAGCGCCAGCGTCCAGCCGTCGGTGGCGTCCGGCAGGAACGGCTGCAGGACTCCCAGCGTGGCCGGGCTCGGAGTACTCGTGCTGAACCAGGCGACCGGCGCCGGCACCCGTGCACACCCCTGTGCGGCCAGCGCGCCCGGCACCTCGAGGTCGGGGTTGACGCCCGGCTGGATGCGCCGGAAGAGCTTCAGGATGTACGCGTCGCCGTAGACGATCGACGAGTTGGACTGCTCGGCTTCCAGCAGCCGCGGCGGGAGGCCACCGGGCAGATGGATACCCGGGGCCTTCTCGAAGCACAGCGGACCCGATGTGCCGGGCTGTCGCAGCCGCTCCAGGAGCAGATGGGCCGAGCGCGGGTCCTGCAGCGCGTCGTACACGGCGAGGCCGGCGAACGGACCCTCCTCGACGCGGCCGACGTACGCCCGCTCCAGCCGCGGTGCGAGGTGCTCGCGCACGCCCAGGAGCAGCTGGTAGCAGTCGCCGGGCGGCGGCGTGCCGCCGGGAGTGGGCACCGGCGCGTGCGAGGCGTGGACCAGCAGGTGCAGACATCCCGGGAACAGCTCGCTCATGGACAGCAGCGACAGATCGGTGACGGGCCGGTCCTTGCCCGCGAACCAGCGCTGCAGGGGCAGCCACTCGCGCAGCAGCCCGCTCAGCGAGGCCAGGGGCCGGTCCGTGGTGGTCGCGGCCCTCGGCCGGGGGGTGATGGTCTTCGGCATGGTGACGCGTCCTTTCCTCGGCGCCGGTGTTCAGCGGCGGCGGCCGATGCGGGATGCGACTCGGGTGAGCCGGAACCAGTAGAAGCCGTGGCCCGCGAGGGTCAGCAGGTAGGGCAGTTCACCGATGGCGGGGAAGCGCACGCCGCCGATCAGCTCGACGGGGTGCCGTCCGTCGTAGACCCGCAGATCCAGTTCGGTGGGTTGTGCGAACCGGGAGAAGTTGTGGACGCACAGCACCAGGTCGTCGCCGTATTCGCGGAGGAAGGCGAGGACGGCGGGGTTGGAGGACTGCAGTTCGGTGTAGGTGCCCAGTCCGAAGGCGGGGTTCTGCTTGCGGATCTCGATCATGCGGCGGGTCCAGTGGAGCAGGCTGGACGGCGAGGACATGGAGGCCTCGACGTTGGTGACCTGGTAGCCGTAGACGGGGTCCATGATCGTGGGCAGGAACAGCCGGCCGGGGTCGCAGGAGGAGAATCCGGCGTTGCGGTCGGGGGTCCACTGCATGGGGGTGCGTACGGCGTCGCGGTCGCCGAGCCAGATGTTGTCGCCCATGCCGATCTCGTCGCCGTAGTAGAGGATCGGTGAGCCGGGCAGGGAGAGCAGCAGGGCGGTGAACAGCTCGATCTGGTTGCGATCGTTGTCGAGCAGGGGGGCGAGGCGGCGGCGGATGCCGATGTTGGCGCGCATACGCGGGTCTTTCGCGTATTCGGCCCACATGTAGTCGCGTTC